>JAGRCP010000007.1 GCA_020433455.1 Caldilineaceae bacterium | reverse complement strand
CTATCGATAAAATCGTGAAGTACTGGTGGTACACTATCGCCCGTTATTTGACACAAGCCCACGGCCGCGCCCTTTCACTACGCACTGACGCAACTGGACGCCTCCGGGGAAAGCGCCGTCTACATTGGCGACCGCATCGATGACGATTGCGAAGGCGCGCGCGGGGCCGGGCTGAGCAATGCGTTCCTCATCGACCGGGAGAACGTCTTCGCGTTCGAAGCCGCCGAGCGAGACGACTTTGTCCAAAGTCCAATGTACATATTCTCAACCTACTACTCGTGATCTGCGGGATAACTGGATATAATATCGCCAGTTCCCACCCTGCGCAAGTTGTTGACCGAAACTGCGACAGCCCTATTTGAAGAAATGACGGCCGATCCTATGAAATTATTTGGAATACTTCCCAGTACCACATAGTAACCATTCCCACTGATCGATATACCGCTTAAAGTAGCGTTGAACGAACCGTTCGTATTGTATAGCGTGATAGCAACAGTAGCTGAACTACTTTCAGTATTGCGAATAACAAAGCCATCATTCCAACTATCATTGCGTCTTATTCGTGGGATTCTAACTATTTTTGATGGCGAGGATATGGCCGCATATGTTGTAGCTTGTGTTGAGTTCAGGAGTTGATTTACATTAGCCACTAAGCTTTGATTGCTAGTAAATTGACTCGATACAACACTTGGACATTGACTCGTTGCAGGTGGAGTTGGAATTGGTATTACAGGATATTCGATCCAACTCCTATTTCCATAAACATACTCACTATCGCTATAACAATTGCTGCCAGTTGAGCTGTAATATCTTGCAGTCACCGTAGACGCTGATCCAGATGCGTTTAAAATACTTACCCCAGAGAGATAGCCAACATTATTGTTTTGAACAAGCGGACCATATAGCGTTGCTCCTATGACCTGACTGTTACTTGTTGCCATTAGCTGGGAGTTATTTAAATACTGGGTAGAAACAACCGCTAAGGGCTGGTTACTTGTAATTTTAGCGGAACCGACGAACCTTGCTCCAAGCTCACTCATTCCATCGAGTACTATTTTTTTATGTCCCCAAGGGGATAAATTATACTGCTTCTGCTGGTTACTCCCTACAGACGCAATAAAGTCCACAGTAACCATGATATCTTGGTTGCTGGTATTCTGTATAAATAAGTCGCTATCCCAACCACTGTTGTTTCTATGTAAAATAGGAGAATAAACAGTTGTTTGTGGATTCTCTACTCCAGCATAACCATCGATCGTACCATCAGTACTGTGTTCCTGCTGTACAGCTGCTGAAACATCCTCACTAGACATTATCACCGCAGCTCGATTGTCAGTTGCGCTGCCAGGCGGTTCGAAACTTACACTACCATTGGGTGCAATACCATAAACGCTTTGCGCCATGAACGCGCCAGTCGGTAAATAAAAGTATGTTACTGTTGCTTGCGCTGTTCTTGGGCTGTTATTACGAATAGTAATAGTGGAAGTCCATCCATTTGTGTTTTTTCTAATATCGGGTAGAAAAACGGGATCAATACCCACATATGTTGTTCTATTAGCAACAAATGTCTGTGACGGAAAATCTCTTATTAAGTTACCACCTTCATCCTTGACTTCAACATGATAGGAACCTGGAGTAATATCAGTAGTGGCGAAGTTTTCTACATAATAATCATCTGGATTGACACCATTTCTATAAGTGAGTAATGTTCCACCCCATCCATTTTTATGCAAACCATAGATGAGCATGTTCCCGATGGGGTCTCCAGATTGATTAGATACTCGACCTACTAACGTCGCTGTATTTGTCAAGGAGTTTATCCATAATTCTGGATTTCTGGACCGTGTCTCGGAGCCTATATTATTTAATACTCGATCAGACTGCTGATTCACTATTATTTGCAGATGTAGATGATGACCACTTGAATTTCCTGTATCATCAATCTCGGCTATTTGCTGCCCAGCTGCAACATTTTCGTTTATGTCGACAGAAACAGAATACTGTTTTAAGTGAAGGTAAAGTGAATACACATACGCTATTGAATTAGAACTCTTATCGTAATGGGTTCTATTATGACGTATTAGAATATAATTTCCGTAGGCATCGCAATAGCTAGGTTGACCCGATGGTGCGCAATTATTAGAATTGCCTTCTTGAAAGTCAACTACTCTACCACTTGAAATAGCGTAAACATCGTCCCCCAAATCTACTACAGACCAATCTATACCTTTATGTATGGCACTCCCTTCTCCGTATAGATAGTCTGAGTTAATAGGCTCCTCACTAGCACCAACAGGTCGAGAGGTTTGATATGAACTCAATGCTATCCGAGCAACAGATAAACAAATAACTGTAACCAAGCCCGCAAAGAAAATTTGCTTAATTCCATACCCCACAGAAGTCTTCATTTCAAACCTCCGACAGCATAGTTCTGTGTGATGTCAAAATCGAGCTTATATAAAGAGCCATCAACAAGCGAGAAAAGTCCCGGTTTTCCATCTTGTTGCCAAACAAGCAAACGAACCCCGTCTGGAACCCAATCGGCAATATTGATCGCATCAGCCTCATCTGTGGCACGAGTTAACTCAGAATAATCTATGCTCTCTAACCAAATGTCTGCTTTGTAAGCATCCTCCGCCTGACTATGTGGAAAGTAACCTCCAATAGCGATCCAATCTTGCTTTGGTGATATTCGATACGTTTGAACTACCATATCATGAGTCACCGGCTTTAATTGCTTTGTATGTATCGAAAAGGAGAACAAATTCTGAAATTTGTTTTGTGGATACCGATCTTTGCTGCCTTCCGAGGAAAGGAAGATTATCTCCTCATCGTTTACCCACTGCAAGCCGTATGGCGGGTGTTCCGGAGACACATCTAATAGTTTAATCGGCTCATTCTTGGCATTCTGATCGACCATCCATATCTCTGGAATACCTTGGTATCCTTGATTTAAGGTATATGCCAACCGTTGTCCATCGGTCGACCAAGCATATTCGGAAATAGTTATATCTGTTGTTTGAGGGTTTGCTACCCTTTTTATCTCCCTGGCAGTGTCAGATATATAGAGATTACCCTCATTAAGAAATGCTATTTTTTTACTGTCGGGTGACCAGACTGGCTGAACCCCTTGACTGATCATTTCTAATGTTTTGTTTTGGATATCGAAGATATATATCGAATAGTAAAATTTCTCACCCGGATCGCTAATGTTGGTTACATCGACGACAACTAGAGCTAACTTATTGCCGTCAGGTGAAATGACCACTCGGGGCCCAGACCAACAACAATCTGAATCAGGAAATGGATTCTCCGTCAACCATTGGCCCAGTGACTTTTCGGTATCAAGCAGCATTTCGCGCTTATGCCCCTGGCTATCCACTCGCCAAACTTCATTTTCTTTCCAATAGTATATCCAAAAGACTCGCTCTTGCTCTTTCGAGATATTAGGAATAAATGGAGGTATTCCTTTGTCGATAGCTGGCATGGCATCAGTTGGGATGGGAGTGGGTAGCTCATCCGCGGGTGGCAGGGGGGTAGCTATTATTTCTTCTAATAGAAGAGCTTCAAATGGCGTCGGAGTCAACTCAGCCGTTGCTTCTTGTAATCTTATTGATGACAGACGTTGAGTTTGTTGTAGCGGCGACAATAGCATAATATATTCCGCTATGATAATTACCAATAGAACCAGTACCGTCAGGCCTAGTAACCATTTTGCTTTTTTAAGCATTGTGTAATCCTCGGATAACAACCATGTTGATCTTTACCATATCTGACTTTCTACAAAAGACCAGAGTACCAGCATCGCACGCTGCGTCAGCAGCGGCTCTTCTTCTTGCGGAGATGTTTTCTGTTCGCTCATGACCTTTGCCTCTCTTGAGTAGGTCTATGAGACAAACACATCTGAACAGATTGTTAAAGTTCAGCGTTCATTTTTGGCCCTTTTCAGCCATATCTACCTTCAATTGCACAATAGTTACGTTAAGCTGCATGACACCGTGATTAAGAGCAGTTATATTGACAGAAGTAGCGTACTCCAATTCTATCCCTGTTTTATTCATTGCATAGTTACGCCAATACTTTTTTGAGTACCCAATTTGTACCAATCTACATGGTATACCAGTTCGACTCACTTACCTTGGCGTAATTCTCTGTCGTTGTGTCCATACCAGAAACGCAGCACGCGAATTAACGCCGATTTTGCTATAGATAACCGATACCCTGTTGCGCACGCTCTGTAGTGAGAGATGGAGAGTATTTGCAATCTCTGCATTTGTCTGTCCGCTCGCCATCAACTGCACTATCATCCATTCACGCTTGGTAAGGCCATAGATTGAATAGTCAAAAGGTACAGCACACTCATTCAAGCTCCGCTCGATTAGCCAACGACAGAAGACGGAGTGTCCGGCAGCCACGGTGCGGAGCACATGTACCAAGGAGTCATCTATTCGTTCCTTAATTAGACAACCGGCAATTTGTTCGATTAACAACGTCTGCAAATGAACTTCTTGATCACGACTCACCAAGAGTAAGACGTAAGCAGCGGGATACATCTCCCGAATCGTAGGCAATACCTCTCCACCCAGTGGATCGACGTTGTCTAAGCTTACAAGCACAATGTTCGGGGGGGGGGCTAAATCGGGGATCATGTTGGTTGAATTCAGATACAAGGCTGATGTCTTTGTATGAAGTTAGGAAACCGCGAACGGCAGTGTGCATCAGCGGTTGTTCACAGAGTAGCAGGACACGAATATGGGTCATCTTCCCCTCCCTCGAGAGAACGACAGGCGTCAATGACAGATTTATGAGAAGCCAGCAGATGTGTAAAACGTTAGATGTCTAGGAAACGGGAAGATTAAGTTGGAAGTTCCTTCCTGATAATATTGTAAACCTCTCGGCTCGACTTGGTACAAAAATACTCCAGTCTGGCGAACGTATACCAGAGATAGCGAAAGTAAACAATTTCCAAACCGGCTATTCAGACATCTGGATTTTCGGCTGATGTCTGGATAACATTCCCCTATACGCCTATAACAGATAAGACAACTCTCAGGAGAAAATCAGTGTAGAATTCCAGCCGATGAAAACTCACAAAGGCGCAGGATGCGCATAAGCGACTCGGCCAACGCTGCCTACCGAGGCTATCGCTCCGCCCATCGCGCTTCCTTCGTTTCACACAGCGAGCAGGTGACGCGCGCTGCGTTGCCCGGCGGAGCCTTGTCCAGCGGCCTGGGCCATAAAGAAAATAACGTCTCCGGCACGGATTACACGAACGTTCTCAACGAGCTAATCAGTAATCCGTGCCGGGGACGTGCGGGACAATTATTTAGCTACGAATACCTCACACCATCTTCAAATACTCCCGAACCAACAGCGCGGCGGTGGCGCCTTCGCCCGCGGCGCTGGCCACCTGCTTGGTACTGCCCTGACGCACGTCGCCCGCCGCGAAGATGCCCGGCACGCTGCTTTCGAGCACGAAGGGCTCGCGCGCTTCAAAACCCGGCGGGCGGTTGCCGTCATGAACCAGCGAATGACCGGTGATGATAAAGCCCCATTCATCGAGCCGGACCGGCGTCCCCCGGAGCAAGCCCGTGTTCGGGTCCAGGCCGATGAAGATGAAGGCGCCGTCAACTTCGGCCACCTCGCTCTCTCCCGTCCGGTTGTTGAGCAGGGCAAGTGAGTTCAGCTTGCTCTCTGCGCCGCGAAAGGTCTGCACCTCCGTGTTCCAGCGCACGTCGATCTTGGGATCGCCCAATACGGCTTCCTGAATGATTTGGCTGGCCTTAAATTCATCGCCGCGCACCAGCATGGTCACCTTGTCGGCAAATTTGGTAAGCAACAGGCTCTCCTCGGTAGCGCTGTTACCGCCGCCCACCACGGCCACATGCTTGCCCTTATAAAAAGGACCGTCGCACGTTGCGCAGAAATGGATGCCCGCGCCCATATATTCGCTTTCACCTTCCACGCCCAGGCGACGGTAGCGGCTGCCCGTCGTAATCAGAAGGGCGCAGGCGCTGTAGCGACTGCCGTCGCCGGTGATAACAGTATGATAATTATCGTGACTCTCAATGCCCACAACCTCCTGCGCCTGGAGCAATTCCACGCCGAAGCGCTCGGCCTGCCTGCGCAGCCGCTCGGCAAATTCGATCCCCGCCACGCCGTCGGGAAAGCCGGGCATATTGTCCAGCTTTTCCGTCCCCGCGGCCTGGCCGCCGAAGGCCGCCCGCTCAATCACCAGCGTATCGATGCCCTCCCGCGCGGTGTAGAGCGCGGCAGTCAGCCCTGCGGGACCGCCGCCGATAACGACAAACGAATAATGGGAGTACTCGGCGCTGGTCTTCAGCCCCAGTTTCTGCGCCAGCTCGGCGTTGCTCGGCTCGGTGACGAATGAGCCGTCGGCAAAAACGATGGTAGGAATGATGCGCTTCCCGTCATTCATCGCAATGACGGTCTGTTCCGCCTCCTTATCCTGTTCGATATCGATCCAGGTGTAGGGGATCTGATGCTCGCCCAGAAACTGCTTGCTCCGCCGGCAGTCAGGGCACCAGTGTGCGCCGTAAAGGGTAATCGTAGAATGGTTCATCTGTTGCCTCAAGTACAGTTCAGCGTGAATACCACGACGAAAATTCAACAGGTTCGTTCCTGGTAGAATCTATATGTGAATTTCCGTCGGGATTCACTAAGTTTCATTATTTTCCATCAATCGACCACAATCTTCTCAATTGTTCATGACTCATGGTACGCTGCAATCAATGTTCGCGCCGTATGCGAGCCTACGTCCGTCCAAGCTGAAAGCGTCTTTTCGACTCATGCCAACAACGCTCCTCTTTATCATTGCCCTATTCATTATCGCCGCGGTGGCCATGGGCGGCGGATTCTTTTTTTATGTCTACTGGTTCCGCGTCCAGCGGCCTGTTCCAAACCTGAACGGCGACTATCGCCTGGCCGGGCTGGAGGAAAACGTGCAGGTGCGGCGGGACAAGCACGGCGTGCCCTTCCTGTGCGCCGCAAGCCAGACGGATCTCTATCGGGCCCAGGGGTTCGTCCATGCCCAGGACCGCCTGTGGCAGATGGAGCAAAACCGGCGCACCGCATACGGTACGCTGGCCGAGCTTTTCGGCGAAGCCGCGCTGGAAGCGGACCGCTTCAGCCGCATCATCGGTTTTGGCCGGGCCGCGCAGCGTGAACTGGACGCGCTGGATGACGCGACGCGGGCAACGCTGGAGCAGTATGCGGCGGGCGTCAACGCGTTTATAGAGACTCATCCCGGCCGTTTGGGCGCAGAGTTCAACCTGCTGCGCGTCAAGCCGGACCCGTGGACGCCCCTGGATTCCCTGGCCTGCCTGAAGATGATCGCCTGGGCGCTGAGCGTCAACTGGGAAAGCGAGTTGACGCGCCTGCGCCTGGCCCAGCAGATGACGCCCCTGCGCGCGGCCGAACTGGCTCCCGGCTATCCGGCGGAAAATCCGCTCATCATGGCGGGCGCAGGCAGTGCGGAGATGACCCGTCTGATTGACGCGGCCGGGCTGCTGCTCAACCAGTATGAGCAAGTCAAGCAGTGGTTGAAGACCGCCGACGCAGGCAAGGGGAGCAACAGTTGGGTCGTCGCCCCCGATCGCAGCCTCAATGCGCGTCCCCTCCTCTGCTGCGATCCCCACCTCGCCCTCCAGCTTCCGGGCTTTTGGTACGAGAACGATCTCCAGGCGCCGGAACAGCGGGTCAGCGGCGCATCGCTGGCAGGCCTGCCGGGCGTGCTCATCGGTCACAATGACCGTATTGCCTGGGGCATGACCAATGCCCTGGTCGATGTCCAGGATCTTTACGTGGAGCGCCCTCATCCTACAGAGGCGGATCGCTTTGCCTGGCAGGACGGCTGGGAAGAGGCGACCGTTGTGGAAGAGACGATCCGGGTAAAGGGCGGCGCGTCCCGGACAGAGCGGGTCGTCATTACCCGCCACGGCCCCCTCATCAGCAGCCTGACGGCTGCTGCGTCCGACGCTGAACGCCTGCCCGCGCTGGCTGTGCGCTGGACGGGACAGGAAGCGGGTCACAGCGTACGCGCCGTTCTGCGCCTCAATCGGGCGCAGAACTGGGCGGATTTTCAGCACGCGTTGGCCGATTGGGACATAGCGTCCCAAAACTTCACCTATGCCGACGTGGACGGTAACATCGGCTATCTGCTGGCCGGGCGCATTCCCCGGCGCGATGAGCGCACCCTGGGCCTCACGCCCGCGCCAGGCTGGGACGGCAAGCACGAATGGCAGGGCCTGATTCCTTGCGGCGAACTGCCCCGCCTGTACAACCCGCCTTCAGGCATCATCGTTACGGCCAACAACAAAATCACCGGCGACGATTACCCCTATTTTCTGGGCGCAGACTATGATCCCGGCTGGCGCGCGGCCCGCATCCAGGAATTGCTGGAGAAGAAAGCGCGCTACGCGCTGCGCGACATGGCGGATATCCAGCTCGATACGGGCAGCGCCTATGCCGCGGCCCTGGCGCCCTGGCTCAGCTTGCTCAACAGCGATGATCCCTGGGAGAAGGGCGCGCTCCACGCTCTGCGCAACTGGAACTACCGCATGGAGGCGGACAGCGAAGCCGCGCTGGTCTTTCACTATACGCTGAACTACCTGCTGGAGATGGTTTTCGGCGACAAGATCGGCCCCGCCCGGGCCGGCTACCGCGGCGAACGGTTAAGCCCCCTGCTCCTTCTCCACGACTTTACCCTCCAGGCTGAAACGCGCCTGCTGGAACTGCTCAGCAGCCAGGCCGCATCGATTTGGTATATGGAAGGAGAAACCCGCCGCGAACGAGACCGGGAAGAGTTGCTGCAGGAAGCCCTCACCCGCGCGGTGCGGGACATCCGCAAGGAGATGGGCGACAGCCGGCGCAAGTGGGATTGGGGACGCAGCCATCAGGTACGCTACAGCCACCCCCTGGGCAGCGCACGCTTTCTGCGCGTCTTCTTCAACCGGGGGCCCTTTCCCCTGGCCGGAGACGGAACCACGCCCCTCATGAGTCGCCAGCCGCCGCGCCTGCCTCTGGGGCTGATCCAGGTGACGCCCAGCTACCGTCAACTCTACGAAGCAGGCGCATGGGATCGGGCGCAGACGATCACCACCGCGGGCCAGTCGGGCCATCCCCTGAGCGACCACTTCGACGACCAGATTCCCATGTTTCTGGAAGGCGAATACCGCGGGATGCCCTGGTCAGAGGAAGCGGTCGAAGCGGCGACGGTCTTCAAAATGACGCTACGGCCGGGGTAATCGCGGTCGGCAATTGGTCGATGCCCGCCGGTTCCAATCCCCATTCCCGGGCCAATTCCAGCCCCACAGCCTGACGCTGCCCGATATGCTGCGCGCGATGCGCATCCGAGTTGATGGAGACATAGGTCCCGCCGGCCTCCCGATACCAGCCCAGCACGGTGCGCATGGTCTCATTCCACCCCGGCCGGCTATCCAGCAGCTTCGTATTCACCTCCAGCAGCTTACCGTGTTGTACCGTGGCGTCCAGCATCTTGCGCACCGGGCCCTCCAGGCGCGCAATCGCCACGGGGCCGAAAGCGTCCACGCCGGGCATGAAAATGCGATCAAAATGGGCCAGGATGTGAAAGTCCGCCAGCCTGACCATCCGCGTCATTTCGGCGAAATAGTCAGCATAGACTCCATAGGGATCCCGCCCTTCAAATACGGAAGATAAGTGAATGTTGCGCCCGTCCAGCCAGTGGATGGAACCGATAACCACGTCAAAGTTATAGGCGTTCAGCAGATCGGCGGCGGCAGGATATTGATGGGGATTGCCCAGCTCCGCGCCGCTGAGCACGGTGAGTCCGTCCCGGCCGTAGCGGGTACGGGCGGCCTCGATATCGGCAAAATAGCGCTCATAGTCAGGAAATTGGCGGGGGCTGACGGAAATCCATTCCACGTGGTCGGTAACGGCAATGGCGTCCAGCCCCATGTTAACCGCCTGACGGCAAATCTCATCGATTGAGTGATGGCCGTCAATGCTGTGGGTAGAGTGCATATGAAAATCAGTGTGCATTAAGTTAATCCAGTCTGTGCATTCGATAAAAGTGTTTCACTGCCGAGCATCTTATCACAGGATGGTTAACAACTGATTAGCCGTAACCAGCTCTACGCCAATTGGCCAATCAGCTCGCGCACTTGCAGGGTAAGATGACCAAACCCGGCTTCGCTCATCTGCGCCAGTTGACGCGGGCGGGGCAGATCAACAGCGACCTCACCCACAATGCGCGCGGGGCGCGGGCTAAGCGCCACGACCCGATCGGCCAGAAAGACAGCCTCGGCAATGCTGTGGGTGACCATGAGGACGGTGGCGGCGTGCAGGCGACGAATGCGCAACAGTTCCAGATTGAGGCGCTCCCGGGTCAGCGCATCCAGCGCGCCGAAAGGTTCATCCAGCAGGAGCAATCTCGGCTGCTGCATGAGGGTGCGCGCCAACACGACCCGCTGCTGCATGCCGCCGGAGAGTTGGCGCGGCAGGCTCTGCTCAAAGCCCGCCAGGCCCATGAGGGCAATCAAGCGGCGCGCTTCATCCCGGGCCGCGTCATCCACGCGCCCTTGCTGCACCTGCACGGGCAGCAGAACGTTTTCTTCCACCGTACGCCAGGGCATCAGGTTGCGTGCCTGAAAAACAAAGCCGATGTCCGTGCGGGGCTGCGTCAGCGGCGCGTCGGCAAAATGCACCGTGCCGCTGTCCGGCTTGAGCAGGCCGCCGGCAATGCGCAGCAAGGTACTCTTGCCGCTGCCGCTGGGGCCGACCAGGCAGACGAATTCGCCGGCTTCGATTCCCAGGCTGATCGGCTGCAGGACATGCAGCACGCCGTTACGGTCGGTGAATTTTTTGGTGACGCGGGTCAGGGTGAGAAGGGGCATGGCGGATGTGGGGATTGGGAAATTGGGGATTGGGAGATTGATATGACGTCGTGCGCATCCCCAATCTCCCAATCACTCTTCCTCAACAATAAACTCATTCGTAAACAACTCTGCCGCGGGCACGAGCACGTCGGCCAGGCCGATGCGCTGCATGAATTCGGCCGCGGCTTGCCAATCCTCCAGCGCAGTAGCGCCGGGCATACGGCCGGATGAAGGCGTCCAAAAGGGCAGAGAGGCATCAAAGACCGCGCGGTTCGCGGTCTCGTTCTCGCCGCCCGCTTCCGGCACGTACTGCAACGCGATGGCAAAAGCCTCATCCGGATTGGCCAGCGTGTAGGCAATCGCGCGCGTCATGGCCTGCACCATGGCCGCAACCAGTTCCGGTTCCTCTGCCAATGTCGCCTCGTTGGTGATGAGGCCATTGGCGGGAATGGTGAGGTAGTCGTCCAGCGCAACGACGGTTGTATCAACGCCTTCCAGCGCCAGCACCACGGGCCCATTGACGGCATAATCCAGGGCCCCGTCAACCAGCCCCTCACTCACGGCCGCGGCCTGGGTAAAGCCGATGCTCTCCAGGGTTATATCCGCTTCGGTCAGTCCGGCCGCTTCCAGCAGGCCGCGCAACGCGACGTAACTCGCGCCGAAGGGCCCGGGCAAGCCGATGGTCTTGCCCGCCATGTCAGCCGGCCGGGTAATGCCCGCCTCCTCCTGCGCGAAGAGGACCACGGGATAGCGGGTGTACCAGGCGGCTACGTAGCGCACGGGCAAACCCTGGGCGCGTCCCAAAATCACCTGATCGCCGCTGCCGATCAGGAAGCGACTCTCGTTAACGCCGACCAGCTTCAGGTAATCATTTTCATAGCCGTAATCCAGGCTCAGATCGATGCCGGCCTCGGCAAAGAAGCCCTTTTCCATGCCCACATAGAAGGGGGCAAACTGAACGCTGGGAATAAAACCCACGCCCAGCGTCACAGCTCGGCGCTCACTCGCGTCACCGGATTGGGGCGAATCAGATTGGGGCGAATCAGATTGGGTCGAACCGGATTGGGCCGGCGCGGCAACGGGCGTACAGGCCGTGAACAACAACGCACAGAAGAGCAATACGGAAAAGACAAACTTGCGCATAGATGCAGCACTCTTTTTCATTGATGCCGCCGAAGCAGGAAGCTCTCCAGCAGGCTGACGGATAGGTAGAGCAGTTGTGCAATGGCGATCAGGGTAATCACCGCCACAAACATAAGGGGCGTATCCAGCACGCCCCGTCCCAGGTTAATGAGGAAGCCCAGCCCTTCATCTGCGCCGACGAACTCGCCCACCACCGCGCCCACCACGGCAAGGATGACGCTTAGCTTCAGACCGCCGAAGAGGACGGGCAGCGCGGCGGGCAGCTCCAGCAGGCGAAAAATCTGGCCGCGGGACGCGCGCAGGCTGTACATCAGGTCATATAGATCCTTATCCACGCCGCGGATACCCACGATGGTGCTGATGAGCGTAGGAAAAAAGGTAATGAGCGCACAGACGAGCACCTTAGCGGCAAGCCCTGTCCCCAGCCAAATAATCAACAACGGCGCGATGGCCACGATGGGCACGCTCTGGCTGGCGACAATGTAGGGCGAAAGCAGGCGGTCCAACAGGCGGTTTTTACCGAGTACGTAGCCCAGCAGTACGGCCACGCTTAGCCCCAACAGCAGGCCCAGCACGATCTCCTGCAGTGTAACCGTGGCGTGGCGAATCAGCGAACCGTCGGCCAGGACCGTGCCGAACTTGGCCGCCACCACGCCCGGACGGGGCAGAATGAACGACGGATAGTCGCGCCAGCGGACAAGCCCTTCCCACAGCAACACGCCGCCCGCCACCACAAAGGGAATCAGCAAACGCTCCCAATGGCGCGCAAACCACTGCCTGCGCGCGCCTTCCCGCGGCCGGGCAAGGCGATTATCACCGCGATTGTCATCACGCGCATGATCCACATCATAAGCAGGTTGAATAACCGACATGGGTACGCTCTCTTTCCCCACGTGCTTCTCCATAAAAAAAACGCACATCGAAACAGGTTCGAGGCGCGCGGGATGATAATTCTTGCGGGATTCATGCAGATCGCCTGAAACACGTTGCCTGAAACGTGAGGCGTGACGCATGAATAGTTGATGCGCTTTGCTCCGGAAGTTTCCGGCGCGTCGGATTTCGGATCAATCCCCAACGCGCACTCCATAGCCGAAGCCGGCGCAACCGCAGCCGGCGAGGGAACCCCGACCGCCTCACCCATAAAAAAACCGGAGTCATGGAGACTCCGGGGCGGGCGCGAACAAAGGCAGTGCCTCAACAGGCGTAAATCCCTTCTCTCATCCGGACTATACCGTCGGCGTCGGACTCTCACCGAACTCCTGCGCCGGCTGATTCTGCACCTCTTTGTACAACAATCAGCCTTGCGCTCGCGGGCTTGTCGAGTGACAGCCGCAGCTGCCTCGCATGACCGCCGATCGGGAATTGGATTGCTCCTCACCCTGCCCCGAAGGTTGTATACAGTTATGCGTGCCAGTATAGACCGGGCCGAAATGTCGGTCAAGTGAGGGAGTCTACAAAAAAGCGTCGTCAAACGCAGGCTCGTCCCGCGCAGATTATATCCTGTGCGTATCATGCCCCGGCGTCCGACGCTGCCTGCTCCTCGCTATCCTTGGTAAGACGCTTGATGATGCGGCTGATTTCAGCGACGGTCTTGTCTACGTACGGCGTGCCGTCATCCAGAAAGGAACGCGGGTCCAGATAACCGCCCCGGCCGGTATGGCCCATAGGACCGAGTTCAATTTCACTGATGCGGCCCTGGCGCTTGGCCCGATTCCATTCGGACGTAGCGTAAAAAGGCCAGCGGCGCGGCGCGATCATGGCCAAAGGCAGCGCCTTGTCTCTGGTTCCGTAGAAGTGGTAGACGTGCTCGGCCGCAAAGAGCCCCCGATCGCTGGCAAAGACGCCGGCCAGCGAAAGAACGTAAATCGGCGCCTGAATCCACTCATCCAGGAAAGTGGCCGCGCCCACGGCCATCTGGCCGCCCGCGCTATAGCCGATGATGAAGAGGGGAATGTCGCCGTCCACGGGATAGTCGTAACGCAACAGGCCATGAAAGATGGTCTGGGCCATGCCCTGATTGTAGATGGGACCGTAGCGGCTGTCCGCGGAAATAAGCAGTTGGAACACATTGCGGATATTGATGATATTGCCGGCCATGGCCGGACCGCTTAGCTTGCGCCGCAAGGCCCAGCGCCAGAGCCGGGCAAAAAGGGGCTGGCCGGTCAGGGCCAGATTGTTCACCGAGTAGGGGAAGATATCGTCCATGATGACGGCATCGGGCAAGGCCAGAGAAAGACGGTGCAGAAACTCCTTCTCCCGATAGCTGAGGGTCTGGCCCGAAACCCGGCCAATGCCCGACAGAAAGACGACGTAACACTTGGCGCCGGGACGAATAGTGCGCACCAGACCATCGGCCGGCAGATCGTCATAATAGATTTCGTTGCCGAACCAGCCCGCCCACCAGCCCAACGTCTCAAAGGGCGACAGCGCCGCCCAGACGAAAAGCCCCAGCAACAACAGCCCAATCAGCAACAAAGCCTGGCTGAAGATGGATTCAAACACGATCGGGCTTCTCCCCGGCGGCAGGGGCCGCGTGCGCCGGGTCCTGCCGGCTCTCCGGGGTTTCGTCACGCGCTTTGTCCGTTGCCTTACGGCTAAAATTACGCGATAAGTTCTCCAGGCTCATGCGCTCGCGCAGCTCTTCCCACTTGGCGCGCGATAACAACTCACGCCAATTGTCCATGTTCTCCACGAGTTCAAAACGTCGGCGCAAATCGGGAATATCCCGCGTTTCAAAGCGCATGGGCGAACCGGCGATGCGGCGCTGGAGGCGTCTGCCCAGGGCGTAGATAGGCACGCCCAGGGTCCGCCGCCAAAGCTGAATGAGAAGCCAGCCCGCGGCGCTCGCCAGCGCGGCCTGACGCAGGGCGAGCCCAAGGCCGGCTTCAATGGCCACCGTAATAGCCACCATGCTCCAAAGCGACAAGATGATGCCGAACGGATTGCCCAGAAAGGGGACAAGCACAAAAAAAGCCAGCAACTGGGGAGCATAAGCCAGCCCCACGGCCGCGGCCAGGGAGCCGAGCGGCGCGTCCACCCGGTAGAAAAAACGCATGATAAGCCAAATGACCCCCACCCAAAGCAGATACCCTATCACGTTGCTCAAGGCGGAGATGACCAGCGCCAGCGTAAAGCGCTTGGGCCGCACATTGTTGATGAAGAGGACTACGCTCTGGCCCAATGCCTCAGAAAAGCCGGCCAGAATGACGACGAGGAAAGCAACCCGAATGCCATTGGGCGCTTGAACGACTGCACGATAAATGGCCGGCTCCAGCCCCATAGCCATGCGAATCGTCTTGCCCAACGCGGGCAACTCCATACCATCCATACTGAAATCGTTTCATGATATTTAAAGAGGCTCCGGCGGAATTCACGCATTCCGCTCACCCACCCGCATGAAACCCGCTTGAGCCCATAAAATTGTCGATCAGCAGCAAAAGCGCCTCAGCCGGCGCAGAATTCCGCCCGCAACTGCGCTTTTTGCACTTTGCCCAGAGCATTGCGGGGGAACTCATCCACGAAGCGTACGGCACGGGGTACTTTATAGCCGATCAGCCGCTCACGGCAAAACGTGATGACCTCCTCTTCGGACACCTGTGCGTCCGGTCGGACGATGACCAGCGCGGTGACCCGCTCGCCCCATTCCGCATCGGGGCAGCCGATAACCGCGCTCGCAGCAATAGCCGGATGCTCGGCCAAAACCAGTTCCACCTCGGGCGGATAGATGTTGTAGCCGCCGCTGATGATGAGGTCCTTGGCCCGGCCCTTTAACGTGAAATAACCGTCCGACGAGCGCGTGCCCATGTCGCCCGTGCGCAGCCAGCCGTCGGCGGTAAACGCCGCGACGGTCTTGTCCGGCTGCCGCCAGTACCCCTTGCAGACGTGAGGACCGCGAATCTGCACCTCACCCACTTCGTCGTCCGCCAGAGGCGCTTCCGTCTCCGGGTGGACGATCCGCGCCTCCACGCCGGGCAAGGGTAAGCCCACCGAGCCTACCCGCCGCTCCCCCGCCAGCGGATTGGAGAGATTCATACCGGTTTCGGACATCCCGTACCGCTCCAGCAAAGTATGGCCGAATGTCTCCTGATAGGCGAGGAAGACATCGTCCGGCAGGCGATCCGAGCCTGAAGTCATGAGGCGCACACGGCTCAGATCCGTCGTCCGGGCATTGGGCGCGTCCAGCAGGCGACGATGGATAGTGGGCACGGCCATGAAGACGGTGCAGCGGCGCTCCTCCAGCAGCGCCAACACCCGGGCAGCGTCAAACTTATCCAGCAGCAGCGTGGTCGCGCCGGCGTTGAGCGCGCCGTGAAGCGCAACGATAAGGCCGTGGACGTGAAAGATGGGCAACACGTGGAGAAGCACGTCATCTTCCCGCCATCCCCACGCCTCATCCAGCGCGTTGATCTGGGCAGTGAGGTTGCCGTGGGTCAGCTCCGCGCCTTTGGGACGACCGGTGGTGCCGCTGGTGTAAATCATGAGGCAGGTCGCACCCGGATCCTGGGGGATGGGAACGGCCGCGCCGATGGCAGGATCATAGCCGGCGATGAGCGCGGCGAACTGCTCGTCATCCACCAGCACAATCTCCTCCAGTTCGGGCAGCTCCGCCTGCTGCCCAATCATGAGGCGTTCGATCGGCTCACGCGCGGCCAAATCGCCAAAAAAGAGCTTGGCCGCGGCATCCTGCAGAAAATAGCGTAACTCCCTGGGCGGATAACCGGGATTCAGAGGAAGAGAGATAGCGCCCAGGCGCATGACGGCCAGGTGCAGACAAATGAAGGGCAGGCCCTTGGGCAGTTGCAGCGCCACCCGATCCCCCGGCTCCACGCCCCGATCCAGGAGATAGGCCATGGTGCGGGTGACGCGCTCCTCCAGTTGGCCATACGTAACGGTCCGGCCGGCGCCAGGCCCGTCGCCCACAAATTCCAGGGCGACCTTGGGGGAAAGGGCGCGACAATTTTCGGATAAGCGGTTCAAAAAAGTCATAGTCATGGCGGTATCCGGCGCTTAAAAGACCCGACCGCGGCCGCCCAGATTCTCTACGTGTGCAGGATCGTAGCAGTCGCCGAACTTGGTTTTGGGCAGTGAGTCTTTTCTGGCCATGAGTTCAGCGTACTCGTCGTCATCCACCATGGCCACAATGCGGGAGATGCTGGCTTCGCCGTCCACAAAGCGCCAGGGGAAGCAACCCACTTGCACCCGCCGATTGACCAGAAGATCGATGTCGCCGCCCACGCATTCAGCATGAATGATGCCCTTATCAAACATCCAAAGGTGCATCATCTGATAGGTCTCAGGCGTAAAAATCTCGCTCAGAGGCTCGCCGTATTTTTCCCGGAAGTGTGCGTCGCAATCCGCGGCCTGGGCGGGCATCCAGTCGCGGATTTTGGTATTCATGGGGTGATCGGCGCTGCCGCAATCCACGCCCAGCCACTTAATCTTCTTCTCGATGCACCAGCGGGCAAAGCGGGCATCCGGCCCCGGATGCATGACCATGTAACGCACTTCGTTGCCGTAGGGCTGGTCCCAGCCGAAGTGGTGATAGCCGGTGTGGATGATGAGGATGTCGCCTTCCCGCACTTCCACCCGCTCTTCGATCATCTCCGGTGTGTAGATATCGTAGTCGCCGCAGCAGTCGCTCAGATCCACAATCGCGGCCTCGCCCGTGAGGAAGTCAAAATCCAGGGAAGCGATGTCCTTGCCCGGCGTGTAGAAATGAATCTCGCCGTCCAGATGGGTGCCTACGTGATTGGAGTGGGTGACAAGCTGACCGTTGGCCCCATTGGGCGCCAGACGCTTGAAGTACTTCACCTGAAGCGGCTCGTAGGTGGGCCAGGGCGGGGTGCCGACGCCGAAGGGAATGGTGAGATCGATAAATTTCATGGGTGCCTCGTTGGGTGAAGGTTAAGAGTTGAAGATTGAAGATTAGAGACTGGAGATTGGGTGATTAAGAGATTGTTTTTCTGGCGCTCGTCCGGATCAGGTTAGTCCAGATATTGATCGGCGAAGGCGATGAGGGCGTCTTCAAAGACGTTGGCAGGCGGCAGGACGAGGCCCGCCCCCACTTGCCCCACGCCGGGGTCCTTGTGCGCGATGCCGGTGTTGATCTGGGGGCGAATGCCCAGATCAACGACCTTGCGAATGTCCACGCCCGTAGGCGTACCCCGGAAGCCCAATACCGGGATGGTGAACGCCGTGTGCTCGGCCACGGTGATCTCGTACATGCGCAGGGTGGTTTCCACGGCCATCTCGGGCGTGCCGCTGATGAAGGTGACGATGGCCGGTGCGGCCGCCATGGCGAATGCGCCAATGCCCGCGGTTTCGGTGATGGTGCTGTCGCCGATATCGCCGCTGGCGTCGGCCGCGGTGAAGCCGGGAAAATAGAGGCCGTCAGGTTGGCCCACAGGGCCGGTAAACCAGCGGTCGCCCAGGCCCGAGACGCGTATGCCCAGCTCGGTGCCGTTGCGCGCCATGGCGGTCATGATGGTGCTGCCTTTGACGCCGTGCCCGGCATCAGCCATGGCCTTGCATGCAGCCATCACCGGGTTAAGAACGCTCAGCGCATTGTCGCCCAGAAAGCGCAGAATGTCGCTCTTGACGTCACCGGCCGCGCTTGTACGCGTCAGCAAAGGAGCCAGCCGGGTCGTAAAAATGATGGAGCCGGCCTTGTTGCGATTGTGACCTTCATCCCCCATGTGCAGAGACTCGGCCAGAAGCGCGCGCATGTCAATGCCGTCCTCGCTCATGGCCAGCGCCTCGGCCAAGAGGGGCGCCATGGTGTCGTTCATCCAGCGGAGCTTGGTGATGACGTCATCGCTGTATGCGCCGTAGCGCAGCACCTTGCCGTAGCCCTCATTCAAATTGGAAAAGGCCAGGTTGCCGTGGGTCACATTTTCCACCACATAGACCTGCATGGACGAAGACGTAACGCCCGCCATAGGACCTACCGCGTTGTGCTCGTGGCACGGTTCCAGGTCGATCTCGCCGCTGACGACCAGCGCCTGGGCCGACTCCCAGTCCGTAGCCAGGCCCTCGTAGATGAGCGCGCCCACAATCGCGCCCTGCATGGGGCCCGAAGCCCGCTCCCACGTAATGGGCGGTCCGGCATGCAGCAACAAATTTTCGCGCATGCCCGGAATCACGTCCCGGGCCGGGGCCACCGTCCGCAAAATGGGACGGGCCTCCATCATGCGGTTAACGGCAGTGGCGTTGTCACGTTCAATGGTTAGCATGGGTGCTCCTTTGGTGCAGGTGGCAGGTGGCAGGTGGCAGGTGGCAGGTGGCAGGTGGCAGGTGGCAGGTGGCAGGTGGCAAAAAAGAGCGTAACATAATTTGACGACATTACTTGCTTTGCTGTTGGACTAACGTGACGAGCGAGCCGATGATTTGATCGCAAAGAGAGATGCGGTGGTGAATGACAGGCTGAACCAGAACGTGCCTGCTACGATAGTACCATCCGCGGGTTTCACGGGCGGAGCCGAGGGCAATTTTGAGAAATCGCCCATAGTCGCGACCATATCCGCGTCCGTATCCCTCTTCCATATTGGCGGCTATGGAACCGCTTGAACGCACGAGTTGCCAGGCAAGCGGTTTCCCCAGAGAATGGGCCTGCAATTTTCCACAATCATACCAAGCTAAGTCACTTAAGAAAAGAGCGGATTGATAGACGTCTAACGTCCACAAGCCGTCCAGCTTAATTGAGTCGGGGACCTGTCTGGCCCATTCCTCACGACTTGTTATCATATTTCCTCCGCGTCAGGCAGCTCTATACCAGACCAGCCATAATTTACAGCGAAGCTCAATACAGCAGTTGAATACCCCATCGCTCTATTCAACCGCGTTAGCGGAGCCTTGTCCAACCTGTCACTTGCTCTACATGCCACCTGCCACTTGCCACCTGCCCCTTACCCCAACCGCGCCAATATCCCCGCCAGGCGTTCATTGCCGCCGGCGGGGGGACGCCAGTCTACCTGGATGGATTGTGCGCCCTGCTCGATGAGGCTGGCGTGGAAGGATTCCAGGCCCACGTTGATGGCGGCCAGGTCGGAACCAAAATCGTCGAGGGAGAGAGGATGAGCCAGGGCCGCGGATTCCCGGGGCAAGCGGCGAACGATGTGGCGAACGGCGTCGGTCACGGTGGGATAGACGTGTGCGCCCGCGTGGGTGAATTGGGCCGCCTGCTCGTCCAGAACCTGGGGATCGGCATCGGTCCCCACTACAACGACGACAACGTCCAGCTCGGGGCGGGCGGCTTTGGCTTCAGCCAGAGCGGGAGCCAGCTCGCCCGCGGGATCGGGATGCGCTCCCTCGCCCAGCACCACATCCAGCAGGAGCGTGCCGACGGCGGCATCCCCGGCTTCCGTACGCAGACGGCGCAGGCGCAGATCGTTGTCCATCATGGGATGGAGGCGGCCCTGGGTAAACTGATCTTCGCCCAGGTCGAGGATGGTATGGGCCTGGCTGGCGAAGCTGTCGACCAGCTTCTGCTCGGGCGTGACGGGCGCATTGGAATAGAGAGGCGCCAGAAACGGCTGCAATCCCAAAAGCGCCTCATAGGCCAACGTTCCGCCGGAAAATAATCCCCGCACGTAGCCGGAAACTTCGCGACCCGGCGCCGGCTTCTCCGGCCGGGTTTCCGCTTGCAGCGTGACGGCCAACTCAGCCGCATCATGCAAATTGAGGGCAAAGTGCAGCGTATCCGTCCGGCGTGCAGGCGGCGCATAGCCCAGCAGATTCACGATGACCAGCTTTTCGCACTCACGGGCGGCGCGCAGGAGGCGAGTCGCCACCGAGGGCGCGGGCGGCTTGGAAACGAGGACGATGACCTCGGTGGCCGGATCGCGCCGGAGCAGGTCCAATGCCTGGAGCGCGCTGAGGCCGCCCACATCCGCCTTGAGATCCCGGCCGCCCGTGCCGAATGCCTGGGAAACGCCCCCGCCCAGATTGTGGACGCCGCTGCTCACGGCCTGCAAACCGGTCCCCGACGCCGCCACAATGCCGATCCCGCCCCTGCGCACGCGATTGGCAAAGCCCAGCCCCACGCCGTTGATGATAGCCGTCCCACAGTCAGGGCCCATGACCAACAGCCCGGCGTCACGCGCCCGGCGCTTGAGGTCGATCTCGTCTTCCAGACTCACGTTGTCGCTGTAGAGAAAGACGTGGGTATTAAGCGCCAACGCCTGGCGCGCCACGGCCGCGGCATAGCGCCCGGGGACGGAAATAAGGGTCCAGCGCGCATGAGGCAATTGCCTGGCCGCGGCGTCCAGGCTGGCGGGCCGATAGGTCATATCGCCGCTGCCCTGACGGCGCTTGAGGAGTTCATCCACCTGGGCCAGCGCAGCGGACGCAGCGCCTTCGCTCTCCGCCTTGACCATAATGAGCAGGTCGTCGGGCCGTGCGTCAATCGCCTCCACGGCAAAGCCGGCCGCGTCCAGTACGTCCCGATTGGCGGGCGTAGCCATGACCACGCCCGCGTCCAGCACCCCCTCCAGCTCGGCTAACGCTTTTTGCAACTGCATGAGGACAATAGAATCATAGTACGCGCCCCGGCGCACTTCGTGTTGGGTCATAGACATGAGCGGTTTCTCCTGAACGCAGGGTAAATTCCGATAGCAGCAAGTTACGCGTGTTGATCTGCGGCAGGGGTAATCATCCCCGTACAGGCGGAGGCCGTCAAGTCGGCAAAAACCAAACTTGCCGTCGTCAAAGGATTTTAGCGGGCGCACCGTTAAAGTATAGCCGTACGCCGTCATGTTTCGCTGCGTTTGCCGACTTGCGTTACACTGAGCGGCACAAACAAATTTTGCGCAGAATCATTGGCCCTACGCGACCCGCCACAACAGGAGCTTGAACCCATGAATTTTCCGCCGCCCTTTTATCGCTGGCGTCCTCATCCCTGGCACGGACTGGAGGCCGGCCCTAACCCGCCGGAACTGGTCCACGCCTACATCGAAATTACCCCGTTTGACCTGATCAAATACGAAATCGACAAGAAAACCGGCTATCTGCGCGTCGATCGTCCTCAGCGCAGCTCATCCCAGCCGCCCGCGCTCTACGGCTTCATCCCCCGCACCTTCTGCGACCATCGGGTGGCTGCGCTTGCCCAGAGCGCCGAGCGGGGCGACGGCGATCCGCTGGACATTTGCGTACTCAGCGAACGGCCCATCAACCGCTCAGAGGTGATCCTCAACGCGCGCATTGTGGGCGGGCTGGACGTGAATGACGGCGGCGAGGCCGACGATAAAATCATCGCCGTGCTGGAGAATGACAACGTATGGGGCAACGCACGCGACGTGGCAGATCTGCCCGCTGTGCTCATCGAGCGGCTGCGCCACTACTTCGGCACCTACAAGATGATCCCGGGTGAAAAGTCGCATCTCACCGTTGAGCGCGTCTATGGGCATGAACATGCTAAGCTGGTGGTAGAAGCCGCCATGCAGGACTATTTTGAAGAATATGGCGGATAACCCATACATTGCCGTGCGCCGGGTCCGAGCCACAGACCCAAACGTAGATACAGCGCGTCTGAGCGAGATTGCCCAAGCCGCCAAGGCCCATTGGGGGTACCCGGCCGCCTGGCTCGAAGCATGGCGCCCCCAACTGACGCTGGAAGCGGCGGACATTGGCCGATATGTCGTTTGGGTTGCCGAGACTGATAGTCAGATAGCGGGCTTCTGCGCGCTGGACGTAAGCGACTCCCACACGGCGGCTTTGGAGCACATGTGGGTCATGCCTGAATTTATGGGACGCGGCATAGGACGAGCGTTGGTGGAAGAAGCAGTAGCCTATGCCGCCGCCCGGGGAATCGACAAGCTGGAGATCGAGTCTGATCCCAACGCGGTTCCGTTTTACCGGCGCATGGGCGCCCGTATCGTCAGCGAGAAAGCGTATGATGCACTGGGAGAACCGCGCATCTTGCCGATCCTGCACCTGGCGGTAACAAAATGATCAACACGGACGCATTACGCCGGGAATTTACGCAACGCTATCAGGAAGGCCGGACGCCCTGAGATACGGGCATTACAAGGAGTAAACATGACCTGGTTTCAAAAAGAGATCCACCTCCATCCCCAGAGCCGAGGGTTCCATCTGGTGACTCAGGAAATCGTGGCCCAATTGCCCGAACTGGCGCAGATCAATGTCGGACTGGCCCATATCTTCATCCACCACACGTCGGCTTCGTTGGCCATCAACGAGAATGCAGACCCGGAAGTCCGCGTCGATATGGAGAGCCACTTCCACGCCATGGTTCCGGAAAATCAGCCGTACTACACCCACACCTACGAAGGGGCGGACGATATGCCTGCGCACATCAAAGCCGTCCTCATCGGCCCGAGCCTGACCATCCCCATCACCCAGGGCCGGCTCAACCTGGGCACGTGGCAGGGCATCTATCTTTGCGAGCATCGCGCCCGGGGAGGCAGCCGCCGCATCGTCGTAACCCTGCACGGCAGCGGGGAATGACGCGCAAG
This sequence comes from Caldilineaceae bacterium, assembly GCA_020433455.1. GTDB lineage: Bacteria > Chloroflexota > Anaerolineae > Caldilineales > Caldilineaceae > JAGRCP01. Next base: position 28,304 of record JAGRCP010000007.1, on the reverse strand, counting down.
GGATGAAGGCTCTTGCGGATATTGGGCGGCGGCCCCCGTTTTCCCGCCTTTCCTCTAGCCGCCGCTCAGCTTCAGCAGCTTTGCTACATCCACATTGCCGCCGCTCAGGACGACAACGACGACATCGCCCAGGAGCGGGGCCTTGTCGTGCAGCACCGCGCCCAGGGCAACGGCTGCACCGCCCTCGATAACCTGCCGCTCCTCCCGCAGCGCATAATCCATGGCCTGAGCAATCTGTTCCTCCGTCAGGGTCACCGTTGCGTCCACCGTATGCCGGATCAGGTCGAAGGTGTAGCGATTGTCCAGGCCGATGCTGCCCATGAGGCTGTCGGCCAGGGTCGGCTCTTCGGGCAGGCGCACGGGATGACCGGCAGCCAGGCTCGCAATCATGACCGGCCCCCGGGCCATGGAAGCGCCGATGGTGCGGATATCAGCGTCCACAGCTTTGAGCGCCAGGGCAATCCCGCCCAGCAACCCGCCGCCGGAAAGGGGCGCGATGACGGTGGTCACATCCGGCGCGTCTTCCATAATCTCCAAACCGATGGTCCCTTGCCCGGCAATGATGAACGGATCATCAAAGGGCGAAATCAGCGTCAGCCCGCGGGCGGCGGCCAGCTCTATGGCGCGGGCTTCGGCTTCGTCCTGATCCGCGCCGTGGATTACGACCTCAGCGCCCACGCGTCGCATGGCCTCCACCTTATGGGGCAGCACCAGTTCAGGCACGCAGACGACCACCGGCACAGCCAATTGATTGCCCATCCAGGCCACAGCCCGGCCATGATTGCCCGTGGAAATCGTGATGACGCCGCGTGCGCGTTCATCCGCAGTAAGATTGAGCAAGCGATTGGCCGCGCCCCGCACCTTAAAAGCGCCGGTAACCTGTTGATTCTCCAGCTTCAAAAGGACCCGGCGGCCGCACTGTTCGGATAATGCATGCGCCGGAACCAGCGGCGTCCGGCGCACATAGGGGGCGATGGTGCGGCGGGCTGCATAAACGGCGCGTAAGGATAAAGCTTCTGACATGATGATTCCCTTCTGAATGAGTCGGCATGAATTCAGCAATGATACACCGCTCCCGCCGACAGAAACAGCCCTGCGCGCCCTATGACGTAACTCCCGCGCAACTAACGCCCGCAATAATGGCCCGACAGGGCAGGCGTGCGCGTTCCGAACCGGGCAGGAACTCGCCTCTGCTACGCTCGCCCAAACGCCCACGGTTATTGTATCGCTTGCAACCCAAAGGATGAATCGCTCCATGATTACTGCACCGACTCACACCGCTCCAGCCAAACAGGCCAATCTGGCAGGCGTCCGCGTTGCCCTGGCGCGTTCGGAAGAGGACGCCCAGGAATTGCGCAACCTGCTGCTTGCCCAGGAGGCCGAAGTTTTCTGTTACCCGGCCATTGAAATCCTGCCGTTTGAAGACAATGAAGAGTTCGACACGGCCCTGCGCGACGCCGCGGCAGGCAGGTATGACTGGCTCGTGCTCAATGATGCGGATGTCGTCACGGTAGTAGCCGAGCAAATGGAGCGACTGGGCATTGACCCGCGCACGCTGGACAAAACCAAAATTGCGGCCATCGGCTGCATGACCGAACAGAATGTCCAGCAGTATCTGGGGCTCCAGGCCGACTTTGCGCCGGAGCAATATACGCCGCACCTGGTGGCCGAAGCGCTGGGCCTCCATCTGGGCGACAGGGTGCTCTTGCCCCAATCCGGCCTGACGCGCATGGCGTTGGCCAAGTGCCTGCGCAACACCGGCGCGGACGTAGACGCCGTGAACGCCTACCGCACCATCATCGGGCGGGGCGGCGATCCCGTTCCGACCATGCTCTGGGAAGGACGGATCGACGTTATGGCCTTCACCTACCCCACGGAAGTGCGCTATTTTGCCAAGCGCCTCAAGTATGAGGGCGGCACGCTGGACATGCTCGCGGATGTCACCGTCGCCTGCATCGGCCCCATTACGGCTGAAACCGCGCAGAGCTACAGCCTCAGCGTGACGCCGGTCCCCCAGTCCCATACTTATGCCGGACTGGTCAATCAAATTATTGAATCGGTAACGGGATAAAAATTTGCCCATGTGCACATCTATGGCTATACTGTCAGACTGTTGTGGAGAGGTCGCATAGTCTGGCCGAGTGCGCGGGCCTGGAAAGCTCGTAGAGTGAAAGCTCTCGAGGGTTCAAATCCCTCCCTCTCCGCCTAAAGTTACCCGGCGCGCAACAGCGCAATGCCGGGTACTCTTCTGTTAGGCGTGAATACTGCGCCGGAAATTCAACCGTTCTACCGCTGGTAGCAACTACATGAAGATTTCCGACAGGATTCACAGTTTTGTCAAACTCGTGTGTTTGAATCGCTTCGTCAGGCATTGGGTCCTGTGCGGCAGGACACCGTGAACTCCGCCAGGACCGGAAGGTAGCAACGGTAAGCGGACCGTCCTGGGTGACATGGGATAGCCTGATGTGCTGGCGAAGCGATTCAAGCGCACGAGTTTTTTTTGCGCCCTCGCATCTATCCGGGTTTCTCCGGCAGGGTTTGGGAAAAACACGCCGGCTCCAGAGAAAAACCTGCCGGAGGCTGCACAATTTTGGAAAAACGCCATGAATTTTTTTGCCAAATTAAACGCCGCCGTCGAACGCAATCAAAGCCTGCTCTGCGTGGGCCTGGACCCCAACCCCGCCCAGCTGCCTGATCGTTACCGGCAGGGCGACGACCTCATTGCCGGCATCCTGGCCTGGAACAAAGGCATTATCCGGGAGACCAGCGCATCCGTCTGCTGCTACAAGCCCAATATCGCCTTTTATGAAGCGCTGGGCGCGCCGGGCATGGAGCTTTTACGCGCAACGCTGGCTGCAATCCCCGCTGACATACCCGTGCTGCTGGACGCCAAGCGCGGCGACATCGGCAGCACCACCGCGGCCTACGCCCAAGCCTGCTTCGACGATCTGGGCGTGGACGGCGTGACCCTCAATCCCTACCTCGGCTGGGACAGCGTTGAAGCCTTTGCCGCCTATGGCGACAAGGGACTCTTCGTGCTCTGCCACACCAGCAATCCCAGCGCCCGGGAATTTCAGACGCTGGAGATCAACGACTGGCGCACGCTGGACAGAGAACCGAATCAGCCTCTCTACATTCACGTCGCACGCACGGCCGCGGCCTGGTCGCCCAACGTGGGTCTGGTAGTGGGCGCCACCTACCCGGCGGCCATGGCGGACGTACGCGCGGCCGCGCCTGAAGCCTGGTTCCTGGTACCCGGCATCGGCGCGCAGGGGGGTGATCTGCCGGGCACGCTGCACGCGGGCCTGCGGACCGACGGCCTGGGGCTCATCATCAGCGCCAGCCGCAGCATCAGCCTGACTGACGATCATGGGGCCGCGGCCGAAGCGTTGCGGCAGGAGATCGAGGTGGAAAGATTAAAGATTCAGGATTCAAGATTGGAATCTGCAAGTCTCACTTCCCGATCTACAATCTCCCAATCTCCCAATCCCCAATCGCCAACCTTTAATCTCCAATCCCTTCTCTCCTCCCTTACCCGCCTGGGCGCGATCAAGTTCGGCTCCTTCACCCTGGCCAGCGGCGTTGAGTCGCCCATCTACATCGACCTGCGCCTGCTGGTGAGCGAGCCAAAAGTCCTGGCCCAGGCAGCGGCGGCATATGCCGAATTGCTGAACGGGCTGCGCTACGAACGGATTGCCGGCGTCCCCTATGCGGCCTTGCCCATCGGGACGGCAGTAGCCCTGGCCGCGGACGCGCCCCTCATCTATCCGCGCAAAGAGGCCAAGAATTACGGACTGGGCAAGGATATTGAAGGCGCGTGGGAAACGGGCGATCGGGTGGTCATCATCGAGGATCTCATCACCAGCGGCGGCAGCATCATCAAAACGGCGGAGCGCCTGCGCGAAACCGGCCTGATTGTGGAAGACGCCATCATTCTCATTGACCGGGAACAGGGCGGGCCCGAAAATCTGGCCCAGGCAGGCATTACCGTTCACACTGTTATCACCCTCACCGACATGCTGGAGATCCTGGTCAATAGTGGCGATCTGAGTCCGGCCAAACGCGACGAGGTGCTGGCATACACGGCAGGGAGCAGGTAGCAGGTAGCAGGCGGACAAGTCGCACAGGAGCAGCAGCCTCTGGCCCGACCGGTTACTGTACAACCTCCGGGAGGTTCTTCTCTGGAACCGGTGTGTTTTCCACATATCCTCCCGGAGGGACTTGTATGGTTATCCCGACCGAACGACTCCGCCGTTACTACGCCGCCGCTCCGCCGCCTCGCAACCCGCCAATGCTGTTCCTATGACCTACTTTGCCTTTCTGGCCCGCTTTCTGGGCATCCCGCTGATAATACTGGCCATATTGACGTGGCGCGATGCGCGCCAGGGACGTCGCCTGCCTGCCCCTTTGTATACATGGCCGCCGGGCTTCGTAATTTTGGCCCACGTCATCGTTGCGGTCCTCTACACCACGCCGTGGGATAACTACCTGGTAGCGACCCGAGTCTGGTGGTACGATCCGGCGCTGGTCAATGGACTGGTCATCGGCTGGGTGCCGATTGAAGAATACACGTTCTTCGTCCTCCAAACCATCATGACCGGCCTAATCTGGCTCTTTCTGGCCAAGCGGCTGGTGGCGGATACGGACGTTATGCGTCCCGTCGATCAGCGGCCTGGGCTGCGCTACGGCATCACCGGCCTGCTGCTGGTCATCTGGCCGGCGGCCGTCGGCATTCTGGCAGCCGGTTGGCGACCGGGGACCTATCTGGGGCTGGAACTGGCGTGGGCGCTGCCGCCCATCATGCTCCAAACTGCCTTTGGCGCGGACATCATTTGGCGCTATCGCCGTCTCGTCTTCTGGTCGCTGGTTCCCGTGACTATTTACCTCTGCCTGGGCGATGCTGTGGCCATCGGCGCGGGCACGTGGAGCATCGATCCCGCCCAATCCACCGGCATCCTGATCGGCAACCTGCCGCTGGAAGAAATCGTCTTCTTTTTTATCACCAATATCCTGGTCGTCCTGGGGATGACCCTGGTGCTTGCGCGCGGGAGCCAGCAACGGGCGCCCGCCGGCGTTACGCAATGGATCGCACGGCTGGTCCGGCAATTCCGCCATAAAGCCGTCAACGTTGCAGGAGATCAGCCATGACGTCCACGTTACGCCCTTACGCCGGGCCGGAAAATGCGCCGTTTTACTGGCAGGGGGATGGAGATTGGGCCGCGCTGCTGGTCCATGGCTTTCCCGGCACGCCCATGGAGATGCGGTCCGTAGGCCAGGTTCTCCACGCCATGGGCTGGACGGTCCAGGGCATTCTTTTGCCCGGCTTCGGTCCGGATTTTTTTCAGATTGACCAATACACCTATGAAGATTGGGCAGCCGCTATTGAAGCGGCAACCGCCGGGCTGCGCGCACAATATCCCCGCGTGGCGCTGGCGGGCAATTCGGTGGGGGCGGCTCTCTCCCTGCTCACTTCCGCGCGCATGAACGTGGATGCGCTGCTGCTCTTCGCCCCGTTCTGGCGCGTCAACAACCGCGTGATTGACGGACTCTACCCCCTGGCCCGGCGGCTCTTGCCGGAGTTGCGCGTCTTCAAGCAAGCCGATTTCAGCGACCGGGAGCTGCGCGACATGCTCTATCAAATTCTGCCTGATGCCGATCTGGACGATCCTGCAACCCAGGCCGCTATCCGTGAGCTTACCTTTCCCGTCTCGGTGCTGGGGGAAGTCCGGGCCGCGGGGCGCGCCGGGTATGCGGCCGCGCCCCAGGTCACAGCGCCGGTGACTATCGTCCAGGGCAAAGCGGACGTACTTGCGCATCCCTCGCTCACGCCGCGTTTGGCCGCGCAATTGGCCGGGCCGGCAGAGCTGCACCTGGTCGAAGGAGATCACGAGTTGACGCGCATGAAGCCGGGCACACAGGCGGACATCGTCAACGCCATCCAGCAGTTTGCTCTGGCGCGCATGGCCCAGAGCGGACGCGGGCTGGAAGCGGACGCGCCGGCATGAAGAAGACGCCCCGCGCCTTCACCTTCCTGCTCATAGCCTGGACGCTCAGCATGATCGCCGTGCCTATCATCCGCTGGACCATGGGGGACGGAGCACTGCCCGGCGCGGCCACGCTTTCGGTCGCGCTGCTGGCGGCCGCGGTGACAACCCTGCTGGGCCGGGCGTGGGGCAAGCGCCGCACGCTCGTGACCGTGCTCGTCATCCTCGCAGGCGCATGGACCATCGAGCGCATAGGCAGCGCCACGGGCATTCCCTTCGGCTCCTATCACTACACGCAACGCCTGACGCCCCAGATCGGCCACGTGCCCCTGTTGATTCCCCTGGCCTGGCTCATGCTGCTGCCGCCCGCCTGGGCCATCGCCGCAGCCGTCGCCGGCCGCTGGAGCGGGATGCGCTTTACGCTGGTCGCGGCCCTGGCCTTCACCGCCTGGGACCTTTTTTTGGACCCGCAAATGACGGCCTGGGGCTTTTGGGTGTGGGATCAACCGGGCGGCTATTTCGGCATTCCCTGGGTCAACTTCGGCGGCTGGATGCTGAGCGCCGCCCTCCTCACCTGGGCGGCCCGACCGCTTCCCCTGCCCATGCGGCCGTTGCTCATCGTCTACGCACTCACCTGGGCGCTCCAGACTGTCGGCCTGCTCGTCTTCTGGCGCATGCCCGGTCCGGCCCTGGCGGGCGCGGCCGGAATGGGCCTCATGCTGGCCCTGGCTCTGCGCCGTCAGGGTGCGACGCGCTTCCTTTCACGTGCACAGGCTCCCCGTCATGCCTAGCGTATTCGCCTGGACGCTTCTGGCCTTCCTCTCCGGTTCTCTGCCCTTTTCCCTCTGGATCGGCCGCCTGGCCCTCAAGACGGACATCCGCACCTACGGAGACCACAACCCCGGCGCGACCAATGTGCTGCGGGCGGGCGGTAAGGGCGCGGCCGCGCTGGCGCTGGCGTTGGATATGCTCAAAGGCGCGGCGCCGGTCGCGCTGGCCGCGTCTGTGGGCGGCCTCTATGGCTGGTCGCTCGTTCCCGTCGCGATTGCGCCCGTGGCGGGCCATGCGTTTTCGCCCTTTTTGGGCTTCCGGGGCGGCAAGGCCGTAGCCGTCACAGGCGGCGTCTGGGCGGCGCTTACGGCGTGGGAAGGACCGACAATCGGCGGCCTGCTGCTGGGCCTGTTCGTCCCGTTTACGGGCGCTAATGGACGGGCAGTCCTCCTGGCCATGACGGGCATGCTGGCCTGGCTCTGGTTCACGCCGCCGGCATGGAACGGCCTTGTCACCCAACCGCCCCGGGCCGTCATGCCGGCCGTCTGGCTGGGACAGATGTCGATTATCATGTGGAAGCATCGCGCTGATTTCAGGCGTGAAGGGTAACGAGAAATGAGGAACGAGAAATGAGAAATCGAGTGGTGGAGCTTGTCACGGGTCACGCCTCACGCATCACCTGTTCACCCGCTTATTCATGATCGCCTTCCTGCTCATTGCTTATTTTGTTACCGGCGCGCTGGTCGTTATGCTGATCATCGCCGTGTTCAACGCCTGGCGCTTTCCCCGCCTTGCGGCAGGCAATTTGAATCCGGAAGCCAGGGTATCGCTCCTCATCCCCGCGCGCAATGAAGCCGGCATAATCGGCTCCTCCCTGAGAATGCTCCAAAAACAGGACGATCCCGGATTGGAAATTCTGGTCCTGGACGATAATTCGACTGACGATACGGCCGAGGCAGTGCGGGCGGCCGCAGAGGAAGATGGGCGCATTCGTCTGCTGATCGGCGCGCCATTGCCGCCGGGCCGGCTGGGCAAGCCCTGGGCCTGTCATCAACTCAGCCGGGCGGCCACGGGCGACATCCTCATCTTCACCGACGCCGATGTGGGCTGGCAGCCCCGGTCAATCAATGCCGTCGTCCAGATCATGAACGCAAGCGGCGCAGACCTGCTCTCCGTGTGGCCCACGCAAATTACCCGAAGTTGGGCCGAACGCCTCACCGTGCCGCTCATGGCCCTGGCCGTACTGGCCTACCTGCCCCTGCCCATGGTCCGTAACAACCGCATGCGGCAGGCCGCCGCGGCCAATGGTCAATGCATGGCCTTCCGCCGGGAAGCATATGACGCTTGCGGCGGTCATGCAGCAGTAGCAGGGCGCATCGTCGAGGACATCGCCCTGGCCGAAGCGATCAAGGGCGCAGGGCGTGCGCTGCGTCTGGCCGACGGCAACGGCCTCATTACCTGTCGCATGTACTGCAATTGGTCGGAAGTTCTTCATGGCTACACGAAGAATATTTTGGCCGGGCACCGCAATTCGTTTCTTTTATTGGGTCTCTCCACGGCCTTCCATCTGCTGATCTTTTTGGGGCCCTGGCTCTGGCTGGGGCTGGGTTGGGCGCTCCCCTGGCCGGGCCGGCCCCTCTGGCCTCTTATCCTGGTCATCCTGGGCGTAACGGTGCGCGGGATCACGGCCTGGGCCACAGGTCAGCGCATAGGCGATGCTTCCTTCATGCCCCTCTCAGCCCTGCTCATGACGGTCATCGCCGGCAATGCCGCCTGGCAGCAGCTCCGCTACGGCGGCGCGCGCTGGAAAGGACGGATCGTCTCCGAGCGCGCGTCCGCGCAGCAGGCCGCTGCGATCCGGGAGGAAACGCCCTATGGCTCCTAAACAAGTCACGGTCATCGGTGCGGGCGTGGGCGGACTGGCCGCGGCCATTCGGCTGGCGGCCCAGGGCGTACGCGTCAGCATCATCGAGCAAAACGCAACGGTCGGCGGCAAGATGGGTCAAATCGAGCGGGACGGCTTTCGCTGGGATACGGGGCCATCGGTCATCACCATGCGCCACGTCTTTGAAGAGCTCTTTGCCGCGGCCGGAAGGCGGCTGGAAGCGTACCTGACGCTCCTGCCCGTGGATCCCCTTACCCGCTACTTCTACCGCGACGGCACGGTACTGGACGCCACGCCCGATCTGCGCCGCATGGTCCGGCAAATCGAGGCGCTTGCCCCGGAGGATGTGGAAGGCTATCTGGCGTTTCTGGCCTACGCGGCCAAAATTCACCGCATCACCGGGCCGGTCTTCATCTACGGCGAGCCGCCCAGCCTGAGCACACTGAGCAAGACGTCGCCCCTCCAGTTTCTGGCGGTCGATCCCTGGCGCACCATGGATCAGGCCGTTACCCGGCGGGTTCGATCACCCTATCTGCGCAAGCTGCTGGATCGCTTCGCCACCTACGTGGGCGCGGACCCCTTCCAGGCTCCGGCTACCCTCAGCGTCATCGCCCACGTGGAGCTGAGCGGCGGCGTCTGGTATCCTCAGGGCGGCGTCTACCGCATCGCCCAGGCGCTGGAGCGTCTGGCCCGGGAGCTGGGCGTTGCAATCCAAACCGGCATGCCCGCGGAGAAAATCCTGGTGCGCGACGGTCGGGCCATAGGCGTGCGCCTGGCCGACGGTGCGACGATTCCCGCCGACGCGGTAATCGCCAATGTGGATGTGGCCACGGTCTACCAGCACCTCTTACCGCCGGAAATTGCTACGCCTGCCCGGCGACGGCGTCAGGCAAACCGCCCGACATCCTGCTCAGGCTTCATCCTGCTACTGGGCGTAGAAGGAGAGCATCCCCGGTTGGCCCATCACAACATCTTCTTCAGCGACGATTACCGGGCCGAATTCAGCGACATCTTTCAGCGCGGTCGCCCGCCCCAGGAGCCGACCGTCTACGTGGCCATTACGGCCAAGCAGGACCCGTCCCATGCGCCGCCCGGCTGCGAAAATTGGTTCGTCCTGGTCAATGCGCCGGCGGGGGACAAGCAGTTTGACTGGCAGCGCAACGCCGCCGGCTATCGGGAGCGGGTGTTGCAGACGCTGGCTCGCCACGGCTACGATATTCGGGGCAAAATTCGCAGCGAAGTGCGCCTCACACCCGACGATATTGCCCGGCAGACGGGCGCATGGCGGGGCGCGCTCTACGGCCTCTCATCCAACCAGGCCCTCAACGCATTCCGCCGCCCCCACAATCGATCCCGGGAGCTGCCCGGCCTCTACTTCGCGGGCGGCACGACCCATCCCGGCGGCGGCGTGCCCATGGCCGCGCTTTCGGGGAAGGTCGCGGGCGAGATGATTTTGCGGGATTGGGCAGAATAGAAAGGAATGTTTGATGACGGCAAAAAAGCAGCGCCCGGTTTGGCGCATAGCGGGGATTGCGGGCGGGGCGCTGGCTGTCCTGTCAGCGATAGGCATCATCGCTTTCGTGCTGTGGGCGAATCACGCCGCACAGCCCATGCCCCAGGCCCTGGCCGCGCTGGAGTCTGACGCATCGGTAACCGTGAGCACCGAGCCGTGGCTCGTTTTCATGCCGGAGGGCGGCGCGCCGGAGCAGGGCTTCATCTTCTATCCCGGCGCGCGGGTGGATGCCCGGGCCTACGCGCCGGCGGCCCGGGCGCTGGCCCAGGCGGGCTATCTGGCGGTCATCACGCCCATGCCCCTGAACCTGGCCGTCTTTGCGCCCAATCGGGCCGGGCAAGTGATAGCCGCGTATCCCGCGATCGACAAGTGGGCCATAGGCGGCCATTCCCTGGGCGGCGTCATGGCGGCCGGTTATGCCGGCAACCATCCGGATGTCATACGCGAGATCATCTTCTGGGCTTCCTACCCCGCGGGGAGCAACTCGCTGCGTGATGCGCCGCTGAACGCCGCCTCCATCTACGGCACGCTGGACGGGCTGGCCACCGTCGCTGAGGTCGAGGCGTCGCGGCCGCTCCTGCCGGAAGACGCCCAGTTCGTCGCTATCGAGGGCGGGAACCATGCCCAGTTCGGCTGGTACGGAGAGCAGTCAGGCGATAACCCGGCCGCCATCAGCCGGGAGGAACAGCAGCGTCAGGTAATCGAGGCCACGCTGGCCGCGCTGAAAGAGTAGGACGGAGCCGCGCTCAGCCCGCCAGACGCGCATGGGGATATGCGTAGACGGTATAGGCCAGCCAGGTGGAATCGCCGGGCGCATAGAGCGCGCCGCGGCTACTGCGCGCGGCTTCCGCCGCGGTTTTCCCGTCCAACAGCGCACTGTAAAAGGCCTGGGCGAACCGGTAGGCCGCATCATCGGCCACAGACCACAGGGGCGCGATGAAGAGCCCGGCCCCGCTGCCGATAAACGCGTTGGCCCATCCGCCCAGCCGGGAGACAGACCAGGCCTGCCGTCCGCTGTGGCACGTATTCAGAAAGACGCCGGGGCGATTCCTTTCGATCCGTCCTTCTATGTAAGGTCCGCAGATCGCGTCGGCGCACAGCGCGCCGTCCTCCAGTTCGATACAGGCGCCGGCGTCGGGATCGCCCCGGTCAAAATAACCGTGACTGGCAACATGGAGCCAGGCGTAGTCCTCCGTCTCCAGCAATGCGCTTACCGCATCATACGTGCAGTCGCCGGGCGAGAGATCGGACAGAGCGTGTTGCTGCACGAGCGCCTGCACCATCTCCTGCTCGGCCGGGCCCATGGGCAGCCCCACGCGGGGCGCAATGCAGGCCATGGGCGAGAGGCGTAACGCAGCCGGCGGTCCCGGATAGCCCCAATCGTTCCCATTGCTGCGCAGCCAGCGAACCATGCGCAGGGAGACGCCCCAGGGATGTTCATCAGAAACTTCCTCCGCAGGGGAATAGGGCCAGAGCAATTCCCAGGGAATGTAGGGCTCATCCGAGAGCAGAAGAAGCGCCTTTCCCGCCCACGCTTCCCGCTTGCGCCAATATTCGTCTTTCAGCAGTTGGGGCGTTAATTGGCGCCAAAGCCGCCAGCCTATTTGCTGCAATTCCCCCTCCTGCTGCGCCGACAGGGCCGGATTGGCCTCATCCGCATCCTGGGCCAGGCGCTCCAGGTGGGCAAAAAGCCTTTCGGCATAGGCTCGGGGATCGGCGGTGAAGGGCGTAAACCCCAAGTCGGAGACGGCATCTCCCTCAAAAAGGGTGAAGTAGAGCCGGGCCTGCCCCGCTACCTCAGCAGACGTGACTTGCAGCAGCAGCTCCGGCGGTTCGACCTCCGGGCCCAGGGGGACGGGGCGGGGGGCCGCCCTCACGGAAGCGCCGGTCATGCTTGTCGCCGTCACCTCCAGCATGAGCCGCACCGTTTCCACCGGCCTGCCGCACTGCCAGTATTCCACGTCGATGGGATGAAGGCCCTCTTCCCTGGGCCTGAGATCAAACGAGACCTCGCTGTCTTCGGTGGGATGGAGGATCAGGGGCCGCCGGTTGGGGGTGAGCAGGGTAAAATTGGGCGCGTTGAGCTGCACAAAAACGGGCGCAATCCCATCCAGTTCGACCGGCTTGACCAGATCTTCATCACGGGAGCGGGGCAGATGGGTCAGACGCGCCACCACGGTGAAGCGTTCTTCCTGGGCCCAGACCCGGCCGGGACAGGCGACGTCGGTGTAGCGGATGGTGCGCGGGGCGGGCGCAGGAGGGTAAACAATTTGGTCCCCACCGATGAAGTCGCCGCTGACCTGAACGTTTCCGCCGATGGCAAGGCCGCCTTCCGTATTCACGACGACGTCGGAGTCAGGGGGGGTAGCGGTTGCGTCTTCGTGATACGGCTGTATTCCCTTTTCAACTGTCTGATCCCTGCCGGTCGTAAGCTCGACGACACGCTTCCAGGCCGCAGCATAGTGCGAGAGGATTTTAATCATCTCCACCTGCGCGCGCGGTCCGGCCTCCGGGTCTTGTAATTGTGCGCGATATTGGCGTACCTGCGCGGCGATTTCAGGCCAGTCCGCGCCGATCAGTTGGGGCAATTCGTCCCAGAGCTGATCCAGCGCCGCGGCCAGGGTTTCACGATCCATGAAATCATCTCCTATCCTATCCGTGGCTCAGCGCAGCAGCGGCAAGGCAGGCAGCGGTTGAAACCGCCGCCTGTTATGGGAAACCGGCTCAAGCCGGTTGAGATGCGCATACCCCAACGTGCTTCAGCGCGTTTCCCGCAGCAGACGCCGAATTGATTCGGCGGCCCCGTGCCCGGCGCACAACAGAGCGGCCATCAGACGCCGGTCAACGTGAAGGCGGACCACCAGACCGGATGATCAAAAGAACGGGCCTCGGCTCCCTCTCTGTTCAGCAGCGCGGCGCTGAAAAACTCAGCCGCCACCCCGCCGGCCATCTTTTGGGCGCCGGACACAACAAAGCCCTCGAAATAATCAGCCTTCTCGCCGTTGGTCGTGTCCCGCACCCAGCGCTGCGCGGCCCGCAACGCGTAGACCGGCGCCAGCCCCTCGGTGCGCCAATATTCGTAGAAGCGCACCATGAGCATGGCCGTGCTGATCTCATTCACGGACCAGAGCGAAGCCGCTACCCCGGCGTAGCCCGCCTGGACCATGGCGCTGGGCAGCATGACCACTTCGTCGGGCAATTTGGCGCCGACGATGCCGGTTTCGCAGGCGGAGAGCGTGGCGAGACGGGCATCAGGCAGGCGGGCGCCCAGCAGATCCCGGGTGGTCAGCATCTCGTCATTGGCCATGAGCAGACCGCTTTTCAGCGGATCGCCCCAGTCGTTGCCGCCGTGACAGGAGAAGTGGGCCACGGCCGCGCCGGGCAGTTCGGCCAGCGCGACGGCGCGGGTGGCCTGGGCGTGGCGCAAGACGGTCGGCGCGCCAAAGAGGCTGCCGATGGCGTCCACCTCCCGTTTGGAATTGGGCAGGCCGCCGGCGCGAACCGGCCTGGGCTCGTCCACGGCCAGAAGCGCGTCCATGGTCTGCATGGCTCCGGCCCGGGCACGGCTATGGCCCAGCGCGGTGGCCGAGGGCGCGTAGTTCACGGCGAAGTCGTCCAGGAAGTAGCGGCGGGCGCTTTCGCCGGTTGGGTCCTGCGTCCACGCAGCGTGCAAAGGCAACAGAGCCAACAGCCCCGCGGGAATCAGCGTCACCACCGGCGGCGGATCGCTCTCCCCCAGAAGCCCGTGAAGCCTGGCCGCCAGCGGCCCCATGGCCAGCTTCCAGAGTTTTTCGGTGATGTCCTCGATCGCTTTGTACCAGCCTTGACGGGTAGTTTTATTCTGTTCACTCAGATAAGTGTCATAGGCGCCAAACCAGGATCGTAGCAGTTCACCCAACTTCTCGTCAGTGAGTTCAGGCAACTGAAGCGCGGCCACGCCGTCCCCATGTACGATGAGGGCCAGACCGCCGACCGATGTAGTGAGAAGATAGACGCCGACGGCTCCGGTGCCGTCCGCAGAAACGAGTGCGCTCTGGATGCGGGCAAAATCCGGTTTGGCGAAGAAGTCTTCATAGCCCGGAATTTGACGGATTTCGGCGATGACCGTTTGAAGATCAGAAAAGAGTTGATCCAGCGCGTTGAGCCGCGCCCCGACTGCGGGCGCACCGGCCACGGCTTCGCCCGCGGCCTCCATTTCGCCGATTTGCAGCAGTCTGCGGCGCTCTTCCAGGATGGACTGATAGCGGCCATAGAGATCAGCGTGGCCAAGTTCCGGCAGACGGCCCAGATCCCGACGATTTTGCTCCAGGGCTTCGGCCAACAGACGAGCGCGCCCTTGCTCCATGACTTCCGTTGCTTGCGCTTCCATGCCCATTTGAGCATGGGCATAGGCAGTTGCCGCGGCCAGCGCCCGGCCCTGCTGCAAGGCGTTCTCCTGATCCGCGCGGCTGAATTGGACCGCAAAGAGACGATCCAACGCTGCCAGGCCCAGTGCCCCGGCATCGACAGCTTCGTTCCAGGCGGACCGACCCAACGCCCAGCTCGACCAGTTACGCGCACTGCGCAGCGCTTCCTCGACTGCGCTCTCCTGTCCGAGTTCACATGCACGACGATAGCTTGTTCGCGCCGCTTCCAGATCCGCTTCCCGTCCGCTCCGGGCAAACCGGTCGCTCAGTCCGTTCCCCAAATTGTTGAGGCGAGAAGGCAGATCCGGCGACCCGGCAGGCGTGGCCTCCACCGCCTCCGTCCAGAATTGGAGCGCTAAATCCAGATCGGCAGCCCGGCCCCTGGCCCAATAGGCGCGCAAGAAGACGCCGCCGGCATCATTCAAAACGGCCAGGCGGAAGCGGTCGGGTGCATGGTCAAAGTCCGGGTGATCCAGAATACGTCGCCACGCGGCCTGGGCCATGCCCAGCGCGGCGAAATCGCCTGTCTGCCGATAGCGCGTCTCAGTCTGCTGCGCGGCCTGCAAGTCATCGGCAAATTGGGGCGGAATCTCCGGCCCGCTCCGACCGGCAGCGGCTGCGACCAGCGCGTCGCGCAGATGCGGATGCCCCTCCAGCGCGGCCAATAATTCTTCCATGCTCTCAGCATCGGCAAAAAGCCCCGCCAGCGTAGTTCGCTCCTCTTCGGGCAATGCGGCCATGGCCTCCAACAGCGGGCGCAGCTCGGGCGGAATCTCACCGGAATCCGCCTCATCTCGCCCGCCCATCTTTTCGGCAAAGGCTTCTTCAATGCCCACAGCCCGGCAGCGGCGCAGCAGGGCCAGGTGTTCGGCATAGACCGTGGCTGCCTGCTGGTTGTGGTCAGCCCGGGCCCGGTCAACCGCCTGGGCCAGCAGTCCGTCGGCTTCGTCGCTGAGCAGATCCGGGTGTTCTTGGACGATGCGCCGGGATTCATTCCAGGAGTCCGCGCGGATGAAGTCGTTGAGCGCCTGGAGCAGGGGGGGTGCGGCCTGGGCATCCGGTTCGTCATCACCATCGTCAGCGGCCGCGCGGGCGGCCGCTTCCATTTGGGCGTAGGCCTCCGGATCTTCGGTGCGCAGTTTCTCCAGCGCGGCCTCGGCCCGATCCATCATGCCGGCCAGCGCCGCCTCCGGGTCATCGCTGAGGGCCGCGGCCAGAAGCGGCCGGGACAGAACCAAAAGCTCCTCCTGCCAGGCGTCCTGCCAGGCGTTGCCCAGCTGCTGGGCCAACGCACCCGTCAGCCCGCTCGCCTGCTCCCGGTCCTGCTCGGCGGTGGTTCCCTGGGCCGGGGAGAAGACGAGGCGCGGCTCGTTGTCGGGCCGGTAGAGGAGCAGGGGCGCGTCGATTTGACCGGCTTCGCCGCAGTGGGGGCAGGGGATGTCGTGTAGCGCGCCGGCGCGGATTCGCTCCAGCAGATCGGGCCGTGCGGCAGCGTCAACGATGAGCCAAATCTCGGCGTCAAAGGCGCGGCGGCAATTGGGGCAGGTCAACTGGGCGTTCTGCGAGAAGGAAGCGTCCATGGGGGGTCTCCTGATGTGGGTGATCGCGCTGGTTGGTCCGGGGTATTATCGCGCAGAGAGGGAGAAGATGCCATTGGGAAAAATTTGCGCTGCCGCGGCGTCATGTCCCCGGCACGGACCCGGACCACTTGGGGTATCGATCCGGTCTTGGTCCGTGCTGGGGACATTGTTTTGCTGCATCTGACTGAATGTCGCTGCTCAATCCCGCCGAAAATCGATCAGGATCAGCCCAAACCGTATCCCAAATCGCGCAGGGCGTTCCGAAACGCGGTCTCCCGGTTTGCGGGAATCAACAATGTCCGGCTGTCCAACTGGCGTGCGATCTTGCCCGCGACGGGATCCTCCATCACCAATTGCGCCAATTCTTCCGAACGCACGGAGATTGTCACCATGGGCGTCTTCAGGCGGAACGCTTTGCTGTCCCTTTCCGCTGTCGCCAGCAACGCTTCAACCCCGGCGGGCAGCGGTCCCTGATTGCGCTGGCTCAGGAAGAGTCGCTGCATATCCAGATCCTTTTGCTCCTCCAAAATGGTCAGGAGTTTCTCTTTGGAGAGTCGATAAGTTGCGCCGCTTCCGTCAGCGATCTGTTCCAACTGGGCGGATTGAGCGGAAGACAAGGCGGCGGGATTCAGCAATGTCACGCCCCCCGCATCGTTCAGAGAGAAGAGAGCCTCGGTCGCGGATTTGGGCGGCGTGTAGCTCTTCGCCTGGCCAAAGAGATACGCGCCCAGCGGTGTGATGCGAAAGCCGGACAAGCCGTCATAATCGCTGTAGGGTTTCACGTCATCGCCGTTGTAGGTCGCCGCGGGGAAATAGTCGACATCCTCCACAAAGACCAGATCAATCGCGCCGATGGCGGCCAGGTATTCAAAGAAAATTGCGTTGATGTAGAGACCATTGGTCAGCAGCCACATGTCGCCGCCGTCAGCCCACGGTTCGTAGTAGCCGCCGGAGCGATATTGGTAGCCGACATAGAGCTTTTCCAGCCCGCCTTCTTCGATCTCAAAATCCAGTTGCCAGGCCCGGAGCGCCCGATAAAATTCATGGATGGAGATCCAGACGCCCACGGGCGCCCAGGAGAGCGCTTCCACAATGCGGGAGCGACGCTCTGCCGGCGGCGTTAATTTGAGTCCTTTGGAACGGGTTCCCCGAATCGCGGCGATACGTGTCAATTCGTCAAAGCTCGCCTCTTCGCTCCAGACCGTAAAGGCGTCGAGAAGAAGCGCGGGATCCTCTGTGACCAGATATTGTTTTCCCAATTCGGTGAGGCAAAAATTTTTGCCGGAGCCGGATACGAGACCCGATTCCACAGCAAAGATGACCAGACCATAGGCACGCAAACGGGAGAGAAACGCGCCGGTCGCCCCATCCGCCAAAGGCGTGATTGCCGCCTCCAGCATCTCCGCGCCCTTTGGCGTCAACGTCGGATCTTTCTTCTGGGCGAAGCGAAGCCCGCCCTGCTCGACCAGACTCAGAACAAGCAAGAGATCCTGTCGTCCCGCTTTCTCGGTGGGAAGGATTTCCACAGCATAGGTGAAGCCTTGAAGACTCGAATGCGGCGGCGGGTTCTCTATTCCACGCAGTTCAAAGCGATCCGGCGGCGGCATGAGCGGGGCCAGCAGCGGCATCACATCCGGGTAGATGCTTCTGTTGCCGATATAGCCGCGCAACGATCCCGGCATAAAGAGATCCAGCAACATCGGCTCGCCATACCAGGAGTAACTGCGCTTTTTGGGGCGTTGAGGCAACATGTTGTATTGAGCAGAGAACGCATTCGCCGTAAAAAGGCCATCACTGTGATAGGCGAATGCCAGCGCCAATTGGCTGACCTCATCCATTTCGCCCCACAGCCTTTTGACTTCAGCCGGGTCCGTCAGAATCTCCTCCAGCAGCGCGGCGCGCTCGGCCTTGCGCGTCGGCTTCTTCTTTGTGCCGGTCAGGTCGAGCAGGCTTTTCAAATCATCACTGGTGTATTCATCCAGCAAAAAATCCTGTATACGAGCCATCTTCTATTCCTCTTCAATGCTCATCCTGCGACGGATCAAGATCATCGCTGAGTTCAAGTTCATCATCGGGTTCAATCGCATCATTCCGATCCGATCCGCCAGTATAAGCGATATCGAGTCCTTCCTGGGAGATGCGTTCATAGATCGGCCTGAACGCGGTCGGCGCGTTGTCGCTCAAAAAGGCCGGTTTTCCCAGGCGACGCAGGATCGACATGGGCGTGGTCGGTTCGTGAAGGTAGGTGGGGAAATGGTCCAGCGATTCCCCCATGCGCCAGAAATCGTCCACCGACTGATCGAGCGGCGTGTCACTCTCAGCGGCATAATTGTCCGCGGCATAATTCTCTGTGGCATAGTCAACGCCCGCTTCGGCCAGAGCATGATCCGCGGTTTCAGCTTGATCCGCGGCGCGCATGGAGCGCAACGCATGGACGATCGCGGCCTGATCCCGGCCGCGCAGGCGGAAGAGCAGAAAGGGATCGATATCGAATTGTTCGCCCAGAATGTAATGGGTTGCGGCCACATGTTTGCAAGGATTGGCCCAATCCGGGCAAGAGCATTCGGTGATCAGTTCGCTCTTTTTGTCCGGGAAGAGACTCGCGCCCGCGGCCTGGAAGACCTCTTCAATTTCGTGGGGCATCTCCCCTGCCAATAGTTGCGCGGTAAAGAGCGCCTGTTCAGAGAGCGCCTGCATCACCCCATCCCATTCGCTGTCGCTGAGCGGCTGAAGTTGAATCGTCACGCTATAAGGTCTGCTGCGCGAACCCTGAACCTTGGCGTGGATCGCGCTGCGTTCTTCCGTTAACGACAGGACCTGGCCTTTGCGCGCGTAGCTGCGACCCCGGCGCAGACGCCCCGCGTCGGTGATCCGCTCCAGCGCCTTGATCCAGCGCTGGGCCCACCAGTTTTCCGCAAAATCGCCCCGTTTGCTGCGCGCCTTGATGCCTTTGTCTGTATCAATAGCCCGGCTGCTGTTGTACCGTTCATACCGACTCATTTGTCGCCTCGTTTCATTGAACCAGTCATTGAACCAGCTCCTTGCGCAACAGGACCAGATCACGCAGATCGTCGGTTGAGAGTTCCGTCAACCAGTTTTCGCCGCCGCCCACAATCGCCTGGGCCAGCGCCTTCTTCTCTTCGATCATCGCGTCGATCTTCTCTTCCAGCGTGCCGACGCAGACGAATTTATGCACCTGCACATTGCGCGTCTGGCCGATGCGGAAGGCGCGATCGGTGGCCTGATCTTCCACTGCGGGGTTCCACCAGCGGTCATAGTGGAAAACGTGATTGGCCTGGGTCAGGTTGAGCCCGGTGCCGCCCGCCTTGAGCGAAAGCACAAAAATCGGCGGGCCGTCCCGCTCATCCTGGAAGCGTTCCACCATCTCCTGGCGGCGACGGGCGGGAACGCCGCCATGCAAAAAGAGAACCGGACGCCCATAGCGCAACTGAAGATACTTTTGCAAATAGCCGCCCATTTCGGTGAACTGGCTGAAGATCAGGGCCCGATCGCCCGCGTCGAGCAGCTCGTCCAGCAGCTCGCTCAGGCGTGCAAGCTTGCCGCTGCGCACTTGCCCGGGGTTGTCGGCCGGTTCGCCATCCAGTTGATGCAGGAATTGGCCGGGATGATTGCAGATCTGCTTGAGTTTCATGAGCATGGAGAGCACAAGCCCGCGCCGGGTCATGTCATCTTCGGCGCTGTTGATGCTCTGGAGCGCATTTTGCACCACCGCTTCATAGAGAGTGGCCTGCTCGGTGGAGAGCGTGCAATACTCCTTGGTCTCCTGCTTCTCGGGCAGATCCTGGATAACGGTGGGGTCGGTCTTCACCCGGCGCAGGATGAAGGGCGTAACCATGCGACGCAAGCGTTGGGCGGCGCTCTCGTCATTGTTGCGCTCGATCGGCAACGCAAAGTTCTGTCGAAACGCACGCTGACTGCCCAGAAAGCCGGGGTTGAGAAATTGCATGATGGACCAAAGCTCGCTCAGCCGATTTTCCACCGGCGTCCCGGTCAGGGCCAGTCGGAAGTCCGCATCCAGCCGGCGGATGACACGCGCCTGTTTGGTCTCGGCGTTCTTGATATTTTGGGCTTCGTCCAGCACGACGCCGAACCAGCGAACCGGCTTGAGGAAATCCTCGTCACGCCGGACGAGCGCATAGCTTGTGGCCACAATGTCATGATTGCCCGCCTCGGCGACAAACTCATCGCCGCGCAGGCGATCCCCGCCCTGGTGAACCATGATGCTCAGCCCAGGCGTAAAGCGGGCCGCTTCTTTGGCCCAGTTGACGACGACCGAAGTCGGCGCGATCAGGAGCATGGGCGCGGGCAGGGATCCCGTCGCATCCTTGGCCTGCTGGAGCATGGCCAGCGTCTGGATCGTTTTGCCCAGCCCCATGTCATCGGCCAGACAGGCGCCGATCTGCCAGCGGCGCTGGAAATCGAGCCACGAATAGCCGAAGCGTTGATAAGGGCGCAATTCGGCGTGAAGCGCCGCGGGCGTGTCCAGCACTTCCAGCGTCTCGCGCCCTGTAAAACGATCGAGCCACTCTTTGAACCAACCCTGCGCATCAACGCCTTCCACGGTCAAGCCGTCGGTCTCCTGGGCATTCAGGGCCAATCCGGCTGCATCCAGCAATCCGATCTCGTGTCTTCCATCCTGACGTTGCCAGAAGCGAATCGCGGCTTCGATCTGTTCGGGATCCAGTTGCACCCATTGGCCGCGCACCTGCACCAGCGGCGATTTGAGCGCGACCAGCGATTGAAACTCATCCTCGTTCAACGGTTCGCCCGCAACGGAGAGCTGCCACTGGTAGCTGACCAGATTCTCCATGGTGAGCAGACCGGACGCGGCGCTTTCGCTGCTTCCCTGTCCGCTCATCTGAAGGCGAACGCCCAGGCGCGCATTGGGCTTGTTCCACCAGGGCGGTACAAAGACGCCGAAGCTGCTCTCTTCCAGCAAGGGAGCAGCTTCGCGCAGATAGGCATACGCTTCATCGGACGAGAGACGGGCGCCGGCGGGCTGCTTACTCTGCAAACTTTCGCGGATAGGCGAACTCAGACGCGCGGCAAAGCCCAATCCGGTCAAGAGCAGCTCCTGGGCATTGCCCAGACGGTCCGCCAACGGAGAAGAGGAGAGACGATTGCGCGCCCAGATCTGAGCGGCGTCGATGAGCAGACTCGGATCGTCCCGGGCCTGAAGCAGATAATGGAGCGCCCATTTCTCATCATCGCCGCCGGACGCGGGCGGTTCCAGACGCAGCGCGACACGGAAATACGCATCCCCAGCCGCGCGCAGATTGCGCAGCCAGGCCCGATAGCCGAGCAGCCACTGCTGCTTTTGCGCGGCCGGAAAATCGACGATGTTTCGGGCTCGATCGGGAGCTTGCTCGGAGGTTCGCTCAGGAGCTCGACTCGTAAGCGCATCGAGGAATAAAGCCGTTTGCGCGTCTCGGCTCTGCCTCTCGCCGGCGACTGCCCAACGCCGGACAAGATCATCGACCATTGCGTTGAGAAAAGTATCGAGAAGAAAGCGCGCGCCCGGTTCATCTTCTTCGGCATCGGCGCGACAGAGTGGCGGCATGGCATTGCGCAGAGTCGTCAACCTGGGGCCGTCGCGGGGGCCGTCCAACACCGGCAACCAGCGTGCGTACAGATTCGCATCCTGGGCGTCGTCTCCGTTCGCCTCGATCAAGCCGGGCATATATTTCTGCTGCACCAATGCTTCCAGCGCCAGGCGGGCCGCGGCTTGCCAGAAGCGCAGATCATCGCCCAGGTGGAGATAGACGGCATGGCGATCGTCCGCTCCGGTCGGTAAATTAGACAGGAGATAGAAGGCGTCGGCCGGAGTCAGTTGCAGCGCGGGAATCTTCCAGGGGTGCAGGCGCAGACCCCCCTGATTCAGTTCCCATTCATGGACCAGGGCGGGCGAGGGCTGGGGCGCGATACGTCCCGTGGGTAAGCGGAGGGTCAGCTCCGCAGCACGCCCCGTTTGATCCAGCCTGGAGAGGCGCTTCAGTTCCACGGTCAGCCGTCCGTGATCCAGCGCGAAGGGATGGGAAGCCGCGCGCTTGCGACGGCGATCCACTTTGCCTGTGGGCGCCGCGACGTCAGCCGTCTCCGCCCAGAAATAGAATCGGCCGGTTGCATCAGGCGCCGGCGATGGTTGCCAGTGTGCGTGAAGTATCAGCATAGTGTGAGTGATTGCGTCATGAATTTATGTCATTGCCCCCCGTGCCCGCCCGTTGCGTCGGGGATTCCGGGTTTTGTCGTATCGCGGGGGTGCGGACCGGCACGGAGGCCGGTCCCTACCATGGATTTTGCCCTATTCAACGCGGGAAGGTCAACACGATCTCCCGGCCCTCGTTTTCGATCTCCACGCGCAGGGGCAGATGCAGGGCCGGCACGCCGGTATCAGGAAACCAGATGCGCCCCTGCTTGACCAGGATCAACAGGCCGTGCTCATCGCCGATGGGCATAAAGGTCCCTTCATCGGCTCCGTAATAAGGTTCCGCGCCTGTCTGCCGGCAGAGCGCGCGGCCGGTTGCGCGTACGTCATCCGCCGCAATGCCGATCTCGCTGACGCAGAGCAAGCTGCGGCCGGAGAAGGGCGCGGCGTCTGCGTTGTCCAATTTGTGGCGCGCGATCAGTTCGCCGATATTGCCCGCGGGATCGACGAAATAGAGGATATGGGCATTCCAGCCCCCGGGAGACGAGAAGACAGTCCGCCCCGCGCCATCGGCAATCAGCGGCGCAAAATTCTGAATCCAGGCCCGGGCGTCGTCGAAGCGATTCTCAGGGATATTAAAGGCAAAGTGATAGCGGGCCGGCGCATCGTTCTGCCGGAAAGAGAGGCACGAAGAGCCGACTGCAAACTCAACCCCCTCATCCGTGGCAACGAGAGGGTCCGCGCCCAAGAGGCGGGTATAAAATGACGTTTGGTCGGCAAGCGGGCGGGTAGCCAGCTCGAGGCGACGAAGATGCATAAGGGATCGATCAACCTTCCGTAATGCTGTCTAGACAGAAATCAGATACGAGCCGACCTCTCCAGCTCATCCGCGGTGAGAAAACCGTCCGACGCGGCCGGGGCGCAAATCTTGCGTCCGGCGAAGAGGACGGCTCGCCGCAGAGCCTCCCGGGGAGCATAACCGGCCAGATAGGCGTGGAGAAAGCAGGAAAAGAGCGCGTCGCCCGCCCCGACGGTGCTGACAACCGACGCAGGGGCCACGGCGGGCGTCCTTACGATTTCCTCTTCCGTGGCCAGCAGCGCGCCATTCCCGCCCAGGCCAATGACGAGGATATGGGGGGCATAGCGGGCCATCACTGCATCCGCCCATGCCTCAGGCGGCACAGGCAGACGCTCGCCGCTCATGAAGAGGATGTGAGCTGCGGCCATGAAATCGGCATTATAGGCGTCATCCAGTTCGCTGATGGTATGGACGTCGGTGGCGATGAGCAGGCCCGCTTCTTTGGCCGGAGCCAGGAGCGGCCGCGAGTAGTTGATGTTGCAGAGCGCGGCCGCGCGACAGCCCTGCATGGATCGGGTAAATCGATCGCGCGGATAGTGGGCATCCTGCACCTGCTTCAAATCGGTGTGAATCTGGCGACGCCCCGCCCCATCATAGAGGATGACCGACTGGGCGGTGGCATCGGTTGCGTCCACAATGCCGCTTGCATCCAGGCCCGCAGTGACGGCAGCAGCGCGAATCCGGGCGCCGGCCACGTCCGGCCCGACGATGGAAGCGAGGCGCACCTCATTGCCCAGCGTGTGCAGGGCCTTGGCGACGTTAAAGCCCACGCCCGCGGCCGTGCTGCTGATGGCATCAAACGCATAGCGCACCGGCGTATAGTCCAGCGGGAAGCCATCAATACGCAAGGTGGTTTCCAGATTTGTGTGGCCGCAAACGAGGATGGGTGGCATAAGGGTTAAATTTCCACAACCATCTTACCCAGATTCTTACCGGAGAAGAGGCCGAGGAAGGCGGGGACGGCGTTGTCGATACCGGAGTAAACGGTCTCTTCCCACTTGATCCGGCCGGCCGCGATCCACCGGCTCATGTCGCGGTAGAAGTCGTGCATGCGGTCGTCGTGATCCGAGACGATGAAGCCCTGGAGCGTGAGGCGCTTGGGCACGATAAGTCCAAGATTGCGCGGGCCGGGCTCGGGGCGGGTCGCATTGTAGAGGGAGATGGATCCGCAGGCGGCAATGCGGCCGAAGTCGTTCATGCGGCCCAATGCGGCCTCCAGCGTGCCGCCGCCCACGTTATCAAAAAATACGTCGATACCGTTGGGGCAACTGCGGGCCAGGCCCGCGGGCACGGGCGTGGTTCTGTAGTTGAACGCGGCGTCAACGCCCGCGGTCTGCATGAGCCAGGCCGTCTTGGCGTCCGAGCCCGCGCTGCCCGCGACGTAGCAGCCTTTGAGCTTGGCGATCTGGCAAACGATGGAGCCGACTGCGCCCGCCGCGCCCGAAACATAAACGGTCTCGCCCGCCTGGGGCTTGCCCATATCCAGCAGGCCCACGTAGGCCGTCAGACCTGGCATGCCCATGACGCCCAAATAGGCGGGCAGGGGCGCCAACGCCGGATCAACCTTGCTCAGGCCCCGGCCGTCACTGACAAACGCCTCACGCCAGCCGTGCATGCTCTGGACCCAATCGCCCGCCTGAAAAGGGCCGCCATTGGACTCGACGACCTCGCCCACCGCGCCGCCGGTCATGACTTCGCCCAGGCGAAAAGGCGGCACGTAGCTCTTGCGATCCACCATGCGACCGCGCATGTAGGGGTCCACGGAGAGATAGCGATTGCGCACCAGAACCTGACCGGGCTGGAGCGCGGGCAACGTTATGGTAACCAGTTCAAAATTGACGGGAGTCGGTTCGCCCACAGGGCGGGAGAGCAAATGGACTTCACGGCTGGAGTAAGACATAGAGACGCCTCGATTGTTGGAGTAGCAGAGTAGCGGAGTGGCGGAGCGGGATGCCGCCGGGAGCGCCAGTCGGAACAAAAAACCGCCAATAGAATTACGAAGCGTACGCGCGGCGCACTTCTTCGGCGATGATTTCGATACCGGCTTCCACCACGTCGGGCGCGCCCGCGTAACTCATGCGGATGCACTCGTGGCGATGGGGCCACTCTTCCGCCAGACCGGGAAAGAAGTAGTGGCCGGGCACGATGATGACGTTACGCTCCTTCAAGCGCCGATAAAGCTCCTGGGCGCTGATGGGCAGGTCCTTGAACCAGAGCCAGAAAAAGAAGGCGCCCTCCGGCTTGTGGATATAGGCGGGCGTTCCGGCCAGGGCTTGGCGCAGCAAAGCCAGCGCACGCTCGGCCTTGCGCTGGTAGTGGGGCCGGATGATAGTATTGCTCATGAGCACGATCTCGCCGCTGCGCATGAGGTCCAGGGCCAAATATGCGCCGAAGGAGCCGGGCGCCAGGCTCATCACCGCGTTCATGCCGGTGAGGGCCCGGATAATCTCCTCGTTGGCGATGACGATGCCCGTGCGCGCGCCGGGCAGGCCCAGCTTGGAAAGGCTCATGCACATGACCGTATTGGGATCCCACGCGGGCGTAGCCTCGGTATAAATGATGCCGGGAAAGGGCGTGCCGTAGGCGTTGTCCACAATAAAGGGGATGCCGTGCGCCCGGGCCAGGGCGCCGAGGGTGGCCATCTCCTCTTCGGTCAGAACGTTGCCGGTGGGATTCGTGGGCCGGGAGACGCAGATGGCGCCGATTTCGTCGCCGATTTCGAGCGCATCAAAATCCACATGATACTTGAAGAGGCGATCCGCCAGGAACTCGATCCGGGAGCGGGCCGAAACGAAGAGATCGTCCTCAATGCCCGCATCCACATAGCCGATATACTCGGGCGCCAGGGGCAGGAGAATCTTGCGCTTACGACCGTCCCGCGTCGTACCGCCAAAGAGGTTAAAGAGACAGAAGAAGGCGGTCTGGCTGCCATTCGTCAGGGCCACATTTTCGGGACCGATCTCCCAGCCGAAGCGACGACGACAGAGGGCAACCACGGCATCAATAAACGCCAGGTCGCCCGCGGGCGCGCTATAGTTGCCGATAAGCGTCTCAAAATCGTTTTCGCTGTCCAGAACGAGGGCCATGCGGCGACGGAAGAGCGCCTGGACGTCTGGAATATGGGCCGGATTACCGCCGCCCAGCATGATAGCCCCCGGTCGGGACGCGGCCTCGCCCAAATCGGCCATCAACTGTAAAATACCGCAATCGTCCAAAAATTTTTCGCCAAACGCCGATGTTTGCATGATAGGCTCCTCGGTACAGTCCGCCGCGGCATTTACTCAGTGGTTTTGCTTTATCCTATCATCGCTTACCATGGAGCGAGAAAACCGGCGACGCGGAACATGCGCGGGGCATCGTACGTCTCGATCAGCAAGTCCTTGCGCGCTCAGGGCTACAGCTAGGCGTGCATACCGCAGCAAAAATAGTGCTCACCGCCAGTCGGTGAGAGCAGCCTGAATATCCGCCGCGTTATCGCCGCCGGCATTCATGATTCCTTCAAACCACGATCCCTTCAAATGAGGAAGCCGCCCATGCAAACAAACAGAACGTCGATTGTTGTCGTCTTCTCCATCATCGCGCTCATCCTGACCGCATGCGCGGCTGCACAGCAGAATGTCGCGGTCATGGATAATGCGGGCATGTCGGCCCCGGCGTCGGAAGCGCCCGTCGCCGACGATGCGTTCTATGCTGAGGGGGAGGCGAGCGCCGCGCCCTTGCCCGCTGCCCAAACGGCGCGCAAAATTATCGCCCGGGCGGAAATGGACCTGGCGGTAAGCGACACGCAGACCGCGGTCGATACCATCGAAGCCAAGCTGGCGGAGGTAAACGGCTATGTCTCCGACGCCAATCTCTACATGAGCGCGTACGGCAGCAGTGAACTCCTGCGCGGCTCCATGACCGTCCGCGTGCCCGCCGAAGAGCTGGAACCTTTCATGGACGCCATGCACGATTTGGCTGTGGATGTACGCTCCGAGTCGGTCACCCGGGAAGACGTGACCGATCAGTACAGCGACACGGAGGCCCAGCTTCGCAACCTGCGCGCGGCCGAAGAGGAGCTGCTGGCCCTCCTGGCCGAGGTGCGGGAGCGCCCCGACGCCACTTCGGAAGATATCCTGGCCGTCTACAACAACATCACGCAGATTCGGGCCCAAATTGAGCAGCTACAGGGGCGCAAAAACATGCTCGATAATCTGGTCGGGCTCTCCACCCTGACGCTGGAATTGACGCCCGACGCCCTTACCCAACCCGTATTGGACAACGCCTGGCGGCCCATGGTGGTCGCACGGGATGCCGTACGCGCGCTCCTCAATAGCCTGAAGGGGCTGGGAAGTGCAGCCATTTGGTTCGTACTCTATGCGCTGCCCCTGCTCCTGCTGGCAGCCGTTCCTATCATCCTGCTGATTTGGCTGCTGCGTAAAGCGCTCCAATGGCTGGACCGGCGAACGGAAACCAGACGCGGGAAAGCGCGCAATCACTCTGAAGAGGAGGCGATCGGGCATGACCAATCACCTTGACACCCTGACGCTTTACCCCTCAAAAAGGAAATTGCTCGGGCTGCTGCTGGTCTCCGTTCTTTTTGCCATCGGCGGTTGGTGGTTGGTGGGGGAGAATCCCTGGATGGGGTATCTGACGATTTTCTTTTTCGGCTTGGGCGCGCTTGTATTTGCGTTCCAATTGATGCTCAACAACTCATTCCTGCGCGTGGATCCGGACGGTCTGCTCATCAGCCACTTTGGCCGCACCAGCGTCATTCCCTGGCACGATATCGAGCGTTTCTCAGTCATCAAAATCCGCAGTACAGGATTCACCGCGAGCAAGATGGTCGGCATTACCTATGCCGACGGACATGCTTCCGGCAGCTCCGGACTGAAGCAAGCCAACGTTGCGCTGACGGGCAGCGAGGGAAGCCTGCCCGACACTTATGGGATGCGGGCCGAGGCGCTGGTTGATCTGCTCAACGAACGTCTCCGCACGGTAAGGGTAAAGTCTGGCCTGGACGATTGAAACCATCGTCTAACAGCGAAAAATCGCCTCAGCGCTTGAACGCCGGCGCCTTCAGCCGCTTGCCATTGTTAGCCGCGGATTTCAATCCATGCATGAACCAAATATCAGCTCGAGTTTCGATGATTTTGCACCT
>JAGRCP010000041.1 GCA_020433455.1 Caldilineaceae bacterium | reverse complement strand
CCCAGAAGAAGGAGAGGCGCGGCGCAAAGCTGTCGATATCCATGCCCGCGTTGACGCCCGCACGCAGATATTCCAGCCCGTCGGCCAGGGTGTAAGCCAGCTCAATATCAGCGGTCGCGCCCGCCTCCTGCATGTGATAGCCCGAAATGCTGATGGAGTTGAAGCGGGGCATCTCCCGCGCGGTGTAGGCGAAAATGTCGCCGATGATGCGCATGGAGGGAGCGGGCGGATAGATGTACGTATTGCGCACCATGTACTCTTTGAGGATGTCGTTCTGGATGGTCCCCGTGAGCTTTTCATGGGCCACGCCCTGCTCTTCGCCCGCAACGATATAGAAGGCCATCACCGGCAGGACCGCGCCGTTCATGGTCATGGAGACGGACATCTTGTCCAGAGGGATGCCGTCAAAGAGGACCTTCATGTCCAGGACGGAGTCGATGGCTACGCCCGCCTTGCCCACGTCGCCCACCACCCGCTGGTGATCCGAATCGTAGCCGCGGTGGGTGGCCAGATCGAAGGCCACGGAAAGTCCCTTCTGGCCCGCGGCCAGATTGCGGCGATAGAAGGCGTTGCTCTCCTCCGCGGTGGAGAAGCCCGCGTACTGGCGCACGGTCCAGGGCCGCGTGACGTACATGGACGGATACGGGCCGCGCAGATAGGGCGGAATGCCCGCGGTGAAGCCCAGATGATCCAGGCCGATCATGTCCGCAGGGGTATAGAGGGGCCGCACGTCGATCTGCTCCAGCGTGCGCCAGACGAACTCTTCCGCGGGCAGGCCCGTCTCCGCCTCCACCATGGCTTGCCACTGGGCCAGCGTTCCCGGCGCATAGTCGGTGCGATAGTCAATCCTTGTGAAATCAGGATTAGTGAAATCAGGCTTTGCGGTCATCTTGATCTCCTTGCAGGCAGTCGATCCCGCTCTACTGTAGCTGTTCGTGCAGCCAGGCGTTGACCGCATAGCAGTCGGCGCGCAGGTGGATGAATTCGTCTACGCCCGCCGCGCGCAGGGCGTCAACCTGATCGGCGGGATAGCCGGCCAGAAGCACGGGCATGTCCGGCATGGCCGCTTTGATCCGCCCGGCCAGGTCAGGCGCGATGGCGGGATACGTGTCATCCGTCGAGCAGATGACTACGGCCTGCGCGCCCGAAGCCAGGGCGGCCCGGGCCGCGGCGTCCGCCGTCTCAAACCCTGCAGGATAATCGCAGACAAAACCGCCCGCACTGACGAAACCCTGGGTAAAATCGGCCCGGGCCTTGTGCTGCGCGGGCGGTCCCATGTTGGCCAGGAAGACAACGGGAGTATGGCCCGTCCGCGCCGCGTAGCGATTGGCCGCATCGCGCAGGGCCTCAAAGGGGGCCGCCACCCGTAAAGGCGTCAGCGGGGTGACTGCAGGGCCCCTCTCCTTTCCGCGGGCGAGGGCCTCGCTCAACCCGGTCAGGGTTGCACCGTTTTGCGCAGCCTGAACCAGATCGGCAAATGAGTTGCCCATCGTCGTCTCCGAATCTGCCTGGCTGGTTGCCGGCGCCTTCGGGGCTTCCGGCGACGTCATGCGGGGCGGGTTTTCGCCCGCCGCCGCGTACAGGTTGATGCCCACCAGGACATCCCTGCGCCGGGCTACGGCCTGAATGCGGGCATCGGCCGTCGCGGCAATGTCGGCCTGCAGCGTGCCCGCTTCCAGTGCGGCTGCCGGACCGCCGTCGGCTTCCATGGCCTGGAAGCGCTGCCAGGCCGCGCGCGCGATCTGGTCGGTCAGCCGCTCCACGTACCACGATCCGCCCGCGGGATCAACCAGGCGGGTGAGGTTGCACTCTTGTTGCAGAATCAGTTGCGTGTTGCGGGCAATGCGCCGGGAGAACTCGTCAGCCGGGCGAAAGGCTGCGTCAAAGGGCGCGACCTGCATGCTCTGGACGCCGCCCATTACGCCGGAAAAGGCTTCGGTGGTGACCCGCAGCATGTTAACGTGGGGATCATAGACCGTCTTGTTCCACGTCGCGGTGCAGCCGTGGATGGTCATGGCCTGGCTCGCTTCACTGCCGCCGAATGCATCCACCGCCTGCGACCAGAGCAGGCGAGCTGCACGCAGCTTGGCGATCTCCATGAAGAAATGGCTGCCCAGCCCAAATGTGAAGACCATGGCCTGGGCCGCGGTATCAATATGGATGTTGCGCTCCAACATGGCCCGGAGATAGGCAACGCCTGTGCTCAGGGCTACGGCCGCTTCGGTGACCGCGTCCGCGCCGGCATTTTGATAGCGATCCGCGCCCACGCTGATGGTGCGGAAATTGGGCGCGCGCTCGGCTGCCCAGCGGGTCAACTCGGCCATCTCATCGTAGCGGGCGTCCAGCGTGGCGGATAGGGTCCCCCTGTCGGCCAGGTCACCCAGGGGATCGTCGGCCACCGCACCGGCCAGAGCGTGCTCCCCAAGCGCTGCTGCCAGGAGCGCGACCGCGGGCAAGGCGTCTTCCCTTGCGTTGAGGAAGATCGGAGCCGCCGCGTAATCCACCTGATCCAGGGCCGCGCGCATGTCGTCCGCCTTGCGGATAGCCACGCCGTCGGCCCCGCCCAGGGTGAGATTGATCGCGGTCTGGCCCCGGTTCAGGTCGTGGAGCAGGCGGCGATTAAACTCGGCGGGCGTCACGGCATCGATGGCCTGGGCAATGGCCCACGGGGTCTGCAAATAACCGGCTGCGTTGCGCCCGCGTACGAAGGGCGGCTCGCCGGGCAGGGTGTCTACGTGGGGCAGCTCGGCGGCATCCTCCGCGCGGTAGAGGGGCTGGAGATCAATGCCTTCGTAGGTGTGGGTGGTCAGCTTTTCCAGAGGTGCGCCCTTGAGAGAGGCGACCGTTGCCGCGTGCCATTCTTCCAGAGTCGGCGCGGTAAATTCAGCCAGAAGAGAGGTTGCATCCGCCGGGGACCGGCCGTCGCCGGCGGCTGATTGTGCGTCCATAAAGAGGATGCTCCTTGGGGTGGCGGTGTGTGCGCTTAGGTGATCATCTACTCTTCCGCCGCAGAATGCAGGCAGGAATAGGCGATCGAGAGATTGGTTAGCGTTGCCGGGCATATTGTAACCCTAAATGGAAGGCGTAACAAGCGAAGTAGAATGTTTTTGTTATATTTTGGTTGCCTTGCCCCGACCATGCTAGACTAGCATTATGCTCCGTTTCGTCCGGCCTTTTCTCCGAAGACTTCCTAAGCGCACAACCGGCTTTGCCTGGTTTGCTGGTAGCTACGCGTTTTTCATCGGGCTGATCCTCCCCTTTATTTGCTGGGGTGCATTGGCGAATCCGGCTCATCCCCATGCCGGGCCGCACTTTGTCTTTGCCGATCCGCCCGTCTATGCTGATACGCAATCCGCGTCGGGTGCGGACACGCAGCTGCAAATGCTGCTGAACAGCTACTGTGGTGATGCGAGTATAAATAGCGCACTTCTCGACTGGCTGACCATAGACGCACCTGCGCAAGCCGATCCCCTGCCTGCCGGCCAATCTCTGCCCGACAGCGTTATTTCTCTGCTCATGCTGGCAGCAGGAGGCGTGCTGCTCTACACGTTTGTTGCTGTGACCTCTTTTCAATGTCTGGCAATGGCGCCGTTTACCAGCGGCCATCTGCTAAGCGTCCCCACACCGCCTCCGCGCTTCGGTTGAGTTGTCTTTCCCTTACGACAACGATTTAATCAACTTTATTTTTACAACCGAAAAGGAGAATTCCTTATGCGCAAGGCGTCTTATCTCTTGGGTATCGCTTTGTTCGTGTTTGGTTTGCTTGTGGGCGCATTGGTCACAGGCGCCGGTACGTCCGTTCTGGCGCAGGATGCTACGCCTGCTCCGACTGAGGAGAGTGTTACTGAGGCCGAAGCCATTACGATGACCATGACGGTGACGGAGGTTGCAGCAATGAAGGCCCAGCAAGTGCTGGATGCTGCCGAAGCCGCCGATGAGAGTCTCTTCGTCAATCTGACCAGCGACGATCTGAATCGGGCGGCTATGGCCATTACGTTTTCGCAGAAAGTGCTGGAGATGCGGGAAATCCCTGTGACCATTTTCCTGAATGTAGATGGTGTACGACTGGTGGACACGACCATTCCCCAGGCCGTCCATCCTACGGGAGAGACCATCCAGGAGAAGCTGACAGCCTTTATGGATGCCGGCGGCACTGTCCTAATCTGCCCCTTCTGCATGCAGAATGTAGGCGGTATGAGCACGGATGAAGTGTTGGAGGGCGTTATGTCGGGTATGCCTGATCTGACTCAGGGTCTCATGTTCGCTGAGGGCGCCCGGACGATGAGTTACTAGATTATGTGATGCGCGGGGCGTCAAAGGTATGCTGTTATGCTCGATGATTATTACGCGTTATGCTTCAGAAAACGAGTTGCATGGAGATGCCTGAAAAGCCTCTCCCCTTTGATGTTCCGCGTTTTCCTGAGGAGGGTTGCCCGATGAATCGATGTTTGCTTAAGACAATTGGCCTGGCGCTGCTGATGTTGTTGCCGGCAGCGTGCGGTCGCGTCGATAACTCGGCGGCTGCATCTGGTCTTCAGGTGACCCTCATCACTACCGAACAGGGGTATCCCGGCGAAGCGCTGGTCGTGGCCGTGGCGGATGAAGCCGGCCGGCCGGTGACAGATATGACCGTGAGCGTGGAGGGCAATATGAACCATGCCGGTATGGTTCCCGTCCTGACGCCCAGCGTGTTGGATGAGGCGGACGGCGCAAAAGACGGACGCTATACTGTGCCCTTCCAGTTCACCATGCTGGGCGACTGGATCATCACGGTGAAGCTCTCGCCCCAAGACGGCGAGACGCTCACTCAGGATGTCGATGTCAGCGTCTCGTCGGACGCTGTAAAGGTGATGCAGTAGACGAAAATTCAAGCAATCTATTTTTTGATCTCCAGTTTCCCAATCTCACAAAGATAAACGAGATTGAGAGATTAGGAGGTTAATCAACCGAAAGGATTTCCTATGTTCAAGCGCTTTCTCTTCTTTACTATGCTAGTCGGGCTGCTGCTAGTCGGCTGCACGGCTTTGCCGGCAGAAAGCATGTCAGAGAACACCATGGCTGACGATGCGGCCATGAGCGACAACATGGACATGAGCGGCGAAATGGTCGAACCGACTCCCGGCGAGATCACGATCGTTAACGTACGAGCGCGCCCTGCGCCCATGGCCGGAGGCACCGGCGCAGTCTACATGACGGTTCTCAATGGCCTGGAGGAAGATGTGCAGTTTGTTTCTGCAGAGAGTCCAGCCGCTAACGTGGTGGAGCTGCATGAGACCGTGAATGACAACGGCGTTATGCGCATGGTGCCCCAGCCTGACGGCTACCCCATCCCCGCGGGCGGCAGCGTGGAACTCATGCCCGGCGGCAAGCACGTCATGCTCATCGATCTGGTTGCGCCGCTGGCAACAGGCAGTGAAATCGAACTTACCCTCAACTTCGACAATGGCGAGTCCATGACGGTCACAGTGCCGGTTGTCGAGATGGACGGCATGCCCATGAACATGGATATGGGCGATGAGGCGATGGACGGAGAAGGCGAAATGGAGATGGACGCCACGCCTGCGCCGTAAGGTAAGGACGCGGAAATAGATAGCGCATTGATCGGACGGACTTCGATATGGACCCACGATGAAGTCCGTCCGGTCCGCATTGTCGGGCTGACTGAGGAAGCAGACGGATTGTGGATAAAGCGTAGGAATATGAGAGGGGCGGGTGTATCTATGAATGACCATCTACTGCGCGTGCTGGACCGGGAAGCGGGCATCCGCGGCTTTGCCTGCGTGACAACGGCGCTGAGCGAGGAGGCTATCTGTCGGCATCATGCGGCGCCCATGGCCGGGGCCGTGCTCAGCCAGGGCCTAACCGGCGCGGCGCTTCTGGGCGCGACGCTCAAAGTGCGCCAGCGGATGGCCGTCAAGGTCCAGGGCAGCGGTCCGTCGGGCAAGCTGGCGGCGGAATCTGACGCCTACGGCCGCGTGCGCGGCTACGTCAGCGCGCCCGATTTTGCTTCGCCCCAAGCGGTGACGCCGGAGAGCATGGCCGCGGCTATTGGTCATAACGGGCTGCTGACGGTGACCAAGGATGTGGGGCTGAAGGACCTCTATCAGGGCGTCGTTTCCCTGCAATCCGGACGGCTGGATGAAGAGCTGACCCATTACCTCGTCCGTTCAGAGCAGATCCCCTCGGCGGTGGAGATCGGCGTGGCCGTTGATGAAAATGATTGGCTTACCCACGCAGGCGGCCTGCTGCTTCAAGCCCTGCCCGGAGCCGATGAAAAACGCCTGCGCGTTCTCCTGGAGCGCCTGGACGATCTGCCGCCCCTTGCCACGTTATTGAGGGATGGCGAAACGCCCTATCAGACTCTGGCCGCTCTCTTCCGGGACGGTGAGATGTCGGTGTTAGAGGAGCGTCCCCTCGCGTTTTCCTGCTCATGCAGCCGTGAGCGCACCCGCAAGGCGCTCCAAATGATCGGCGCGGCGGAAATTCGCTCGCTGATGGATGAGGGCCAGGCCGTGATCGAATGCCACTTCTGTCATGAAGAGTACATCTATGGCGTAGAGGAACTGGGGGAGATATTAGCGGATGAAACAGCGATCTGAACGTGCCAAAGGCGGCGGTCACTGTTGCGACGATTCCGGCATTTCCTATCTTACTGACCAACACAGATTTACGTTGCTTCTGACGCCCGCTCTGCTTTCAGCGCGGCAATAATCTTCTGATCCGTCACCGGAAACGGATAATCGCTCAGCTCGTCCAACGTGGCCCAGCGCCAGGCGTCGCAGCCGATGGCCTGGGGTTCGCCGCCAATGTGACGGGCGTGGAAGGCGTAGAGCGTGATGCGGAAGTGGGTATAGGCGTGACGGATGGCGGTGATCTCTTCCTCCACTGCAATCTCAATGGCCAGCTCTTCGTCGATTTCCCGTTTGAGACAATCGGCCAGGGTGGCGTCCTCTTCCTCTTGTTTGCCGCCGGGGAATTCCCACAGGCCGCCTAACATGCCGTCTTGCGGTCGTTGCGCGATGAGCAGCGGCGAAGTAAACCGGCCTCCCTGCCAGATGACGCCCGCGCTCACATCGTAGTGAGGCGTGGACCTGCGCGGCGGCATGACCGGGCGTTCCTGTTGGACGCCGTTGGCCGCGGCCTGACAGGATTGAGCCACGGGGCAGATGAGGCAGCGGGGATTCGTCGGCGTGCAGACCAGCGCGCCCAACTCCATGATTGCCTCGTTGCAGGCGCCGGCCTGGTTTGCGGGCGCGGCTTCTACCAGCGCCCGGGCCAAGGACCAGAGGGTTTTCAGCACGGCCCGGTCGGTAATGGGCCGGTCAATATCGGCCAGCCGGCTGAGGACGCGTTTGACGTTGCCGTCCAGCGCCGGCTCGGGCTGATTGAAGGCCATGCTCAGGATTGCTCCCGCCGTATACTCGCCGATGCCGGGCAGGGCCAGCAGCGCGTTGCGATCCGAGGGCAGCTTGCCCTCATGTTCCGCCACGACGATTTGCGCGGCCTTGTGGAGATTGCGCGCGCGGGCATAATAGCCCAACCCTTCCCAGAGTTTGAGTACCTCCTGCAGATCAGCGTCGGCCAGGTCTTCCACGGTGGGAAAGGCCGCCATCCAACGCGCGTAGTAGGCGCCCGCGGTCTCGACCCGGGTTTGCTGGGCCATGATTTCGCTGATCCAGACGCGGTACGGGTCACGCCGGCCCGGAGGCGCGTAACGCCAGGCCAGATCGCGCTGGTGCGCCGTGTGCCACGCAACGAGGCGTACTGCTATGGCCGCAAGGGTTGGGTTGTCGAGCATGAAGAATGCGTTAGGGGAGGCCGGCCGGGCGCAGGAGATAAGGGCCTAAAACGGTCACGGCGATAAAAACCGCGAGCGCGATCCAGAGCCAAATGGGCATGCCGAAGAGGCTTAATGAGCGTCGCTTTTTCTTTTCTTCCGGCTTGGGCAGCGGTTCCTGGCAGCGCCAGCAGACGTCCTTATCATCCGGGTTCCACGTGTTGCAGTTGGGACAGTCCATCACAGGCTCCTTGATCGTCGATGATGGGGCCATGGTAGCACAGGAGCAAATGCCGGGCAAAGCAGACGGGCGTCCCGGCGCAATGAGAAACGCAACAAAGACGCGGCTTGTTTTGCGCGCATATTTATGCTACACTCCGTCCGTCACCCCAATTTCTCCTACTATATGTTGTAAGTCGTGCGACGACATCATGCACGCATCGCGCCTCCCCGGTTTCTCGATTGCGTACTGATGGCGTCCCAGAAACAGGACAATCGGATTATTCCGGGATTTAGTTGACATCCCCGGGCTAAACTTCCTGCCTTCGGTCAGACCGCGCGCGGCCGCGCTGCGGCCGGCTTCGGCTGTCGTATAACCGGGTCATCCGCTG
Organism: Caldilineaceae bacterium; assembly: GCA_020433455.1. Classification (GTDB taxonomy): domain Bacteria; phylum Chloroflexota; class Anaerolineae; order Caldilineales; family Caldilineaceae; genus JAGRCP01. The sequence goes on along the minus strand of JAGRCP010000041.1, from coordinate 4,807 downwards.
TCCGTCCCACCGTTTTACCAATGTCGTATCCACTACAACCAAAAAGGAGAGCCATTCATGTTGCGGAAAGGATTTCTCATTCTGTTGATCGTGGCGTTGGGCGTGATGTTGGCGGCCTGCGCCGGAGAGACCAGCGCGCCTGCCGGCGATAGCGCCGCTACAGGCGACAGCGCCGGGGAAGCAGCCGGCGACGGGGGGCAGATGGCTACCATCGGCTTCACGGCTTCGCTGACGGGTAAGCTGAACGTCGAGTCAACCCGACAGACCAACGGCCTCAACTTATGGATGAAGCAGGTTAATGATGCCGGCGGCGTAGCCCTGGACGGCGGCGCGGTGCAGTTCCAATCCACCTTTTACGATGATGAATCAAATCAGGACCGGGTGCAGGAACTCTACACGCGTCTGGCGACGGAAGACGGCGCAAACTTTCTCATTAGCCCCTACTCCAGCGGTTTGACGGCGGCTTCATCGGTGATTGCCGAGCAGTATGAAAAGGTCATGATTACCACCGGCGCGGCCTCGGACAGCAACTACACCCAAGGCTATACCCTGGTCTATCAGGCATATACCCCGGCCAGCAAATATCTCACCGGCGCGGTGGATATGATCGCCGCCAATTCACCCGATCTGAAGAAATTGGCCATCGTTCACGAAAACGACAAATTCTCCACCGATGTCTCCACCGCCGCGGAGGAGTATGCCCTGGAGCAGGGGTTCGAGGTCGTCCTCTTTGAGGGCTACGACTCGGGCACAACCGACTTTGCTCCCATCATCAACAAGGTGGAGCAGGCCGGCCCCGATGCCATTCTGGGCGGTGGTCACTTCCAGGACGGCAGCACCTTTGCCCGCCAGCTGGCGGAAAAGGGCGTCGCAACTGAATATCTGGTCCTGCTGGTGGCCCCTCCGGAACCCACCTTTGCTGAACTGGGCGATGCGGCCATTGCCGTAGCTGGCCCCAGCCAGTGGGAGCCCCAGGCCGCGTACACCGCCGAAGCCGCGGAAGCCGGCGGCATGGAGTGGTACGGTCCTACAGGGGAAGAATTCGTCAGCGCGTATGAGGATGAGTACGGTGAAGAGCCGTCTTATCACGCGGCCGGCGGCTATACGGCCGGCTTGGTGCTCCAGGCCGCGATCGAAAAGGCGGGCTCTTTAGAGACCGCCGCAGTCAAGGAAGCGCTTGACGGTCTGGATATCCTTACCTTCTTCGGCCATATCAAGTTTGACACCAGCGAAGAAGCTCACGGTCTTCAGGTTGGCCATGAGATGGTTTACATTCAGTGGCAGAAGAATGATGCGGGCGATCTGGTCAAAGAGATCGTCTGGCCGGCTGAAGCCAAGACGGCTGAGGCGCTTCATCCCGTCCGCTAGCCAGGAGACGCCTTTGAGCTTTTGCGCGGCCCGTTATGGGAAGCCGGATTAGAGCCGATTGGCCTGCAATTGATCCGGCGGCTTGACTCGGCAGCGTTTCAGAGAACCGCAAAAAAATAGGCTGGGGATGACGCGGATCGGACGAATGCATACGGCTTCTCCTTCTGTCATACGCCGCGCATATCATCCGCCGTCGCGTTGGGCCTCACCATACGATGACGCCGCGCCGTCTCCGGCCTATTCCCGCCCGTTTGTTCAATTGGAGTGGAGGAACCTGCATGTTTGAATCAATCCTGCCGTTTCTGGTAGACGGCCTGCTGATTGGCATCGTCTACGGACTGGTCGCCATGGGACTGACGCTCATCTTCGGCATTATGAACGTCATTAACCTGGCCCACGGCCCTATCATTGCGCTGGGCATGTTCGGCGTCTATCTCTTCTTTACCTACATGGGCTTTAACCCGTATTTTGGTCTGATCCTGATGGCGGGCGTCGGCCTGCTTTTCGGCATCCTCATCTACTTTGTCGCCGTCCATCGCGTCCTGAACGGGCCTCATTTGGCCGGCTTATTGGCTACCTTTGCCGTGAATATGATGATTATCGGCATCGGCACCAGCATCTTCTCTACCAGCTTTCGCAATGTGGACTACAGCCTCGGCTCCGTCGATGTCGTCGGCGTCACCGTTACGGGCACGCGGCTGGCGGCCAGCTTCGTGGCGATCCTCGTTACGGCGTTGCTCTACGCCTTTCTTTATCGCTCGCGGCTGGGCAAGAATATCCGCGCCGTGGCGAATAATCGGGTTTCAGCCGAATTGATGGGCATCCCCTCTACCCGGGTGCTGGCCATCAGCTTCGGCATTGGGACCATGCTGGCCATGATCTCCGGCGGGCTATTGGCCACGATCCAGCCCTTTACCATTCTCTCGGGCAGCGTTTATGAGCTGAAGAGCTTCGTTATCGTCGTGCTGGGCGGTCTGGGCAACCCGCTGGGCGCCATGATTGGCGGCATCATTCTCGGCCTCATCGAGGGGCTGGTGCCGGTCTTCATGAAGACTACCTGGGTGCCTGTGCTGGAGTTCGCGCTCTTCATTCTCATTCTGCTGGTGCGGCCGCAAGGTCTCTTTGGAGCCAAACAATGAAAAAATGGCTTCAACCCGGTTTGTGGATACCCCTGCTGCTGGTTGCGGCCTTTGCCGCGTATCCCGCGATTACGGGCAGCGCCAGCGCACGGGAAACAATGTTCACCATGATCATGTCCATCGGCCTGGCCTCAAGCCTGAATATTCTGTTGGGCTATACCGGCTACGTGAGCTTCGGCCACATCGTCTTCTTCGGCCTGGGCGGTTATCTGGGTTTCTGGGCCATCGATGAACTGGGTTGGCACCTGGCCCCGGCTGTGCTTCTGGGGGGCGTGACGGCCGGCCTGCTTGCTCTGCTGCTGGGGTTGGCTATCCTGCGCCTGCGCGGGGCTTACTTTGCCCTGGCCACCATCGGCGTCAACGAGGCCATGAAATCCCTGGTCATGAATTTGCCCTTTCTGGGCGCGGCTACGGGCATGGAACTGAACTTTTCGGTCTACAAAAGTTACGGCGGTCCGGCCACCGCGCTCTGGATGGTCTACTGGTCCCTGGCGGCCATTGTCCTGATCATCACCGTGGTGAGCTATGCAGTCAAAAAGTCTAAATTCGGCCTGGGGCTCATGGCTATCCGCGAGGATGAAGACGCCGCAGGCATCATGGGCGTCGTCTCCAGTCGGGCCAAAACCTGGGCGTACGTCCTCTCCGCCGTCTTCCCCGGCATGATCGGCGTGCTTTTCTTCTTCAAGAACGGCATCATCGAGCCCGGGAGCGCGTTCCGCCTCAACCTTTCCATCGAGCTGTTGGTCATGGTTATGCTGGGCGGGGCCGGCACCGTGTTAGGGCCGATTCTGGGCGGCGCGTTCTATCAGCGCCTGCGCGGGCTGCTCCTGACCAGCGACCTCTTCAAGAACATACAGTTGGCGGTGGCCGGCCTGCTCTTGCTGCTGATTGTGCTCTTCATCCCCAGCGGCGCCGTGGGCTGGCTGCGCGAGCGCTCGGACCGATTGCGGAGGGTGCTGGAATGATTTTGCAACTACGCGGCGTTACCAAACAGTTCGGCGGCTTGACGGCCGTCAAGGATGTCTCCTTTGATCTGGCGAAAGGCGAGATTCTGGGCCTCATCGGCCCCAATGGCGCGGGCAAGACGACCCTCTTCAACTGCATCAACGGCGTCTACCCCGTGACCAAAGGAACCGTCACATTCCTGGGCGAAGATGTGACCAACTCCCCGACCTACAGCATGGCCCATCGCGGCCTGGCCCGCACGCACCAGATCGTGCGGCCCCTCAATGATCTGACCGTGCGCGACAACGTCATCGTGGGCGCCTGTTACGGCAGCAAGCGAATGGGCCTGGGCGCAGCCGCGGACACGGCCGATAAAACCCTGGAGTTTGTGGGCCTCGCGCCTCGCTCCGAGTCCCTGGCGGGCAGTCTCAATGTGGCCCAAAAGAAGCGCCTGGAGATGGCCCGCGCGCTCGCGTCTCAACCCACCCTGCTCTTGCTGGATGAGGTGCTGGCCGGCCTCAACACGGCGGAAGTCAGCAACATGCTGGCAACCATCCGTCGCATCCGTGAGCAGGGCGTTACCATCATCATGATCGAGCATATCATGCACGCGGTGATGAACTTGTCGGACCGCATCATCGTACTCAATTACGGCGAACTGATCGCATCCGGCGCGCCGGATGAAGTCGCACAGGATCCGCAGGTTGTAGAGGCGTATCTGGGCGATCCCGAATTGGCTGCACAACTGCTGGAGAAGGAGAAAGAGGAAGATGGCGCTACTGGAAACGCGTGACGTGACGTCGGGATACGGCGAATTGCAAATTCTTTGGGGCCCGTCGCTGGCGCTGGAGGAAGGTCAATTGACGACTCTGGTCGGCTCTAACGGCGCGGGCAAGACGACGCTCCTGCGCACCATCGTAGGCCAGCTCAAGCCGTGGAAAGGTCAGGTCTTCTTTCAGGGGCGGGATGTGAGTAAGCTCACGCCCTATGCCAAAGCGGAGTTGGGGCTGATCATGGTGCCTGAAGGCCGTCAGCTCTTCACCGACATGACGGTGCAGGAAAACCTGGAGATGGGCGCAACGCCCCGGCGCGCTCGCCCCAAGGCGACGGAGAATCTGGAGAAGGTTTTCGAACTCTTTCCGCGCCTCAAAGAGCGGGCCAAACAGAAGGCCGGCACCATGAGCGGCGGCGAGCAACAGATGCTGGCCGTAGCCCGGGGCATCATGTCCGAACCGGTGATCCTCATGATCGATGAGCTTTCCCTGGGCCTCGCGCCCGTGCTGACGCTGGACCTCTTCCAGAGCCTGCGCAAGCTGCGCCGGGAAGGCCTCACCATCTTGCTGGTGGAGCAGAAC
>JAGRCP010000040.1 GCA_020433455.1 Caldilineaceae bacterium | reverse complement strand
CTTCTCGCAGTGAAGTCAAGATTGGGTTGCATACCGCTCTGGACACATGGTGGTTGTTTTGAAATCAAGGGCTACTCCCCCCAATCTTTAATCTTCAATCTTTGATCTTTATCCTTACGCCAACGCCTCATACAAATCCGCCCACGCTTCCCGCTCGCGTACGACGGTTTCCAGATATTCCTGCCAGACAACGCTATCCTGGACCGGGTCTTTGACGATGGCGCCGGTGAGGCCCGCCGCCAGGTCGCCCGCGCGGAGGACGCCGTCCCCGAAGTGAGCGGCCAGTGCGAGTCCGCTGTTGACCACTGAGATGGCTTCGGCCGTGCTCAGCGTGCTGGACGGACTCTTAAGCTTGGCCGTGCCGTCCTCGGTAAGTCCGCTGCGCAATTCCCGAAAGATGGTCACCACTCGGCGAATTTCCTCCAGGGCGGGCGCTTCCGCGGGCAAATCCAGCGCCTGCCCCAATTCGGCCACACGCTGCTGCACGATGGTCACTTCCTCTTCTGCGGTTGCGGGTAAGGGCAGAACCACGGTGTTAAAGCGTCGCTTGAGCGCGCTAGAGAGGTCGTTAACGCCTCGGTCCCGGTCATTTGCCGTCGCGATGACGTTGAAGCCGCGCACGGCCTGGACTTCCTGCCCCAATTCGGGAATAGGCAGGGTCTTTTCCGACAGCACGGTGATGAGCGCATCCTGCACGTCGGCGGGGATGCGGGTCAACTCCTCGACCCGGGCCAACTTGCCCGCGTCCATGGCGCGCATGATGGGGCTGGCCACCAGCGCTTCGTTTGTGGGGCCTTTGGCAATGAGCGAAGCATAATTCCAGCCGTAGCGGATGACCTCCTCGCCGGCGCCGGCCGTTCCCTGAACCAGCAGGGTAGAGTCGCCCGAGACGGCAGCGGCCAGATGCTCGCTGACCCACGTTTTTCCCGTCCCCGGTACGCCCAGCAGAAGGAGCGCGCGATCGGTGGTCAGGGTGGCAATGGCGACTTCAATCAGCCGGGCATTGCCGATATATTTGGGCGTAATAACGAAGCCGTTGTCCAGCGTGCCGCCCAGGATGTACATGGCTACCGCCCAAGGGGAGAGCCGCCAGTTTTGGGGACGCGGTCGGATGTCATAACGAGCCAGTTCAGTTAATTCTTCAGCGTATTGATCTTCAGCGTGGGAGCGGAGGATGGCGGTCATGCAGGATTTCCTAATGGGTAATGGCGAACGATAAATGGTGAATGGTTAATTTTGCGTGCGCGGACTCATGATTTCAATATCCGCCAGCATGGCCCGGCGAAACTCCATGACGGATATTGTTTCGCCCAGGGTGCGGGCGCGTGAGTCCGATGCGGGCAAGTTGCGCAGCAGTACGATTCCTTCGTCTAAAAGTTCCGGCGGGCAACTGCGCGCCGATTGCTTGATCAGGGAATCGACCAGAAAATCTTTCTTTTCTTCGTCGTCAACGCTCTTCCCATCCGCCTGATAGCCAAGCTGCTCCCAGAAGCGGCGGATGAAGAGCGGCGACCACATCTCCTTTTGCTGACGCAGGAAAAGGACCAGTAATGACTTTCTGGTGAGAGGCTCATCGACGGGAAAGCGTTGGGGCCTGCGGCGCAGCAGATCGTCGCACGCCGCAGGGGAGAGAGCCGGCACGACCCCGAGGGCATGCTCATGAATATCCGTCGCCTCCAGCAGCGCCATGGCCCAATCTTCCCGCTGTTGGCGTACGGCCGCGGTACAGAGCGCCTGGGTCAGCGTGCGCGGCCATAGGCTGTCGCGCATGGTCTTGACGACCTCGTCAGGGGGCATGCGCCATGCCTCGCTCCAGTGATCCAGGGGCGTCGCGCCCACCATCTCCATGAGCTGCATGCCGCGCAGGTGCGCCACGTTTTTGCCGCTGCGGGGCAGGACGCCGTCACGGATCAGTTCGGGGCTGAATTCTTCCGGGAAGCGGGGAACAACCGCGTGTTCGCCCTCATGCGTGCGGCGGATGATGTCATCCATGCGCGCAGCCATACGCCGGGCCAGGGCCGAATCGGGCAAATGGGCCAGCAACTCAGCGGCTTTGCGTCGCACGGTCTGGCTGCGATCGTCCAGCGCCGCTTCCAGAAAAGGTTCATCATCCGGGCCAAGGCCGTCTGCCGGCAGTGCAATCAGGGCGGAGCGTTGGTTATCCGCCAGGCTTTTCCAACTTCCCGCCAGCAGGCGCCGCCCCCATGCCGGCTCCATTCCTCGACTCTGGATTAGCAGCCCCTGTAATTCCCTGGTCTCTGACGTCGTGCGCCAGAGCGCGCGCAGACCCGAATAGCTGTCGGTCGCGGGTCCGGCATAGCGCCAGGTCGGATTTTCAGCGGCTAACGCACGCTGATCGTCGTCCAGCAGCTTGATGATCGCGACCCGTTGACGGCTCTGCTTTGCGCCCCTCTCCAGCAGAGCGGGCAGAAGCACGGATGGCGCGGCGTAATTGCCGGCGGCCAGGGCCGTCAGCAACTCATCCAGCAGGGGCGTGTTGCGTCCGTTGAGCATGGCGCCCAGATGGTAGGCGGCCGACGCCGGGCAGGGGCGTTTCGTCTGGTCCAGGGAAGGCGCTGCATCCGGCAGGCGGATGTGCAGGACGGGCGTTGCGCCCGCCCGCTCATAAACGCCCAGGACGCCTGCTGCAGTGAGCAGCGCGGCTGCGGGCGCGGCGCAGCTGACTTGCGCCAACAATTGCCGGAGTTCGGAATCCGGGCCCGGATCATTGTCGAAATCGGGCAGCGGCGCCCGGTCCAGCCCCAGCAGCGCGGCGCGGGTAAATTCGTGTAGTCGATTCATTTCACGCCTCGCAGCGTATCCAGCTTAACCCAGCGATCTGCCGTCCGCACGCTGAGGGGGCGAAAACCGCTGCTCTCCCACAGGCCAAAAAGAGCGCTGTCAGGCGCCTGGCCCAGGGCCGCCAGGTGCCAGCCCCGGCTAAAGTCATCGGGCAGGGGAACGGCCGCGCCCTGCCTGTCATGGAGGAGCCAGTCGTCGTCCTGCCGGCGCGCGGTCATGTCCGAGAGGAGCACGGGCAGCTCCATCAGCCAGGGATTGGCGATCAGCGCGGTGCGAAATTGCGCCTGGGCCTCATCCAGAGAGGAGAGACCGATCAGTCGTGTCGTCGGTTGGTAAAATTCGGGGGAATCCGTCCGGCCGATACGGCCGCATACCCGCGTTGTGGCCGGGAAAAAACAGACAGATCCGGCGATGCCTGTTCCCGTGGGCAAAAGATGCGCTGCCTGGCTCAGGCCGTCCTGTCGGCCGCCGGGCGTCACGCCCCGAGTGACGCGGCGCAACTCAACCGGCCGGTTGCTCGCCTCGCCCCACAGCCACGTGCGGCGCAGGGTGACAAGGCCGTCCTGGCGAATTTCGTCGGCCACCACTTGTCGGCGATCGTATGTCGCCTCGCCCGCGGCCCACGCCGTCTCATCCAGCCACCCTGTTGCCAGGCGCAGATCGCCCTGCTCTTCCGGCGTCAGGTCATCCCAGCGCCGGAAAGCCTGGATTTGGAGTTGAATCCGGCCCAGCTCAGGCAGCAGCGTGGTGGGCCATTCCCGGGTTGAGCCCGGCAGGCTCCCCAGGCGTTTGACCGTGCGCGCCAGTTCGTCCAGCTGCACATCGGCCAGGCGGTGGGAAATGGCTGGCCAGAAATCCTTGGGCTTACCGGGCAGATCGGCCATGCCCGCGCGCATGAGATCGTGGAGCCAGCGCTCCAGGTCATCCAGCCCCTGCATGACCGCCGCGTAGGAGGTGACGGGGAGCGAGTCGGCCGACGGCGTATCGGTTGCCTCCCGCAGCCAGACAGGAGATGGGCCCGCAAAAAATGCAGGGGGCTGTTTTACGTAGTCCAGATAGAGCGCCAGTGCGTGGTTGCACGGGCGCACGCGTGAGGCGCAGCTACAGCGGACGCTGAAGGTCGTCAGGTCGCACTGCACCAGAATCGGGTCGCGGTTGTTCACCGGATACTCGCCCCAGATGACCGACCCGGCCCGGCCCCGCTTGAGCCAGGCATTTTTGCTGAGAATGGCGCGTACCTGACGGCGCGCGCCAAGGCCGCTGGTCAGACTCAATACCTGTTCTTCCGTCAGAAAAAAGGGGAGAGAGGACCGACTGGATGGGGCGTACTGTGGAGATGGAACGAGTTCCGACATGGGCAAATCTAACCTGAAACCGACATCGGACCAGTGTCCGACAGAGACTATTGTAGCGCATTGAGGAGTAATGTGAAAAGGTCCCCGGCATTATCGCCGGACTCCAGCCCGGCATTATCGCCGGGCTGGAGCCTGACGCTCCCGGATGATGGACAATTACGAATGGTTGCCGAACCCGATCCCGCGCCTCATTCATTCCACATTCATGCGGGCAGCGCTTAAACCAGCGTAGCCTATGCCAAAACCTCCACGCCGGTGAAGGTCAATCGGTCGCCATACCGATCCGCGACCAGGCGCTCGTCGTCGTGAATGCGGCCCTCCAGAATCTCCACAGCCAGGGGATCAGCCACAAGCTGTTGGATGGCCCGCTTGAGGGGCCGCGCGCCGTAGGCCGGGTCGTAACCTTCGTTCACAATCAGCTCCCTGGCCCCATCGGTCAACTCCAGGGTGATTCCCCGACCGGCCAGCAGCCGGCGCAAGCGTCCCAACAGAATGTCCACGATGGACTTGAGCTGCTCCCGATCCAGAGAGTGGAAGATGACGATCTCATCCACCCGGTTTAGGAATTCGGGGCGGAAGTGTTGGCGCAGCGCGGTCATCACCTGCTCCTCCGTCTCCGCATCGGATACGCTCTCATCCAAAATGTGCCGGCTGCCCAGATTGCTGGTCATGATGATGATGGTGTTGCGGAAATCGACCGTGCGCCCCTGGCTATCGGTGAGCCGACCGTCGTCCAGCACCTGAAGCAGCACGTTGAAGACCTCCGGATGGGCCTTTTCGATCTCGTCGAAAAGCACCACCGAATAGGGCCGTCGGCGCACCGCCTCGGTCAACTGACCGCCTTCGTCATACCCCACATATCCCGGCGGAGCGCCGATGAGGCGGGCCACGGTATGGCGTTCCTGGTACTCGCTCATATCAATGCGCACCACAGCCTGTTCGTCATCAAAGAGGAACTCGGCCAATGCCCGGGCCAGCTCCGTCTTGCCCACGCCCGTGGGGCCCAAAAAGATGAAGCTGCCGATGGGCCGGTTGGGATCCTGCAGGCCGGCGCGGCTGCGGCGAATCGCGGCAGAGACCGCGCTGACGGCCTCGTCCTGGCCTACGACCCGCTTGTGCAGCTCATCTTCCATACGGATGAGCTTGGCTCGCTCGCCCTCCATGAGCTTTGAAACCGGGATGCCCGTCCACTTGCTCACCACCGCGGCGATTTCGTCGCCGTCCACCTCTTCCTTGAGTAAAGCGCCTTCGCTCTGCAACTGACGCACCCGGGCTTCGGCTTCCGCCAGATCGCTTTCCAGCTGACGCATTTTGCCGTAGCGCAGTTCGGCCGCCTTCTGCAGGTCGTAATTGCGTTCGGCCTGCTCGATTTCGGTGCGCACGCCTTCGATCTGCTCCTTCATGTCCTGCACCCGGGTGATGGCCTCGCGCTCGGCCTCCCAGCGAGTCGTGATGCGTGCGCTCTCCTCCTTGAGATTGGCCAGCTCTTCCTCCAGCACTTCCAGCCGCGCCTTGCTGGCGTCGTCCTTCTCTTTTTTGAGCGCCTCCCGCTCAATTTCCAGCGTCAGGATGTCCCGGTCGATTTCGTCCAGTTCCTGGGGTTTGGAATCGATCTGCATGCGCAGACGGCTGGCCGCCTCATCGATGAGGTCGATGGCCTTATCAGGCAGGAAGCGATCGTTGATGTAGCGGTCGCTCAGCGTGGCCGCGGCAATGGCGGCGCTGTCGGTAATGCGCACGCCGTGGTGCACCTCATAACGCTCTTTCAGGCCGCGCAGGATGCTGATGGTGTCTTCCACATTGGGCTCGGTAACCATCACCGGCTGGAAGCGTCGTTCCAGCGCGGCATCCTTTTCAATGTGCTTGCGGTATTCATCCAGCGTGGTCGCGCCGATAGTGTGCAGCTCGCCCCGGGCCAGCATGGGCTTGAGCATGTTCGACGCGTCCATGCTGCCTTCAGCCGCGCCTGCGCCCACGAGGGTGTGCATCTCGTCGATGAAGAGAATGATGCGGCCCTCCGCGCCCTTGATTTCGTTGAGGACCGCCTTGAGGCGCTCTTCAAACTCGCCCCGGTACTTGGCTCCCGCCACCAGCGCGCCCAGGTCCAGAGCTACCAGGTCTTTATCCTTGAGGCCAGTGGGCACATCGCCGTTGACGATGCGCTGGGCCAGCCCCTCTACGATGGCGGTCTTGCCCACGCCCGGCTCACCGATAAGAACGGGATTGTTCTTGGTGCGCCGACTCAAAATCTGGATGACCCGGCGAATCTCTTCGTCCCGACCGATAACGGGATCGAGCTTGCCTTTGCGTGCCTCGTCAGTCAGATTGCGGCCGTACTTGGTCAGGGCTTCGTATTGGCTTTCCGGGTTGTCCGTGGTGATGCGTTGGTTGCCGCGTACGCCGGCCAACGCCTGCATGATGGCATTGTAGTCCGCACCGTGGCGCGCCAGCAGATCGTGCATCGCGCCGGGCAGCGCGGCCATGGCCATAAGCATGTGCTCGGTGGACAGATAGTCGTCCTTCATGTTTTCGGCGATCTTGGCCGCCTCCTGCAGGATTGCGGATACGTCACGGCCCATGGCAACCTGCACTGTTGCGCCCTGCTGGCGCGGCAAAGCGGCCAGCGCCTGGTCCACGTTGCGGCCGAGCAGCGCCGAGTCGACGCCGATACGGTCCAGCACCGAGGGCACGACGCCGCCTTCCTGCCGCAGCAGCGCGGCCAGCAGGTGGGCGGGCTCCAGCGTGGATTGCCCATACTCCTGCGCCAGTTCCTGGGCGTCCAGCAGCGCTTCCCGCGATTTTTGGGTAAATTTATCAGTACGCATCGTGCGATTTCCCCTTCAATAATGTAATCGTTTGCCGCCCAAAAATGGTAGATTGACCACGCGGCAAATTCGCATAAGTTCTCCCCAATTTATACGCCACGCGTGTCAGAATAGCGTCGCAGAAACGTTATAAGTTTGTTATCAATTTGGGGGCATAACGTGCCGGGGTATCCTGCCCCCAGCGTGAAATGCACCCGAGAGGAATCCCAAACTCGCTCTTTCTTCTGTTTTCGTCCCTGGCCTATGCCGGGCCGGCGGCTAGCGCTTTCGCCTCATCTCTACAACCAACTCACGCTGCAACCGATACCCTACCCCGGCCGGAGGCATCAGCGCCCGCTGCGCCCTATCGGCAGGATAGCGTTTCGCCCCTCCAGGATGACCTGCCCGTGCGTCTGTTGGGCGGCGAAGAACTGACCGCGGCCGGCGTTTCGGTACGCGTTGAAGCCGTTCAGGCGGATCAGGCCGTTGCCCTCTCGCCCATGAGATTGGCCTTTCGTCTGCGGGCGGATTCGGCCACTGAGATTGGGTCTGCCGGGCCGGTGGGCCTGCAAGCGGAGATCGACTACAGCCGGATTGCTCGGCTGCTTTATCTCCTACGACGCGTTTACCAACAGTGGCGGCTATGTATGGTGGCAAAAATGGAAGGTCATGCAGATGACCACTTCCGATAATTTTTCAGGTAATGCCGCCCAGACGCTGACTTACACATACAGCACGCCGACCTGGCACTACTGGGAGGATATCGGTTGCACCACTTGCGGCGCCCATCTCTGGAATGACTTCCGGGGTCATGCCATGGTGACGGTGACCGACGCAGCCGGGACCAAGACCGAATATCGTTTCTATCAAGGCATGGACGGAGATCGGCTAAACACGTCCGGCGGATCCTATTCGGCGAATATCACGCTGAGCGACAGCAGCACGCGTACTGATTCCAACTGGCTGGCCGGTCTTGTTGCCGAGAGTCGCCAACTGGATGCCAACAACAACCCCCTGACCCGCACCGTCAACTGGTATACAGCAACGGCCACTGCGGGCAGCGGCATCTACGGGGCCAGATTCGTGGCTCCCGCCAAGGTGGAAGAGACGGTTTACGGCACGGTCAACAAGACGACCCGCACCGAATACGAATATGACAGCTACGGCAATCCCACGCGCGAGATTCTGCACGGCGATCTCTCCACCACCGCAGACGACCGCTTCGTGGCCACGGCCTATCTCTACAACACCTCCGCCTATATCGTGGATCGCTCCCGGTGAACGTGGGACAGACCGCACGCAGCAGTCCAACCTATGAGGCCGATGGCACGGCAGGCAGCGGTTCCCTATCTCCGGTCTGGTCAACCCTGGCGGGCGTGCATGTCTTTACCTACGACGCGCTGGGACGGCAGGTGAAGGATGAAACCCAGTCAAGCGGCAGCGCGCTCTGGCACAGCGTGGCCGCGTATGACGGCTGGAACCAAACCGTGACCGACCCCAACGGTCACGCTACCGACTATGCGTATGACGCCTTTGGTCAACTCATCGCGGTGACCGAGCACAACAATCCGGGCGGCAGTGCGGTGACGTACGTCACCGCCTATCAGTACGACACAGTCGGCAACCTGACCCAGGTCGCCGACCATGCCGGCAACGTGACGTCCATGAGCTACGACCTGTTGGGGCGCAAGACCGCCATGACCGATCCGGACATGGGCAGTTGGAGTTATGCCTACAACAACGTGGGCAGCCTGACCCGTCAACAGGACGGCAACGGCAACTGGATTTATCTGGAATATGACAACCTGCACCGGCTGACCGGCAAGCGGCAGGACAGCGCGTCCGGCTCTTGGCTGGCCACCTACGTCTATGACACCCTGGCCAAGGGACAACTCTACGCAACCAAGGCGTATGACACCGGCGGCAACGTGACCGTGGAGACGCGCGTTTCCGGGCTGGATAATCGTTATCGCCCCACGGAACGCCAATGGATGATCACCGGCCAGGGAACCTTCCGCATGGCCTACGCCTACAACGCCGCGGACCAGGGGACCAGTGTCACCTATCCCGGCAACAACGCCAATGGTCTGGGCGAAGTCGTGACTCAGAGCTACAACAGCATGGGCCAATTGACCGGCGTCAGCGGAGGGTGGGCGCAATACGTGGCCGCGGCCGCTTACAACGCTCGAGGACAGCTCGTCCAACTGAGCAACGGTGCCGGCTTCACGCGCCAGTATGTGTATGACAGCGCCACCTTGCGCCTGAGCGTCATCCGCGCGGGCACGGCCGCGCCCTGGACCAACCGCCAGGAACTGCATTACGCTTACGACAACAACGGCAACATCACGAGCCTGACTGATGCCCGCAACAGCGGCCAGGTGCAGAGCTTCGGCTATGACTGGCTGGACCGTCTGACCTCGGCGAGCACGAATGCCGCGGGCACAGGCCAGTATAGCCACGCCTACAGCTACGACGCCATTGGCAACATCACGAGTATGGCGGGAAACAGCTACACCTACAGCAGCGCCCAACCCCATGCCGTCATCGCCGCCCACGGCAACGCCTACGGCTACGACGCCAACGGCAACCAGACCAGCCGCACGATTGGCGGCGTGATCTACACCCAGATTTTCGACCAGGAGAACCGGCTAAGTGCGGTGAAGCAGGGGAGCACAACCATGGGCTCCTTCCTCTACGACGCCAACGGCAACCGCGTGGCGGGAACCGTTAGTGGCGTCACCACCGTCTACATCGACGGCGTCTACGAATGGCAGCCCGGCGGCGCCAACACCCGCTATTACACCGGACCCGACGGCGTCGTAGCCATCCGCCGCACGGGGTACGCTTCGGGCAACGGCGTCTTCTCCCTTTTGCGCGACCATTTGGGCTCCTCAAGCGTCATCATCAACAGCAGCGGAACCGTCGTCAAGCGGGAGTATTACTACCCATATGGCGGCAACCGGGGCACAGCCTTCAGCAGTCTTACGACCAAACGATTCACCGGGCAATACCACGAAGCCGGCCTGCCCGGCGGTGAGGGGCTGAGTTACTACAACGCGCGTTGGTATGATGGGCAGCTCGGCCGCTTTGTCAGCGCGGACACGATTGTACCGGATCCGGGCAATCCGCAGGCGCTGAATCGTTTTGCCTATGTTGTGAACAATCCTCTTAGACTGGTTGACCCCAGCGGCCATGCATATGCGCAACATTCCGGTGGCGGCGGCGGATTATGTGGGCCATATTCTGGTTGCTATGTCTCAACCCAACTAGAACCAGATTGTCGAAAAAATACCTGCAGAGATCCACAAATTACTTCTACAATTCATTACTATGCAGGTGTTTATGAAATACCCGAGGATTTACTCGGTACAACATTACTTCTTGAGGCAATTGATGATCAGAGTTTTCTTGGCGAAGCAGCAGATTTTGTTAATTCTATCGGGCTAGGTTTATATCGAATGCCAACCTACCATGGATCTGCGACTCCCTATGTCCTTGGGTGGAGTACATTGCTCGCTGTAGATACTGTTGAACGGTGGCATGGATCTCCGGGTATTGGTGCTCAAAATATCCATATTGATACAGTTCGAGAGACCGAACAGTACTTTGCTCAGACCTACCCCGATACATTAATGTCCTGGTTTGTACAACCCGGGAAAACAATGCCTGAGGTGCTAGAAACCTTATTTAGTACCGATGGTAATATTCGCTATGCTGCTGCGCACTTGCGACTTCTCGCCGATTTGCGTACAGGTAGTACTGAGCCGCATGTCGATAATTTAACCGATCTTGATATGTCCGTTATTTTTGGGGCCTATCGTGCGGGAATCGAATTAGGATATGGTGGGATTAACGCTTATCAGAACGCAAGCGTAATTGGTAAAGTACAAGGGACCCTTTTTCTAAAACGTCTCCAAGAATACAGAAATAGGTGATTGATTATGTATCTTTGGAAGAAAACATATTTAGGTTTGCGATTGGTTTTATGTGCTTGCTGTCTAATAATTGTTAGTAGTTGTGGTCAATTGGATCGAGTAAAGGATATCGCAACTCAGTTGCCGATGCCTCCAGATAGCGTTCTACTCGAAGAGAAATCCGGAACGAATGGTGCACTTGTTGCTAAGTGCGCGTCCGTTTCTATACAGCAATTGTTTGGTACAAACGGATCTGATTTAGAAGGAGTAATAGATTATTATAAATCCTCTCTCGATCCGAATACTTGGACTGTTCATTCAGAAGGCCCTAAATCAATCACACTGGTAATGGATGAACCTTTCGTTTTGGAAATTTCTGGTGACCGCCTATGGATTTCTGTACTAACAGATGCTGCCGTGGAGTTCGACGGGCAGTATTCTACAATTTATATTGTCCGTGTAGTTGCACCCCGGCGCTCTGATGTATCCAAGGAGGAATGTACCTGAATGAGCTTTAACAGAGACCAAGTAGCAGCGTCATCATTCGCCAGGACGGAACCATTGCCAAGCGAGAGTACTACTACCCCGGAGCCTGTCCTGAGCCTGACGAAGGAGCGGCAACCGGGGCAGCGCCTTCAGCAGTCTTACGACCAAACGATTCATCGGGCAATACCACGAAGCCGGCCTGCTCGGCGGTGAGGGGCTGAGCTACTACAATGCGCGTTGGTATGACGCGCAGCTTGGCCGGTTTGTCAGCGCGGATACGCTTGTGCCGGATCCGGGCAATCCGCAAGACCTCAATCGGCTGGCGTACGTGCGGAATAACCCTCTGCGTTTTAGCGCCATTCCGCAACACGCTAATCTACAACCGTGTAACACCCGGAGTGTATGTTGACTGGGGCGGAAATGCGAAGCTGCAAACCGGCTGGCGCGATCCGGCTACGCTTGCTGCAGGCTTGGTCGGTGGATGGGGCGTCGGAAGACAAGCCGCTCGTTTGATTCCATTGGCTGCCAAATGGTTAACCGGCAGCACCACAGCAGCGTGTGCTGATGGTGATTGTGTTAATGAGGCCACCCAGCACAGGCCGTCTCTGCACCAAACCTTCCGGCTTTTCAGGCAACCGAATGATCGGAGATTGCTGACCAATTCCTTGATGAGGTCGACGCGCACTATAGAGCTCAACGTATTCAGTCAGCACTGAGCGCAAATGTGCTTGGTTGACAACGATGATCTTGTCGAGATACTCACCTTCAATTCGGTCATAGCCCCAGTCATGATTCTCCTGAGTAAACCGAATAACCAGACGTTCAAGCTCCTGATCGATCCTTGGTCGGCCACCGCGACCTTTTGAATTGTAGGTCCACTTGCGTTTCACCAACTGACGATGCCGGCCAAGGACAGTCTCGGGCTGGAAAATACGGATGATCATACTCGACTGAAATGCACCGCAGATGAGGTTTTTTGACCATACGACATCTTGGGTGTGAATGGGTGGTACATTATCGCCCGTTATTTGACACGCCACAAAAAAAGTATTGCAAAAATGGCAATACATGCTACCATATCTATATGGTAGCAAATTTTGAGTGGGATGAGAAGAAGAATCACGAAAACCAGGAGAAGCACGGTGTCGGCTTCGAGGAAGCGCAGCGTGCATTTCAGGATCCTTATCGTCTCATCATCCAAGACTCGTTGCATAGCGAAACCGAAGATAGATGGTTCTGTGTTGGCGATATCGGAACGGGTATCGTGACTGTACGCTTCACGATGCGCGCCTCAACGATCAGGATCTTCGGTGCCGGATACTGGCGCAAGATGCGCGGTCTGTACTATCGGCAGAAAGGACAACCATGAAAGAACTCGAACCGCCAAGAAAGGCTGATGAAGTTGCTCAATATCAAGATGATCCATTTGACTTCGGCGAAGTTGCCGAGAATGAAATGGTGATTGTAAAGGACTTTCTTCCTTCGCCTGAGGCGCTTGTGCTCAAGGAACCGGAAACGGAGAAGATCACGATTGCGCTCAGTAAGGAATCTGTGACCTTTTTTCGCGAGAAGGCGCAGGAATTGGGCGCACCCTATCAGCGCATGATCCGAAACCTCCTGGATGCATACGTTGCCCAGCATCGAGGTCATTAGTGCGATCGTTGTGGCAGTCCAGACATGTTACAGTCAGATCGCCGTTTTGATAGAGCCATCCCAACGGCGGATAGCGGATCCATGAAATAGAGTGAAGCCGTTCAAACAATCGATAGCAATCGCCAAGAAGATGTCATCGATGCCGTTGCCGCCACAGGGTTGCTGGCTGGTTACATAAACGGGTAACCAGCCAGCTAATCCTGAGGTCGATCAGCTGGCTGGCGCAAGAACTGACCGAACGAAGATCACGGGTCTTTGTGGTCTCAGTGGATGGGAAAGCGCGGGAAACCGATTGAAGCGACTGAATCTGTAGTATATGCTTTCGAGACGTGAATCATGGTTTATCAAGAGCTTGTTGCCGAAATTGAAAATTACCGATGGAGGAACAGTTGTCGCTCGTCGAGACACTGATTCGCCTAATCAACCGCCGGGTAATGAAGTCCGATGCGTCTGAAAATTCGCTAGATCGAGTGCGAGGCATGCTCAAACCTGTTTCCGGTGAATTCGTCAGCGAAGACGCTGAATTATCCGACCGCTATACTGATTATCTATCCAGAAGTACGCGTGATTAACATGAAAAAGTACGAGGCATTTCGGCGTCTCCAGATAACACATCTTCATCGAGATCTATCCAAAGAAGTCGGTCATGAAGCAGTTGCTCAAGGCCTAACCGAGGATGCACTCCTAGAGGAATTGAGAGATACCCGCCAGCAAGTAGTGAACGAAAAATATGGCGAGGCTATGTCCCAATGAGTGGCAGGACAAGTCCGTCTGATACCATGCCACTCAACTCAGACCATACCGCCCACACCATGGAAATAGCGGCTTTAGAATGGATCGCCCCAACGCATCGACCAGAGAGAGGCAGGACGGACCTTCAGCGAAAGACGGTGTTTTTAAAAACCATAGGAAGAACCACAATTTCTATACTGAAATCAGAATGAAACCCGCAGTTTGTCACCAGACCTATCCGCAGAGAAAACTACTGGTCTCAAATTGCACGCAGTATAACACATAAAGTTATCCGGGCTCGGCGTCTAGAGCAGAGTCGTAGCCCGCAAAAGCTTGCCAATGCCTGGCGATCGATGTTTGGGAAATATCATGACCGATTGTGTACACGTGAGGGGGCGACTCCCGTCGTCTCCGCACTAAAAACGGGTCAGTCGATTCAATCGACTGACCCGTTTTTTTATTCCTCAGCCCCACGCCGTCACGGCCGCCCACGGCAACAGCTACGGCTATGACGCCAACGGCAACCAGACCAGTCGCACCATC
This sequence comes from Caldilineaceae bacterium, assembly GCA_020433455.1. Lineage (GTDB taxonomy): Bacteria > Chloroflexota > Anaerolineae > Caldilineales > Caldilineaceae > JAGRCP01. The sequence goes on along the minus strand of JAGRCP010000040.1, from coordinate 39,640 downwards.
TCCGGCACAGCCTACACTGTGGACTTCGACTATGAGAATCGGCTGACAGCGGTCAAGCAGGGCAGCACCCTCATCGGTGAATTCGTCTACGACGCAGACGGCAACCGCACCGTAGGAACCGTCAATCCTTCGGCAGGCTCGGGCCAAGCACTGACCACCGTCTATCTTGACGGCCTCTACGAATGGCAACCCGGTGGCGCCAACACCCGCTATTACGCCGGACCCGACGGCGTCATCGCCCTGCGCCGCACGGGATACGCCACCAGTAACGGCGTCTTCTCCCTTTTGCGCGACCATCCTTCGATAAGCTCAGGACAAGTTTAGGCTCCAGCAGCGTCATCATTCGCCAGGACGGAACCATTGCTGAGCGGGAGTATTACTACCCCGGAGCCTGTCCCGAGCCTGTCGAAGGAGCGGCAACCGGGGCAGCGCCTTCAGCGGCCTCGTCACCAAACGCTTCACCCTTGTCCTGAGCTTTTCGATTTCATGATTGACGGTCTGGAAATCTGGCATTCCCCTCCATAATTCCTGCCCTGAAAATAGGATCATTTTCATCTCTCCGTGGCGCGCAATCGCCCATGGGGAACTCATTTGGCATTGCTGCAACCCTCAAATGACGCTTGACAGTCCCCGCTCTACCCGTAATAATTCATGTAAATGTCACTTTTTTTGTCGATTCCAAGCCCATGTCCGCACTTACCTACCAAACGCTGGAACTTGCCGTCAATAGCGGCGGCGCGGGTGAGTACGTCGTTGCCGTGCTCAACTCTCCCGCCGGTCAGGCCCGGGGCGCACTGGCGCTGCCCTCGGATATGTCTCGCTTTCAGCAACTACTGGCCGCGCTGGATGACGCACGGCTGAATTTCTCGGCCCAGGCGCCCTCGCTGGCCCGGGAGGCGGGCGCGGTCCTCTTTGACGCGCTCTTTCATGACGAGTTACGCAGCGCGTGGGATGTCTCCCTGCGCGTAGCCAAAGATCGTGGCCAAGGTCTGCGCCTTCAGCTGCGCGTTAATCCGCCTGAATTGGCGCTGATGCCGTGGGAGTTGCTCTTCGATGAGCAGGCGGGCGCGTTCGTGGGTCTATCGCGCCATACGCCCATCGTGCGTTTCCTGGAAGTGAACGCGCCGTCCCAAACCCTGACTCTCGAGCCGCCTGTCAATCTGCTGGGCGTGGCGGCAAGTCCGGCTGATTTGGAGACATTGGACATTGATAGGGAAAAGCAACGCATGGCCCAGGCGCTTGCAGGGCCGATAGATGCCGGATTGCTGACCCTCACGTGGCTGGAGCCGCCTACCTGGCCCGCCTTGCAGGCCGCACTGCAGGCAGATCGGTGGCATGTGATCCACTTCATAGGTCACGCTGAATTTAATCGTTATGATGGGACAGGCGAAATGGCGCTGCATGATGCCGCGGGCCTGGCGGCCCGGCGCAGCGCCATGCAGCTTGCCCACCTGCTGGGCGACCTGCATTCCTTGCGGCTGATTGTGCTGAATGCGTGTCAGAGCGCGGCGGGTCATGCGGCAGGCCGTTTTTCCAGTATGGCCGGGGCATTGGTGCAGCGGGGGCTGCCCGCGGTTGTGGCCATGCAGTACCCCGTAAGCGATGACGCCGCCACAGAATTCAGCCGGGCATTCTACGCTGCGTTGGCCAATTTTTATCCGGTCGATGGGGCCGTTGCCGAAGCGCGCAAGGCTATGAACCTGGCCGAGCCCGCTTCCGTGGAGTGGGCCACGCCTACGCTCCATTTACGCGCGCCTGACGGCGCGCTCTTTCAGCCCGCAGTGGAGGAGGCAAGCATGAACAACCCGCAGTCCGCGCCCTGGTGGACTCGGCTGCCCGACGACCCAGGCCAAGCAGGCGGGCCCAGCCCGGGCGGCAACGTGAGCGGCGACGTGATTATCGCCTCTGTGGGGTCGGGAGCCCGCAATGTTGCGATTGGGAAGAACATCACCCAGAAAATCCATGCAGTCCTGGGTCCGTCCCAGCCCGATGACCCGGCGGCCATCGCGAACCGGTTTGCGCAACTGTACGCCGTCCTGGCAGGGGCGGACCCGGCCCGGCGCGAGGAGGGCGCTTATCAATTGCGCCGCCTGGAGGAGGAATTGACCGGGCTTGACGAGGACGAAGCGCCCCGCAGCCGCACCATCATGAAAGCGGGAGACTGGCTGCTGGAGAATCTGCCTGAATTGGGCTCCGGGCTGGGCGAACTTTTTGGCCTGGCCGCGGTGGGGCGCATCCTGGGCCGGAGCGACGGCGAGGTCGTCGAATGGGTTCGCCTGCGTTTTGATCAATGACCATACAACCGCCTGACCGCGAACCGAATCCAGCCGAAAGTTGGCTCCGGCGCACGTGGGAACGATTGCGCAGCGGACGCTGGCGCGACGTCATCATTGCGGATGTGGATGCAGGCGCATCCAACGTGGCGGTGGGCAAGAACATTTTCCAGCTCAACGTGGGCGGCCGCAACATTACGCCCTACGTCGCGGGCATTTTGCTGGCGCTGCTCCTTCTCGTCGGGTATTTCGGTTATCCGCTGGCGGAGCCGCTTTGGAATCCGGCCCAAATGCAGGGCCAGTTTAATATCGCCGTGGCCCAATTTGGCGCGCTGGACGGCGATACGGTTCGGGTGACGGATGAGAGCCGCGCCTTGAGCGCCTGGTTTTATGAACAATTGGCTGCGGTCTACGCGGAAACGCCCGATGTGCCGCTGATCGATTCAACCGTCATTTGGCATGACTCGCGCACGGATACGGCCCAAAACGTGGCGCTCCGGGCGATTCGCGGCGCAACGCCCCAGGCGCGGGCCGAGCATGCCCGCAAGCTGGCCGAGCGCATCGGCGCGCACATGGTCATTTACGGTTATGTGGTGGAAAATTCCCCCACGGGGCTGGACCTGGAATTTTATCTCAGCCCGCGCATGAATGATGAGACAGCGACCATTGTCGGCCCTTATGCGTTGGGGAGTCCCATCACCCTTCCGGCGGCCTTTGACGTCGGCGATCCAATCGTCAACGCGACTGTGGGCGAACGTCTGCGCACGCGTACAGAAGCGCTTTTTTGGCTCACCGCGGGATTGACCCACGAGGTGCTGGGGCGGACGGAAGAGGCCCTGGTTCTGCTGCGCCGGGGCGAAGAGGCCCTGGGCGACTGGCAGGCTGACGAGGGTCGGGAAATCCTCTACTTTTTCATCGGGCGCGAGGAGCTTTTTCTGGGCAATGATGATGCGGCGGAAACGGCATTTCAAACCGCGGTTACCGTGCGTCCCGATTACGCCCGGGCCCATAACGGCCTGGGCAGCGTACACTTTTTCCGCGCCCAGGAAATTTCGCCCCAAGAGCGCCTGGACTCGCCGTCTGAACTGGACGCGGCTGCGACTGCCTACGCTACGGCTCAGGAACTGGCCCGGGCCCAGGGCGATGAACTGGTGGAGGAGTTGGCGACTCTCGGCCTGGGCATGACCGCCCGCCTGCAGGGCGAGAGCGCCTATGTCCAACATGCGTTTGATGATGCGCTGGCCTCTTTTGCCCAGGCCGAGGCCCAATTGACCCAGGCGCGCGACTACTTCGCCGGCGCCTCTCACTACCGTCTGACAGCCCAGGCGTATGAGTCATTGGGGCTGACCTATTTTCAGCGGGCCGACATCATGCGGGAGCAGGGCGATTTGCTTGCCCGGCGCGCCGATTTGGATGCGGCCCGGACCGCGTTCGAGGCCTGCGCTGAACAGGCGCTGAACGGCGGGTTCGATGAGTTGTTGCGCGAGCGCATCATTGCCGCATCCTGCCTGCCTCTGCGCCAGGCAGTGGAGGCCGCGCTGGCCGAATCATAAAGGATTGATCATGAACGAGAGGAAGATTGGGCTACCCGCGTTGGCCTTGGCGCTGTGGCTGACGATGCTTATGTTCCTGCCGGCGGCCTGCGGTTCAGGGCGCGTGCAGGAGGAAGATCGCATTGCGACCCGGGTTGCAGAGGAGCAAGCCGTTGCCGCGACCCTTACCGCGGCAGCAGGCGGCAACGATGCCGCGGTCGCGCCGCCTACGTCCACGCCGATTCCCGCCACGGCCGCTCCAGCGCCGACAGAGCCGCCGCCCACGCCCACGCCGATTGTTGCAACGGTTGTCCCGGCGCTTACGGAAGCGCCGTCTCCTACGCCTACGCCGATTGTCGCAGCGGTTATTCCTGTGGACGGCAGCGTCGGAGAGGGGCGTGAGATTCTCATCAGCGAGTTTGGCCGCGCCGTCCTTGTGCCCGGTATACGCATCACGACAGACGGCTCTTTGGTTGTCTTTGGGGATGAACTGACCGCGCGGGTAAAGGTGTTCGACGATCGCGGGTCAGTCAAGGAGGACGGTTTCGGTATTGATACCGTCACCTTTGAGGTTGTGGGCGCGGCCGGCTCCTATCAGAAGACGGAGGAGCAGGCCCCTTACTGTTTATTCGGCGGGAATGACCCGGCTTGCCCCGGCATTACGCTGGGCGCCGACGGCGCGAACTGGCCGCCGGGACGCTACGACGCGACCATCACGATTCAGGGTGAGGAAGATTGGCTCCAAAGCCAATGGTTTTGGCAATTTTGCGTTCAATCCTGTGAAGGATGATTGGCCGCCGGAACCGCACCTGAATTGATTGATTTAAGCGAGAAGGTTCCGCCGGCTGGGAATCAAGCGTGCGGATCATGTACAATGCAGAATCTAAAATCGCCGTCAGGCCGTTAACCTGCTCCCGATTCCTGGTTTCTGATTTCTCATTTCTCGTTCCTGATTTCTAATCCTCATGACCGTTACCAGTTCGCCAGCCGCAGCCACCGTTGTCGTCGCCATGAGCGGCGGCGTAGATAGTTCCGTCGCCGCAGCCCTGCTTGTCGAGCAGGGCTACCGCGTCATTGGCGTGATGATGCGCCTGTGGGCGGAAACCGGTGCGGGCGAAGGCTCCACCAATAAGTGCTGCAGCCTGGAGAGCGTCCACGATGCGCGCCAGGTGGCCGATGCCCTGGATATTCCTTTTTACCTCATCAATGTGGAGCAACCCTTCAAGCAGCGCGTCGTCGATTTTTTCATTGACGGCTACAGTCGGGGCGTCACGCCCAATCCCTGCCTGGCGTGCAACCGCCATATTCGCTTTGATTACCTGCTCAATTATGCCCGCACCCTGGGCGCGGATTATCTGGCTACAGGGCATCATGCCCGGGTGGAAACCCAGGCGGACGGCATGGTTCACCTGCTCAAGGCCGTGGATCCGGGCAAGGATCAGAGCTACGTACTCAGCGTCATGGGGCAGGCGGAATTGGGGGACGTCCTTTTCCCCGTAGGCCATTATATGAAGCGCGAGCTGCGGGAGATGGCCGCGGCCCGGGGGCTGCCCGTCGCGTCCAAGCATGACTCCATGGACCTCTGCTTCATTGCCGATGACGACTATCGGCGCTTTCTGCGCGATTGGGCCGGGGAGGCCATGCGCCCCGGCCCGATCATGGACCGCCAAGGCGTGGTCTACGGCGAGCATGCCGGGCTGCCCGGTTACACCATCGGCCAGCGGAAAGGGCTGGGCATTGCCGGCAGCGCAGAGCCCCTCTACGTATTGGAGCTGGATCACGCACAGAACACGCTGATTGTGGGCACGGCCCGAGAGTTGGGCACGGATGCGTTGACGGCGCGGGATGTCAACTGGACGTTGGATGCGCCCGTCGCGCCGGGGACCGAGGCGGAATGCAAGATTCGCTATCGCGCGCAGGCCGTTGCCTGCCGGCTTTTTCCTCAGGCCGACGGCGTGGTCCATGTGCGTTTCGCCACACCCCAACGGGACATAACGCCGGGGCAGGGCGCGGTCTTTTATCAGGGCGACCTCTGTCTGGGCGGCGGCGTCATCAGCCGTGAGTGAGGCAGGATATGGGACTTGATTCGCCGGCTTTGCTGCTGGGCTTTCTATTGGCAACCGCCTTGGCCGGGGTATTTCATTTTTGGGGCGGGCGCAGCCTGGGAGAGCTTTTCTTTTTTTGGGCGGCCGCCTGCATCGGCTTCGCCGTGGGGCAGGCGTTGGGTCAGCTCATTCGCATTCCCGTTTTGCAGATCGGCCAGCTGCACGTCGTTGAAGGCAGCCTCGGCGCGCTTTTTGCGCTGATTGTGGCTCGGGCTTGGCGTCAGGCCGATTAGGGACATACAATGGATGGGGTATAATTTCTGGGCTTTCCCCACCCGACCTTCGTTGCGAGATTGGGCGCTTCAGCGGTTGAATTGAACTGGATTTTATTGTCGTAACAGGAGTTTTCCGGAATGAGTGCAACGATTCGCGATATTACGATTATTTTACTGGCCGTTCAGGTTCTAATCGTGAATATTCTGCTGGCGATTTTGATCTGGCAAGTCTATCGCCTGTTCCAGATCGTGCGTCGTGAAATCAAGCCCATGGTCGATGATGCGTACGATACCATCAACATTTTAAAAGATACGGCCGTCTTCGTGGGCGATACAGTTGTGGAACCGGTCATACGCAGCTCGCGTTCGGTGGTCGGTTTTCGGGCTACGGTTCGTTCCCTAACGTCTGACATCAACTTGAAGCCGTCCAGCCGACGCTCCGCCCCGCGCAAGCGTGAGCAGCCGCGGCCGCCCGGCGTGACCGAAGGCGTTCCGACCGGTGCGGAAGAATAGGCAGTTTTGATCGTACAACAAACAGAAAGGGGGGCGGATGATCTGACGTCAGATCATCCGCCCCCCTTTCTGTTTGGCTCATTCTTGTAGCGATCTACCGGCTGGGCAAGGGTAGAGCCTGTGCCGCGGCTGGGCTTTCGTGCTTATCTGTAACCGGCTCTTCATCGGCCAGCGCGTTGGCGAGAAGAAGAATCAAGACAATCCAGATCAGGTTTGACAATAGAAGGTGGACCAGCTGAACCCAAACCGGCGCTTTGAGCGCAACATTGAGCGCGCCCAGCATCAATTGGGCGACGTAAAGGCCGCCCAACATGTAGACGTACCGGCGGGTCGCATCGGTTGGATGTCGGCGCAGCGCCGCGAATGCAGCCAGCGCCAGCGTGCCGCCGACCACGAAGGCAATCAGGGGATGGTAGATTCTCATGCCGACCAATTCGGCGACGAAGGGCGAATCGGCGGGATCGATTCCACCGCTGAGGGCCAGGGTATCGCCCAACGCAGTAACGCCGCCGCTCGCACCCAGGATCAGCATGGCCAGAAGCGCCAGCCCGCCCAGCCAGGGCAGCGCACCCTGATTGCGCAGTCGCATGCCGGGTTGCCCCGTGGCCCATGCCGCGGTCAAGGTCAGCGCGCCCAAAAGCAGGAATGTATTGATCAGATGAGCGGCCATCCAATAGGCCCGGGCGATGGATTCGTTGTAGGCCACCAGCTCCAGCAGCACCAGGCCCGCGCCCACCAGGGCTTCGATAATCATAAAAATCGTGGCGACAATGGCAGCCTTGCGCACCCGATGGCCCGGCGGATAGGCGCGTATGGCCCAGACCATCAGCCCAATCACCAGAAAGAGAGCAATGCCGCTGGTAATGCGGTGGGAATATTCAATGAGGGTTTCCACCCGTGGCGCCCGGGGCATCAATTCACCGTTGCAGAGCGGCCAGTGGCTGCCGCAGCCTGCGCCCGAGCCCGTAGCGCGCACAAATGCGCCCCACAAGATCACCAGGATGTTATAGGCCAGCACCCCCCAGGCAAAGTTGGCAAAACGCCGATTGATCATGAGACGCTCCTGTAGATGATTGGGAGTTTTCATTCTGCTTTGTGCATTTTACCACAAATTTGTATTCCGCCGGCAGAGGGGCAGGGCGCTGTGGCGTGGATGACCGGCTGTGTTAAGATGATCGGCAGCCTTTTCTTTTCCATGTCTACTTTGAGATGATGCCCTGCCATGAAACAGATTTCTCTCGTTCGCAACGTCACGTCATTGACGTTTACTGCCGCCATGTCCTTTGTGGAATTTCTGGCGCTCGATTCCGATTACAGCGACTTGATTCGCCGCCGTTTGGACGAGGTGCATCTCACGGGCGACCAGCAGCTGCGGTTGAGCCTCTACCCTGACATCCTCCGCTTTCTTGTCCTACTTAGCGTGGATGATCCGGATACGGTCGCGGTACTGCCCCTGCTGGTGCGCATGGCCGAAGCCTCGCCGCGCATTAACCTCCAAATTTTAACCGATGATGATGATCTGACTCTCCTGGACGGGTTGCTCGAAGAGGTCGATCTTTCCGGCAATCTGGATGAGATCGACCTGCCTCTCTTGTGTATTCTGGATGAGGAGTGGGCCCTTCAGGAGACGTGGGGTCCCCGGCCGGAGCAGGCGGACGTCAAGCTGCAAGCCTGGCTGGACGATCATCCCCTGTACGATACGCTCTCCGATGATGAGAGTGATGCGGGGCAAACTGCCTATGCAGCGCTGCTGGATGAACTGACTCATACTATGCGCGTCTGGTATAACTCGGGGCTGAATAAAGAATGCGTGGATGAAATTTTGGGCCTCCTGGAAGAGATCCGGAGCGATGACGAAAGTGATGAGGACGAAGACAATGACGATGAATAGCTCAGGAGAGGCACACCTGTCGCCGCCCCAATCCGCGCCATCCGGCGGGCGAATCAACGGTTGGCTGCTCCTGTTTCCCGTTTTACTCATCCTGGGGAGCGGCTGGATTTGGTGGCACCGGGCTCCGGCTGTCGAGGAAGACGGCATCGGCGCGGCCGAGCCGGCCATCAGCCATCCCGCGCCCGATTTTACGCTGGCCACGCTGGACGGCGGAACCTTCTCGCTGTCCGAGCAGGCCGGTACGCCCATCGTGCTCAACTTCTGGGCAACCTGGTGTACGCCCTGTCGGCGGGAGCTGCCCGCGCTTCAGGCCGCGGCCGAGCGCTGGCAAGGCAAGGTGCTGGTCATCGGCGTGGATCAAGCCGAGGATCCGGAGACCGTTCAGCGCTATGCAGACGAATTGGGCCTTACCTTTCCCATTCCTCTGGACGCCTCCATGGCGGTTGCCGATCGTTACAACGTGCGCGGCCTGCCTACAACCTTCTTTATTGACGGCGACGGCGTGATCCAGGGCATTTGGATCGGCGAGATGAACAGTGTCACCCTGGCTGAGAATGTGGTAAAGATCATTCGCTGAGTGAGGCGATGCTCTCGGGAAGCGGTGCGTTTTCCCCAGACCCTCCCGGAGGAATTTGTAAGGTTATCTCTAACGGAAAGCTAATCAAACGTATAGGAAATTCTATATAATTTTGTGGTACAGTGAGTACGTCGTGCGAAACAGTTCGCATTTCGGAGATTTGTCCGAGAAGGAGTAAATAAATCAATGGGCGGATTGTATTTTAACCCCATGTATTTTGTCTTTGCCTTACCGCCGCTGTTATTGGGTCTCTGGGCTCAATCCCGCGTACGGTCGGCCTTTAACAAGTATACGAAGGTGCGCAGCGCCACGGGCATGACCGGGGCGCAGGCTGCACGGCGTATTTTGGACAGCCACGGCCTTCAGAACGTTCCCGTAGAGCGGGTGAACGGCATGCTTTCGGATCATTACGATCCCCGCAGCAAAACCTTGCGCCTGAGCGATGCAGTCTACAGCACGCCCAGCATTGCCGCCGTGGGCGTGGCCGCACATGAAGCGGGACACGCGCTCCAGGACCAGGCCAGCTACAGCATGTTGCGCCTGCGCAGCGCCATGGTGCCCACGGTTGGGATCGGCAGTTGGCTTGGCCCGATTGTCTTCATGGCCGGCCTGTTTATGAACAGCGTGGCCGGCAATACCATTGCCTGGCTGGGCCTGATCCTCTTTGGGCTGACCGCGGCCTTTGCCATCGTTACGCTGCCGGTTGAGTTCGACGCCAGCCGACGGGCCAAAAAGCTGCTGGTTGAGGACGGCATTGTTTCAGCTCAGGAAATTAAAGGCGTGGACAGGATGCTGGATGCCGCGGCGCTGACGTATGTCGCGGGCGCGCTCCAGGCCATTATGACCGTACTCTATTATGCCTATCTTCTGTTGGGACGGCGCGATTAGGCAGCCTGTTCCTCGATTGGAATATGCTGAATCAAGGCGCTTCGCTGAACAGGCTGAAGCGCCTTTCCATATAGCTTTCCGTCGCGGGCTGCCGGGCAGCCTCCGGAAGGTCTCTCTGGGATCGGCGCATTCTCTCCAAACCCATCGGAGAGACCTGTGGAGTTTTCCGTAGCGCCCGGCAGAATCGGTTTTTAAAAATTTTGACGCGCTGCGTTAAGGCATGCTATACTGATCGTCTTCTCACTTGTTTTTATTATTTAATTTGGATTTACCTTTTTTCCCATGCTCGTCATCAAACGATACCCAAATCGTAAGCTCTACAATACTGAATCCAAGCGCTACGTCACCCTGGATGAAATTACGGAATTGATTCAGGCGGGCAATAATGTGCAGGTAATTGACCACGAAAGCGGCGATGATCTGACTACCCTGACTCTGACCCAGATTATCCTGGAGCAGGAAAAAAAGAGCGCAGGCTTCCTTCCCCACAATTTGCTCATCAACCTGATTCGTACCGGCGGCGATACGGTGGAACAGATGGTCCGCTCCATTCAGGCGGGCATTAGTCGTCCTGCCGCGGATAAGGCGGCGGAGGCGGATAGCCCGCCTGACGAGGCGAAGAAGGAGAAGCCCGGCGTGAACGGTCTGTCTGCCCGGGCCGCCGAACGCATTGCCGAGGATATCGAAGACGCCCGCAACAACATCGAACGCGCCCGCCAGCTTGCCGACGATAGTTTTGCCGAGATGCTGCACTGGATCAATATGCCCTCGCGCAAGGATGTGGAAAAGCTTCAGGTGCAGCTGGCCGTACTCTCCCAGCGTTTGGAGGAGATGCTGGAGCAGGATGATGAGCAGCTCGCCGATGAAAAGAGTATATCTGAAGAGAGTGAGCTGCCTTCCTCCACAACAAAGTGATCGCCAAAATCGCGATCGCCAAAACAAAGTGATAACGAGGCCGTCTTATGAGTCTCAATGGGCAACGAAGCAGGTCGGGTCTTTCTATGAATGGATTGCGCATGTTTGATAAGCGCTCGAAAACCGCGTTGGTTTTGGCCGGCGGCGGAATTACCGGCGCAGTCTATGAGATCGGCGCGCTGCGCGCGATCAACGACATGCTGGTTGACTACACGGTCAATGACTTCGATATTTATGTGGGAACCAGCGCCGGCGCGTTGGTTACGTCTCTCATTGCCAATGGCCTGTCGCCCCGGGAAATTCTTCAGGTTATTGACGCTCGCCATCCCGAAATTCACGGCATACGCGTACGCGATATTTTCCAGATCAACCCGCTGGACATGGTGCGCCGCACCACCAGACTGCCGGGCGCGCTCATAGATATTGCCCGTAATGTGCTTGTCAGCCGCGGCGATATTGCGCTCTCTGATATTGCGTGGGAATTGGCGCGTATGCTGCCCAACGGCCTCTACAGCGGCGAAGGGCTGGAACGCTATGTCCGCAGCGTGCTGACCGAGACGGGGCGCTCCAATCGTTTTGATTGGCTGGAGAAAGAACTCTACATCGTCGCCACCGAACTGGAAACCGGCAAGCGGGCCGTCTTCGGCCAGGGCGGGCGTCGCATCGTTCCCATCAGCCAGGCGGTGGCAGCCAGCAGCGCAGTCCCCATTCTTTATCGCCCGGTGCGCATTTTTGACCGCGACTATCTGGACGGCGGGCTGCACGGCTCAGCCAGCCTGGATTTGGCCATCGAGGCGGGCGCCAAGCTGGTCGTCTGCATCAACCCCATGGTTCCGCTGGATACCACGGACCTGGGCGAATCCCACTACATCGGCCAGCGCGGAATTCAAGCCGTACTCAACCAAACGGTGCGCACGCTGCTTCATGCCGGGGTGCGCTATCACATAAAAAACCTGCGCATCAAGTATCCTGACGTCGATATCATTCTGATTCAGCCTGAATGGGATGATTACCATATGTTCGGCTTTAACCCCATGTACTACGGCAGCCGTCTGGCTGTGGCCGAACACGGTTTTGAGTCGGTAGGTATGGGCTTGCTCAACAACTACGATTATTTTTATCATGCGCTGTTGCGCCACAACATTCAGCTTACTCAGGACCTGGTCAGCATTGAGCTTGCAGAGCTGCGCGAAAGCGAAGACGCTCTGGAAAAAATTCAACAGATTATGGACGCGGAGGCGCACGCAGTACCGTCTGCCGCCATCGATCCCTACGCCGGTCTTCACGTTTCTGACACAACCCTGGGGGCCTCCTTTTAGTCCATGATTTTCTTTCTGCCCGAATGGCTTCTTCTGCTCGGTGCACTACTGCTTTCATTTTCCTCCTCACCGTCCACAACTGAAATTGACCGGATGACGCCGCTGGAACGCGCCGTCTATGCCGGTACGGTTGTGGGCGACGACGTCCGGCGTGACGGCGTCCGCCTGCCGGCTCGCTTTTATACGCCTGAGCCTCAACCCCTGCCCGAACCCTATAGCCTGCGCTGGCGCATGGGCGCAGGCGTGCCGGAGATGACCATCCTCGGCTTCGATTGGCCTGCGGCGCGTCCCGGCTGGTACCTCAACTGGACCCTGGGCATCATCGGACTGCAGGGCATTCCCCAGACGGTGGATGAGATGCGGCTGGAGGCGGTGGGGCAAGAAGTGGCCGCAGGCATGGAATACGTGCCGGTCCTGCGTTCGCCGGGCGGCGAGTTTTTCTTCAGCGAGGAAATTATCACTCAGGTTGCGGCAAATCATCCGGGCCGCACGTGGATCATCGGCAATGAGCCGGACAACCGCTCCCAGGATTGGGCCACGCCCGAACAGTATGCCGCGGCCTATCATCGCGGCTATCAGGCCATCAAGGCGGGCGACCCCACCGCACTGGTGGGCGGCGGCAGCCTCAGCCAGGTAACGCCTTTGCGCCTGCAGTATCTGGACGCGGTGTGGGATTCCTATCTGACCCAATTCGGCGTACCGATGCCGATGGACGTGTGGACTATGCATGCGTTTATTCTGCGTGAAGAAGCCGGCGTGTGGGGCGTGGGCGTTCCGCCCGGCCTGGATCCGGCCATCAGGCAGGGGCAATTATGGACCGTTGCGGATCACGATGATGTGGGTATAGTGGAAGAACAGGTGCGCCTCATGCGCCAATGGATGGCGAATCACGGCCAGCAGGATAAGCCGCTGTGGGTGAGCGAGTACGGCATTCTGCTTTCGGAGCGCTTCGGCTTTACACCGGACGTAATTTCCGGGTTCATGGGCCGAAGTTTCGAGCTTTTTGATCGTCTGCGCGATGAGCAGACGGGATACCCGGCTGACGATTACCGCCTGGTCCAACGCTGGCTCTGGTTCAGCACCAACTTCCCCGAGTTTTCCAGCGGCGATCTGTTTGATGCACAGGGGCAGCCCACTCTGCTCATGGAGACCATGGCTGATTATCTGGACGCGGAAAGTGAATCGTCCGCCAGCAGAGCAGGCGAGTAGGCGCGCATGTCCAGCAACGCGCCGAGATCCGCTACGATGTCGCGGGTGGCGTGGGGACGCGCCAGTGTCAGGGCGCGCTGGGCCATGAGTTCCATCTCCGCCTGTTCATGCGTAAACCAGCGCGTGACCTGATGCGCCGCTTCATTCGGATCGACCAGATAACGCCCTGCTCCCTGCTCTACCACATAGGTCACGTTGCCCGCTTCCTGACCGGGAATATACCCGTTGAGGATGAGAGGTAGTCCGCTGGCCATGGCTTCGGCGATGGTTCCGGGCCCGGCTTTGGTCACCATACAGTCGCAGGCCTGCATCCAGGTCGCCATTTCCTCCACAAAGCCCAATATGCGAGTAGGCGCAGGCCAGCTTATGGCCGACAATTCGGCAACGAGCCGCTCATTGCGCCCGCAGATGATGACCAGTTGGCCGCGCCCCTCGCCGCCGGCTCCCAGCCCGCGGGCTATTGACCGAGCCGTCTTTATCACCCTGGCTCGCTTCACGCCATTTCCCATAAGCAGCACGGCCTGCTCTTCCGGCAGCAGGCCCAATTCCCGACGAATCGCCATGCGCTGGTGCAGCCGGTCGCCAAAACCGGGACGAATGGGCAGACCGTAATTGCGGACCTGGCCGGGCAGCAGCCCTGAGCGGCAGGCCAACTGATAGGCGTCGTCATTGGGTACGTAGCAGCGCGTGACGGACCGATGAAACCAGAGCGGATGAATGCCGCCCAGATCCGTTACGACGGTGACAAAGGGTATGGAGGGAAAGCGTTGCCGGCTGGCTGCCGCGACCAGATGCTGTACTAAGGGGTGGACGGAGATGATGAGGTCGGGATTGTAGGCCTGAAGCGTACGCAGGACGGAGTGTCGCGCCGCACGTGCAGCGGTTCGCATAGCCGGCGCCGCGATGCGCATGTCCAGTTGCCACAGGCTTTTCCACATCCACGGCGCATCCTGGGAGAGAAAGGGGTAGGCATTGGGCGCATAGCGCAAAGGCGGCGGCAAATAGTCGCTTAACAGGTCGATAATGGAGACGCGGACCTGTCGGTCAAAGGCGCGCTTGAGTTCTGCACGCAGAGCCAAGGCGCTGGCACGGTGGCCGGAGCCCGTGTTGCTCATGAGGATAAGAATACGTCGACGCGCCAAGATAGTGATTCTCGTAAAGCTTTGAGTCTAATACGCTCCGCGTCCACGCAGAACGGCCGGAATAGAACGCAGAAAAATTTTGATATCCATGAAGAGCGTCCAGTTTTCCACGTAATAAATGTCGAGCAGGACCATCTCGTCAAAGGTCAATTCGCTGCGGCCGCTCACCTGCCACAGCCCGGTAATGCCGGGATTGACGGAAAGGCGTTTTTTATGCCATTCCTGATAAGCGGCAACTTCTTCGGGGAGGTTGGGCCGCGGGCCGATCAGGCTCATATCGCCGAGGATAACATTAAAGAGTTGGGGCAGTTCGTCCAGGCTGTAGCGACGGAGAAAACGACCAACCCGGGTGCGACGCGGATCCTCTCTCACCTTAAAAAGAGGCCCGGTAGCTTCGTTGAGATCGGTCATCTCCGCCCGCATATGATCCGCATCCTGGATCATGGAGCGGAACTTGTAACAGCGAAAGGGTTCTCCGTTGCGTCCGATGCGCTTCTGAACAAAGAAAATGGGGCCGGGCGAATCCAGGCGGATGGCCACGGCAATGGCCAAAAAGAGGGGCGAGAGCAAGAAGGCGGCCAGGCCGGAAACCAGCAGATCCGCGGCCCGCTTGACCACAAAGTTCGTCCCCTGAATGGAAACCTCCCGGCTGCTGATCAGGGGAATTCCGTTGAGGTCCTCTACCTGCATCTGGTTTTTGGTCAGCTGGAAAAGATCCGGAACGACCAGCGCGCGCACATCATACTGATCGCATGTACGCAAAAGGCGCTGGATCATGCGATGGGACTGCCACGGCAGGCAGATGACGACCGAATCAATTGCATGATGGCGGACCAGCTCATCAAAGTTTTCGATAGGGCCGAGGGCCTTGAAGGGACCAATGTCGGTTCCGCTCTTGACGGGATTGTCATCGACAAACCCCACTACTTGATAGCCATAGTCGGGCCGGGCGGTTATGTTGCGCAGAACCATGCGTCCTACATCGCCGGCTCCTACCAGCAGCAGCTTCTCCACGCCTATGCCGTACCGGCTCAGATGCGCCAGGGTCTGCTGGATGAGCAGGCGGCTGATGCCCAACAGGAGGGTAATCAGAAATGCGGCATAGAGAAAAATAAGGCGGCTATAGAGAGAAGTGTTGAAAAAGAGGGAGACGATAATTACGACCATCACGCCCAACGTTGTGGCCGTGGCGATGTCGTAGACCTGCTCAATCCAGCTGCGATCGCGGCGATAGGGGTAGACGTCTGAGAGATAGTACGTAATGGGCAGAATAATCAGCAGGGCGATTAGAAATCGTCCATATTCCTCGAAAGCAACATTAAAGGACGGCTCCACCGAGCGGAACCATTGCAGGCGATAGCGGATTAAGTAAGCCGCCCCAAAGGCCGCCACAATCAGCGCCATATCGGTCAGGAATAAAAGGGGGGTCCAAACGCTTGGGTTGGCCTGCCCTATCCACCGAACAAGACGGCTGGGCTTGTTGATGGATTTTCTCTGCGACCGCTCGATTCCCGAGTCGGGCAGATTGATGCTGTCAGCGGTTGCCATAGTTTTTTGCTGCATGGTAGCCTCAAGAGATAGGCGCTGTATTGTGGCAGATCGCCGCTCACTTACGGATTTTCGGATCAAACACTCGGGTGAGCATCCGAACGGGCTCTCAATGCCGCGATAGTGTACCACAAAATGGCCGGGGCAGAAGTATGCAAATCGCTATTACCGGACAGGCGCTTTTTACCTGCTATCAGCTGTTCGCGGCTTGCTCATATACCGCCAGCGTTTCCTGCGCTGTTCGCACCCACGTGAACCGGGCAGCCCGGGCCGCGCCGCGTTGACTTAGCTCCTGATGCAGTGCGCTGTCAGCCAGTACGCGCGTCAGGGCAGCGGCCAGTTCGTCCGCTCCCGGCTCTTCTGCACGCGTGACGATGAGCGCGGCGTCACCGACCAGTTCCGTCAGGCTGGGCGCATCGCTGCAAATGACGGGCGTGGCGCAGGCCATTGCTTCCAGCACGGGCAGACCAAAGCCCTCAAAGCGGCTGGGGTAGACGAAAACCGTCGCCGCCCGATACCAGTTCGGCAACTCTTCAGCCGGAATGTAGCCGGGAAACGAGACGCTCTCTTCTATGCCCAATTCTTCCACAAGCGTGAAGATTTCATCATAAAACCAGCCCTTGCCGCCGGCGAGGATGAGCGGAGCCGGCTCGGGGTCAGCATTGCGATAGCGGGCATAGCCGCGCAGGAGCATGGCCAGGTTTTTACGCGGCTCCAGCGTCCCTACGTACAAAATGAAGCGGTCGGGCAGCCTCATAGCGTCGCGAAACGCCATGCTGTCCGCGGCCGTACCAGGCGTAAACATTGCATCTACACCGTTGGGAACGACCTCAATTTTGGCTGGAGGTGCGCCGAATTCGGCCACGAGATCATCGGCAGTCTGGCGGCTGACGGCGATGACGCGTGCGGCCCGGGCCACGCTCGCAGCGCACAGACGGCGCAAATAGACGCGCTTGGCCCGGGGCAGGGTCTCCGGCATGCGCACAAAGCTCAGATCGTGAACGGTCGCCACGCCGGGAACAGATGTACGCAGGGGCAGGACGTTGACCAGCCCGTGAACTAATGCCGCGCCCGTTCGTTCCAGCTCGCGTGGGAAGAGGGTCTGCTCCCAGACGATGCGCGCAGGCGGTCGGGCCAGTAGCGTCGAGGTGCGCATCAACTCCACGCCTTCCGCCTGGAAACGGGGATCGTTGAGCCATGCGCTGAAGCTGTGCTCCGTTGCGCCGGTTACGGCCAACGCGCCCAATTCCCCCAGGAGGTGGCGGCTGTAAACGCTGACGCCCGCGCTGCGATAGCCGGGCGCAGTGCTCAGGAGTTGGGCGTTGAGGGCGATGTGCATAAGGCGGAATAGAGATTGACAGTTGACCGGGCGATGGCCGCCATAGTGTAGTGCTCGAGAACGCGGTTGCGTCCCCGAGCGCCTATTGTGCGTCGTAAATTGGGGTTGTCCATGAGCGATTGAAGGCAGGCGCGTAGGTCCGCTACGCTCTCTTCGGGGAAGATGAGCCCGCCCTGGCCGATGACGACGGGAATCTCGCCGCTGTCGCTGCCGATCACGGGGACGCCGCAGGCCATGGCTTCGATGAGCACCCGGCCGAACTGTTCTTTCCAGCTTGGGGTGGTGCGGCTGGGCAGGACCAGCACGTCCAGCGTGCGCAGGAAATCTGCCATCTGTCCGCTGTCAAATCGGCCCAAAAAAGCGCACTGTGCGGCAATGCCCAATTGGGCCGCCAACTCGACGAGATTGGCCCGTTCGCCGCCCTCGCCGGCAATGCGCAGCCGCCACTCGCCCGCGAGCCCAGCGCACGCGCGCAAAAGCAGATCCACGCCTTTTTCGGGCAGCAGGCCGCCGGCGTACCCGATGATCAGCGGACCGGGCGGGCGCGGCGTCTGCCCCGGCGAGAAGACGTCCGGATCCACGCCGAACTGGGGGATAACGGATATTCCACCGGTGTAGCCCTTGGCCCGAAGCACGGCGGCCGCATCTTCGCTGCCGGCCATGGCCATGGCCGCGCGGCGATAGTTGCTTGCTTCCATCTGGCGAAAGGGCGGCGGATAGCGGCGCAGCAAATTCTGCCACGTAAAAAAGGTGCCGGCAATACCCAGGCGATGGGCCAGACGCAAGCCCTGCCACGTAGCCGTATTGTACGGTTCCTCGTCCATGTGAAGCACGTGGGGCCGCAGGCGCGTCAGTTCATCACCCAGTGTAGGGTAGTGATGCAGGTGAAAGTTATTGGCGAAGCGAATGGGGATGGTGCGGAAGTCATATCCTTCTACGTGACGCGGCGCGGCCGTATTGCGCCCGCGCCGATCGCCCCAGGCGGGCGGCGTCAAGACGGTTAAGTCAATGCCCAGACGGGCGATCTCTTCGGCCTTCCGTTGATAGGCGCCGACCACCAGCGCCTTGCTCACCATAACGACACGCATAGCCCTGCATTATAGATTCATGGCGTGGATGGCCCAAAAGCGCGGGGCTTATTCGCTATCGTCCCCGGCCGCGACCGGCATGTGTAGTTGGAAGGTCGTGCCCGTGCCGGGGCGACTGGTGACGGCAATGGTTCCGCCGTGGGCTTCGACGATAGATTTTGCAATCGCCAGCCCCAGGCCTGATTCGCCGTTATCGGGGCGGGCCTGATCGCTGCGATAGAAGCGCTCGAAAATCAGATCTAAGTCTTCGGGCGCAATGCCTTCCCCGGTATCCTGCACGCTCATGAGCACCGCGTCGTCAGCCGCGGCGGCGGAGAGAGTAATCTGACCGCCGGCAGGCGTATAGCGCAATGCATTGCTGATGAGGTTGCCCAGCACCTGGGCAATGCGATCGGGATCAACCTCAATCAGAGGCAGATTCTCATCAACTTGAACCGTGAGGGCAATATCCGCGGCGGCCGCAAGATCGCTGAACGCGGTTTGGGCGCGTTCTAGGATACGGTGGGGCGCCAGGGGCGTCAGGTTCAGGGCCAACTCGCCTGCATCGGCCAGGGAAAGGGTGCGCAGATCGTCAATCAGGCGGCTGAGCTGTTGCGCTTCGCCGTGCAGCACGTCATACATCTGCGGCGAACCCCGCAGCTTGCCGTCGCTGAGCGCTTCGGTATACCCTAGAATGACGCTGAGAGGCGTGCGCAGATCGTGGGCGATGTCGGCCGTCATTTGGCGTCGTAGGCGCGTGGCTCGGGCCAGGTCGCTGCTCATGCGATTGAAGGAGCCGGCCAGTTCGCCGATTTCATCTTTTCCGGTCACGGGAACCTGATACCCCAGGTCGCCTGCCGCCAGCGCTTCGGTCGCCGCAGTCAGCTCGCGTACGGGGCGGGTGATGGTACGGGCCAGGAGCGTGCCGATGAGCAGCGCGCCCAATGCGGCGCCCAATGCGCTGCCCATGATGGCGCGGCGTATGCTTTGGCGAAATGCCTGTTCAGCAGTTGCGTTTTCATGGGGGCGAGAGGGCGGCACGTCCAACACCAGGCTTCCCACGATTTCACCGTTTACCTCCAGGGGACGTATAAATTCCTTGCGCAGAAAATCGTCGCGTCCAATGCGGGGCAGGGATTGACCAAGAACGATTCTTCCATTGGCGTCCAGAATGGTGATGGAGCGGAGAATCTGGCCGCTCAGCCGGGGCATGGCCTCTTCCAGGGCCCCGGCAACGCCGTCCCAGTTGCCGTAGGTTGCGTAATATTCTTCCAGCAGCTGCGCCACGCGATCGTTATCGCGTCGGGAGAGAAAGAGATCAAACTCGCTCGTCGTGCGCGCATCCACCAGGAGCGCCATTAGGAGCACGCCCAGAATACTGACAAGGAGGAATGCAAGAGTGAGTTTGGTCGAAAGTGTGCGCATAAGGGCGGTGAGAAATCAGATGAGCGTTCGTCAAAATCCTTATCGTTTTAATCGGTATCCCACGCCGTAAACCGTCTCAATATAGCGCGGGTTGCGAGTATCTTCTTCAATTTTGCTGCGCAGATTACGGATATGAACGTCAATGGTGCGCTCGTATCCTTCGTAAGCGTCGCCCTGAAGATAGTCCAGCAGTTCGCTGCGGGAGAAGACGCGGCCGGGATTGCCCATAAAGACGGCCAGCAGGTCAAACTCCGACGGCGTGAGGTCAATTGCGTTTCCATCGACTGTGACCTGACGCATGGTTTTGTCCAGCGTAATGTCGGCGACGCGCAGCAGGGGTTCATCGCCGTTTTGCTGCTTCTCCAGCCGGCGCAGGACGGCCCGCACCCGGGCCGTCAGCTCCCGCATGCTGAAGGGCTTTGTCACGTAGTCGTCGGCGCCCAGTTCCAACCCCAAGACCTTCTCGCTTTCTTCCAGCTTGGCGGTGAGGATGATGATGGGGGTGTCGGCATCCTTGCCGTAGACGCGCATGAATTCGTAACCGCCCATGTTGGGCATCATGAGATCCAGAATGATCAGATCCGGCCGCTCCTGGCGGGCGATGTAAAGCGCCTCCTGCCCGTCCGCTGCTTCCGCCACGCGAAAGCCTTCCTGGGTCAAATATTGATTTAGCAAAAAGCGGATTTCACGCTTATCGTCTACGACTAAAATCATTTTGCTCATTGATTACCCTCGACTGTGTGATGGTAATTGTACATGGTCGATGCACAATGCCATCATACCATCACACTGCCTGCCATCATACAGCCGAGGATATGCAGAAAATGAGCGGCGTACACCGGGTGATCGTGTGCGCCGCTCAAAGCCGAATTTTGATTACAAGCCCTGGCCCTGCTGGGCTTCAGTGTCCGCACCGGGCGTCGCATTAGCGTCGGGCACAAAATCGAACCCCAGGTCGCCGTCGGGCGCAACGTTGAAACTGTCGCCGGGCATGCCGTTAAAGCCGTGATCATGGCCCCGCTCGCCTCTGTCACCAAAGCCATCGCCGTCGAAGTCCGGGCGATCAAAGCCTTGACCGTCAAAGTCCCAGTTGCCGAAGCCCCGACCATTGAAGCCGAAGTTGCTAAAGCGGCTGCCGGTCTCAGTCAGCAGGTCGGCTTGCGCCTGGGTGATGACGCCGTCAGCAACTGCCTGGGCCAACGCCTCATTCACCGCTGTCTGCATGGCGGTCTGCAACTCGGTCCTGTCCATGTCGGCCATGAGATCGCGCAGCGTACCGTCCTGGCGGGCTGTCGCCACCTCATCCGTGGTCACGCCCAGGGCGCCGGCCAGAATTGCATCCTCATCGATATAATCGCGCAGCGCCTGGGCCGCGGTCATGAGATCGACCTGCTCCTGGGAGATTTCGCCGGCAGCCACTGCATCGGCCAAGGCCTGTTCGCGTATGGCCGCCTGCGCGGCATCCAGCTCTTCCACGCTGATACCCAACTGCTCGGCCAGCGCTTCATCCCGATTTCCACCGCGCCAATCACCGAAGCCATGATGGAAATCCATCCCGCCGCGCTGCATAAAGCCGTTTGTCGGCGCGGTCGGCGTGGCCGTGGCATCCGTATTCTGGGCAAAGACTGATGCAGAAGCAACGGCCAGGCCTGCGCCCAGCGTCAAGGCTGCTGCGCCGCCGATAACTGTACGCTTCCACCAAAGACTTGTATCCATGTTTGAACTCCTTATTCCTTAGTTAGCGAGGGCGCTGATTCCCGCCCCCTTGATTGCGCCGGCCCCTGTTCGGCTGGCGTGGCTTGAGTATAGGCAGTGATTGTGTGGGAAATATGAAGATCCTGCGGGGAAATTGTTGGGATTGATGCCTGAGACGAGTAGAATAGGGAAACCGACAATTTGCTTTCCTGACCCGTTTCTCGTTTTTCATTTCTCATCACCTACATCTTTCCGAAGGGGCGACCAATGGCCAAACCAAAATTTTCCTGGCAGGATCCGTTTTTGCTCAACGATCAGCTATCCGATGAAGAGCGAATGGTGCGCGACGCCGCGCGCGATTACTGTCAGGACAAGCTCATGCCTCGGATATTGGAAGCGAATCGAAATGAGGAGTTTGACCGGAACATTCTCTACGAGATGGGTGATTTGGGCATGCTGGGCGTCACCATCCCGGAAGAATATGGCGCGGTCGGCCTGAACCACGTCTGCTATGGCCTCATTGCCCGGGAGGTAGAGCGGGTGGACAGCGGCTATCGCAGCGCGATGAGCGTGCAAAGTTCTCTGGTCATGCACCCCATCTACGCGTACGGGACCGAAGCGCAGCGCCAAAAATATCTGCCCAAACTGGCGACGGGCGAACTGGTAGGCTGCTTCGGCCTCACCGAGCCGAATCACGGCAGCGATCCCGGCGGCATGGAGAGCCGGGCGACCAAAATCGGCGGCGGCTGGATTCTCCACGGCAACAAGATGTGGATCACCAACTCGCCGATTGCCGACGTTTTTATCGTCTGGGCCAAGGCGTACGGCGAGGGAGAAAACGAAGCGGGCGCGCAGGACGGCGACATCCGCGGCTTTATCCTGGAAAAGGGCATGGACGGTCTGAGCGCGCCCAAAACCGAAGGCAAATTCAGCCTGCGCGCCAGCATTACCGGCGAGATCGTCATGGACGAAGTCTTTGTGCCGGCTGAGAATTTGTTGCCCAACGTCAAGGGGCTCAAGGGGCCGTTCGGCTGTCTGAACAAGGCGCGCTACGGCATCTCCTGGGGCGCGTTGGGCGCAGCCGAGTTCTGTTGGCACGCCGCGCGCCAGTATACGTTGGATCGGCGTCAGTTTGGCCGTCCGCTGGCCGCAAATCAGCTCATCCAGCTCAAGCTGGCCAACATGATGACGGAAATCACCCTTGGTCTGCAAGGCGCACTGCGCGTCGGCCGCCTCATGGATGAGGGCAAGGCTGCTCCGGAGATGGTTTCTCTGGTCAAGCGCAACTCATGCGGCAAGGCGCTGGATATCGCGCGCATGGCCCGGGACATGCACGGCGGCAACGGCATCTCTGATGAGTTCCACGTTATTCGCCATATGATGAACCTGGAAGCGGTCAACACGTATGAGGGCACCCACGATATCCACGCGCTCATTCTGGGCCGTGCGCAGACCGGAATTCAGGCGTTTACGGCGGAATAAAACGTTTTGCTTTTGACACAATCAATGCCCAACGCCTATACTGACTTCCGTTAGACAATCAAATCATTCTTGCAGGTGTCTGTCGCCCCGGATGGCGCAGACGGCAAAGGCGAAGCCGGTGAAAGTCCGGCGCTGTCCCGCAACTGTAACCTGTTCAGCAGCTTGTCGCTGAATCAGGAAGCCAGGTCGCCCGCCTGCCGGAAAGATGCCACAACCTCGCGGTCAGGATGTGGTATTGCCCTTCTCAGGACATACCACACCTTTTCGTCATAGACGGAAAGGTTTTTTGATTGGCGGAGTTGATCTCATCAACCTTGCTAAAGGGAAGGAAGTAAACGCATGTCCAAACAATTGACACGTTGGGTCGGAATTGGCATAGGCGCATGGCTGCTGGCCGCGCTCTTCCTGGCTATGGGCGCGCCCGGCGCATTGGCTCAGGACGAAAAGGACGCGGACGTCATCGTTCAGTTCGGCGATCAGAATGTGGCCATTCGCAGCATCACCTTTACGGATTCCATCTCCGGCCTGCGTGCGTTGGAAATGAGCGGCCTGGATGTGATTACGGCGACATCCGATTACGGCACGCTGGTGTGCAGCATTGACGGCGTAGGCTGCCCCGCTGAAGACTGCTTCTGCAGCAGTTCCTATTGGGGCTATAATTATTGGGGAGACGGCGCGTGGCAGGGGTACATGACCGGCGCGGCCTCTTCCGTTATCAGCCAAACCGGCGCGATTGAAGGCTGGCGCTGGGGCGAGTTCGGCGCCGCGGTTGCGCCTGCGCCGGAAGCGCTGAGCGCCGAACTCGCGCTCGACCAGATTGCCTCTACCCAGCAGCCGACCGGCGGCTTTGGCAGCCTCGGCTCGACGGCCGACGTCATGCTGGCCCTCGGCGCCAATCATGAAGCAGCCTCTGCCTGGCAGGCCCCGCCCGACGGCTTCTCGCTTCTCGATTACTGGTCTCAGGACGATATTGACGGCGATGAGCACCCAACCAATGCCGCGCGCTACGCGGCTGCCTCACCCGCGGCCGCGGGCAAGCTTTATCTGGCCGCGGTCAGCGCGGGGGCCGATCCCCAGGCTTTTGCCGGGGAGGACATCGTTGCCGCCGTGAAAGCCAATTACGATGATATGAGTGGCGCGTTTGGTCCTACCAACTGGGATCAGGCTTTCGGCATGTTGGCCATGGCCGGGATAGCGGATGAACCGCTGCCCGTGGAAATGGTCCAAACTCTGGTTGACCAGGCCAATCCGGACGGCTCGTGGGGGTATCTGCCGCCCAGCGCTGAGGGTGAAGCGTTCGGTGATACCAATAGCACCGCGTTGGCCGTCCAGGCCCTGCGCGCGGCCGGCGTCTGTTCGCCCGACGGCCTGATCTACCTGCGCAGCGCGCAAAATGAGGACGGCGGCTTCGGCAACGATCTGGACGCGGAGACCGACGCCAACTCCACCGCCTACGTGATTCAGGCAATCCTGGCTGCGGGACAGGATCCCACAAGCGCCGCCTGGAGCGTCAACGGTAATACGCCCTTTGACGCGCTTGCCTCGCTCCAGTTGGCCGACGGCAGCTTTGCCTGGATGACGGGCCAGGGCGCTAATCCCCTGGCAACCCATCAAGCCGTGCCCGCGCTCCTGCGCACGTCTTTCGTTACCGACAATGTGACCGCGTGCAGTGAAATTTTCCTGCCGATGATTAGCGCCGCCCAATAGGAAATGAACGTGGAGCGGGATCCGAGGTAATGCCCTCGAATCCCGCTCCACAAATTATGCATCACGCTTCTGATCTTCCATGACTCGCTTACTTGCCCAATCCGTGCAGAATACTCGTGTTTTACTGGCCGCCGGCGCGCTGCTGCTGCTGGCCTTGTTGGCCGCGCCCGCGGATGGGCAGGAAAGCGGTCGGGTGGGGCTGGTCATTCGTTATGATGACGGCAGCGCGGTCACCCGCTGCGTGGAGATCGACAACGGCGCAACCGGCCTTGATGTATTGGTTAATTCGGGTCTTGAAACGAGTATTGAGGCCCAGGCAATCGGGTCGGCTGTCTGCGGGATCGATGATGAAGGCTGCTCTTATCCCCAGCAGAACTGTTTCTGCGGATGTGAGAGTTCGCCCTGTAAATATTGGTCATACTGGTTGTGGGAAGATGGCGAGTGGCGGTATTCCCAACTTGGTGCGAGCAATCGTCAGGCGATTCCCGGCTCAGTCGAGGGCTGGTCGTGGAGCGTGGGCACGCTCAACCTCAATGCCGAAAATGCGCCGCCCGTCTATACCTACGCCGAAATCTGCGAGCCCGAGCAGGTGGCGACCGAGACGGCGGCGGCTCATGCAACCGCTTCTGCGCAACCGACTGCATCGTCCACGCCCAGCGCAACCACAGCCGCCGCGGTTACGACCGCACCCACCGTAACGCCGACGCCCCAGGGACCGCCAATCATTACCTATCTGGCCCCGGATCGGGAATCGATCCGAGCCGGTGAGCAGGTTACCCTGATCTGGGAAACCCAGGGCGCGACGACGGTTCTCCTTATTACGAACGGTAATGAGCAAGCCGTGGCCGCCAGCGGCAGCAGCACGCTGGCTCCGAACCAGACGACGACCTATCAGCTCGTTGCACGCAATGCCGCGGGCGAAGATCGGGTAAACGTAACCGTCAACGTAGAGCCAGGGCCGGTTCCGACCACGCCGGTCCCCGTGGAAACGATGGTTTCGCCCACAATGCCGCCCGAACTGGACGATCCCGGCGCAAGCGGCGTGGTCAATACGCCGACGATTATCGTCGTTAATACGCCTCTCCCTGCAGCGACGAACACCTCGCCTGCCGTCATCATCGTCAATACGCCGACCCCGCTCCCGACGTCCGCTGAGCCGCCCGCTCCCGCGCCGACGGCCACGCCCGCGGACGACGCCGCGTCCGCCACTGAAGCGCTCCCCAGCCCGACGGCCCCGGAAGCAGACACGCCCGTCGTCCTGCTGCCCACCGCATCAACCGACGAGCCGGTCGTCCTGCCGCCGGGCGACGGCGCGATGGACGGGAACGACATGAACGGGGACAATACCGTCATCCCGAACGGAGGCGTTCCCACAGCCGAAATCGGGGCCGCGCCCGTCGGTCAGGTTCGGCGCATCTATCCCGGTCTGCTCATTATCCTGAGCGTGCCCTTGCTGTTGGGTGCAGCGGCCTTCCTCTACCTGCAAAGCCGCAAGGACGGCGATACATGACCCGTCGCCTGCTCAGCGCGTCTATTTACGTCATGACCAGCCTCATGGGCGTGGCCGCGTTTCTCTACCCCTTTTGGCTGCCGGCTGTAGCCGCCCAAAACAATGTCGGTCTGGCCCATGCAGGGGATGCGCCGCTGGTGCTGACGCTGCTGGCGGGCTGCGCTTTTGCCGTTCTCCTGCTGGAAGTGCAGGATGTCGCCGCCAATGCCAAGGTTGTTGCGCTGTTGGGCGTGCTGGTGGCCATCAACAGCGTGCTGCGCTTTGCCGAGGTTGCGATTCCCGGCCCCGGCGGCTTCAGCCCCATCTTTCTTCTCATTGTCCTCACCGGCTACGTCTTCGGCGGGCGCATGGGCTTTTTGATGGGCGCGTTGACGCTCTTTGTCTCGGGGATCATTACCGGCAGTGCCGGGCCTTGGCTGCCTTACCAGATGTTTACTGCCGGCTGGATGGGCATGAGCGCTGTCCTCTGTCGGCCGCTGGTGCGGCTTCTGGGAGGTGAGGGCAAGTGGACGGAAGTGGCGCTGCTGGCTCTTTTTGCGGGCATATGGGGCTTACTTTACGGCGCGGTCATGAATATTTGGTTCTGGCCTTACTTAACCGCATCAGACGGCGGCGGCCCGGGTCTTTACTGGTCGCCCGGCATGAGTATCGCTATGACCCTGCGCCGCTTCGGCGCTTTCTACCTGGCCACTTCCCTGCTTTGGGACCTTATGCGCTTCGGGGGCAACGTTGCGCTGATGCTGGTCGCCGGGATGCCGGTGCTGCGCGTGCTGCATCGCTTCCGCCGACGCTTCATCTTTGTCTACAGGCCCGCGCCGACGCCGACCGAGGAGTCTCGGCCCGTGGCAACTGCCGCTTACCGCAAGGCGGCCGCGTGAGCGAGAGGCTCTTCATTCACCCGTTGGCCTGGTTGATCTGGCTTTTGGCCGCGGTGGCTGTCCTCACCGTGACGCGTAATCCCATTTATCTCGGACTGACGCTGCTTTGGGTTGGCCTGACCTACGCCATTGTTAAGCGTTTTTGGCGCGAGTCGGCCGGCGCCCCCATTTTTTCGCCGCTCGCCTTTGCTCTCTTTGTGATCCTCGTTTCTACCATTTTTAACGGCTTGACGGTTCACGTAGGGCGCTTGACGCTCTTTACCCTTCCGCCCTCTATTCCTTTGTTGGGCGGGAAGGTGACAGGCGAGGCGCTGCTCTACGGCGCGCTCAACGGCGCGGCTCTGGCGGGACTCTTCGTTGCCTTTGCCGTCGTCAGCCGGGTGGTGGGCGTCCGTGCGCTGATTCGCCTGGCGCCCAGAGCCTACTACGCGGCGGCCGTGGTGGCATCGATTGCCGTCACGTACGTACCTGCTACCCGCCGCCATTTTGAGCAGGTGCGGGAAGCCCAGGCTATTCGCGGCCACGCCATGACCAGTACGAGGAGTTGGCTGCCCCTGGCGTTGCCTCTCCTCATCGGCGGGCTGGAGCGCGCGCTGCAACTGGCGGAAGCCATGATGGCCCGGGGCTTTGCCGGGACGCCGGAGGAAGAGACGCCCCTTTATCCGCGCCTGCTTGCTCTGGCCGGCCTGGCCGCGATTCTCGCCGGCTGGCTGCTGCGTCTTGTCTGGCAGCAGGCATTGCCGGGCGGAACGCTCATGCTTGCAGGAGGCGTTATGCTGGCGATTGCGCTGCGGGAGACGGGTCGGCGCCACCCCCATACGGTCTACCGGCCGGACGCATGGACCCCGACGGGCTTATTGGTTGGGCTGGCGGCGTTGCTCACGCTGCTCCTCTTCTTCTTACCCGTACCCGGCCTTTCCCGTGAGTCGATTTATTACTATCCTTATTATCAATCTCTGTGGCCGGATTTTAACCTCTGGCTGGGCCTGGCAACCTGGGGTCTGCTTGCGCCGGCCGCGGCGCTTATTTTTGACGTAATGAGAAATGAGGAATGAGAAATTGGTCACTCCGTCCCGAACTATGTTGACAGAAGCGCATTACTCATTCCTGATTATTCATTTCTGATTTCTGATTTTAAGTCCATGATCCACTTTACCAACCTTTCATTTACTTACCCTGGGGCCGAACAGCCCGCGCTGGACAATGTTAATCTGGACGTGCCGGCAGGCGATTTCGCCCTGTTGGTCGGTCCGTCGGGAGCAGGGAAATCGACGCTGCTTCGCTGCCTCAACGGCTTAACGCCCCACTTTAGCGGCGGCCTCATCACCGGCGAGGTGCGCGTAGCGGGATTGGATCCCGTGGCGGCCTCGCCGGCAGGTATGAGCACGCACGTGGGCTTTGTTTTTCAGGATCCCGAAGCCCAATTCGTTCTGGACCGGGTAGAGGATGAGATTGCCTTTGCCCTGGAAAATGCGGCCATGGCTCCTCAGGAGATGCGCATCCGCGTAGAGGAAACGCTGGACCTCCTGGACCTGGCCCACCTGCGGGATCGCCCGCTTACGGACCTGTCCGGCGGCGAGAAGCAGCGGGTTGCCATTGCCGCGGCCCTAGCCCTGCGTCCGCCGATTTTAGTCCTGGACGAACCCACTTCCCAGCTCGATCCCAAATCGGCGGAAGACGTGCTTACGGCGCTGGTGCGCCTCAACGCAGACCTGGGGCTGACTATCGTCCTGGCTGAACATCGGCTGGAGCGGGTGCTTCCCTTCGTGGATACGCTCCTCTACCTGCCCGCGCAGGGCGCGGTGCTGAGCGGTGATCCCCGGGATGTGCTAGCCCAGACGGCGCTGGGCCCGCCGCTGATTCGCCTGGGAAAAGCGAAAGGCTGGACGCCCTTGCCGCTGACGATTAAGGAAGGGCTGCGCTTTGTGCGCGCGGAGGAGCGGAGCCTTGGGACGGCGGAGACGGCGGTGGAGGAGCGGAGCTTCGGTGCGACGGAGTTGACGGTGCAAAATGTGGAGGGCGGATATGGGCGCAATGCAGTCCTCAAGGGCGTCAGCCTGACGTTGCGGGGGGGCGAGGTGACGGCCCTCATGGGGCGCAACGGCGCGGGCAAGACGACCCTGCTTCGGAGTATCGCCGGGCTGACGCGGCCGGCAAGGGGGCATATCCTCCTGAACGGCGAAGAGATCACGCAAAAGCCGGTTGCCGAAATCTGCCGGCGTATCGGGTACCTGCCCCAGAATCCCGATAACCTGCTCTTTGCCGAAACCGTGGGGGAAGAGCTGGATATTACCCTGCGTAATCACGGCCTGCATCCCGGGCAGGGCGGCGCGCCGCCGGTAGAGCCCATGGCGCTGTTGACGCGTCTGGGGTTGGCCCGTAAGGCCGACGCTTATCCCCGGGATCTGAGCATCGGCGAACGTCAGCGGGCGGCGCTGGCCGCGCTTCTGGTCACGAAGCCGGAAGTATTGCTGTTGGATGAGCCGACCCGGGGTCTGGACTACGCGGCCAAGGATGCGCTGACGGCGCTCCTGCGCGGTTGGCGCGACGAGGGATTGGCCATCATGGTCGTCACCCATGATGTGGAACTCGCTGCCCAACTGGCCGACCGGGTTATCATTATGAGCCAGGGCGAGATCATTGCCGACGGCCCGCCCGCGCAGGTGATGGGCGCATCGCCCCTATTTGCGCCCCAGGTCGCGCGGCTTTATCCTGATACGGGCTGGCTGACGGTTGAGGATGTGTTGGGGGCGGAGAATCAGAAATGAGAAATAAGAAATGGTCTAATCAGGTTCCAAGACAACGCATGCACCGCAAAATCACGCATTCCTCATTCCTGATTTCTCGTTTCTCATTTTGTATTTAAAGGAGGCTCCTATGCCGAGACTAACCAAAATTTATACCAAAACCGGCGATGCAGGGACGACTGCATTGGGCGGCGGCCAGCGGGTTGCCAAGGGCCACCTGCGCGTTCAGGTCTACGGTGCGGTGGATGAACTCAATTCCCAGATCGGCGTTGCGTTGGCCGCAGGCATGAGCGAGCGGTTGACGATGGAATTGTCTGCCATTCAGAATCAGCTCTTTGATTTGGGCTCGGACCTCTGCTTTATCGAAGAAGACAAAACCAGGTACAGCATCCCCCAGATCGAGGCGCGCCACGTTGCCGCGCTGGAGGCGCTGATGGACGAATTGCAAGCTGTCGTCGGTTCGCTGGACAATTTTATTTTACCCGGCGGCTGTATGGGCGCGGCCCAACTTCACGTCGCGCGCACCGTTTGTCGCCGGGCCGAGCGCGAGGCGGCTACCTTGGCGCGGGAAGAAGCCGTCGGTCGGCACGTGATCGCCTATCTCAACCGCCTTTCGGATGCGCTTTTCGTCATGGCCCGCTATGAGAATCACGTGCAGGGCGTGGCTGAGCCTCTCTGGCAGCCCGGCGCGTAAAACGGCCTTGTCCCGGGAGCGCCGGACTCCAGTCCGGCGACAACGCCAAACCGACGTTTGACGATCCCGGGCGTCGGTCCCCAGCAGATGAAGTTCCAACCCAGATTCGGAGCAACAACTATGACAAAACCCACTATTGCACTTATCGGCGGGACGGGCGCAGAAGGTTCGGGCCTGGCCGTACGCTGGGCCGCGGCCGGTTATCCCGTGGTTATCGGCAGCCGCAGTGCAGAAAAAGCCGCGGCCCGCGGCGAAGAACTGGCCGGGCAACTGCCTTCCGGCAGCGCCCTCCTTACCGGCCTGGAGAACGGCCCCGCCGCGGCCGCGGGCGACATCATCGTCCTCAGCGTACCCTACAGCGCGCAAGAAGGCACCATTGCGCAGATTGCCGACGCAAGCCGGGATAAGGTCGTCGTCACCGTTTGCGTACCGTTGAAACCGCCCAAGGTTTCCGTCGTCTGGCAGCCGGAAGCGGGATCGGCCGCAGCCGAGGCCCAAGCGCAATTGGGGGAAAACGTGCGCGTCGTTGCTGCATTCCAGAACATCTCCGCCACCCATCTGTTTGATTTGGCGTGGGAGCCGAATTGCGACGTCCTTATTGCCGGGGATGACAAAGAGGCCAAGGCCGTCGCGGCGGAGCTTGCTCAGGCTGCGGGCTTCTTTGCCGTTGATGCCGGGCCGCTGACCAACGCCTCGGTTATCGAAGGTCTGACTGCCCTGCTCATCGGCATCAACATCCGCAACAAGGTCAAGGGCAGCGGCATCCGCATTACCGGTATTCCCCGGTCGTAGCATGGCCATGCTGCTGGCCCAAGCGCTTGGTATACAGCCGGACGAGGGGCGACCGGAAGTCGTCGCGTTTACGGGCGCGGGCGGCAAGAGCAGCGCGCTCTTCCGCCTGACCACTGAGTTACAGGCGGCAGGCCGGCGCGTCGTCACCACGACCACGACGCGCATGGCCGAAACGCAGATCCGCCAGGCGCCGGCGGTGGTTTCCGCCCCGGCCGGCGAGTTGCCCGAGGAAGCATTGCGCAGAGCGCTGGACGCACATGGCCAGGTTCTTCTCATTGGGCGGGAGACCATCGAGCAAGGACCGGTGCATAAGCGGGCCGGCGTTGCGCCCCATGTCGTAGATCGCCTGGCCGCGTGCGCAGCCGACCTGGGCTTGGGCGCTATCCTCGTTGAGGCCGACGGCAGCCACATGCTGCCGGCCAAAGCGCCCGCCGAACATGAGCCGGTCGTCCCCGCTTCAACCACGCTGCTGGTCCCCGTTCTGGGGCTGGATAGCGTTGGTCAGCCGCTTGCCGCCGGCCGTCTCCATCGACCTGAAATCATGCGCCGGCTTCTCAATTTGCCTGACGATGATAGCGCACGCTTGACGCCTGAGCAGGCCGCACGCCTCCTCCTGCATCCCGCGGGCGGCGATAAAGGTCGCGTCCAGGGGACCCGACGCATTTTTCTCCTCAACAAGGCCGATACGTCGCCACGCCGGGCTGTAGGCCGCCTCATGGCTGATGCCTTGACGGCAAGCGGGGCGGAGAGCATGTTGACCCATCTGCAGACGGAAGGCGATTATCCTGTCAACAGCCGACACGGGCCGGTGGCCGCGGTCATTCTGGCCGCGGGGGAGAGCGCACGCATGGGGCGTCCCAAGCAGTTGCTTACGCTGGCCGGCGTCCCGCTCGTGGTGCGGGCCGTGGAGACTGCGCTGGCGGGCGGCGCCGATTGGGTGGCGGTGGTTTTGGGCGCGTATCAGGCGGAAGTAACGGCTGCGCTGGCGGATTACGGCTTGCTGCATACTGAACGAGTGGACATCGTCCACAATCCCCGCTGGCCCAGCGGACAGGCTTCCAGCGTAGCGGCCGGCCTGGCCCATATCGTCCGGCGCGGATCTCCCAGCGGAAGCTCGCCGGACCTGCCTCTGACAGAATCCGCAGGCGAATTTCCGTGGGAATTCACGCGTATGGAGGGAACAACACGCGCCGCCGTCTTCCTCCCCGTCGATCAACCCTTTGCGCCGGCATGGCTCCTGCGCGGCCTGATCCGCCTGTGGGAGGGCGGGGCCGGGCTGGCTGCGCCCCGCGCGAATGGAGAACTGCGGGGCGCGCCAGCGCTCTTTGATCGGGCATACTGGCCGGAACTGATCAAGCTGACCGGCGACGTGGGCGGGCGCGGGCTGCTGCGTCGTCATGCCGATCTTGTCGCGTCCATCACGCTTGACGCCGAACGACTGCGCGACTGGGACTGCCCAGATGATGTGGTTGTGCTATAATTTTGGCTACTCTTGTTTGCCTGTGTTCGATCTGTCACTCTGTTTCGATTTTCACGAGATGCAAACGATATGAATCGAGTAATTCACCTGCTCCGCCTTACCCTGCTGCTCTTTGTCTTTCTGGCTCTGGGCCAACCCCTCTACGCACAGGACGCGTCAACCGTCACGGCCGATCAAGTCAACGAAGTGGCGCGTGAGCTTTGGTGCCCCCTCTGTTCGGGCGTGCGTCTGGACGGCTGCGAGCTAAAAGCCTGCGATCAGATGAAGGACGAAATTGCGATCAAACTGGCCGCGGGCGATGATACGGAGAGTATCAAAAGTTATTTTGTCACCCAGTACGGTCCCCAGGTGTTGGGCGAACCGCCCCGGAGCGGCTTTAACCTGCTGGCATGGATTCTGCCCGTTGCTGTGCTCCTGGGGGGCGGCCTCTTTGTTCTTACCCGCGGTCGCAGCATGATGCAGGATATCCGCCCGGCTCCAGTAGCGTCCAGCGAACGTCCAGTGCCGGATGACGACTATGCCCGGCGCCTGGATGAGGAGTTGGCCCGCCATGACTGAGATGACCCGACTCGATGAACAGCCGGCCGTTTCCCACGCCCCGGCAGAAGACGTCCTTACCCCGGAGAAGGCCGCACACCAGCGGCGGATGGCCATGTGGCGGCTCATTATTGTGGGTGTGCTGCTTGCTTTTGTCGCCTTTTTGGTTCTGGGCCTACAGCGCCAGAATGTCTCCCAGCAGCGGGCCAGCGGCATGGCGCCCGATTTCGAATTTACCACCTTCGACGGCGAGGCCATCAGCTTGGCTGACTTAGCGGGCCAGGGCGTGGTGCTCAATTTTTGGGCCAGCTGGTGCGATCCGTGCCGTGCAGAGGCCGATTTGCTGGAGCAGACCTGGCGGCGGGAGCAGAACAACGGCATTACTTTCATCGGTCTGGATTATCTGGACCAGGAGCACGCCGCGCTGAAGTACATGGCCGAATATGACATTACCTACCCGAACGGCGCGGATATACAAAGTCAGGCTGCCCGCTCATACGGCATCAAGGGCGTGCCTGAGACTTTCTTCATCAGCCCGGACGGCAAGATTCAGAGCCAGGTCATCGGTCCCATCGTAAGCCAAGCCGATCTGGATCGGCGCCTTGATGAAATCCGGCCGTGAGTACAGATATTTATGACGCACCGTCACGTATCAAATATTCACGTATTGCTCCATCAGTCAATCACAAGGAATCCGGTTGGACCGCATTTATAATTTCACTGGCCTTGGTTAATAGCCGATCAGATAAGATTTGAGGATTTTATGATCTTTCACATTGGTTCTCTGCTGCTCGTTATCGCGCTGGTTGTCTCCTTTTTCGGTACAGTGGTCGGCTATTGGGGCGGGCGGACGCGATCAGCCAATTTGGCGGCAAGCAGCTTTCACGCCGTCTATGCTGTGGCCGGTCTGGTGCTGGCTGCGGCCGTCATTCTCTGGTATGGACTGCTGGCCGATCAGTTCCAACTCGCCTACGTCTGGAACCATTCGGAGCGTGCGCTGCCCCTTTTCTATAAATTTTCCGCGCTGTGGGGCGGGCAGGCGGGCAGCCTTCTTTTCTGGACGCTCCTCCTTAGCGGCTACAGTGTGGCCGTGGCCCTGACTTTCCGTACCCGGCAGGCTGCGCTCATGCCCTTCGTCAACGCGACGCTTCTTATCACCAGCTTCTTCTTTCTGGTGCTGCTGGTCTTCAGCGTCCATCCCTTTGAGCAATACGAATTTCGTCCGGCAGACGGACAAGGGCTCAATCCCCTGCTGCAAAATTACTGGATGGTCATCCATCCGATCATGCTCTACATGGGATGGGTGGGGTTGACGGTGCCCTTCGCTTTTGCTGTGGCTTCTCTCCTGAGCAAAAAGCTGGGCAACAACTGGGTGCGCATCGTACGCCGTTGGACGCTGATCCCGTGGATGTTCCTTTCCGCGGGCATTATTATGGGCAGTCAGTGGGCCTACATGGAACTTGGCTGGGGCGGCTACTGGGCGTGGGATCCCGTGGAGAACGCAAGCTTTCTGCCCTGGCTCACGGCGACCGCCTTCCTCCACAGCATCATCATCCAGGAACGGCGGGGGATGCTCAAAGTATGGAATATGGTCCTGGTCTGGCTGACCTATGTGTTGGTCATTCTGGGCACCTTTACCACCCGCAGCGGCATCCTGGAGAGCGTTCACAGCTTTGCCCAGAGTGATGTGGGGCCGTACTTTTTGGGCTTCCTCATTCTCATCATTTTCAGCTTTATCTGGCTGCTCTTTGATCGCATGCCGCTTCTGCGCAGCGAAAGCGCCATGGACTCGGTTCTTAGCCGGGAAGCTGCGTTTCTGGCCAACAACTGGCTCTTCACGGGGATTGCTTTTGCCGTGCTCTGGGGCACGTTTTTTCCCATGTTCAGCGAGATCATCACCGGCCAGCGCATTAGCGTAGCCGCCCCCTGGTTTAACAAAGTGACGGGTCCCCTCTTCCTGCTGCTTTTTGTCATGATGGGAATCGGACCGCTGCTGGGATGGCGGCGTACCAGCGCCAACAAACTGCGCGAACAATTTACCTGGCCGCTGTTGCTCTCCCTTCTCTTTGCCCTTGTTTATTGGCTGCTGGTAAGCAAGCAGTTTTATCCTATGATGGGTCTGACAGCCTGTCTCTTTGTCACGGCGACCATTGTTCAGGAGTTTTTGCGGGGCGTATTGGCTCGACGGGCCGCTACGGGCGAGAATCCGTTTACAGCAACGTGGCAACTCATGCGCCGCAACGGTCAGCGTTATGGTGGCTATATTGTTCATCTGGGCATTGTCCTGATCGGCGCGGCCGTTATCGGCAATCAGTTTTACGTCCAAACTACCAACGTCACCCTGGCGCAGGGAGAGAGCGCAGATTTGGCCGGCTATCGCTTCACCTACAACGGTCTCAGCGCCGAGCATCAGGACAATCGGGTTGAATATCGGGCTTACGTCTCCATTTTCGCAGATGACGGGGCCAGGCTGTTGCGTACGGTCAGTCCCCAACGCAATGTCTATGATAAGAATCCCGATATGCCTACCAGTGAAGTCGGCATTTACGTATTGCCGAGCGAGGATCTGTACGTGGTGCTCAACGGCTGGAGTGAGAACAGCGCAACCTTCTCTATCTTCGTGAATCCGCTGACGCTGTGGCTTTGGGTGGGCGGGGTGCTCATCGTACTGGGGACGCTCATTGCCTTGTGGCCCCATCCCCGACGAAAAACCGTCCCCGCTCCCGCCGGCGTTCCGGTACGGGCATAGGAGGCTGCATCGATGACTTGGTTATCCCTCGCGATCGGGTTGATTATCGCACTGCCCGTTATCGCTTATGTGGCCCGGCCGCTCTTTACGCCGGCGCGCCTGCTCTACGCCACGGATGACAGCCGGTTGGGCGATCTCCTGGCGCGCAAGGATACGGTGCTGAGCAACATCAAGGAAATTGAGTTTGATCACCAAACGGGAAAGCTCAATACAGAGGACTACGCTCAGTACAACCAGCGTCTGCGCGGTCAGGCGCTGAGCCTGCTTAAGCGCATCGATCAGATCGCACCCGGGGCCGGCGATCTGGATACGCAATTGGAAGCGGCCATTGCCGCCCGTCGCAAGGTGGCGGCTGCGCCCGTTTCAGACGCAGCCGCGGCAACAGCCGCGAGCGTAACGGAGATCGCGGGAACAGATGATGCGACAACGAAGCAAGCGACAGAAGCAGGCGGGGCAAAGGAAGTTGTGATGCAAAGGAGCGCATCTTTTTGTCATCACTGCGGCGCGCCTGTAGAGCCGGGAGATCGATTCTGTCGCGCGTGCGGAACGCGGCTGCGGGAAGAGTGACGAGCGCCTTACCCGCCTCTCAATTCCTCGCTATCAATTAACGACCGTCATTTGATAGACGGGAATCAGCGCGGTCAAAGTATCCAGAATCGGGTTGATGATTCCGGCTTCCTGCTCTATCGCCTCGGGTTGGGGAACGGCGGCGAAGAGATGCAGATTCACCCACTCATCGCCGGGCAGCGCCCCGATTCGCGCAAACATCGCGGCCGGCTCAACGCTTTCCCATTGGCGCGATGAACGGCTGCGCCACCGTAGATCAGATTCTCTGAATTGGAACGCGCCGCCCAGGGCCCCGCCAAAGTTCGTCCCCTCTGCATCGCTCTGATAATAGTCGGTCAGTTGCAGGTCGTGCTCCTCCATGGCCTGCAGAACCATGTTTTGCATGGCCTCGTCACCGGTTATCTTGTCCTGAAAGCGCTTCCAGTGGCGATATTTCTCGACTTCTTCTCGGGGCGTTTCCGCTTCCGGCGCTTCGATATAAAATCCAAAGGCCAACTCATCGTAAGCGTAAACGAAGAGCTTTACGCACGGCTGTGACGAACGATAATCGTACTGGTCGGGGCGGGCGACGTGCATCTCAATCCGCCGCGGCACGGCCCATGAGTGAAAGGGCGTGTGGGTTTGATCCCGCAGATGATTGCCCAACACACCGCCCAAAGCCGTGCGGCTGCGCCAGTGCGAGCCCTTCACCTGGCCGAAGTCAGCTGCTTCAAAGCCGCTAAATGCGGCCTTGCGGCTAGGCAATGACGGGGCGCGCTGCTTTTTTGCAACCGACTTCTTCTCCTTCTTAATCTCCTTCTCGATCTGAAGATTCTGCCAAATTCGCTGCTGGAGCGCGATGGAAGATTCGATCGTCCTTCCTGAAGGGTATTCAAGCGTCATCATATCGTCGGTAATATCGATAACCTCATACTCGCCGTCACGATTCCGGTAGCTTTCGCCTACTTCAAAGGGGTGTTTCATAGATTTTCTCCCGAATTCCTGTCTCATGCGCCCTGTTTGGTCCAGAGATTCCTCAAGTTTTGCTTTCTCTTTCGATGAAAGTAACTTTAGTATAGTATGAATATGCGAATTAGGCCAGCGAAGAGAAAATCCCGGTCCGGACGTTTCATTCCTGTTTTCAAACAGAATTGGGATCTGCTTTTGATGACGGACGGGTCGTTTCAGCCGTCTCATCGCCAATGCGCCCAAATCGATTTTGACGCGTGGGGCAAGATGGGCTATGCTTTGCTGCGTACTGGATATCAACTTGCCAAAAATTGTGTCAGACAGATTATCAATACCATTATGTCTCAGTTCAGGAGGATGTCCGCCGGGAGCGGACACGTGTCTGCATAAGCGACCGTTCGGAGCGCCCAGGCGTTCCGCTTGAACTGGCCTGCCGTCCGCTACCCAACGTCACTCGGGATTTCGCCCGCGTGGCGTTTTTTTATTCTGTATTCAAAAGTTACCCAATCAACGTTTTATTCCATTCTAAACGAGGAAACTTCTCTCATGT
Source organism: Caldilineaceae bacterium (assembly GCA_020433455.1). Classification (GTDB taxonomy): domain Bacteria; phylum Chloroflexota; class Anaerolineae; order Caldilineales; family Caldilineaceae; genus JAGRCP01. Next base: position 1,346 of record JAGRCP010000040.1, on the reverse strand, counting down.
CTGTGTCTAAACCTGAAATCAAAAAATGCGTACTGGCTTATTCGGGCGGGCTGGATACCAGCGTCATCGTCCCGTGGCTGAAGAATAATTACGGCTGTGAGGTCATCTGCTTTTGCGCCAACCTGGGCCAGGCTGACGAGCTGGACGGCCTGGAGGAGAAGGCCATCGCTTCAGGCGCAAGCAAGTGCTATGTAGAGGACCTGCGCGCCGAGTTTCTCACCGACTACGTCTTCCCCACTATGCAGGCGGGCGCGATCTATGAGCGGGATTATTTGCTGGGCACTTCCTTCGCCCGCCCCCTCATCGCCAAGCGCATGGTGGAAATTGCCGAGCTGGAAGGCGCGGACGCAGTGGCCCACGGCGCGACGGGCAAGGGAAATGATCAGGTTCGCTTCGAGTTGACGGTCATGGCTCTGAACCCGCGTCTCCAGATCATCGCGCCCTGGCGCGAGTGGGACATCCGCGGGCGCAAGGACGCCCTGGACTACGCTGCTGAGTACAATGTGCCGGTCAAGGCGACGGAGGATCGCATCTACAGCCAGGACCGCAATCTTTGGCACCTGAGCAACGAGGGCGGCCCTTTGGAAGATCCGTGGAATGAGCCGCCGGCCGACATGTTCGAGTGGACTGTCGATCCCCTGGACGCGCCTGACGAGGCTGAGTATGTGGAGATATTCTTCCGCAACGGTACGCCCGAGCGCATCAACGGCCAGGCCCACGGTCCGGTCGACCTGGTCCGCAAGCTGAATGAGCTGGGCGTGAAGCACGGCGTCGGCCGCGTTGACATCGTGGAGAACCGCTTGGTGGGGATGAAGAGCCGGGGCGTTTACGAAACGCCTGGCGGAACGATTCTCTACCGGGCCCACACCGCGCTGGAGCAGCTTTGCCTGGACAAGCAGACGCTCCACTACAAGCAGCAAATCGGGTTGAAGTATGCCGAGTTGGTTTATAACGGACAGTGGTTTACGCCCCTGCGCGAGGCGCTGGACGCGTTTGTCCGCATTACGGAGCGTACCATTACGGGCACGGTGCGCCTCAAGCTCTATAAGGGCAACGTCATTCTGGCCGGTCGCCGCAGCCCCTTCAGCCTCTATCGGGAGGACTACGTCACCTTCGACGAGGACGACGTCTACAACCAGGGCGACGCGGAAGGGTTCATCAAGCTCTTTGGCCTGCCCATGAAGGTTTCTGCCATGTTGCAGCGGGAGGGCACCGGCTTCACGGAGTACGAAACGCCCGACTTCAGCGACTTCAAGCGGGATTAAGCGGGGATGCGGGGTGGCAAGTCGCAAGTCGCAAGTGGGCAAGTCGCAAGTTGTGCGGTAACCGAAGATTGGGGATAATTT
>JAGRCP010000039.1 GCA_020433455.1 Caldilineaceae bacterium | reverse complement strand
TGCTCTTCCGATCCCATTGATGGGGCGTCGTTTTGTAGCACCGGGATTTGATCCCGGTGCGGGCGCCCGGTGACGCGCCCGCGTAGGTGATCCGGCCGGTTCCGGTCCGCTGCGTCCGCCCGGCCGTCAAACGGCCGGTCTATTGAACAACGCCCGCTGAACCGGGCTTGACGGACCGCCCGTTACGTAGGGCTCGCCCCCCGTGCCGGTCCGCCGCACCGTCAACCAAACGCCCTGCCGTAAAGCCGCGGGAGGGCACGGAGGCCCTCCCGCTACCAATTGCACGACGAAAAATGAAATTGTCGAAGGGAAGAGAATCAACTACACTGTAAAGGCTATATCAAAACCTGCTTTTTCCATTCAATCAGAGACGGTGACAAAGTTATGGCCGGAAAACCCACTGCCAAAAAGCATCGTCAGCGCTCAACCTTGCTGACCGTTGCCATCATCCTCGTAATCCTCCACGGCATCTTCATGACCGTGCTCTACTATAGCGGCATGGGCGGTTCGGGCTCATCGCCTGTGGCCCTGTCGCTCATGGTCCTGGCGTCTATCGCCGATGTTATTGCGGGCATCGCATTGTGGGGATGGAAACGCTGGGGCATCTACCTGTACGCTGCGGCAACCGTGCTAAAAGCGGTAATTATTTTGATTTATTCGCTCTCCGCCATCACAGTGTTCGGCGTCCTCGTCCCCGCCATCGTCGTGCTGTACATCATCACCCCGCGCCTCAAGGACTTTGACTAAGGCGAGATGGCGCAGCCCGTACGCCTGACCACGCCGGCAATGCCCGGCCGGGCGCGCAGGCCGCGATAATCCGCACCGTCTGGGGATTAACCCGGTAGAGACGTTGCATTGCAACGTCTCTACTACTGCCTTCCTGCTACCTGCCCCCCGCCCGCACGACCTGGGCAACGAACGCATCCAGTATGTCCGCCAGCGTAGGCCGGCCGATTTCCTGCAATTCGTAGCGCACGCGCAGGGCAGGCTTGTCGATTTCGATAAGGCGGCGCAGGTCAATGGGCGTGGCGACCAATACCACGTCGGCCGGCGTGGCCGCAATGGTCGCTTGCAGGTCCCGGACCTGGGCGTCGCCATAGCCCATGGCCGGCAGAACGGGCCCCGTAGCGGGCCACTTGGCAAACGTTGCGGCCAGGGAGCCTGCCGCATAGGGGCGGGGATCCACAATCTCCCGCGCGCCATAGCGCCGGGCCGCCACCCAACCCGCGCCATAGGTCATCTCGCCGTGGGTGAGGGTCGGTCCGTCTTCGATGACCAGGACCCGCTTGCCCCGAATTTGCTCGCCGTCCTCCACGAACAGGGGACTGGCTGCATCAATCACCGTAGCGTCCGGGTTCAGCTCGGCGACAATCCGGCGGGCGGTTTCGATCTGCTCAAAGTCCGCGGTTTCAACCTTGTTCAGGATGATGACGTCGGCCCGGATGGCGTTGATCTCGCCGGGATAGTAGCGGATGGTATGATCGGGACGATGGGGATCGACCAGGGTGATCCACAAATCGGGCGCATAGAAGGGCAGGTCATTGTTGCCGCCGTCCCAGATAATGACGTCGGCTTCTCCTTCCGCCTCATGCAGGATGCGGGCGTAGTCCACGCCGGCATAGATTACGTGCCCCAATTCGATGTAGGGCTCGTACTCCTCCCGCTCCTCGATGGTCACCTGATGGCGCACCAGGTCCTCTCTGGAAGCAAAGCGCTGCACGGCCTGCGCGGCCAGGTCGCCGTAGGGCATGGGATGGCGCACGGCCGCGGCCCGCAGGCCCATCCCGGCCAGGAGGGAAACGATGCGCCGGCTGGTCTGACTCTTGCCCACGCCTGTACGCACGGCCGTAACGGCAATGACCGGCTTGCTGCTCTTGAGCATGGTCTGGTCCGGCCCCAGCAATTGGTAATTCGCGCCCGCTGCCATGACCTGGGCCGCCTTGCGCATGACGTGCTCGTAGGTCACATCGCTGTAACCGAAAATGACCAGATCGATCTTTTCGTCGCGGATCAATTGGGTGAGGTCGGCTTCAGGCAGAATGGGGATGCCCGCGGGATAGCCCGCGCCGGCCAGTTCGGGAGGATAACGGCGATCATCAATGTTGGGGATTTGCGCCGCGGTAAAGGCGATGACTTCGTAGTCCGGGTTATCGCGGAAATAGACGTTGAAATTGTGAAAGTCGCGCCCTGCGGCGCCCATGATTAAAACTCGCTGCGTCATTGCAGACTCCTCCTCTCAGCGATGAGAATAGATGATCACGTGGCGCACGACTGCGCCGCGCTCGTATGGAGAAGCCAAACAGGTTGGGGTAGATCATGCCCTATGGCTGTATCCCTTCTGTAATGTCCCTGGTTGATTGGCTCTCCCTATCAGAATAACAAATCGGGTTGCTTTGAACAGGGACAAATGACCCGAATTTGGGGAACAGAGGCGAGATAAGGCCGCTCCAGGAAATCGAATCCCTTTACGTCCCCGGCACTGGCCGCAAACTTTGCCGATAGCCAGTATGGCGTCGGCCAGTGCCGGGGACGTAATCCCTTGGAGTGGTCTAAGCTCCGGCACGCGTCACGGGATCAGACCGACGGCCAGGAGCAGGCCAAAGATCATGCTCAGCCGTGCCGTGCCGGCCAGGGTCTGGTTGAGGGCCTTGCCGTCCAGGGTGAGGATCTGGCGCATGAGATTGACGCCCAGAGGCAAGGTCAGCCACGTCAGCAAGACCCATGCGCTGTGGTCGGTCGTCAGCCAGATGACTAGGGGCATGGCGTAAGCGACCAGCAGCAGCCCGGCATACTCCATCTGGGCCCCCCGGCGGCCCAGAATGACAGCCAGGGTCCGCTTATGGGCCGCAGCGTCGGTATGGCGATCCCGATAGTTGTTGACGACCAGGATCGCGGTGACCAACGCGCCCACGGGTACGGCCGCCAGCACAACGGGCCAGGTGAGCGTGAGCGCCTGGACGTAATAGGTTCCGCAGACCGCGGCCAGGCCGAAGAAGAGGAAAACAAAAAAATCGCCCAGACCATAATAGCCGTAAGGGCGCGGACCGCCGGTATAGAGCAGCGCGGCCAGAATGGACGCCGCGCCTACGGCCAGAATGGGCCAGCCGCCGACGATGATCAGGTAGACGCCTACCAGCACGGCCAGCCCGATAACGACGCCGATCCCCATACGCAGCTCCCGGGGCGTCATGAGGCCCGTTGCGGTCACGCGCGTGGGGCCCTGGCGGGCTTCCGTGTCGGCGCCCCTGAAGAAATCTGAATAATCGTTGGCAAAATTGCTCAGAATCTGGAGCAGGAGCGCACCCGCGGCCGCGGCCAGCGCGGGCAATGGGCGAAACGCACCGTCATGCAGGGCCAGGGCCGCGCCCGTTACCACCGGGCCTACGGCCGCAGGCAGCGTCTTGGGCCGGGCGGCCATAATCCAAGCCTGGAATTTTGAGATTTGGCGAGTGGTCATTAAATCAAGCTTTCAAACAATGGGTGCGGATAGTTATCGCCGGACTGGAGTCCGGCGCTCCCGGAGGGTCTTGGGCCGGGCGGCGCTCAATGGGAATGGATGCTCAGCCCCTGCTCAGCCGTGCCAGCGCTTCGGCTACGGCAGGATCCTCGGCCCGGAGTTCCAGCGCATCCCTGGCAATGGCGCGTTTGGCGCTGTGGGTCTCCCAGCGCAGACCGGCGAGAAAGCGTTGGACGATCTCCTCATTACGGCCCGTTATGAGCATCACGACCAAGTAGTGATAGAGGTCTTCATCGCGGGTTTTGGCGAGGAAATCAATGATGAACTCTCCGCCCTGGACGCCTGCTTCATGCCCGAAGAGGAGATCAAAGAGCCCCACCATGATGACGGGGTCCGTGCACTCCGCATAGCGCTGTACGAGCGGCGGCAGGAGTTCCACGGGCAGGCTGATCAGGTTGCGCAGACAGGCGGCCGTCGTCTCGCTGTTGCCGACGCCCGGCGGCAGCGTGGCGTAGAGATAGAGGGCGTCCAGCCTGCCCTGCGCCGCCAATAGAGAGGCAGCCCCGGCGGCGGGTTCGCCCGACATGGCGTCGGTGTGATCCAGGTCGGCCAGTAGGCGCGCGGCGTGGAGCGCGGCAAGCTCCTCATCGACTTCGTTGAGGGCAATCAGCCCGGCCGCCCGCACCAGCCCGGCCTCTTCCTGAAACGTGGGCGGATAGCGCTCGTAAGTAGTGACCGCCCCCAGGAAGAGGGGGGCGTCTGCCGGCGTAGCAACCCGGCGCAGGGCGTCCAGGAGCGGGCGGCGCAAATAACCGCCCGGGTCCCGCTTTTCCGGCTTGGCCAGAATGTGGGCGTAGAGGACGCGCAGCGGCTCCCGCGCGTCGGGTACGGGCCTGCGGGTCAGGACGTCCAGCGCGGCGGAGAGGACATCACGCGGCTGGCTCGGCTGCACCAGATCAACCGCGAGCGCGGCCTGCTCTTCCGGCGCATGGGCCAGGGCGCGCAGGCGTTGAATCGATGAGGAGGCGTCAGGAGCCATCAATACCCCGCCCGCTTGAGGGCCCGATCCATATCCCGCTTTGCATCGCGCTTGGCAATGGTTTGGCGCTTGTCGTAGAGCTTTTTGCCCTGGACCAGGGCGATCTGAATCTTGGCCAGCCCCCGTGCGTTGATGTAGAGCTTGAGGGGCACAATGGTCCAGTTGCGCTGGGTGGCCCGGGCGTGGAGGCGTTCGATTTCCCGCTTGTGGAGGAGGAGCTTGCGCCTGCGCGTTTCGTCGTGGTTGTAGCGGTTGCCCTGTTCGTAGGGCGCGATGTGGACGTTCATCAGCCACGCTTCGCCGTCCCGCACCAGGACAAAGCCGTCGCGCAGGTTCACGTGCCCGGCCCGCACCGACTTGATCTCCGTACCGGTGAGCACGACGCCCGCCTCGAAGGTTTCCTCGACAAAATATTCGTGACGCGCCCTGCGATTGGTCGCAATGACCCGCGGGCCGCGCGGTTCGTTATTAGATTGTTGCTTCTTCTTTGCCATGGGATTCTTCCAACGAAGAATGAGAAAGAAGAAATTAGAAACAAGAAATGGTCCGATAACCATGCATCGTTTCTCATTCCTCATTCCTGATTTCTCATTCCTGATTCCTGATTCCTTTCAAATATTCCAACGCTGCGTCCAGTTGCGGATCAGCGTCGCTGTTCTCATCGTTCTGCTCGACGACCTGATCCGGCTCCAGGCCCGTGCCGTCAATGGAGCGATCCAGGGGCGTGTACCAGCGGGCGATGGTCACGCGCATGATGGAGCCGTCGCTCAGGCTGCTGGGCAACTGGACGCTGCCCTTGCCGAAGGTTGTCACGCCCACAAGGGGCGCGCGGCCTGCATCCTGGAGCGCGCCGGCCACGATCTCACTGGCGCTGGCGCTGCTCTCATTGACCAGCACGACCAGGGGCAGGTCCGGCGCAACGGCCCGACCTTCAGCCGTGTATATCTGCTCGCTGCCGTCGCTGAAGCGCTCGATAAGGACGACGTCGTCCTTCTTCAGGAAGATGCCGGCGACGCGCACCGCCTCCCGCAGGAGGCCGCCCGTGTTGCCCCGCAGGTCAAATATGAGGCCCTCCGCCCCGCGCTCCACCGCGCTTTCCACTGCCTGGCGCACCAGTTGACCCGAATTTTGATTGAAGCTGTTCAGGCGGACGTACGCGATCTCGCCCGCTGCGCCCAGCGCTTCCGTCGCGATGGTGGGGGTTTCGATGGCGGCCCGGGTAATGGTCACGTCAAAGTGCGCGTCCGCGTCCGGCCGCAGGATGGTGAGGATCACCACGCTGCCTTCCGGGCCGCGGATCTTTGCTACCGCGGAGTTGAGGTCCGTTCCCACGATGCTTTCGCCGTCAATGGCCAGCACCGCGTCGCCCCGGCGCAGCCCTTCATTCCAGGCCGGCTGGTTCTCGAAGGGCTCGACGAGCACCAGGGTGTCCAGCTCTTCGTCCCAATTCACCCGCGCGCCGATACCTTCGAACGTGCCCTGCATGCTGCTGCGAAAGACGTCTGCTTCCTGGGGTGTGAGGAAGGCGGTGTTGGGATCGTCAAGCAAATCCACCACGCCCCGGATTGCGCCGTAGGTTGCCGCGTTGCCCGCAGGCAGGTCGCCGTAAAAATCGCCGTAAAGCAGGTCCAACGCTTCCCAGAAGACGCCGAATTCCGGCTCCAGGGCGGTGCGTGCGGAACCCTGATTAAGGCCTTGCTCAATGTCAACGGATGCCGCGCCAAGCGCGGCGTTGAGTTTGACCGATGCGCGGCCGGCTCCAAAACCGGCCGCGCCGCCGATAAGCAGCATGGCCAGGGCGACGACGGGCAGGACAAACAGCCAGAGCAGGGGCAAGGCTGAATCGGTGGACGCAGATTGGGTTGGCTGTTCGCCGGCTTCGTGATTCATCGGATTGCGTCGCTGTTCGTCATTACTATTCATCATCGGCCAGGGCGACCGCGGCCACGGTTTCAATCGCCACGGCAATAGGGTCTTCCCCCTCGCCGATCTCCCGATCCGGCGTCAGGCCCACACCGGTGAGGGCCGAGCCGTTGGGCGTAAACCATTCGGCATTGGTTACGTGGAGGCTGCTTTGGTCAGTCAATTCGTGGATGAGCTGAACGCTGCCTTTGCCGAACGTGCGCTCGCCCACCAGCCGGGCGCGGCCGTGATCCTGCAGGGCTCCCGCCACAATTTCGCTGGCGCTGGCCGATGCGCCGTCCACCACCACAACCAGCGGCGCGCCGTCGATAATGTCGCCCGCTTCGGCCGTGTAGGCGCTGCGGGAGCCGTCGGCCCGTTTCTCGATGAGGATGTCGCCTTCTTCCAGCCACATGTCGGCAATCTCCACCGCAGCGGTGACCAGACCGCCGGGATTGCCGCGCACGTCCAGCACAAAACGCGTGGCGCCCTGGGCCTGGAGATCCTCTGTCGCGGCCCGCACTTCCTCTGCGCTGCGCTCATTAAAGATGGAAAGGGCAATCACGCCTATCAGATCGCCCTGGGCGTCCTCGCGCAGCTCCCACGCGACGCTGGGCGTCTCGATGATCGCGCGGGTGATGGTAAAGTCCAGTTCTTCCGCCGGCCCGTCGCCCTCCGCGGGCAAACGCCGCACCCGCAGGCGCACATCCGTATCCACCGGTCCGCGCACCAGGGCAATGACCTCATCAGACGTCATCTCCGGCGTGATGGGCGTCTCGTCTACCCGGAGGAGCTGATCGCCGCCCGCAATGCCGGCCTGGATTGCCGGCTGGCCGGGCATGGGCTGGAGGAAGAAGCCGGCCTCGGTCGTCTCGATGTACGCGCCGATGCCGCCGAAGCTGCCCCGGAGCTGATCCCGCTCCAGTTCACGCGGCTGTGGCTCGACGAAGTAGGTGTATGGGTCGTTATACGACTCGACCAGCCCGCGCACGGAGGCGTAGACCTGCTCCTGTTCCGTGGGCGCATCGCCATAGTAATCCCGCTCCAGCAGATGACGAACTTGCCAGTAGATGTTCAAATCCAGCGGATCGTCCCCGGAAACGCTTTCTGCGCCGGACGCATCCGCTTCGGCCGCGGGGCGAAAATCATTGACCTGATGGAATAATGGATAGGTTGCGTAGCCCGCGCCGAATGAGACGATGGTCAGACCGACCAGGCTCAGCAGCGCCAGAAATAGTCGTTGTTTCATAGGACAACGATTGTACCACAGCGGACGCGCGGGATGACAACCGCTTCCGCTCTATTCGGTCTGGTAGATTTCGCTCCGGGGGAAGAACGCGTTCCAGGCGAACCAGAAGTGTTCAAAGGCCGAAATCATCTTCAGTGTTTTCCCTTGTAGGGGACCATCCGTCGCTTCGCCCGTGATGGTCCAGGCGCTGCCGGTCTCCGCATCGGCGAAGGTCCCGTCCTCGTTGGCCCGAAAGGTCAGCGTCTGTCCGTCAACCCGTCGGTCAAAGACGCCCGTGCTGCCCACATCCCGCCCCTGGGCAATCACGCGTGCATCCAGCGCGCTGGCCGTCCCTTCTTTGTGGAAGACCACAATGGGCGTCTTGCCGATCTGGTCGTTGATTACACCCCGCGCGGCCGCCGCGGCAAAGGGGTAAGCGACTGCTGTTCCGTCCAATTCCACGCCGACTACCCGCTCGGTCACAGGCAGCCGGTCGTCCAGCTCGCCGGCGTAGAGAAAGGGGCGATCCGTCGTGCTGTCGTACTTCTCATACGGATTGTCGCCATAACGCCGGCCGCTCGCCGGCCGGGCCAGCACCTGCGCCTGGGGGTAGACGGCTGCCAAGTCGGAAAAGCTCAGCACCTGGGCGGGGAGAAAAGTCAGTTGTGCGCCGGTCAGCTCGCCCACGATAGCTTCGCCGGTGACCTGCTGCCACCAGGATTCGGTCTGGCGATCGTACATAATGAGATCGCTGTTGCGCAGTTTGCCGGTCGTGCCGAAATCCAGCGTCATCCCGTTCAGCCTCCGTTCAAAGACGATCCCCGCGTTGCAGAGCGGGCAGAAGGTGACCGCGACGGGCGTTCCGTTAACCGCATCGTTGACGATCTCGTGCCAGATGAGGATGGCCAGGGGATAGGCGCGTATCTGCTCGCCCGCGCGAAAGACCAGCACGGGATCCCGCTCAGTGAGCCAATCCGACGCCTGTGTGATGGGCTCGAAGCCGGGATGATCGATGGCGGGAATGCCGTCCTTGGGCGGGCCGCCGGCGAGGATTTCGCGCCATTCCACCGTACGCTTGCTGAAGTCGGTCGTCCATTCCTGGGTGCTGAAGGGCGGGCTCGCATCACTGAGCTGCGCTGTTTCCCCGCTTTCGGGAGCTTCTGCTGTGGGGAGGGGGGTCCGGGCCGGGCCGCTGCAAGCGGACGCCATCCCCATGAGGAGGAGAAGCGTCCAAAAAGGCAGAATGAATGCCTTGAAAGCAGGTTTTATTCGCATAGTCGCAGTTCCTGCGCGGGTAGAATTCGTCGCGGCGTGACCGCAACAAAGGGCGCGGGCGTCCATTTCCTGCGGCCGAATGACTTGTCGGTAAGGGATTGTTGCGTGGGCATTGCGACCGCCTCCGGGACGTAGGGGCAAAGCATAGCGATGATTGACCCTACTCTGTCACGTATGCGGCGATAAAGCTGTAATGTGCTCTACATGGGGGCTGGAAAGTCCGGTTCAGCGGACCATGCAAGCGTTCGAGGGTAGGATTCTTCGCTGGCCACTAATGATGCCTGTCCTCCTCGTGTTGATCCGCGCAGAATGACAGGCCGTCTCGCTTTGTCATTCTGCGCGGACCAACGGGACATGTGCTGTAGGTAACAGGTCAGCGAAGAATCCTACCCTCAGGCCGGAGCCATTATATTGACATAAAGTAAATTTCCGTCAGTGGGGCGGGGTCACGTGGTGGCGTGACTGTACCGGATTACCGTGTTTCAGTTTTTTACGCGGGCATTGTTGGCGTTCCGTACACGATGTTTCAGTATTCCCGCTTCGGAATCGTTTGGTCCAGCACATCTGGCAGATTCCCGGCTCCAATATAATGATTGTTTCAGTATTCCCGCTTCGGAATCGTTTGGTCCAGCGTCAGGTGATTCGTGCGGTAGATGCTGTGTTGGAGGTTTCAGTATTCCCGCTTCGGAATCGTTTGGTCCAGCGTACCGAGACCTGATCCAGGCCACTCAGGAAAACACGTTTCAGTATTCCCGCTTCGGAATCGTTTGGTCCAGCGCTATGACTCCCGCGGCGATCGGTCGACCGATATCGGTTTCAGTATTCCCGCTTTGGAATCGTTTGGTCCAGCATCTGGCCAGCGTGACCGGGGACGGAGAAATTCGGTTTCAGTATTCCCGCTTCGGAA
>JAGRCP010000038.1 GCA_020433455.1 Caldilineaceae bacterium | reverse complement strand
CGAAGCCGGTCCGCTCCAGAGACGCGCCGCTGCTGGTAGCCAGCGCATCGTCGCCCCAAACGACGCGGTCCGCTTCCCGGTCGCCCGGCGCGATGAGGAGGAGTTCATCCTCGCCGTTGCTCAGGCTCACCGATGCGTAGACGTAGGCGACGGGCACGCCGCCGTTTTCGCCGCGGGCGTCATTGCGGCCCAGGATCAGATACGCACCCGGTTGCAGAATGAGATCGTCGGCGATGGTGTGGCCGTCGCTGCCCAGGTCGGCAATGCGCCAGCCGCGGAGATTCACAGATTGCGTATCTGCGTTGAACAGTTCGATCCACTCGCCTTCGCTGTCGTTGACCGCGGCCGGGTTGGCCATGAACTCGCTGATGCGGATACGCGGCAACGGTCCCGTGATGGGCGGGACGCCGGGATCGCTGGGTGTGGGAGTGGGGATCAATGCCGATGTGGGTGTAGGCAATGGAGTATCGGCAGGCTCGGGATTGGGATTCGGCGCGTAAGCGCCGCCCGGCGTGCCGAAATCGCTTGCGCTGCCCGGCCAGGCTTGCCACGCGGTGACCCAAACGGCGTTATCGCCGAAGCCGGTCCGCTCCAGAGATGCGCCGGTGGTGGTGGCGAGCACGCCGTCACCCCAGACGACGCGGTCCGCTTCTCGCTCGCCCGGCGCGATGAGGAGGAGTTCATCCTCGCCGTTGCTCAGGCTCACCGACGCGTAGACGTAGGCGACGGGCACGCCGCCGTTTTCGCCGCGGGCGTCATTGCGGCCCAACACCACATACGCGCCCGGTTGCAGAATGAGATCGTCGGCGATAGTGTGGCCGTCGCTGCCCAGGTCGGCAATGCGCCAGCCGCGGAGATTCACAGATTGCGTATCTGCGTTGAACAGTTCGATCCACTCGCCTTCGCTGTCGTTGACCGCGGCCGGGTTGGCCATGAACTCGCTGATGCGCACGCGCGGCAACGGCCCCGTGATAGGTGGAACGCCTGGCGATCCGGGCGTGGAGGTAGGCAGTGAAGCGGGCGTGGGGGTGGGCGTTGCGGTCGCCGCATCGGGCGTTGGCGTGGCCGGTTGGGGCATATAACCCAAACCGGGGCTGCCCAGATCGCCCGCCGAGCCGGGCCATGCCTGCCACGCGGTAACCCAGCCGTCGCCCGGGGTGAAGCCGATTCGCTCCAGAGACGCGCCGTCGATAACGGATAGCGTATCAGCCGACCAGCTAACCGTATCAACGAGCATGTTGTCGGGGGTAAGGAGGCGCACTGCATCTGCGGTGTTTGCTAACGTCGTGCTGCTGTATTGATAGCGGGCGGAGACGCCAAAACCGGCAACGATGTCGCGATTGCGCGCCAGCACTACGTATTCACCAGGTGCGACCCATAGCTCATTCTGAATTACATGATTGTCGCTGCCGAAATCAGCAAGGGTCCAGCAGTGCAGATTGACCGCCGTCGCGCCGCCGTTGAAGAGTTCGATCCACTCGCCGCCTGCGTCGTCAATTGCCGCGGGATTGGGCATGACTTCGCTGATGTAGATACGGGCATCGGGCGGCGCGGTGACGGATGCGCAATCGGACAGAGCGGGCGTGGCGGTGGCTTCCGCAGCAAGGGTCGGCGTCGATGTGGGGGCGCCTGCATTCGGCGTATAGGGCGCGCCGGGGCTGCCCAGATCCCCGGCTGAGCCGGGCCAGGCTTGCCACGCGGTCACCCAGTCGTCGCCGACAGTAAAACCTGTCCGCTCCCGGGAGGCTCCGGCCGTGACGCTGCTCCAGGCAACCGTGTCATGGAGCGTGCCATTGGGCGTGAATAGAGAGATAGCCTCGTTGCTGTTATTAAGCGAAACGTTTCCAAGCTCGCCCCGCGGGGAAACGCCGCCGTTTTGGCTGACCGTGGAATTGTTGGCCAGCACCAAATATTCACCGGGCATAATCCAGAGTTCATCCGGCAGAACGCGGCTGTTCCCGCTCACGTCCTGCAGCGTCCAGCAGCGCAGATCGACAGCCGCCGGCCCGTCGTTGAACAGCTCAATCCACTCGCCGTCGCCGTCACCCACTGCGTCGGGATCGGCCATCACCTCGCTGAAAAAGATGCGCGTATCTGCCGGCGCACCGGATGCGAGACAGCCGGATGCGGCCGGCGTGAGCGTGGCGGTGGGCTCCGTAGTGAGGGGCGGCGTTGCCGTCGGCGTTAACGAGGGCGTTGCCGAACCTGGAGCCATCGTAGCCGTCGTGACGGGCGTCGGCGTCTCCACTGCCGGCGCATAGGGCGCGCCGGGGCTGCCCAGGTCCCCGGCTGAGCCGGGCCAGGGCTGCTGGGCGGTTACCCAACCGTCCCCTGCTTCAAAGCCGATCCGCTCCAGAGACGCGCCGTTGCTGATGGCGAGATTGTCTCCATCCCAGATCACCCGATCCGCTTCCCGTCCATCGGGCAAGAACAATACGATTTCGTCCTCTCCATTGGCCAAGTTCATGGGTGTATCATCAATGACAGCACTCACACCGCCATTGGTACCGAAATCTACGTTGCGAGCGAGAACTACATAAGCGCCAGGTTGGATAATGATATCTGTGCTGATGGTGTGACTATCACTACCGTCATCGGCAATGCGCCAGCCGCGCAGATTGATCGTCACGCTGTCGCCGTTAAATAACTCGATCCACTCGCCTTCGCTGTCGTTCACCGCAGCCGGGTTGGCCATGAATTCGCTGATAAAGACGGCGGGCGGCGGGCCGCTGAGAATAGGCGTGGCCGTGGGCGTATTCGGTGGGATTTCTGTAGGAGTTTCCGTTGGAATTTCCGTCGGCAAGGGGATGGTGCCGGACGACGATGGAGTGGCGGCCGGTGCGGCTGGAGCCAAGCCAATGGCGGGCGTTGGCGTCGCGGCCAGGCCAAAAACGGCGGGACGGGAATAGGTTATCCAGGAAAATATGGCGAGGAAAAGGAAGAATACGGCAAGGGCGCAGGCGCGCAGCAACCGGAAATGAGAACACGCAAGCACGCGTATGATGCGGGGGAACATCCATGCACCTCCTCGGGGGCGGAGAGGAACAATACATTATTTACATCTGATTACTGCGCCCATCATAGGGGAGAGGGCGGGGGCTGTCAAGCGCCAAAAATCAGATGTTTTGCCGCCCCCGTATGGGAAGAGCGCACGGAGGGAATGAAGCGTTTCCCTTATGCGGCGTTGCGCGCTGCGGCTGCTCGACGGTCCAAAAAATACCCGTAATGCAGGGCTTTGAGATAAGGCATGGCGGCAGAAATGGCCGCGCGTGCCTGTGACGCAGCGAGCATATCCGGCGCATCAATGTCTTCCAGGGAAAGCATATCCGCGGTCGCGGCGCGTGTCGTGCCGTCAGCCGCGTCCACGGCCGTATCAACGATGCTGTTTTGAGAGCCGTGTGCGTTTTCTTCAAAGCCGTCGGCGTGCCAGTCGCTTTGCCACTGCCCATCTACGACATAGCGAAACTGGTAGCGGCGATTGGCGCGTAAATCCAGGGCGATGCGCCAGACGCCGTCGTTTTCCTGGCGAAAGGGAAGTTCGTCCGCACGCCAGTCATTAAAATCGCCGGCCAGAAAAATTTTATCGGCCCACACGCTGGCCGGAAGCTCAAAAGTTACGTGAATATGTTGGGGAAAGGGGGAAGTTGATTTATGGATCATACCAGAATCCTTTATGTAGCGGCGGAGGGACGCCCAATTCAGTCAAGTAAATATCCACAAAACCTAATGTAGACGCGGGACCTGTAGCGGCCCTTCATCTTACGATTAATATTTTATTGAAACATTAAAGAGAAATTAAAGAAAGACTGCGCCTGCACACCGCATGCAACGTAGGGAAAACGTATGGCGTTACACAAAATTATCGAGAGGATGATGTCTAAAAGTGAAGCCGGGCGAGTCTGTATTATGGCGAAAAACCACGCTGGATAAAAAGTGACATCTGGCATGAGTTGAATCTGACAGATGTCACTTTTATTTCAGTTGCTACTTCATCAAAAAGCGATCCGAAAGCAATTTCCTAATCGTTAGCCGTAACCATACAGATTCCTCCGGGAGGGTCTGCGGGAAATACGCCGTTCCCAAAAGAAACCTCCCGGAGGTTGTACAGTAACCGTTAGCCAATCACAATGTTAACGAGCCTGTCGGGCACGACAATGACCTTGCGCACCTGCTTGCCGTCCAGCCATTTCTGCATCGTCTCCAGCGCCATGGCCTGCTCTTCCAACGTTTGTTTGGGCGTGCCCGGATCGATCGTCAGCTTGTCGCGGACCTTGCCGTTGATTTGCACAACAATTTCAATCGTGTCCTCTTTGGCTTTCTCCGCATCGCCCTGGGGCCAGGCTTGCAGGTGAACGCTTTGGCCCGCGTCGCCGTGCAGCCGCTGCCACAGTTCCTCGCTGATGTGGGGAAAGATGGGGGCCATGAGCAGGACCAGGGCGCCCACGCTTTCATGCCAGATGGGCGTGCCCGCGACCGCGGTTCCCCGCGCCTTGATCAGCGCGTTATTCATCTCCATCATGGCGGCGATGGCCGTGTTGAAGCGGAAGCCGTCCATATCCTCAGTAACTTTAATAATGGTCTGATGCAGCTTGCGTTCCAGATCGCGCACCGCTGCCGCATCGGGTTGGGCCGCCGCCAATGCCGGATCGATTTCGTCATTGACAACGCTCCAGACCCGTTGCAGGAACCGGCTTACGCCCTCAATTGCAGCCGGATCCCACGGACCGCCCTGATCCCACGGACCGATGAACATCAGGTAACCGCGCACGGTGTCCGCGCCGTACCGGTCCACCATTTCATCCGGGTTGACGACGTTGCCCCGGCTTTTGGACATTTTCTCGTTGTCCGGCCCCAGAATCATGCCCTGATTGAACAAGCGCAACATGGGCTCATCAAAGGGTACAACGCCCAAATCCCGCAGCGCTTTGGTAAAGAAGCGGGTGTACAGCAGGTGCATTGTCGCGTGCTCGATGCCGCCCGTATACTGATCCACCGGCAGCCAGTAGTCTCCTTGATCGGGATTCCACGGCGTGTCGTCGGGGGCGATGGCTTCGCCCGACTTCCAGTAGGGCGTGACGTAAGCGTAGTGATACCAGCTGGAGCACATGAAGGTGTCCATGGTATCGGTTTCGCGCGTGGCCGGACCGCCGCAACGAGGGCATTCTACGTTCAGGAAACCGGCATGATATTTCAGCGGGCTCTCGCCCGTGGGCTTGAACTCGGCGTCATCGGGCAGGCGCACGGGCAGATCGGCATAGGGTACGGGCACAACGCCGCACTGATCGCAGTAGATGATGGGAATGGGCGCGCCCCACATGCGCTGCCGGCTGATCAGCCAGTCGCGCAGGCGGTAAGTTGTTGCTGCTTCGCCCTTGCCCGCTTCTTCCAGCCAGGCGATGGCCGCGTCTACGCTTTTGCCCGACCCTTTGCCCGCAGGCATGCCGTTCAGCGGACCCGAGTTGATCATGACGCCCTCTTCGGGCCAGGCTTCCGTCAGATCATCAGCGCTCTCTACAGAGCCGTCGGTCGGCTGGACCACCAGCACAATCGGCAGATCAAACTTCTTGGCGAACTCAAAGTCCCGCTGATCGTGGGCGGGCACGGCCATGATCGCGCCGGTGCCGTAGCCCATCATGACGTAATCGGCGATCCAGATGGGAATGCGCGCGCCGTTCACCGGGTTGATGGCGTAGCCGCCGGTGAAGACGCCCGTCTTCTCCTTGTCGGCTTTGGTCCGGGCAATCTCGTTCATGGCCGCGGCCGCCAGCTGATAGGCCGCCACCGCATCCGCCTGTTCCGGCGCGGTCACCTTCTCCACCAGCGGATGCTCAGGCGCCAGGACCATGAAGGTCGCGCCCCACAGCGTGTCGG
>JAGRCP010000165.1 GCA_020433455.1 Caldilineaceae bacterium | reverse complement strand
CCTTCGAGTTATTTTTCAGGGCAGGAATTATGGAGGGGAATGCTGGATCCGGAAGGGCCATAAATTGCCGAGGCCCAGGCCCGAGCGGAAAGCGCGGGTGTCTCCGAACAGATTCACTTCTACACGGGTCCGATCACTGAACTGGATTTTCTCCATCCCGGCTACGACATGGCGTTGGACGTAGGCTGTGCACACGGGTTGTCGGAGGAAGAGCTATCCCTCTATCACGGCCAGTTGGCGCGGCTTCTCAAGCCCGGAGCGCCGTATCTGCTCTTCGCACGTTTGACCAGAGACGGCGACGAGCGGAGTTGGCTGGACGAGAAGCAGTTACGCACGCTCTTTGCCCGCAACTTCGACCTGGAGAAGGTGGAATACGGGGAGACGGTGGTCAATGAACAAGCGCCTTGGTGCTCGGCGTGGTTCTGGTTTCGTCGTGCAGATTAACCGCAAAATTTGCAAATCCGTCTCTCCCGGTTCGTAATGGCAGTCATCATGGCCCATTCTTTACCGGTAGACGAACGCATCGGTTTTAACCAACAGGCCTGAGAAACGAGATTCCTCATGCTGGTAGTATGACCTACTTTGAAGCGTTACTGACAGAGTGCTACAATCGATCTCCTTGCGTCGCCTATCGATTGAGAGACTTGTAATGCTCCACACCGCCACACCTTCCATCTATCTGGACCATTCCGCCACCACGCCCGTGCGGCCCGAGGTCATGGCGGCCATGACTCCCTATTTCGCTGAGTTTTACGGCAACCCCAGCAGCATCCATGCCGTGGGGCGGCGCAGCGGCGCAGCCCTGACCCGGGCCCGCCGTACGGTGGCCGAACTGCTCCACGCCCGGCCCGGCGAGATCATCTTTACCGGCTGCGGCACGGAGAGCGACAATGCTGCCTTGCGGGGCTTGGCGCTGGCCCGACGCGCCGCTACAGGCGCGGACCGCCTCATTACCCTGCCCATCGAGCACAAAGCCGTCCTCTACACCGCCCAGGACTTGCGCGATCATTTCGGTTTCCGCCTCACCCTCGTTCCCGTGGATGGGGCCGGCCGCGTGGCCGCGGCTGACGTCATTGCCGCGCTGGGCGACGGGGAAGACGTGGCCGCGGTGAGCGTCATGCTGGCCAACAACGAGGTCGGCACAATTCAGCCCGTGGCCGAGATCGGCGCCCGCTGTCGTGAACTGGGCGTACCCTTCCATACCGACGCGGTTCAGGCCGCGGGGCGGCTCTCCCTCAACGTGGAGGAGCTGAACGTAGATGCGTTGAGCATCAGCGCCCACAAATTCTACGGGCCAAAAGGCGTGGGCGCACTCTACCTGCGGGACGGAACGCCCTTCCTGCCCTTCATGACCGGGGGTAGCCACGAGCGGGGACGGCGTGCGGGAACGGAGAATGTTCCCCTTGCCGTAGGACTGGCAGAGGCTCTGACCCTGGCTGAAGCAGAGCGCCCAGCCGAAAATGAGCGCTTGCGCGGGCTGCGCGATAGGCTTATCGGTCGCATCCTGGAAGAGATCGACGGCGCTCAGCTCACAGGGCCGCGTGCAGAGCGGCTGGCCCATCATGCCGGCTTTATCATTGAAGGCGTGGAGGCGGAGGGAATGCTTATTGGGCTGGACCTGGCCGGCGTTGCGGCCAGCAGCGGCAGCGCCTGCTCCAGCGGCTCCCAACGACCCAGCCACGTGCTGGAGGCCATGGGCTATGCGCCGGGCCTGGCCGCGGGCGCGCTGCGCCTAAGCCTGGGGCGCAGCAACGCGCCCGCAGATATCGAATATGCCGCGGATACCCTGGCGGAGGTAGTGGGGAAGATACGGGGGAGTAGTTGAGTGGTTGACTTGTTAAACTTGTTGATTGGTTAAAGAGACGGCGGCTCCTCCTCAACCAGTCAACCAATAAAACCAATTTAGGCCAACGCAAGAATATAAAGTCC
>JAGRCP010000037.1 GCA_020433455.1 Caldilineaceae bacterium | reverse complement strand
GCCTGACCTGCTCGGGTCAACCCGCTCAGAATGACAGAAAGCCTCATCTTTTTTTTTTAATGAGACGGCGGTCACGGCGACGTACTGGCTTTCCGTACGCGACGATCTTTGGGTTTGATAATCCGCTGGCAGATTCTTCGCTGGGCATTCGAGACGTCCGGCCTCCGCGGGTCAACCCGCTCAGAATGACGGAGTACCTTATCTTTTACAAAGCACTATTTCAGGAGAGACAGTAAGATGAAAACACGGGTAGACCAGACGGCTCTGGCAGTAAATCAGGCCGCCATCATTATGCTGTTGGTAACGGCGCTGCTGGCCGATTGGCCGTGGCTCGCGGCGCTGGTAGCGGCGGTTATGGCCATTGGAACAATCTGGCCCCAGGCAGGACTCTTCAAGCTCATCTATTTCCGCGCGCTCAAGCCATGGGGCGTGCTGCAGCCGCGCATTATCGCCGATGACCCGGCTTCGCACCTCTTCGCCCAGGGCGTAGGCGCGCTGGTATTGGGGCTGGCCGGTCTGGCCTTCGTCGGCGGGTTCCCCCTGGCCGGATGGCTGTTGGTGGGGTTGGTGATCATCCTGGCGGGAATCAACCTGTTCTTCGGCTTCTGCCTGGGCTGCTTCCTCTACTATCAGCTTGCCCAGCGCGGCGTTCCGTTCATCCCTGTACGCGTAAAGGGCAAGGAACCCCGTTCATGATGACGCGTCTGCTCGTTTTTGTTATTACACTGATTGCTGTCGCCGGGGCCTGGTTGCTCTGGCGGCAGTACATGGTCCGGCGCGTAACGCGCGCAGCCGGCCCGGCCCTGCCCGCAGCCATCGCGCAACGACTGGATCCGACGCGGGTGAATATCCTCTACTTCACCGCGGACCACTGTTCCCAATGTCGCTTGCGTCAGACGCCCATTCTGGATGAATTGGGCCGGACCGCGCCGGTTGCTATTCAAACCATCGATGCCGTGGCGGAGAACGAGCTGGCGCGCCATTTCGGCATCATGGCCGTTCCCACCACCATCGTGCTGAAAAAAGATCATACGGTGCGGGCCGTCAATCACGGCGTTGCCTCGTCAACGAAGCTGCAAGAGCAGATAGGGTAATGGTGGCAGGTGGCAGGTGGCAGGTGGCAGGTGGCAGGTGGCAGGTGGCAGGTGGCAGGTGAAAAAGTCTACCATGCCTTACGCGTCACGCATCGAATATTCGCGCACCACATTTCAGATGACGAACGGCTATTCCTTATGCAACCCGAAGACCGCGGTGGTGGCCAGCAGGTTCTTAAAGCGCCGCACGTGGATGCGCCGCCCATTGGCCAGATAGGCCTGATCGTCAATCCGGATCTTCAGCCTCCGACAATAGCGGGCGAAATCTGTGACGGTGAAGGCCTGCCAGCGAGGTACGGCATACCACGCCTCGCCCAAATCAGGCGCGGGCGGCATACGCCCCGTCAGCAGCAAATCAAGGCGACAGCGCCAGTATCCCCAGTTGGGAAAGCTGATAACGCCCCGCCGCCCCACCCGCAGCATTTCGTGGAGAATCATGGCCGGATCGTCCAGGAAGGGCAGGGTCTGGGCGAGAATGACGTAATCAAAGCTGCCGTCGGGATAGTCGGCCAACCCCTCTTGCAGATTGCCCTGGCGCACGCTCAGCCCCCGACGCACGCACGCCAGCATGCCCTCCTCGCTCAGCTCGACGCCCCGCCCCTTCACCCGTTTGGCCCGCACCAGGTATTCCAACAATTCCCCGTCACCGCAGCCCAAATCCAGCACGCTCACGTCGGCGGGAATAAAGTCGGCAATGCAGGAGAGGTCGGAACGGAGGCTAAAAACGGAAGATTGGAGATTGGGCGGCGTAGAGTCCGAGATTGGGGGATTGGGAGATTGGGAGATTGGGAGCTTGGACGTCACGAGAGCGCTGCCTCGTATTGGGCATCGCTCGTCTCTCCGCCGCTCCGCCCCCTCGCCGCTCCGCCACCCCGCTCAATTCCCTCTTCCCGCACCAGGCGCGCCAAAAAGCTGCCCAGCAGCTTGGTCATGGTCTCCACTTCCAACAGAAACGCGTCGTGACCCCAGGAGCTGCGGATATCCAGGTAGGTCACATCCGCGCCGGCCGCGGTGAGCGCGCTGACCAATCGCTTGCTGTGGTAAGCGGGATAGAGCCAGTCACTGGTAAAGCTGACCACCAGAAATTTAACCGCAATGGAGTCGGCGAAGGCTGTCGCCAGGGAACCGGTGGCCTGGGTGAGGTCGAAGTAGTCCATAGCCTTGGTCACGTAGAGGTAGGAATTGGCGTCAAAACGGCGAGTAAAGCTGTTGCCGTTATATTTGAGATAACTCTCTACCGCAAATTCAGTCTCAAACTCGTAACCGTACTGCTCAATATTTTGCAACCGCCGGCCGAACTTCTGCTGCATGGACTCTTCGCTGAGATAGGTGATGTGGCCCACCATGCGCGCCACGGCCAGCCCTGCGTCGGGCTTTTTGTCGGCCAGGTAATAATTGCCCTCATTCCAATAGGGATCGGCGTAGATGGCCTGCCGCCCCACCTCGCTGAAGGCAATAAGCATGGGGCTGTGCTGCGCGGTGGTGGCCAGGGGAATGGCGGCCAACACCCGCTCGGGATGGCGAGCCGCCCATTCCAGCACCTGCATCCCGCCCATGGAACCGCCGGCCACGCAGAGCAACTGCCCGATGCCCAAATGGTCGATGAGCTTGACCTGGGCGCGCACCATGTCGCCGATGGTCACCACGGGGAAGCGCAGGCCGTAAGGATCGCCCGTAGCCGAATCCATATCCATGGGCCCGGTAGAGCCGTAACAACTGCCGATGACGTTGCTGCAAATGACGAAAAAGCGCTCGGTGTCGAAGGCTTTCCCCGGCCCGATACAATCATCCCACCAGCCGGGCTTGCCCTCATCCTGCTCTTCCGCGCTGTGATATCCTGCGGCGTGACCGCTTCCGCTCAGCGCGTGGCATATGAGAATAGCATTCGAGCGGTCGGCGTTGAGGCGGCCGTACGTCTCGTAGGCAATGCGCACCGGCCCCAGCGTCGCCCCGCTCTCCAGACAGAAAGGCTCATCCTCGGCAAAGGTGAAAGTTTCGGGCGTGACGATGCCGACGGATTGGGTGGTCATAGAGGGGTTCTCCTTGAATAAGGAATGAGAAGCGAAGAATCAGAAACGATCGCTTATCTGTCAACCGTTTCTGATTCCTCGTTTCTGTTTTCTGATTATGCCTTCCCCAGCGCCTGATCCAAATCCCAC
The DNA here is from genome assembly GCA_020433455.1 of Caldilineaceae bacterium. Lineage (GTDB taxonomy): Bacteria > Chloroflexota > Anaerolineae > Caldilineales > Caldilineaceae > JAGRCP01. Next base: position 85,507 of record JAGRCP010000037.1, on the reverse strand, counting down.
AGAATATCTTCAATGTCTTCCAGGCCGATGCTCAAACGCACGAAATCGGGCGTGACGCCGGCCGCGGTCAGTTCCGCTTCAGAGAGCTGACTATGGGTGGTGCTGGCCGGGTGGATGGCCAAACTCTTGGCATCGCCCACGTTGGCCACATGGCTGAAGAGCTTCAGATTGTTGATGAAGTCTTTGCCTGCCTGCGCGCCGCCCTTGATGCCGAAGCCCAGAATCGCGCCCGCCCCCTTGGGCAGATAACGCTTGGCCCGCTCGTGATGGGGATGGCTGGCCAGACCGGGATAGGTGACCCAGGCCACGTCAGCGCGATCGTCCAGGAATTCAGCCACCTGCTGGGCATTGCTGACATGGCGCTCCATGCGCAGGCTCAGGGTTTCGACGCCCTGGAGCGTCTGCCAGCTATTGAACGGCGACTGGCAGGCGCCGATGTCGCGCAGGGTCTGCACCCGGGCCTTGATAGCGAAAGGCGGCAGTCCCGCGCCGGCCAGATCGGCATAGACCAGACCGTGGTAGCTGGGATCCGGGTTCGTGAAGTTGTCGAAGCGACCGCTGGCCCAATCGAAGTTATTGCCGTCCACGATGATGCCGCCGATGGTGGTGCCGTGACCGACCAGGAACTTGGTGGTGCTGTGGGTGATGATGTTGGCGCCCCACTCCACGGGCCGGCAAAGATAGGGCGTGGCAAAGGTGTTGTCGATAAGGAGCGGAATGTTGTGGGCCTGGGCGATCTCGCTCACTTCGTCAAAGGGAAAGACAAAAATGTCCGGGTTGCCCAGGGTCTCGCCGTAGATGAGCTTGGTATTGGGCCGGATGGCCGCGGCGAAGCTTTCGGGATCGTTGGGGTCCACAAAAGTCACATCGATCCCGATGCGGGGAAACGTGTAGTTGAACTGATTGAAGGTGCCGCCATAGAGCCGGCTGCTGCTGATAATGTGGTCGCCTGCACCACAGACAGTGAGAATGGCCATGGTCTGCGCGGCATGACCGCTGCTCGCGGCGACGGCCGCGGCCGCTCCTTCCAACGCAGCCAGGCGCTGCTCCAGCACGTCGGACGTGGGGTTCATGATGCGGGTGTAGATGTTGCCGAACTCCTTGAGGGCAAAGAGATTGGCCGCGTGGTCCGTATCCTTGAACTGATAGCTGGTGGTCTGGTAGATGGGAACCGCCCGGCTGCCCGTATCGCCGTCGGGCTGTTGCCCCGCGTGAAGCTGTTGCGTGCTAAAACCGAATTGTCGTTGCTCTGACATGATGATGTGTCTCCTTTGGTATGGTTTGCAAGGTCGAAGCCGATACAAAGCAAAAAAGAGTGGCGCCTTCCGTCTTTTTTGCGCGGCACAGGCGTCGGCCGTTGACAACAAAAAACCCTCTTGTCCGGAAGACGAGAGGGTTGCTTATAGGCGGAGGTACGCGGTTTGCGCATCTACGGCATCTCCCATCTTCCAGAACTTGTCTGCCGGAATTGGCACCCTGGCGCTTCGCAGGCGACATTGCCTTTGATGCCGGGTTGCCGAGGTTTCACAGGGCCGGTCCCTCCACCTCTCTGGATAAGAGCCATACTATGCAGTTGTGAGGCGCAACTATAACAGGCCGGGGATGAGATGTCAAACCGGGTTATGCTGTGAAAAACGCGACGCAACTCTGGGCCAAAGTCGCAGCGACCGGCTCCAGCGTAGCGATCTTCACATATTCGTTGCACTCGTGCGCGCCGTCACCGCCGGGACCAAAGAGGATAGTAGGCATGCCGCCTTCGGCCCCGTAGATATTGGCGTCCGTAATTCCCCGTGCGAAAGCGAAACGCGGCGCTTGGCCCAGCACGGCCTCGTGCGCGGCGACAAAACTCCGGGCCAGCCGACCGGTCGTATCCAGCTCAAACGGCGCGTAAAACGGCGGCGGCGTTTCAATGCTGACCCGGCAGTCCAGGTCCAGAGAATCGATCAGCTGCTGCATATCGGCCACGGCGGAATCGCGACTCTCGCCCGGTACGGTAAGGCGGGTAATGATGACTTCGCAGCGTTCGGGCACGACGATAGCGTATTCCCTATAGCCGCCCTCAAACTTGAGGGTGGAATAGTTGCCGCGGCCATAATCCGGATGCTGATACAGGGGCAGATCGCCCAATGCGGCGACGATCCTGGCGGCCGCTTCCACAGCGTTACGTCCCCGTTCGGGATGAAAGCCGTGGGCCATCTTGCCCTCCACAACCAGCCGGTAGAGCACCTTTCCGGTCATCCCCAGGGGCACAGCGTCGGCCAGGCCGTCAAAGCCGAAGGGTTCGGTAAGGAAGACGCCCGCGCTCCGGCCGTACTCGGTATTGAGCAGCGCCCGGGCGCCCAACCCCAGCCCTTCTTCATCCACGGTGGCGGCAAATGCGATTCGGCCCAGCTTGCCGTGGAGCGACCGATCCGCCAGCAGCGCCTTCAGCGCGGCCAGCGCGCAGATCAGCCCCGACTTCATATCGTATGCGCCCAGGCCGTAGAGCTTTCCGTCGCGCACGACGGGCGCAAAAGGGTCGGTCTCCCAATTGGCGGCCACGTCCACCGTATCCAGGTGGCCGGTCAGGAGCAGCATCTCCTCGGCCGATCCCAATTCGGCCGCGGCGTAGACGTTGGGGCGGCCCGGCGCAACCTCATCCCATTCCGGCTCCAGGCCCAGGTTGCGGAGTTCATCAGCCACAAACGCGGCCAACGCCTCCTCTCGGGGCAGCACAGAAGGAATGGCAACGGCTTGCTGAAGAGTCGCTAAAAGATAGGCTTGATCGATCTGCATGGGCTTGCTCCCAAAATGATGCAGTTGATTGCTGCGGGTGATTGATAGGGTCGAGTATAGTCAATCAGGTCGGCTCCGGCAAAGCCGAAAATCCGGCCCGGCCAAGAAAAAATATCCTGTTTGACGATTGCCTACCCCTCGTCTATGATTGTGACCAGGTCGGCACAGTCCCCGCTATGCGCCGTTACCGGGTTGTCTTTCCATCCTTCCCGCCGCCTCTACATGCCATGGGCGGAATCACAAACAAATTCCATATACGTGCATGCAGACTTACCTAATCCGGCGCACCCTTCAGTCCATTCCCATGCTCATCTTTTTGAGCATTCTGCTCTTTCTGCTGGTGCGCGCCGCGCCGGGCGGGCCGTTAGCCCAGGCAGAGCGCAATCCCAACATTTCCGCCCAGCAGTTGGAGGTCCTGCGCGCGCGATTGGGGTTGGACCAACCCCTCTACATTCAATACGCCAAGTGGATGCGCGGCATCCTGGTTGAAGGCGACCTGGGCAAATCCATCAAGAGCAACCGTCCGGTCAGCGAACTCATCGGCGAGCGCATTACCAACACGTTGATCCTGGTAGGCACGGCTTTTCTCATCACCATCATTGTGGCCATTCCCCTGGGCGCAATTTCGGCGCGGCGTCAATACTCCCTTTTTGATTACGTCGTGACGACCTTCGCCTTTGCCGGCCAGTCGGTGCCCGTCTACTGGCTGGGCCTCATGGCGATTCTCATCTTTTACGTGGCTCTGGACAATCCGTTCACCGGCGGTCCCCTGCTGCCGGCCGGCGGGATGTATACCCTGGGCGCGGACAAGACGCTGGGCGATCTGCTCTGGCATATGATCTTGCCCGTGGGCACCCTCTGCCTGGCGTGGATCGCCTGGTATTCCCGCTTTTTCCGCGCCGGCATGCTGGAAGTGCTCAACGCCGACTACGTACGCACCGCGCGGGCCAAGGGGATGACCGAACGCACCGTCACCTACGTCCACGCCATGCGCAACGCGATCGTGCCCCTCATCACCATGATTGCGCTGGACCTGCCCAGCATGTTTGCCGGCGCGCTCTTCATCGAGACCATCTTCTCCTGGCCGGGCATGGGGCGCCTTTTTTGGGAGGCGGCCCGCGGACGGGATTACCCCGTCCTGCTGGGCGTCATCCTCATCAACGCGATTCTCATCGTCGTCGCCAACATCATTGCCGATCTCCTGTACGGCGTCGTGGATCCCCGAGTGCGCTATGACTGATGCAATCCAAACGATCGGCAAGGCCCGGACCGAACCGGCCATCAACAGCCCCGGACGCATGGTGCTGCGCCGCTTCAGGCGTCATCGCATGGCCATGGTGTCGATGGCCGTGCTGGGCCTGGTCATGCTGAGCGCGCTCCTGGCGCCCCTTGGTCCCTACACGCCCACGGAGCAGAATCCCAAGAACGCCTTTTCCCCGCCCTCGGCCCAACACTGGTTCGGCACCGACGACCTGGGCCGGGACGTCCTCACCCGCACGCTCTACGGCGGACGCATCTCGCTGGTGGTGGGGCTGGCGGCCACGGGTCTGGCCCTGCTGCTGGGCATGCTGGTGGGCGCGATTGCAGGCTACGCCGGCGGCCTGACCGACAACCTGCTCATGCGCCTGACCGATGCGTTCCTGAGCTTGCCCAGCCTCTTCGTGCTCATCCTCATCAGCACCATGCTGCGGGACGTGCCCATCCTGAACCTGCGCAACAGCGTCGTCATGGTGGTCATCATCATCGCCGTACTCTCGTGGATGTGGCCGGCCCGGCTCATCCGCGGCGAGTTCCTCTCCCTGCGCGAGGAGGAGTTCGTCCACGCTGCGCGCAGCGTGGGGGTAGGCCATACGCGCATCATGTTCCGCCATATCCTGCCCAACACGGTCAGCCTCATTATCGTTCAGGGGACGCTGGCCGTGGCCTACGCCATCATTGTGGAATCGGGTCTGAGCTATCTGGGCTTCGGCATCCAGCCGCCCACCCCCAGTTGGGGCAATTTGCTCTCCACAGCCCAGGTCTATGCCCTGCGCGCGCCTTGGCTCATGATCTTTCCCGGGCTGATGATCTTCATCACCACCCTGTCCATCAACCATATCGGCGACGGTCTGCGCGACGCATTCGATCCCCATTCGGTGCATTAAAGCCAATCGATTCCGAACAACCCGTACTGTCCCATCCGTTCCATCTACCCAAAGGAGACACCCATGTATCGCAAGTATCTGCTCCCCATCCTGTTGCTTTTGGCTCTGTCGCTGGGCGCATGCGCCGCGCCAAGCAGCGACACGACCAGCGACACGGCCGGCGATAGCGGCTCCGGCGCTGCGGCCGATTCAGGCGGCGGCCAGGTCATCATTATCATCCCCGAAGAGCCGGCCTCGCTCAACCAGTATCTGGCCGTGGCCGCGATTGTGCGCCAGGTGGCCGATGCGGTGACCGGCCCGCTGGCTGCCGTCAACGCAGACGGCGAATTCGTCCCCGTTCTCGCGGCGGAATTGCCCACGGTGGAAAACGGCGGCGTCTCGGAAGATTTCCGCACCGTCACCTGGAAATTGCGCCCGGATCTCAAGTGGTCCGACGGCGAACCCCTCACCTCCGACGACATCAAGTTTACGTGGGAAACCCTCGCTGACCCCGCCAGCGGCAACGTGCTCTCCCTGGGCTTTGACCTCATCGAGAGCGTGGAAACGCCTGATGACCAGACCGCGGTCATCACCTACAGCGAAGTCAATCAGGCCTATCTCCAACAGTTTCTCTACGGCATTCTGCCCCGCCACGCGGCAGGCGAAGCCGCGGACATGGCCGAATGGGACTGGAATCGCAATCCCGTCTCGGCCGGCCCCTATGTGGTAAGCGAATGGAACTCGGGCGAATCCATCATCATGGAGCGAAATCCCAACTACTACCTGGAAGGCCGGCCCTACCTGGACCGCCTCATCTTCACCATCGTGCCCGATTCCGGCGCGCAGGTCGCCATGATGGCCCAGGGCGAGGCCCAGGTTCAGATCTGGCCGGGCGAGACCCGGGACGTCTACGATGCACAGGTCGCGGGGCAGGCTACTCTGGCCGAGATTCCCGGCCAGTGGAACATGACCATTTACTTCAACCACAGCATGCCCTTTGATGACGATCCCGGCGCCACGCCGCCCCACCCCGTTCTGGGCGACGTACGCGTCCGCCAGGCCATCGCCCACGCCATCGACTACGACACTATCCTTACCGACATCAGCCCCGACTCCACGGCGTCTACCAGCCCCTTCGCCTACGGCTGGTACAAGTGCGATCTGGAGCGCCCTTACCCCTACGATGTGGATGCGGCCAACGCCCTGTTGGATGAAGCGGGCTGGGTCATGGGCGATGACGGCATCCGCGTCGCCCAGGGCGCCGAGTACGCGGAAGACGGCACGCGCCTCACAGTGCAACTGGAAGGCTACACCAACTTCCAGCCGCTGGTTCGCCTGGAAGAGGCCCTGGTAGAGATGTTCAAGCAGGTGGGCATTGAGGGGACGATCCAGAATGACGACTTCTCGGTCATCTTCGGCTCCTACGGCGACGGCGCGCCGCGCAAGTTGGGCAACTTCGACATGCTCATCTACGACACCAGCCTCACCCTGGAACCCCACGCCACGGTCGCCAATCTCTACGGTTCGGACGCGATTCCGTCGGCCGACAACCCTGCAGGCGCCAACTATGCTCGCTGGGTCAATGCCGACGCGGATGCCGCCCTGGCTACGGCGGGCGGAACAGTGGACATCGCCACGCGCCAGGCCGCGTACTGCGACCTGGCTCAGCTCATCGCCGACGAGCTGCCCTCCCTCAACCTCTTCCTCTACACGGAAGGGTACGGCGCGTCGAATCGCCTGAGCGGCTATGAGGTCAACATGTGGGGCAGCCTCACCTGGGACGTGCAGAACTGGCAGATGGACTAAGGTTGTAGAATCGCTTAATCTCTTGATTGCGATTAGCGATTGAGAGATTAAGCGATTGAGAGATTGGGAGATTTTTTATCGTCACTGAATGGAGATTTTTGTGCCTCAAGCCGATCTGTTGATTACTAACGCGCGCGTGTATACGGCGGACGCGGCGCAGCCTCGTGCGGAGGCGGTGGCCGTGAAGGAAAACCGCATTGTCTTCGTGGGCGGCAGCGAGAAGGCCGCGGCCTGGCGCGGCGCAAACACCCAGGTCATCGACGGCCGGGGACGCACCCTCATGCCCGGCTTTATCGACGCTCATTTCCACCTGCTTTGGGGCTCCGTCAAGCTCGACAACCTCCAGCTTGACGGGGCGCGCAGCATTGATGAGATTCTCACCGCGGTGCGCACGTATGCCGACGCGCACCCGGAAAAGGGATGGATTCAGGGCGTGCAGCTCCTCTACAACGCCATCCCGGCCGGCCAGGCCCTCACCCGGCAGATGCTGGACAGCGCGGTGGCGGATCGCCCGGTCTTCCTCACCGCGTTCGACGGCCACACGTCGTGGGCCAATACCGAAGCCCTGCGCCGGGGCGGCATTCTCGCCGGGCGCGCCACCGCGGCGGGCAGCGAGATCGTCATGGCCGGCGAAACCGCGTCCGGCGAACTGCGGGAGCCGGGCGCGTCCAATTTCGTGCGCGACCAAATTCCCCAACCGACCGCGGCGGAAAAAGCCGCGCTGCTGCGCAAGGGGCTGGCCCGGGCCGCAAGCGTGGGCATCACCAGCGTCCACAACATGGACGGCTCGGAAGAGTCCATGGGCATTTACAAGGCGTTTGAAGCCCGGGGCGAATTGAGCCTGCGCGTCTACGTACCCTACGACATCAAGCCGGAGACGCCGCTGGACGCCTTCGCTGAGGCCGCGACCTGGCCTGAGCGCTTCAACGGCAGCCACGTGCGTGCCGGCGCGGTCAAGTTTTTCATGGATGGCGTGCTGGAATCCTACACCGCGCTCATGCTGAGCGACTATGCCGAACGGCCGGGCGATCTGGGCAAAGCCCTCTTCACCGCGGAGCAGTTTAAGCGCATGGCAGCCGAGGCGGATCGCCACGGCTTACAGATCTTCGTCCACGCCTGCGGCGACGGCGCGGTGCGGCGCACCCTGGACGGCTACGAACACGTGCGCCGGGTCAACGGCGTACGCGACAGCCGCCACCGGGTGGAGCACATTGAAGTCATCCACCCCGACGACGCGCCCCGCTTTGCTGAAATGGGCGTCATCGCGTCCATGCAGCCCCTCCACGCGCCCCTCTCGCCCAAGGACGGCGACATCTGGGTCAGCCGGCCGGGCCGGGACAAGTGGCCCCTCAGCTTTGCGTGGGAGCTGCTGCGCGGGGCCGGCGCGCGGCTCGTCTACGGCAGCGACTGGCCCGTGGTCTCCATGAACCCCCTTCTGGGCCTCTATGCAGGACGCAACCGCACCGCATGGGCGGAAGGCGTCCCCGATCAGCGCCAGTCGTTGGAAAATCTCATCGCCGGGTACACCCGGGATGCGGCCTATGCCGAGTTCATGGAAAAGGAGAAGGGCGTCCTCCGTACGGGCATGCTGGCGGATATGGTTCTTCTCTCCCAGGATCTGTTCGCCGTCCCGGACAAGGCGCTGGCCGAGGTTAAGCCGGTGTTGACGGTCTGTGACGGCCGGCCGGTATATCAGGCAGAGTGATGGTCGTTAACCGGTTCAGCCGGACCTCATGCGGTTGGCTGACGCGGAAAACAGGAATACCTGAGTCGTGAGGCAGTACGGGCCATAACCCGCTTTACGACACCCAATAAACAAGCCGGGCTTCTTGCGGAAGCCCGGCTTGTTTATTGAGTCATACCATCAGCCTGACACAGCTTTATGAATCGTCAGGTAGCCGCAGGCGGGTCGAGTCGTCGGGAGCGCCGCAACACTATGCCGCTGACTTGAAAACGGACAGTCATTTAACGACGGTCTTGGGCTTTATGCGGCTTTGGCGAAGGCGCGACGAAAACCCTGCTTGACCTCGCCGACTGCGTCGTCCAAAATTTCCAGCGTTTCGGCAATGTCCTGCTCGCTGTGGGTATAACACATGAACCAGGGTTCCCGGCTGTCGCTGTCGGGCATGACGCCCCGGGCCACCAACGCCAGGGCCAGGGCCTCGTAGAAATCGTCATCGTTGCGGGCGTAGCTCAGGAAATCGACCGGCGCTTCGTTGGTGCCCACAATCAGGCTGAACATGGAAGGAATGCCCGTTACGGCGTGGGGAATATCGTGGCGGGTCAGAATCTCATCCATGCCGTCCATAAGCGCGCGTCCCCGTTCAAAGATCGTCGCGAGAATCGGTTGCTCTTCAATGATTTCCAGAGTCGCATTGGCCGCGGCCACCGCGATCATGTTTCCCGTGTAGGTGCCGCCCTGGGCCACCTTGCCCGGCTCGATGGTCATCATCACGTCCCGCCGGCCGGCAATGGCCGCGATGGGGAAGCCGTTGCCCATGGCCTTGGCGTACGCGGCAATATCCGCCCTGACGCCGAAATACTCCTGGGCCCCGCCATTGGCAATGCGGAAGCCCGTCTTCACCTCATCGAAGAAAAGCAGAGCGCCGTACTCATCGCAGAGTTCACGCAGGCGCTCCAGCCATCCCTCACGGGGGACAATCCCCGCGGTATTGCCCATGACCGGCTCGACCATGATCGCCGCAACCTCTTCGCCGTAGCGGGCCATGACGGACTCGATGGCCTCGATGTGATTGTAGGGCAGGCTGAGGAGATAGCGCTCAATAGCTTTGGGAATGCCCCGGGAAGCAGGCAGGCGACGCGTCGGCCAGCTCGCGCCCAGGCGCTCGGCATCAATGCCCGGCGTGTTGTACATAACGTAGTCATAATTGCCGTGATACTGACCGTCAAACTTGATGATCAGGTCCCGGCCGGTGTGGGCCCGGGCCACGCGCAGCGCGTGCATGGTGGCTTCCGTTCCAGTGTTGGAAAGGCGCACCATGTCCATGCCGGTCATGCGCGTAAAGCGCTCGGCCAGCTCGATCTCGTAGGGGGTGGTCCAGGCGAAGAGGTTGCCGTATTGGAGCGCTTCGGCAACCTTCTCGGTGACGGCCGGATAGGCGTGGCCCAGAATAATCGGGCCGAAGCCGAGGCGGTAATCGATGTAGCAATTCCCGTCGGCATCCCATACGTGGGCGTCGCGGCCGTGGGTCACGACGAATGTGTCCTCTTCCCAATAACGAAAATTGGAATTAACGCCAAAGGGAATATGGCGCTGTGCCGCATCGAAATATTGCTTGGTTTTGGTTAACGTACGTTGGGTTTTCATACGATCCTCAGAGAGTAAAAAAAGGTCGGAGAGAAACTTCATGTTGCATTCGCTGCATCGCTACTGTTCTCTCACCTCCCTGAAAATCAGTTCGTTCGGTTTGTCTGGATCCATATAGGCTTTACTCCTTTTGCATGGCGATCAAGCGCGTGATAGACAGCGGACGGGTCGGGTGAACTTCAACATGGGTACGGAGGAGTGCACTTGTGGTATGAGCAGGAGGTTACTGTACAGCCTCCGGGAGGTTTCTCTCTGGAATCGGTAGGTTACAACAGGAGAATCTGAAATTCCGGAAACGATCCTATTCCTGCGCGGCCAGAAAAGCGTCAAAATGGCTGGACGGCTTATCCCAGGCGTAGATTTCCTTCACAATGTCCAGATAGATAAACGCCTCCGCTTCCCGCACGCCCTCCACGCCGTGCAGCTTGTCGGTGAGAAATTGAAGCAGGTGGTTGTTATCCAGACAGAGTACTTCGACCAGGAGATTGTAGGTGGCCGAACTGATGGTCAGGTAGATGACCTCGTCAAAGTCGGCAATGGCGGCCGCAATCTCGCGCAGGCGACTGCCGTCGGCGCGGACGCCGATCAGCGCCATGGTGTGATAGCCGATCTTGAGGGGATTGGTGACGGCCACGACCTGCAAAATGCCGGCATCCTGCAGGCGTTGGTAACGTTGGCGCACCATGCCGGGCGACACGTTCAGGCGCCGGGCGATTTCACTGAACGCCATGCGTCCGTCTTCTTTTAGCGCCCGGAGAATTCCCCGGTCCATCTCATCCATGACGATTGGGTCGGTCATACAGCTTGCGTTTTCACCTCGCCTTTTTTACGCCCCCAAATCACAATCGCACAAATCGCCCACATCATATTGCTGATTCCTCGGTTTGTCAACCATATTTTTGTCAAATTGGCACAAAACGGGCCAAAACTCTGCCAAATCGATCCGAACACACCCGACGCTCAAGCGCCCGGCCGCGCAACAAAAAGCCCGGGCTTCCGTGGGAAGCCCGGGCTTTTTGTTACGCGCTATACAATTTGTGACTCGTTATGGCGTCCGCCACGCATCACGAGTCACGCATCATTCGCATCATCCGTCGCATCAGCAACCGCATCGTCAATCGCATCGTCAATGGCCTGGAGCCCTTCGTCGGTCGCGTCCAGCGAATCCTGGACGGCTTCCACCGCGTCGCTCGGCGCAGCGGGCGCTTCCTCTTCGGTCATGCCCGCATACGTCACCTTGACTTCCGCGGCAGGGGCCTCGGAAGCGGCCGGCTTGCTCACGCCTGCATCCTGCGCAGGCGGGGCGGCCGGTGCGGGCGCAGCGGGGCCGGGCGCAGCCGCCGGAGCGGGAACACCGTCAAACGGATAACTCCGGGCAAGCTGGCCGTACAGATGAGACTGGAAGAGAACGATTACCACATAGACCAGCGGCATGGTCACAACCAGGCCGATAAAGCAGGCGAGCGTGCCCAGCAGCATGGCCAACAGGACAAGCCCGAAACTGACAATGAAGATTGCCAACGCCGCCACAATCACCTGGCCGATATTGGCCCGCGTCCACTGCCAGATGGGCGTCAACTGAAGGCCGCTGGAGATGCGCTCATCCCGGGCAAAGGCGATGGTGTAGCCGGGCGTAATCAGGGCGACAAAGAGACTGTAGAGGAAGGTCATGGTCCCCATGCACACCAGCAACAGCACGCCGAAAACTTGCCCGGCTTCGCTGTAGCCGTCCACCAGGCCGCCGCCAATGGCCATGGGAATGGCAAAGACGACGGCAGGCAGCGACCAAATCACCCCCACAATCGTCCACTTGAAGCCGCGGGTCAGGTCTCCGCTCCAGTCATCCCACTCCGGCAGCACCTGGGACTTACCCGCCTGCACGTTGCGGAAGAGGCGCAGCCCGTAACCGGCCAGAATAAAGAAGCCGATCACGCCTACTAATGCAACGCTGAAGATATAGCTGACCAGAACCAAACCGGTACCGATGGCCAGCTTTTCCACATAGCGATCTTCCCCAGGGATAAAGCTCAATGCCTTAACAATGTCCATGCGTTTCTCTCCTTCGTGAATGATCCGGCGCGGGAAGCAGCCTGCTTTCGGCTGTTCCACGTTTATTGTTCTACGCTGTTTAATAATACGCAAGGCGGGCAAATTGGTTGCAGGGAAGATACCTGTACGCGGCTATATTCTGCATCCCAGAGATGGACGGTTCTGAAATCGCCTTACGCTCCATTCTGCTTGGCCTGATCCGCCAGCATGGTGTCGTGGGTATAGTTGCGCAGACGCGGATAACGCCAGGCAATGATGCCCGTGAATAAGAGCGTGGCCAGTCCGCCGCTCACGATCGCGAAGGGCGCGCCCAGGGCGGAGGCCACCAGGCCGGCTTCGATTTCGCCCAACTGGGGCCCGCCCATAAAGAAAATCTGATTGATGCCCGTCATGCGCCCGCGCAGCCGATCCGGCGTAATCACCTGGCGGATGGTCTGGCGGATCACCATGGAGACGGTATCACTCGCGCCGATGCCCATGTAGCAGAGATAGCTCAGGACAAACAGGGTGGAAAGGCCGAAGAGGGCCGAAAAGAGCCCGTAGAATGCGACCGAAATCAGCAGCACCGCACCTTGCTTGTAGATGTCCCGCCGCAGCGAAAGGACGAAGCCGGTAATGAGCGAGCCCACGGCTTCGGCGGTGGAAAGGAGCCCGTAACCCTGGGGACCGACCTGCAAAATCTGCCCGGCGATGAGGGGCAGCATGGTGCGCGCCGAGCTGAAGAAGGTGGCCATGAAGTCCAGCAGCATGGTGCTCCAGATGATGCGGTTGCCGCGCACAAAGCGCCAGCCCTCCAGAATTGCCTGCACGCCGAGCCCGGCGCTGCGCTCCGCCCGGCCGCCCCGGTATTGGAGCTGCGCCAACGCAACGATAATCGCGGCGAACGAGAGGGCATTGACCGCATATACCGCACCCGCGCCCGCAAAGCCCAGCAGCAGCCCGCCCAAAGCAGGTCCCGTGATGGCCGCGATCTGACGCACCAGCGTGTTGAGGCTGATGGCGTTGGTCAGATCCGATTCGGGCACCAGATTAGGGATCAGCGACTGGAAGGCGGGTGATGAGAAGGCCGCGGCGGCCGCGGTAGCCGACGTCAGCAGATAAACCACGGGCACGGTGATGCGGCCGGTCAGGCTGAGAAAGGCCAGGACGGCGGCAAAGAGCGCGGCCGCGCCGTTGGTCCACAGGAGCAGCCGGCGGCGGTTCATGACGTCGGCCAGGTTGCCGCCGATGACCGCGAAGATCATGATGGGGATGACCCGGGCCAGGCCCACGCCGCCCAGCCCCAACGCCTCCACATTCAGGGGAATCGTGCGGCCGAAGACGCGGATCGAGCGATCCACGCCGGCCAGCAGCTCGTAAATCTGCCAGTTGATGGCGGTTAGCTGCATCTGGGTACCCAGAATGGAAATCAGGTTCCCGCCCCAAACCAGGCGAAAATCGCGGTGATGAAATGCAGCCCAGCGCTCGGATGATGCCATGGTTGACCGTTGTGTAATGGGAAAACAGTAGCCGACGCCTGGCTACAACGGCCATGGGGCAACAAGTGCCCGCGCGATCAGGACTGCTGTAAGTGAATGACAATCATCATACCGGATTGGCGGGCGTGCATACAAGCGAAGGGGATACACCCAATTGGTTATTGGGTATACGCCAACCCAATCTCTTCCCGCACCCACGCGTCCGTTTCTGCGCGCGCGGCGTCTTCCAGGGCCAGGCGCGCGCCGGCATGATCGTGCTGCCGGGCGATGCGGCCCAGCGCCCAGGCGGCGTGCCCCCGGGACAGGGGATGGGGGTCGCGCAGGGCCGCAACCAGCGCGTCAACGGTCGCGACGTCGCCCCAGTTGCCCAGCGCGACGCAGACGTTGCGCAACATACCGGCCCGCTTGGCCCGCTTGACGGGCGAGCGGCGGAAGCGTTGGCGAAAAGCGTCGTCATCCAGCCAGTAGGGATGACGGGGATCGAAGCCCTCCAGCAAGGGCGGCGCGATGCGGTCCCGCTGCGCAACGAGGCCCGGCAGGAGCGGCTCCCGCGCGGGCAGGCCCTTGTTCCACGGGCAGACTTCCTGACAGATGTCGCAGCCGAAAATGCGATTACCGAAGCGCGCGCGTAGTGCGCGCGGAATGGCTCCCCTGGCTTCAATGGTCCAGTAGGAGATGCAGCGCTGGGGGTCCAGATGATACGGGCCGACGAAGGCGTCGGTGGGGCAGGCGTCAAGGCAGCGGGTGCAGCGACCGCAGGTTCCCACGCGGGGACCGGATGCGTCAGGAAATTGCCGGCGGCCGTAATCGCCGCGCGGCGGGAGGCCGGTGAGGACTTCCTGCGCGGTCGGCTCGGGTGAAGCGCTCGGGGCCGGCGGATCGTAATCAACAATCTCAGGAATGAGCATAGTGGCCAGAAGGAGCCAACTGCCCTCGACGGGATGGATGGTGCAGCAGTTCTTGCCGAAGAAGCCCAGCCCGGCCCGTTGGGCCCAGTCCCGCTCCAGCACGGGGCCGGTGTCCACCAGACACTTGCCCTGCACGGTGCGGCCGCTTTGCCCGGCGATAAACGCGTCCAGCTCGTAGAGGAGCGGGCGGATGATCTCGTGGTAGTCATCGCCCCAGGCGTAGGAGGCGATGAGCCCCCGGCTTGGATCGTCGCGCAGGGCGGGCGGCAGATCAAACTGATGGTAATTGACGCCCAAAACGATCAGGGTGCGTGCGTCCGCATCCTCCAGGAGGCGCGCCGGGTTGCGCCGCTTCTCAACGTGACGGGCCAGGTAGGTCATCTCGCCCGGTCGCCCCAAGGCCAGCCACGCGGCAAAGAAGTCGGCATGCTCCGCCTCGGTTACCGGCGTCATGCGGACGTGATCAAAGCCGAGACGTCGGACCTCGGTCAGAATGGCGTGGCGAAGGGTTGACGGATTCACGGGTGCGGATTGGCATCTAGGCGGACAGCGCGGCAGCCACGAAATAGTGACTCAAGGCGCGGAATTTTCCCCAATCCCGCCACCGGGGATACGCCTCATCCACGGACGCAAGGCGATCGCCCGCGGCGGACAACTCCTCCCGAGGCAGCCAGCGCCAGTCAGCAATCTGCTCGGTCTCATCCTGGGGATTAAGCGTCGCGCCCTCGGGCATACGCACCAGAAAATGATAGGTGGCAAAGTTTCGCTCGCCCAGTTGCGGATGACAGAAGAGATAAGAAAGCGCACCCAAAAAGCGTTCCACCTGAACGGCGTCAGGCGTATCGCCCACATGCAGGCCCGTCTCTTCGTAAATCTCCCGGGCCAGGGTATCCAGTACGGATTGGCCCTGGTGGATGCCGCCTGTGGGCAGGCGATACGCGCCCGCGGGATAGAAACGCTTGATGTGAAAGAGGACGCCGTCAGCCGGATCGCCCCGATGCATGACGTAGCAGATCTCCGCCCGGCGGCCGTCGCTGACGAGCTGCTGGTGATCGCCGCTCAAAAAGGGATGCGCCACCGCCAAACGGTGATGATCCAGCGGGACCGCGCCCCACCGTTGGGTGAGCGCGGCCCATTCCTGTTGATCAACTGAAGTCGTGAGGGTCATGTTGCAAGCCTGCGGCGCAGGGTGATGGCCCGCTTGCGTACGGCGGGAATGCGCACGATGAGCAGAAGAGCCAGCGCAGCCGCATAGAGGAACGGCTCCATCCGCCCGCCCTTGGCCAGCCAGAGAAAGTGGAGCACGGCCAGCACGCCGGCAGCATAAGCCAGACGGTGCAGCTTTTTCCAGCCCTTGCCCAGACGCCGCATCCAGCCCTTGGTAGACGTAATCGCCAGGGGCAACATGGCCAACAGAGCCAATAACCCGACAAAAATATAGCGCTTCTGCAAGAGGTCATCCTGCAGGATAAAACCGATGTTGAAGCCGTAATCCAGCCCGATGAAGACCAGGAAGTGCAGCCCGGCGTAAGCGAAGGCCCAGAGCCCCAAAGATTTACGCACCGTGGCCGCCAATCGCCAGCCCAGAATCGAGGCTACAGGCGTGCAGGCCAGGGAAAGAAGCAGGATAATGATGGCGGCTTTGCCCGTGCGGTCGGTGAAATCGTCGATGGGGTTGACGCTGAGATTGCCGCGCCACGCGTCCCACAGGAGGAGCAGCAAGGGCAGGGCCGCGGCCAGATTGACCAGGAGCCAAAACCAGCGTTTGCGATCCCACGTCGCGCGTTTTCTGCGCGCCGCGGCCGGTTTGTTCACAGAATTGCGTACCATTGTTCGGGTCGTCATCAGTAATTCGCCTGCAAGTCCATGCCTTCATAGAGATCGGCTACTTCATCGCCGTATCCGTTGAACATGAGGGTATTGCGGCGTCCCGATTCGCCGATGCGCCGTTCCGTCCCCTGGGACCAGCGAGGATGGTTGACGGTGGGGTTGACGTTGGCGTAAAAGCCGTATTCGTTGGCGGCCAGGTTCGTCCATGTGGACGTGGGCATGATATCGGTTACTTCAATCTTGACGATGGACTTGATGCTCTTGAAGCCGTACTTCCAGGGGATCACCGCGCGGATGGGCGCGCCATTGGATTTGGGCAACAGCTTACCGTACATGCCCGTGGCAAAGATGGCCAGGGGATTCATGGCCTCGTCCAGGCGCAGCCCTTCCACATAAGGCCAGGGAAAGCGGCTGTTGCGTTGACCGGCCATCTGCTCCGGCCGCAGCACCGAGGTAAACTTGACATACTTGGCCTCAGCCGCGGGCTCCACGGCATCCAGCAGCAGGGACATGGGGAAGCCGACCCAGGGAATAACCATGGACCACGCTTCCACGCAGCGCAGGCGATAGATGCGCTCTTCTTGGGGGAAATCGGTGAGCAGCGTCTCCAGGCTGAACGTCTGGGGATTCTTGACCAGCCCCGTCACGCTCACTTCCCACGGATAGGGTTCAAACTGTTCCGCCAGTTGCGCCACCTGCTGCTTGTTGGTGGTGAACTCGTAAAAGTTGTTGTAGTTGGTAATCTCCTGGAAGGAGTTGAGGGAATCGCCCAGCTCGTCGGTTGTGGACGAGGCATAGGGGTCCCCATAGGCCAAAGCGGCAGGCAGATCGCCGTCCAGCGATAGCGAAGCGGACGTGGCATCCGGGCTTGCCGCCGCGCTTTCGCCTGTGGATACGGATCCTATGGGCGCGGTGCATGCGGCCAGGGCCAGCGCGCCGGCCGCCGAGCCTACGCCGATCATAAATCGGCGACGATTGAGAAAAATATGTTCCGGCGTAATTTCACTGCGAGGAATAGGCATCATTATGTTTGCTCCTTCAAAACAGGCCGCGGTCCGAACCGTGGGACAGATAATAGCAGATTTACTGCGGTATTCATACCTTACTGCCGTCGCCTAAGTTGCGGCTGAGCAAATAGTTATGAGAGTATTAAGAATCGACGCCCATTTTACGGCGCCCGATTCCTGCCGCCAGTAAGTAACTGTCCGTTTTTAAGCCGGCGGCATGTGGGTTCGATCGCCGTCCGGAAGCGCCGAACTGAAACATGGCACGCTTGCCGGACTGGAGTCCGGCGTTCCCGGGCGGAATTCCGGAAGCGCGATTGCCGCCATGCTGTTTCCACTTCCACCCTGCCATGTACGCCAACCTGTATGAGCGAGGCCGCCATGACCTTTTTTGCCGATCTGCATCCGGCTGTTGTCCATTTTCCCATCGCCTTTCTTCTGCTGGCCACCGGGTCCGGGCTGGCGGCGCTGTTCGTGTCGTCCCGCCCCGAGCTGCGCTTTCTTACGTGGGTAGCCGGCGCATTGGGGGTTGCGGGCGCAGCCGCAGCCGCGCTTACCGGCTTTTTCGCCCAGGCCCATCTGCCGCCGGACGCGCCTTACCGCGCCGTACTCAATCGGCATATCGGCGCGGGATTGGCTCAATTCGTCGTCTACGGATTTTTGCTCTACCGGCGTTGGATATTCGGCAGCAAGAAGGCGGTGCAGGCCCGCCGGCGCGCGGGAAATTCGGCCCGGGATTTACTGGACGATCCGTCCGCGCGGCTGCTCACCGCACTGCTTCTCCTTGCCGGTGCGCTGATCGTCCTCATGGGCGGGTGGAGCGGCGGACGGCTGGTCTTCGAGTGGGGCGTCAACGTCGCGCCGTAATTTCATGAATTTCGCGACATCTACGCGTTTTTCACCCGCGTCATCTCGGCCAACTGCCCCCTGGCTGCGGACAGCTCCTTTTCCAAGGCTGCGATGCGCTCTTCCAGGATGCGGCGCTCAGCCGGCGGATGGGGCAAGGGAGCGGCAGCATGCTCCGGCTGCTCCGGCTCCGACGCAGCCTGGTTGTTCAGGCGATACCGTTCTTCGCTCCGGCCGTCGGCGCGGATAGCCATGACGTGAGCCAGCCACAAGGCCAGGGCAACCAGGCCCCGCGCCAATTCATTGACGCCCTCAAAAGTAAAAAAGCCCACGCCCGTTACATCCAATAAAAGCTGGAAGAGACGGTAGAAGACCTGGGACAGATTGACCAGAATCAGCACCGCGCCCGCCAGCGCCACGCCGTAAAGATAGAGCCGGCGGGGCAGAGAGGTGCGCTCGGCGTGACCCGCGGCGTCATCCTGACGGGCGGCCTGCTGGACTGTACGCCAATGCTGGGTCCAGACCGGCACGCTCACGGCCAGAAGGCTCAGGCCGGTGACCAGAGGCCGAATCCAAAAGCGGCCAACGGCCGACCCCGAACGCGTGAAGAGGACATCCAACCCCGCGCTGAGAATTTCCACCAGCCCAAACCAGAGCAGCGCCAGCGCAACCGCGGCCACGGCATAATGATAGACGCGGCGGATGATGAAGGCTTCCCGGCTGACGCCATACGCTTCGGCTTCCCGCACCAGGGTTCGCTGGTACCAGAACCAACTGATGAGGCCGGCGGGGATAAAGCTAAGCGGCTCACCCATCCGGCGGAGGAGATCGCCCAGCGTGCCGCCGTCTTCACCAAAGAACAGGATCAGCAGCGCTTCGCGCAGCAGGAACGCTGCCGGCGCGAGCACGGCCAGGGCGCTGAGCACCACGGCAAAGTAAAGAAAGAAGCGACGCAGCGCAGTCCCCGCCTCGCTCTGATTAGCGCGAATCGTCGCCTGCCAGCGCCTTTCGTTGAGGCGCAGGATTAGACCGCCGATTATGGCCGCAGTCAGACCACCGCTGAGTTGCCCCTGAGACCAGCCTATGTTCAAGCCCGGATCCGTCAGGTTGAGCAAAATTTCCCACACGATTCGCAGGGCCTGGGCCGAACCGAAAATCAGCCCAATCAGGCCGGCCAATCCCAAAATCGTCTGGAAAAGACGGCGTACGGTCCCGGCTCGGGTCGTCTCCCGGCCGTAGTCGCCGTCAGCCAAAAGCGTGCGCTGCAGGAAAAAGCTGAGCCCCAGCCCTACTCCGCTCATGAGCAAAAGATGGAGCCACCCGCCGGACAAAATATCGCTGCGGTTTTCGGGCCCGCCCAGGGCCAGGAACGCAGCGCCGGAGAGCAGCCGGCCGCCCTGCACGGCGGCAAAGCCAATCGCAACGGCCAATCCGCCATAGAGGAAAAGCTTGCGCAATGCGGCATGACGCTCCGTCGCATCATTCAGCCGCTGCTGGATATAGGTCCAGTGAAGGAGGAAGACCGCCGAAGCCACCAGCAGTATGCTGCCGTTACGTGCGATAATATCGCGCCGGTAACCGATCGCGCCGACGCCGACCCCGGCGCTGTTCAGCCAGGCATCGCTGAGAATGTCTAACAACCCGTCAATGGCAAAAAGCGCGGCCGTCAGGCTGATTAACGCAACGATGTAAAAATAGAAGCGCCGAATCGCGGCCAGGCCAATATCGAAACCGGATGAATTGGATGAATTATGCATGAGCATTTTTCCTAAAACGCAGACGCGCTGTTGACTTTCCAAGCGTCGTCTTCCCGGATTACCTCCAGCGTATTTTCATACGTGTAGGTGGAACCGCTGCCGAAGGGACCTCCGTTGCGGTAATTATCGACGGCAAAGGTCACGTAAGCCAGGTCCGGATTCTCATCGCTGACGGACGTACTGAGGATGCGCAGACGCTGGGCGTCTTCCGGGCCGTAATAGCCGAAAAAGCTCCCGTACTCGGGGTCGTCAAACTGGGCCAGCGCCGCCTGGCTATAGTAGGTCCGGGCGACGGCCTGGTCATTCTGCTGAAGCGCCAGAAAAATATTGTAGATCGGCGTAGTCGGATCGTCCGCCGTGCGATAGGCCGCGTCCATCTCATTCCCGCCGCGATTCACGCTGACCACGGCGGCGGCCAGAATCCCGATGATCAATATGATAACAATCCAGGTAAATTTATCGATTTTCATCTCTCCCCCTTATCGTTCCCCACACCAGCGAACAAGCCTGTCTTCGTAACGTGGTCCATAATCCCCATGTTCCCACACATAAGCTATAATCATCTTCGCCACCTGCTACTTACCACCTGCTACCTGCTACCTGCTACCTGCTACCTGCCGCCATGCGCTACTACCTCTTCATTATCCTCACCCTTGTTCTCACCGCGCTGCTGGGCTATGGCACGCTCATGACCAATCGCCTGCTGCGCACGTGGACGCCGGATCGCAATCTCCTGCTGCTGCCCCAGGAGAATGCGCTGCGCATCGTTTTGATTCTCGCCGCCATGGGGCTGGGCGTCCTGAGCGGGCTGCCGGCAACGCAACTGGGCTGGGATTGGCCCCACGTACGTCGCGACCTGCTTTGCGGCACAGCGGTCGGCGTGGGAATGGCCGTCGTTTTCCGGGACAGCACCCGCCGGCTTCTGGGCACGCGCGGAGCCCGCTTCTATTCCGACCGCCTGTTGGCGCATATCATCCCGCGCAACGGTCGCGAGTTTATGGGCGTAACCATCGCCATGTTGAGCGTGGCCCTCATGGAAGAATTGCTCTTTCGCAGCCTGCTCCTGGGCGGTTTGGAGCCTCTGCTGCCCCGCTGGCTGCTATTGGCCGCGACAGCCGTACTATTCGGCGCGCTCCATTCTCCCCAGGGACTGTGGGGCATGGCGGGAGCCGGTCTGGCGGGCCTTCTCTTTGGACTGCTTTTCTTTTGGGGCGGAACGCTGCTGCTGCCGTGGACAGCCCATTACGTGACCAACATGGTTCAGATTATCATGGCGAAGCAGGTCGGCGCGCCGAGAGATCAGGCCATGAAGAATTCATCGGTAACGGATTCATCCACAGGGGACGAGGCGGGCAACTCATCGTAGAGGCCCTTGCGTCCGTTGCGGCGGATGAGCAGTAACTCTTTCAACATGTTGATGGTGTCGCGCAGGGGCGAGACGCGGCTGTCTGCGCCATAATACCAGTTGACGGGGATTTCGACGATGGGCAGATTGTGACGCTGGGCGATATAGAGCACTTCTACATCAAAGCCCCAGCCGTCAATCGTCTGGAGGGGAAAAACCTGGTGCGCGGCCCGCTGGGAGAAACACTTAAAGCCGCACTGGGTATCCTGGATATTGTGAACGGCCAGCACCCGCACCAGAAAATTGAAGACTCGCCCCATGACGTGGCGATAAGCCGGTTCGCCATGGCGCACCGCGCCGGGAATCTCCCGGCTGGCAATAGTGATGGCATAGTTGCGGCGGGGCACGACAGGCGGCAGGAAATTATTCAATTCCTCAATGGGCACAGCCAGATCGGTGTCGGAAATCACCAGAAACTCGCCGCGCCCGGCCAGCATGCCCAGCTTGACCGCCGCACCCTTGCCCGGTTTGCTATGCAGGAGGCGCACGGTGAAGGGATCCGCAGCCGTCACTTCCTCACGCTCAAACCGTTCGACCACGCCGGACGTGTCATCGGTCGAGCCGTTCTCCACCACAATTACTTCGGCAGCGTAAGGCTGGCTGCGCAAAAAATTCGCCACGCGGGTCAGCGTAGGCGGCAGGCGCTGCTCTTCATTGAAAGCGGGGATGATGATGCTGACAAACGGCTGCTCGTGTTGCGTCACGTAGCTAAATTCCTGGCATATGATCAATAATCAGGCTTGGCTCTCAGGGACGGAAATTAGAATGTCTTGTCTCGGGTAAAAACTGTCGGCCTGTTCCGTCAGAATTTACGACTCACGCCCCCGCCAACTATAGACGAGCCTCGATTCTACCACAGCGCCCATAAGGCGGATGAATCAGCGCAAATTCCGGTTCAGCCGGGCGTTTGCGCCGACCCGTTTCAAGGCCACAGTGCAGGCGGTCAGGGCAGCAGGCTAAAGAGAGCCAACAGGGAAAAAAGCTGTACGACAATCGTTCCGCCCCACAGCAGATAGGCGGCCACGGCCTGGCCCCGGGCAGCCAGCCACAGGCCCGCTACGCTGTTCAACAGCCAGGCCAGAAACCCCATAGCCGGCAGCAGGAAAAGAGCGTCCTTGCTGCGGACGGAAAGAGGCAGACCGTCGGAATTCACCTGCATCACCAGCTCGTCGGGCAGGCCGGGAAAGCGCACCATGAGCAAGCCTGCCAGGGCCAGAACGCCTGCCAGCCCCCCAATCAGCAGCACAAGTCCCGCTGGATTGGCGCTGAAGAATTCACCCAAACGCGTCGTATATTCCCGGCTCATCTCAACCGAGCGGGAGGGACCGAAGCGATAACGGGCTTGCAGCGCGTCCAGGAACTCATCCTCGGCCGCGGGGGAGAGGGCATAGACGCCGTCGGTCGTCTCCAGCAGAAGACATTCCTCCAGGGGACGGGCGGCCAACATGCGCACATTGAGCAGCCCCAACGCCTGGCTTCGGCGGATATCCTCGGCCGGCCAATCCAGGCGGCGGGGAGCGCTCAGGTCCTGCAGCCCGCCGCGGATCACCCGGCGGATCGCGTGGAGCGGGATGATCTGCCGCGCGCCCGCCCAGCGAATGGTAACTGCATTGCGGTCCACCTGATATTCCAGCGTCAACGCCGCCCATGTGCGATAGGCCAAATGAAGCAGAAAGGGAAGAGAGGCCAGCACGACAAAAATCAGGGCGAACTTGAGCCAATCGATGGGCCGACGGGCAGCCCACAGCAGCAACAGCCCGTCAATAATGAGACTCCAAATGCAGACGATCAGACTCTCCCACGGGACGCGGCGAGCCGGCGGGGAAAAGATCATTATTCCAGTTTCCATTCGCGCAGGGCATCCAGAAAGCCGTACGCTGTCATGTCAAGGGTGATCGGCGTAACGCTGACGTAGCCATTGGCCACCGCGCCCACGTCCGTTCCGTCATCCAGCACGTCCTGAGGGCGTGAGCCGCCCAGCCAGTAATAGGGTACGCCATAGGGATCCGTGCGCTCAATGACCTCGTCCGCATCGTAGCGGCGATGGCCCATACGCGTGATGTGCATTCCCTTGATCGCGTCCGGCTCAGCGCCGGGCACGTTGACATTGAGCAGCGTGTCGGGCGGCAAGCCGCGGGCCAGCACAACCCGGCTGATCCGAGCCGCGATCTCCGCCGTCTTTTCCAACAGCACGCGGATATCAAAATCCACTTCAAGGGGATGGACAGTGCTCATGGCAATGCCCGGGATGCGCTTGACGGCCGCCTCCTTGGCGCAGGCGACGGTACCGCTGTAGCTGATGTCGATCCCCATATTGTGGCCGGCGTTGATGCCGGAGACAACCAGGTCCGGAACCGCGTCCAAAACGCCCGCCGCGGCCAGTGCAACGCAGTCGGTAGGGCTGCCGGTGGTCGCGAAAGCCTCGCTGCCGTCCTGCAAAACCACAGGATGGACGCGCACGGGCTGCTGCATGGTTTTGGCGTGGCTGGAAGCGCTCCAGTTGCGCTCGGGCGCCAGCACCATCACCCGGCCAATATTGCGCAGCCGCTGGGTCAACGCCAGCAGGCCGGGCGAGTATACGCCGTCATCGTTGGTTACAAGAATCGTAGGCATTAGAATCCTGGTCCTTCAAATAAAGTTTGATTTTTCGCCCTGACGCCGGCAATGTTCAGGCGCCGGCATCATTGCCTCAGCATAAAACAACCAAAGAGTATGCACCGGAACAGAGCCCCTGGTCAAAAGATAAGGGGCTCTGTTCCGTATAAAAAAGAGTATTGACAATCTCCTAACTTATGCTATTCTTTCTGTATAGGGCTCTATTCTTTGCGAAATCTCACGTGCCACGTGGGGCTCGCTGATCGTACGTCGGTCAGCATAGCAGGAATGGGGCCTATTTCTTTTTCGTTTGTTCACTGTCCATACGATGCGCCTTAGGCTTAAAAAGCCAGTGCCGATATGGATGATGCCAACGATTAGAGATATCTCCTTGTATTCCCGTAGAAACTCCGATATTAAAACCAGGGTAAATTTCCCGGATGCGAGTGTGTATATGTTTGTATAGCCGCTCCTTTGCTATGGTGCGATTCCCACGACGCCACGCCCCGTTGGGCTTATCTTTGTGTTTATCATTAAGACGAAATTGCATCGCACCAAGAACAATATCCAAATACTGAAGTGGAACGTGAGCATGCGAATCGACTTCATTAATGTCGCTACGCCGAATTTGAATTCCCTGACGTCGAAATTCCGGACTATCCTGTAACCCCAGCAAATACCCCGCAAATTGTTCGTTCTTTTCACGGGAATGAGGCATATTATCAATCAGGAGGCGAAGAAAAACCGGGGATATTGGATTAGCGCAATATTGCAAGCCAAAAGCATGCTTTATAAATTGATAGTAGAGGAGATGATACGCATGCTCTTGTTGATAATGCGTTAAGGAAGGAGGAATTCGGGCGTTTTGGGTAAACATAATACGCACCTTAATTTGGTCCTTGGCGACCAAATTAAAAAATACATCCATAACCGACTGATATTTGTGCAGGTATTGCCCGGTTACCTTACTCCACTTGATTTCATGAAAAAGGTTCTGCGCTTCTTTTGCGGATTGCAACTGCATTCGAACCTGTTCGATATGGTTCGAGCGAAGCAAAACTCCTCCGTAAAAATTTGAGAAGTAGCGCCCCTTTTTATCAGACTCGTCAGCGTAAATGATGTATTCTTTTGACATATTGCTATACCTTATCGGGGAAAAGGCGTTGCGTCATCACCAACGGCTACCGGATTTGTAGAGAACGAAACCAAGCGATCGGATATCTAAACAAATACAACATAGCACAGGCTTCCAGCTTGAACCAACTATCCTCGCAAAACCCGGCAATTCATGCTCGCCGGTGTTCCTTATCCAGCCTTCACCAACTCAGAATCCCTACTCCACCGGCAAGCGCTTGAGCCGGATCTGATCCGCCCCCACAGACAGCAGGGCCCGACGATCCGCGCCGTCAAAGGGGAGCCGCACGGTAACCCGCACCAACTCTCCCGGTTGCCAATCGACGGTGGGCAGAGCCGATCCGGCTAAAGGAGCGATTAGCTGCTCGCCGCCCAGGGCCAGAGTGAAGGTCTGGGCGGGCGGCCAATCGGCGGGCAAGGGATCCGGCGCTTGCCAGTAGAAGAGGAACTCAACTGCGTCACCCGGCGCGAGGGGCGTGCCCGGGGCATGAGCATAGCCCAGCTTGTGCTGATCATAGCCCAACAGCGTCACGGGTCCCAGTGGACGATTGACTCTCTCCTCCATGCTCAGCAGCGCAGGAGACGGCGGTTCGGCCGGCGAGACAACGGCTACATCGCCCAGTTCAGCCAGATCGCCCGCAGAGGTGACCAAACGGTCGCCACTGGCCGGATCATACACCGCGACGGCCAGGCGATAGTCACCCGGCGGCGTGCCCGGCGGCAGGGCCAGGCCGTGGTTGTCGGTGATCGCCTGATCGGGGGTCCAGCCGTCGGTGGGGCGGGAACCGCCGGCCGGTTCACCGTCATGCTGGGCCACGACCTGGCGAGCGCCGTCCAATAGCTGGACCGAAATTTTGTAGCGCGTATTGGTCGCGTCCAATGCTCGCCAGTGAAGGGTAATGGGCAACGCACGGCCGTCAGCCGGCTGGCTCGCCTGGGCAACGCACCACTCATCCAGCGCGATTACCTCGCCGAATGCTGCCGCCGGTTCCAAACGGGTGCAGATCGGGTCGCCTTGGGGCAAGGTGTAGGCGACAAAGCGCAAGTTGCCCTGCCAGCTTTCCACGCCCTTGAACGCATGTTGATCCAGCCATTCTTCTACGATATGTTGGGGGTCGGCTTCATCCGTAGCCCAAAAAAGGGCGTAGACGGTACGCGCGCCGTCCGTACCCGCAGCCAGTGCGGCTTCTGTTGCGGCCCGGTCGGCCGGACGTGCCGCGGGCAGGGCCAGTACAGGCAAGCCGGGATCGTAATAGTCCCAAACCTCCTGCTGACCCGGCGCGTCCAGCACCACCACATCCTGGGCAGGATCGCCCTGAACCGCGATGAGGCGGGCCACGCCCGCGTAATTGTCCCGCGCGGTGGCGGACTGATAATAGTCGGGCAGCGTTAAGAGGGCAATGGCCAGAGCAAAGAGCGCAACCCCGCCCCGCCACAGCCAGTGCAGCCGCATCAGGCCGGCCGCGGCGGCCACAAGCAGGCACCAGGGAGCCGAAGCGATGAGCAGGAATTTGAGAAAGGCGTCGCTAAAGAGCCCCAATCCGGCCATGAGGGCAATGGGCGCCAGGAGCCAGACGGCTAATCCAACAACATGACGGTCCCGGCGCAGGGAGGCAATGCCCAGCAGCGGCAACAGCGCGGCAGCGGTCAGCCACGGCCAGAGGGGCGTCGGCAAGTCGCGCAGCGGACCAAAGAGGAGGGTCTGCATGGTCAATTCCATGCCGTCGCGCCAGGCTACGGCTTCGCCGCCCTGGGGCCAATGGCGGATACGCGTCACGGCGATGGGCAACCAGGGCAGGAAACTCGCAACGATGAGCGCGCTGAGCAAGGCAAAGCGCAGCAGTTCTTGCCGACGCGCCTCTCCACTTCTTCCGCGGCCAAACCAATCAACCAGAAACGTAACGCCTGCAGCCACGAGGACGACGGGAAAGCTGTAGTGGGTCCATAAGCCCGCGGCGCCGGCGAGCGCGAACGCGATCCCGGGACCGATCAAGCGGCCTTGCCTCCGGTCCGGGGCATCCAACAGGGCAAAAAGCGCCCAGAAAAGCAGCGCGCTCTCCAGCGCCAGGAGTGCGTACATGCGCGCTTCCTGGCTATAAAAAATCTGGAAGGGATTGAGTGCAGCCAAAAACGCAGCCAACAGGCCGGTCCAGGCCAGGCCGTCTGAGGCTCTGCGCGGATTCGGAAGGAGCGAGCCCAGGCGATAGGTGACGAAGACCAGCGCCACGCCCGCCGCGGCCGAGAAGCTGCGCAAGGCCGCGGCGCCGGTTCCGAACAGCAGGCTCCAAAGCTTGAGCAGCCAGTAGTAGCCCGGCGGATGAATATCGGCCGCGGCATCCCGCGCGATCTCACCAAAGCTGCGCTGAACCAGCGCCCAGGTGTTGCCTTCGTCGCTCCAGAGGCTGGCGTGATCGATCCCGCCCAGGCGCAACCCGGCTGCGAGGAGCAGAATCGCGGTCAAAAGCAGCCATTCCAGACGGTCGGACGAGCGGGCGCGCATGGCGGGTTACGGCTCCTGCGCCCGGCTGCCCGCGTAGTCGCGCAAACTTTCGTAAACCGGCTGGGGCGTAAAATCGGGCGCCAGAAGGCGGAAATACGCTTCAGGTTTGCCCTCCTGCTCCCAGGCGTCGGTGGCGCGCTTGAGATACCAGGTGTTGGCCACGCCGATCCAGGGCCATTCCCGGTCGATGCGCGCATAGGCCAGAGGCAGATACGCCGCCTGTTGCGCGAGCGTCACCTGGCCAAAACGCTTATCGGCTACTGCATCAGGGACTGCGTTCCAGTTCATCTCGCTGATCCAGATAGGCTTGTGCCCATCACCGTTCTGCACCATGAGGTCACGCACAAATTGATTGCGCCCAAAATTCATGACCCGGGGCTGCATGCGGCGATCGGTGGGACCAGACCAGAGGCCATATCCCTGCATGGCCATAATGTCGAAATAGGGCGCCGCGCCCGCCGCGTACATGCGCTGGAGAAAGAGGAGGTCGTTAAAGTTGCCGCCGGGACGCGCCACGCCGTCCAGGTCAATGGTCGACGCCAGCGCGCCGGCGATGATTACCGCGTCAGGGTCCGCGGCGCGGACAGCCGTTGCGCCGGTTTTGAGCAGCTCGGTATATGCTTCGGGATTAACGGGCTGCTCGCCCCATTCAGGATAGATGTTGGGTTCGTTCCAGATTTGGTAGTAGCGGACACGTCCGGCGTAGCGGGCGGCCACCGCGCCGGCAAAATCGGCGAAATCAGCATAATCGTCCGGCGGCGCGTAGGTTCCCAGCGCATTACCGTCCTGCCGGCTCCAACCGGGCGGATTGCTCAGGCGCACAATGAGTTCCATGTCGTACTGTTCGGCCAGGTCCACGATGTGGTCATACTTGTTCCAGGCCGAGCGGTAGGGCTCATGGCGTCGGTCTTGAAAGTCGCCCTTGCCGTGGATCTCAATGTCCTCCCAGGGGAACTCCTGGCGCAACCACGTGAAGCCCGCCTCGCGCGCCATCTTTACCGCCAATTCCCGCTTGGCCGGGTCGGCCTCCTGTTCCAGGAAGACGTTGACGCCTAGGAGCGGGAGATCAGCCTGGACGGACAGAGACTGAGGCTCCAGACGCAGGCCCGGACGCAGGAGATCGCCCAGACGGTCGCTGAGTCCCTTAACCTGGGCGCTAAAGAGCTCTTCGCCGGTCTGCCGCCACATCCAGACCCGGGCGGGCGCGGTACGCAACGCGAAAAAGGTCAGCCCGCCCAAAATGAGCAGGCTGACCCAGAGAGTTAGCATTCGACGCAGAGCAAGTTGCAGCGGCGTCACGATAAATACAGGCCGATCATGGCCGGCTGTCGAAGTCTACGATCGCCTGGTTGCAGTCGCCGCCGGGCCCCTTGCTGGTCCACGACGCAACTTCAGAGATGCGCGAGCCGTTATCGTCCACAACCCAGACGTACCAGGTGCCGGCCAGGGGCTTGCCGGCCGAAATGATGTGGCTGTAATAGCCTGCATCCCAGTTGGTGTAGCCGGGATGGGGACCGCTCTGCATGGGATCAGTCGAGGGCGGCGCATCGGGCCCATAGCTGAAGGCGACCTTATAACCGTTGGTCGGAGTCCCGTTAATGTACGTCTTGCCCTCAAACCAGGTGCCGCCTTCCTGGGGCAGACATTTGCTGACGGCCGTAATGTTAAATTTGTATTGGGGCGCGGGCGGCGCAGTCGGCTGGGCCGGCGCAGGCGTATCGGTGGGCGCCGGAACAGGCGTGTTCGTGGGCGGCGGCGGGGCCGGGATATCGGCAGCCACGGCCACGGTCTCGGCATTAGTTGCGGTAACCAGATCATTGAAGACCCAGGCGCTCTGACCGTTGTAGCTGATCTGCCACCAGGACCCGTCGCTGTTGCGTCCGGTGATGGGATAACGCTCGCCCTGGTTGGCTCCGCCGACGATGCCGTAATCTGTGCCCGGCCCGCCGCGCACGTTCATATTGCTGTTGATGACCGCTTCGGCCGCAGGCGGCGCAGTCGGTTCAGGCGTGGGCGCTTCTGTGGCGACTTCGATCGGCGTCGCTTCCTCGACCGGCTCGACGACGGCGACATCGCCGCCGCTTCCCGCGTCCCCTGCGGGCGCAGCGGTGGGCTGGGTCATGGGCTCGGTGATGACCTGCCCCTCCGGCGTGGGCGTAAAGGTGGGCGCGGGCGTACGCGTGGGCGGCGGCGGCGAGGCGGCCGGTCCGCAGGCGGCCACGAGGAGCATGGCCGCCAATAGCGCGGTAAAAAGAATTGTTGGTCTGTCATGTACTCGCATGGCTTCTACTACCTTTGGGTGCAATCATGCGTCGCCTATGAAGGCGACGCTGGCATAATGTTTGAGTATCTTAGCATATGGAGTTTATGACGATAAAAAGTCGAGTGGGGTTCCGTAAAACGCGAGGCGCAAATATTTGAGGAAAAATAGCGCGGTGCGCCCCGCAAATCATCCCGCACGCATTGGGGGAGTCTATCGCGCCCCGCGCCGGCCCATCCGCGCCCGTTGACCTGCGCTGCCCCGGTATCCCGGCGCAATAATGCCGAAAAATTGGCAGCGTTCCACATCAAACATGCGCGTGCGCAGCCACGGCTCAATCGCATCGGGCTTAGCGCTGGTGGTGATAACCGTAGGCAGCATGGCGTTGTAGCGATAGTTGAGCAGTTGGAAGAGCTTCTCCTTGGCCCAGGCTGATGCGCTCTCCGTGCCCAGGTCATCCAGAATCAGCATACGCACCTTCTTTACCTCGTCAAACCGCCGGTCGTAGGATGTCGCGGCCTGGGGGCTGAACGCGGCGCGCAGGTGATCCAGCAAATCCGGCACGACCACAAACATGGCTTCCTGGCGCATCTCTTCGGTCTGGTAATTCGCAATAGCCGCAGCCAGGTGAGTCTTGCCGCAGCCGTACGTGCCGGCCATTACCAGCCAGCCGTAAGGCGACTCGGCAAAGCGCTGGCAGGCCCGGAAAACCTTTTGCAGATTTTGACGTTCCTCTTCGGCGAGATCGCTGCGCTGGATATCAAAGGTATCAAAGCGCTGGTTATGGTGAAAGGAAAGGGTGCTCAGGTCGCTGGCCGTTGAGCTGACCCCCGCCCGGTAATCCGGCGCTATGATGGAAAAAAACTGGACGACTTCCGTATCCAGAAGGCGGCTGCGCAGGCGCGGGTCCAACTCATCCAGCCGCTGATTGGTGGTGATAACCGTGGGCAGCTTGGCCTGATAACGATGGTTGAGCAGTTGAAAAAGCTTCTCCGTGGCCCAGGGGCTGGCGTTGTGCGCGCCCAGATCGTCCAGAATGAGCAGCGGCGTAGAGCGAACCTGCTCAAAAAGCTCGTCGTAGCTCGTTTCGCTTTGTGGGCCGAAGGTAGCCCGCAAGTGGTCCAGCAGATCGGGCACAACCAAAAAAAGGGCGGGCTGGCCCTGCTCCAGGCGTGCGTTGGCGATGGCGGCCGCCAGATGGGTCTTGCCGCACCCGTAAACGCCGCTGAAGAAGAGCCAGCCTTCAGGGCGCTGGGCAAATTCCAGGGCAGTCTCATAGGCGCCGCGCAGATTCTGGATTCGATCCGGCGACAGGTGATGCGGTTCCGGAACAAAATGGGCAAAGGTAAGCTGGTCCAGCGTATTCAGGCTGCCCAGACGCTGCAAACGCTGAAGGCGGCGCGCGCTACGCGCCTGGGATTGGCACGTGCACGGAAACGCCTTGCCGAAGTCGGGATGACCCAGCGGCACATCGTGGAGCATATAGCCCGTACCGCCGCAGATGGGGCAGGCCGGTTCATCGGGGGCGGACGGCTTGGGCCCTCTAACTGCGCGCAGGCTCCCGTCAGCCAAGGATGATGTCAGAGTATTCGTCCGGCCGGTAGTCTCGTCGGCGGCTTGCTTCAGTATCTCGTCCAGTGATTTCATCGCTGTCTCCGTCTTTGCCTTCGGTCTCCCAACGCTTGAGAATGGCCTGGATGTAACGCAGCGCGCGCTTGTTGCGGCTCACCGCGATCTCAAAGGCTTCGTCAATCCACTCCGGCGGGTAGCTCTTTTCCATGTCCCGCAATTGATCGGCAATGAGGGGGGTCATCAGGCCCACATTCTGCTCGTAAAGAACAAACAGGTTCGGGCGCTCAACCTTCAGACGCGCCTCGTCGGGCAGCACGGCCTGCAGCTCACTCAACCGGCCCTGACGGATCAGGGCTACGGTCTGCCGTCCCTTGACCGTGTTGACAAAGTACCAATCCTCACGGATCGTCTCGCCCGTTGCATTGTCATCCGTCTCTACATCCATACGCAGAAGCGTGTTGCGCGCAACGGCGCGTTCCAACGCGTCGGCCAGGGTCTGAAGAGGCGTGCGCAGGTCCTGGTCCTGCTGCAATCCGGCCAGGAGCGTTGAATCGCCGCGCAGATCGTCCCCGCGCAGGTAGCGCAACTGCCCCTCCTGCTCATTGAGCAGCCAGAAGCAGTGAAGCGTCACCTTTAATTCTGCCATATCATCAATAAGGGGCAGCAGGTCGGTGAAGAAGAAGTCGGGGATGACCACCGCCTTCATTTTTTGATCGGGAAAGCCGATAAAGCCGGTCGCATGCATGGCAGAATCAGGGTTAGGAGCAGCAAGAATGGGCTATCGCAAGAGCGGACGAAGCCTACTGGGCGGAGTCAGAACGCAAATCGCTGGAACGCAAATCGCTGGAACGCAAATCATGGTGATATTCGGCCCGGAGCTTGGCCTCCTCCGCGTCGGCAGCCCGGCGACCGTCATCCAGCGCCTTATCCCAGCGGGAGCGGTAGCGCGCGTCGAATGACGCGCCCGATGCAGGGCCAAAAATATAGCTGACGGTCAGGCCGACCGCGGCCCCCGTCAGCGCGCCGATGACAAAATTGGCAGTTTTGCCCATGAGTTTCATCTCCTGATTGACAGCGCCCGGCGTTCAGGCGATAAGGGCGGATGGCCGCATTATACCGTCTCACGCGGGGCCAATCAAAAAGGCGGGGGAACGCACGCGTGCGTTCCCCCGCCTTTTTGATTGATCTGAATTCCAGCCGGCAAAGCCGCGGTTTTAGCTTACAGAGCCATCCACAATGATGACTTCCTGGGGCTCAGCCGCGGCCGACGTTGGGGCGACAGGCTGCTCGCCGGGGAGCAAAACGCCGGCCACAACGTAAACGGGAATACCCAGCCCCATGGTGCCGATGGTCACGACCGTCCAGATCAGGCGCACCAGATTGGCGTCAACCCCCAGACGTTCGCCGATGCCGCCGCAGACGCCCAATACCACTCGGTTGTCTGCGCTGCGGTGTAAAGGCATATTTCGACGCAGAGAGGCCACGCCGTCACGCACCTCATTGCGGGCCGGAGAACTCTCATTCACGGCCGAGCGAACGTTGCCCCGGACAGCGTTCACGTCCTTGCGCCAGTTGCGGCCGCTGCTGCGCAGCAGGAGATAACCGGCGCCGATGAGCAAGGCGGGCCAGAAGATGCGCACCGCGACGGATGAAAACGTCGAGAAAAGCTGGGGCAGAATGCCCGCGTTGCTCAACAGCCACAGCACGCCGAGCCCCATGAGCAGGTAGGCCGTGCGGGCCAGGCTCTTGTCCTTCAACTCAATGGCCGCAGGGCGCATCCGTCCTTGCGCCTGGGTGCCGACGGGCAACATGGCCCACAGCACAAGATAGGCCCAAAATCCACCGCCGCCCGTAAAGAGCGTCATGACAATCCAGCCCAGGCGCACAAGCGTGGGATCGATACCCAGCATATCGCCCATGCCGCCGCAGACGCCGGCAACCACCTTATTATTTGGGTTGCGATAAAGGGAACGCAGTCCCCGGCTCCTACGCGTTTCGGCCCGGTCGGCAACATCTTCGTAAGCCGGCTCTTCCGCCTCAATCACAATCATGGGCTGAGGCTGATTGGATGTGGGAACAGTTGTTTCATTTACATTCGTTTCCATGGCACTTTCTCCTGAATAAACGCCTGATCAGCGAGTGGTCCGTATCATGCGGCAGCAATTTTTACGCTTTGCGCCGGCTGCCCGTGCTCTCTGCACTCGTGTTTGGTAATGTGTCGCACCTATCAGTACGGAGAATTTTGTAAAAGGTTGCAGGCTTCGTTGCTATATTTTTTTCACGATTGCCAACTTTTTTCCGCCTGTGCTATACTATTTAAGTCTGGATTTCTCCACGACGAAAACTCAAAATTTTTTTAAACTTCTCTGTTCGACCCAAAGGAGAAAATCGAAATGGCAAGCGTAACCTATGATCATGTCTACAAACGATTTGGAGACGTGACTGCGGTCAATGATCTGAACATTCAGATTGCAGACAAGGAGTTTCTGGTCTTCGTAGGCCCCTCCGGTTGCGGTAAGACGACCAGCTTACGCCTCTTGGCGGGCCTGGAAGAAATCAGCGACGGCCAGATCCTGATTGGGGATCGGGTAGTCAACGACGTGCCGCCCAAAGATCGGGACATCGCCATGGTGTTCCAAAGCTATGCCCTCTATCCCCACATGACCGTGTATGACAACATGGCCTTTGGCCTCAAGCTGCGCAAGACGCCCAAAGATGAGATTGCCCAGCGCGTCCGCGAAGCCGCCGAAATCCTGGATATCGATCACCTGCTGGATCGCAAGCCCAAGCAGCTCTCCGGCGGTCAGCGCCAGCGTGTAGCCGTGGGTCGGGCCATCGTGCGCGAGCCGGCCGTCTTCCTCTTCGACGAGCCGCTTTCCAACTTGGACGCCAAACTGCGTGTGCAGACCCGGGCCCAGCTTACCAAGCTGCACCAGCGCTTGCAGACCACCTTCATCTACGTGACCCACGATCAGGTGGAAGCCATGACCATGGCCACCCGCATCGCCGTTATGAAGGACGGCATTTTGCAGCAGATCGATACGCCGCAGAACCTGTATGACAAGCCGTCTAATGTCTTTGTGGGCGGATTCATCGGCAGTCCGAGCATGAACTTCTTTGACGCCACCCTCGTGGAAAGCGACGGCAAGCTGGAAGTCAACGCCGGCGGCTTCCGCTTGGAAGTACCGGGAGAAAAGGCTTCGGCCTGGGCCCCCTATAAGGGTAAAGAAGTCATCTTCGGCATTCGCCCGGAAGACGTCCATTCCAAGCAGTTCACACCGCCCGGCATCCTCGAATCCGACATGACCGCCAAGGTGGATGTGACCGAGTTGATGGGCAACGAGATCTTCCTCTATCTGCTCACCGGCGATGACAAGCAATTTATCGGCCGCGTTGATCCCCGCGTCAAGGTCGATTCCGGCGACCAGATCGAACTGGCCGTCAACATGGGGAACGCCCATATTTTTGACCCCAAGACCGAGGTTGCGCTGGGCGAATAGCATCAAAGTAAAGCGAAACGTGAACAGTCGGGTGCGGCATATGCCGGCCCGGCTGTTTTTTTATGCGCCTTTACCCTTCAGGTTTCATCTGCCGGAGATTGTGTGCTACCGTAAGTGCAGTCAAAAAGTCAATCAAACAACCACGCCATAAAAGCATAAGGATTCGCTACATGTCTATATTCACAGAATTCGACCTCATGCGCGACCTGCATCAGGCCGGCGACAAGATCGTGTTGTTGGTGATGGATGGCCTGGGCGGCCTGCCCATGGAGGCGGGCGGCTTGACTGAGCTGGAAGCCGCCAACACGCCTAATCTCGATCGCCTGGCGGCCCAGGGCACGGTCGGGCTGAGCACGCCCATTCGCGAGGGTATTGAACCGGGCAGCGGACCGGCGCACCTGAGTCTCTTCAGCTACGATCCTGTACGCTACGAGATCGGCCGCGGCGTATTGGAGGCCCTGGGCATTGGCTTTAAGCTGGGGCCGGATGATTTGGCCGCACGCGGCAATTTTGCCAGCGCCGACGCCGACGGCGTCATCACCGACCGCCGCGCCGGGCGCATCAGCACGGAAGAATGCATCCGCCTGTGCGAAAAGCTCCAGGCGGCCACAGGCGACGTCCTGCCGGGCTACGAGGTCTTTGTAGAACCGGTAAAGGAGCACCGCTTCGTCCTGGTGATCCGCGGCAAGGGATTGGGCGGCGATCTCACCGAGACCGATCCCCTGCAGACGGGCAAGTTGCCCCTGCCCGTCACCGATGAAAGCGGCTCGGCCGAAGGCGTCCAGACCGCGGCGCTGGTCAATCAGTGGGTGGAGAAGGCCCGGGCGGCGCTCGCCGATGAAGAACGCGCCAACAGCCTCAACCTGCGCGGCCTGGCCAAGGACCCGGGCCTGCCCCGCTTCCCCGAAATCTACGGGCTGCGGGCCGGCGCCATTGCGGTCTACCCCATGTACAAAGGTGTGGCGCAACTGGTGGGCATGGACGTGATAGAGTTTGAGGGCGATCGGCCCAATCACGAAATCGACGCGCTGGAAGAAAACTGGGACGCCTACGACTTCTTCTTTATCCACGTCAAGAAGACCGACAGCTACGGCGAAGACGGCAATTTTGACGCCAAGGTGCATGAAATTGAAGTGGTGGATGAGTTGATTCCCCGCATCCTGGCTCTGGAGCCGGGCGCACTCATCGTGACGGGCGATCACAGCACGCCGGCCAAGCTGCGCAAGCATAGCTGGCACCCTGTACCGACGCTGCTGTGGAGCCCCCGCGCCATGCCCGATCACGTCCAGAGTTTCGGCGAGCGCGTCTGCGCAGGCGGCCACATGGGCGTCTTCCACGCCACGAACCTCATGCCCCAGGCAATGGCCCATGCAGGACGGCTGAAGCGTTACGGCGCATAGGGAAAAGGGAATTATATGGGTTCCTCCGGGAGGATCTGCGGAAAACACGCCGATTCCAAAGAGAAACCCCCCGGAGGGTGTACAGTGAATCCTTCAAGCCAACTCCAATCAGCGGCTGCCGCGCTGGCCCGAGCCGGGCGGGTTGTCTGCCTCACCGGCGCGGGCGTCAGCGCAGAGTCGGGCATCGCGACGTTCCGGGATGCCCAGACGGGACTGTGGGCCAAATTCGATCCCCAGGAGCTGGCCTCACAAGAGGGATTTGCCCGAAATCCGGGGTTGGTCTGGCGCTGGTACATGGATCGCCTGCATTGGGTGGAGGAAGCGCAGCCGAACGCAGGCCACTACGCACTGGCGGAGCTGGAGAGAATAGCGCCCGACTTCACACTGGTAACCCAGAACGTGGATAACCTTCACGAACGGGCGGGCAGCGTCAATGTGGTACATCTCCACGGCAGCATTGCGCGTTTTCGCTGCAACCGTTGCGCCAAGCAGCACGCTTTGCAGCCCGCCGAACGGGAAGCCGACCTGCCGCCCCGCTGCGCCGTCTGCCAAGGGCTCGTGCGGCCTGATGTGGTCTGGTTCGGCGAAATGTTGCCTCAGGCTATGGTCGCCCGGGCATGGCAAGCCGCGGAAGCGGCCGACGTTGCGCTAATCGTCGGGACCAGCGGCGTGGTCTATCCGGCCGCGCAGCTACCCTACGTTGCCCAAAATGGAGGCGCGTTCGTCATCGACATCAACCCTGAAGCGAGCGGACTCTCGACCATGGCCGATGTGCATCTGGCGGGCCCCAGCGGCGAGATAAGCCCGCGGCTCGTGGCCGCCGTGCAGAATGCGCGTACTGCGTAATGCATACTGCTTACTCGTTTCTCATTTCTTGTTTCTGCTTTCTCGTTTCTTATTCCGTGTTCCTTCCTGCCCAAAGGAGTCATCTTGTACCGCCTTGGATTCCCCGTCAAGGTATTGGGGGCGCCGCTCCGCTCCCACGACAGCCGCCACTGGCAGAACTCACCTCATCTGAGCGTGAGCCTGGCCTACGTACGCGACATCCTCGAATATCTTCATGCGCAGCAAATTTTCTTCTACCGCCTGGCCGGTCAGCTTGCGCCCTATGCCACCCACCCTGCATTGCCCCAATTCCACCATCAGATCGCGGAGTGCAGCACCGAACTGGCCGCGATCGGCGATACGGCTCGCCTCTACGCCATTCGCCTGACGCTGCATCCGGGGCACTTCATCCAACTCAACAGCCCGGACCCGCTACGCGTCCGGCGCAGCGTGGATGAACTCGTCAGTCAGACTGCACTGCTGGACGCGATGGGGCTGGACTCCGGCGCAGTCATCGTCATCCATGTGGGCGGGCGCTATGCGGATCGCCTGGCCGCACGGAGGCGCTTTGTCACGGCATTCGAGCAGTTGCCGGCCCGGGTACAGCAACGCCTGGCGCTGGAGCATGATGATCGCCTCTATGATCTGGGCGACGTGTTGTGGATTCACCGCCGCGCGGGCATTCCGGTCGTCTTCGACACGCTCCACCACCGCTGCCTCAATCGCCAGAAGATTGCTCTCCTGGATGGGCTGGCCATGGCCCTGGCCACGTGGCCGCCGCATCAGCGCCCCAAGATCCACGTAAGCAGCCCGCGTACGGAGGTGCGTCACCTGCGGCGGGGCGGCGCATGGCACGTGCAAGCGCCGCTGCCTAATCAGCACAGCGATTTTCTCAATCCGTTTGAGGTAGTGGAGTTACTGCGGGGCGCGCAGGCGCAAAGCCTGCGTACGTTCGACATCATGCTGGAAGCCAAGGCCAAGGACCTGGCGCTCCTGCGCCTGCGCGAGCAGGTTCTGCGCTACGGCCCGGGGCTGAGAGTGGGGTAAGCGAAATGACCTCACCGGACACATTATGAAAGCGCCCGTTCCGTCAATGCCGGTTGCCGCTACGTAAAGAATACGGCCCGGCAATTCAGGTTTTGGGGCTAAAAACGACCCGGTGGAAGAGCTGCATCCTGACAGAGTCAAGATACAGGCCAGCGCAATCGAGAAACGCTGAGCGCCGGCTTTGGATGTGAACGATTGGTTACGCTGTGGCATTTTGCTTTCTGCCGCTTTCTTCCCTATTCATCCGGCACCAACAACAGCTGCGCGCCTTCCAGTTCAAGCCATTGAATTAATTCGCCGGTCTCCGGGTTGAATTCGTAGAGCCCATCGGTTTCATCAGGATTGAGCGAATGCCGTCTTGTCAGAATAATCTTGCCGTCAATCCATGCCATATCACCTGCCCACCAATAATCCGGCAGAGGCCATAACTCTGTCTCGCCGGTGAGTAAGTCATAACGAGAAATCGCGCGGGAACCGCTATCTCCGCTGATCGCCGGATCATGATATGCCCATAGTTGATCTCCCTCAATGAATCCGAACACTGGTGACCTGGCGGCCAATTGATGCGATGTGACTGTGGGCGAATCGCCCGGCGTCACGATGTGCAGATCAAGTGGGTTCTCCGGGCTTCGATGGCTTCCTCTATTGAGCATGTAAAACAGACCATCGTGTACGACAATGGTTCTTACGCTTATTCCGCCATAGACATCAATAGTCTGACTGATTTCCATCGAGTGCGGATCAATCATTACCAAAGTCCCATGTGTATCGCTCCCTCCGGCCACCAAAACCGTTTCTTCTGTTGCTGCAGCTGCGAGTAGTGAGAAACGCGGCTCAGCCTCCAACTCAATCGTCTTCACAATCTCCAATGAGCTCAAGTCCACAACCACCATCCGCGCATGAAATCCGTTGAGGTAGCACGGAATAAAGGCCCATCCGGCCGCGAAGGTGATTTCTTTGTCGGGCCAACTACAGGGTTCCAGCGTCTTTACATGAGAGCCGTTATGGTCAAATATATCAACTCGTTTCGTGTTGTAGTTCTCCGGCGTTCCCGAATAGCCGGTCCAGATCCGCCCTTGAGGATCCTGGCTAAATTTGAAGACGAGCGTCCCATAGACCAAGTCACTGCGGTTGATCGTCTCGTATGATTCCGGGTCCAGTGTGACCAGTTCATTTTTGTGTCCTCGCCGCGTCTCTACGAACATGGAAACGACATAGAGTCGATCGCTGGTTTCGTTGAAGCGCTCAGTCGTAGTGAGTCCTGTTTTGGTGATATGAAGCTCTGGACTACATCCAATCGCCAAGATGCTTGCCGACAACAGCAGCGCCCAGAATGTGATGAGTCGTTGCGCAGGCATTCGGATTTCCAGATCATTTACCCCACGCAACCGCCCTCGCCGCCTATTCACCAGCAGGCTGCAAGACCAGTCGGGCGCCGGGGATCTCGTACAGCAGGGAGAGTTCCCCGCTCTCCGGATCGAAGGCGTAGAGCCCATGAATGGGGTCACTTTCGGCTGTCACGGACGGTTGACCAACGAGCACAATTTGGTCGTTGATGACCGCCATGTCGGATGCGTCCCAATTATCGGGCAAGAGCCACAGATCCATTTCACTTGTGATCAGGTCGTAACTGGAAATCGCGCGCTCTGGGCTATCTCCAACGATTGCCCCCTGAGAACTGTGAAAGGAATATAATTTTTGATCATTGATTGCCCCCCAGAGAGGGCTTCGCGCCGGCAATGAGACATCCGCAACCAAAACAGACTCAGTTGGTGACAGAATTCGTACATCCTTTGGATCATCCGGATGCAATGAACTTGCGGTGTTGAGCAAAAAAAACTCATTGCCATCGCCGATAACTTCTCGAGGACTCGCCGATCCGTAGATCTCTTCAGCTTTTGTTATCTTGAACGGCTCAGTGTAAAGAAGAAATAATGTCGAATGAGTTTGACTACTGCCAAAAAAAGCGAGTGAGTCATCATTTTGTGCAGACGCAAGCAGCAAGAAGGACGGCTCAGCACTCAACTCGATAAATTCGATTACCTCAAGCGACTCCAGGTCGACAATCGAAACGCCGCCTTTAAACCCGTTGCCCCCACAGGCAACAAAGGCGTAACCGTCGGCAAAATGGATGCCGTAACCGGGATTCGCACAGGTGTATAGGGTCTGCAGATGATACCCTTCCGGCGAAAAAACATCGACGCTGTTGGAGGAATTTCCCGGCGTGCCGTAATAGCCGATCCAGATTCTTCCGTCAGGGTCGCTGCTCATCTGCCAAATGATGACGCCGTTCTTCAATAAACGAGTACGATTCAGCGTCTTTCCGGTTTCAGAGTTCAACAGAAGCAACTCGTTCGTGAGCCCTGACACCGATTCAGGACCGGTCGCCACCACATAGAGCGGGGAATCGGGAACCTGGACGTTTTCCTGAGACGATTGATGGATAGCCAGGGAATCTGACAGACCGAATGGCCAGCGACAGCCGGAGATCAACATCATGATGCACGCTATCCACAGCATGCAGGCGCAACGAGTGCCGTATTTAGTCATCCGGCGGCAACATGAGAGTCGCTCCGGGCAACTGCATCACCTGTTCCAGGCTGCCCGTCTCGGGGTCAAATTCGTAGATGCCACTGGCTTCAGGATCATTGGATCGTCGCCATGTGAGCATGATTCTGCCGTCGATGATTTCCAGATCGCGTGCATCCCAGTTATCCGGCAGGGGCCATAGGTCAGTATCTCCCGTCTCCAAATCAAGACGTGACATTGCTCTTTCGGCTGTTCCTTTCGGATCTGCGTACCTACTATTGTGATAAGAGAACAACATATTGTCACTAATCACGCCCCAAAGCGGACTTCGTACGGGTAGAGCGAATGGTTTGACTTGCATATCACCTTCTGAGATATCGAGGAACAGACCGTCAATAATTTCATCATAGTCTATTCTGTTGCTCCCCTCGTTTAGGACGATGAATTGTTCCTCACGGATTGGCAGAATACTTTGAGTGGCTACTCGGTAATTAACGGTTTCAGGCACGGTATCCGGTTGACTGCTGCCTAATATATACAAGACAGGTAGCTTATCAGCCCCCCACACGATGACTATTCGGCCATCTGTAGCCGTTGCCGTGAGAAAGAATCCTTCGTTTCCCTCTAATTCCAGTTCTCGTACAGTATCCAACGTGTCGAGTTCGATCATGGTAACGCGTCCGAAAAAACCGTTATGTGCACAAATGACACAGGCGAAATTTTCGATAAAATAGACAGAATGAGGGCGACCACATGTTTCAACATTACTCAGATGTGAGCCATCCCGATTAAAAATTGCAACTGTATTGCCGGGGGCGCCGGGTGCACCGTGATACGGAATCCAAATCCGCCCCAAGGAGTCTTCATTAATGCTGTAAAACACGCTGTCGACGACTTTCAAGCGCGTACGCCGAAGAACAGCCCATTGCTCAGGATCGACCAGCACCAACTCATTATGAAAGCGCCCATTTTGTTCAATGCCGGTCGCCACAACATAGAGAATACGGTCCGGCAATTCAGGTTTTGGGGCTAAAAATGACCCAACGGGAGAACTGCATCCTGACAGGGTTAAGATGCAGATTAGCATGATAGCCACGTAGCGAATGGATGTTTTGCTCATGGTATAATTTATCTCTGATTGTATAAGCAGGATGAATATGCATAGTTTTTCAGTACATGTCCATCCTGCGAAAATACTAGTTTTGGCCTTCAGAGTAGATGATCATGCTGTCATGACGAAAAATTTCGTCCGGTGCGACAAAGAACCGTGCTGCAACTTCACCACTAACAGTTCCACCAATACCGAAAACCGATCCCCAACGGCTAATAAACCAGATATGATAGGCGAGGTCATTGCTATCCACATTTATCCCCAAATGATCATAGATTTGCCAGATGAGCTTGGAACAGTAACTGGTTTCGTTGGACTCTTTGTCCAAAAAATCCAGCGGATTTTGAACATAGGGAATCTCGCCATTGACCCCAAGCTCCCCTTTTGCCCAATCTATAGCGTCTTGTACCGTAGGTAGCGACAACTGGCTTGTATCGTAATAGCCCAATGCTACACACCATCCTTCTACGTTTTCCCATGGATCATAAGGCCATAACGCTGGGCCTCCGTCGGAATCATCACCATTGGGTCCAATAGGGTTAGACTCATAGACTTTGATGCTAACACCATCACTTTGGAGCCCATCATAAATGCCAATATGTGTAAACTTCTTGGCATACTGAAAATTCCGCCGTTTGCTGTTCGTGCGCAAAAACATCAGGTGCCCGCGCTCCAACGTGCTGAAATCGGCAGGCGTGTCTACATTGACGCACGGATCCGGCTCGAAAAGTCGAATGTTGCCGATCACGGGCAGGTGAACACGGAATGCCAGATCGGCTGTGTCAATCGCTGCAGGCGAAACGGATGACTGCGGCTGGGGTTCTGCCGCGCCTTGTCCCTCACTAGCGGCTTCCGGCGTCGCTCCAACTTT
Organism: Caldilineaceae bacterium; assembly: GCA_020433455.1. GTDB lineage: Bacteria > Chloroflexota > Anaerolineae > Caldilineales > Caldilineaceae > JAGRCP01. Next base: position 42,854 of record JAGRCP010000037.1, on the reverse strand, counting down.
GGACCGCATGGCTTCATCCAGCCGTTCACTCAGCACACGGTCGACAATAGCGAAGTTGGAATCGTCGTATAGTTGCCGTTCCAACTGGTCAAATTCGGCCTGTAATGCGGCAATTTCTGCATCATCATTGCTCTGCAATATCTGCTCGTATAGTTGTCCCATCTCTTGCTGAATCTCAAGCGTGCGCTCGCTGTACGCCAAACTTTGAAAAAACTCTGCGTAAGCCTGATCCAGGGCCGCTTCTGTATCAGAGTTAGGGTTATCCTGGTACGCGGCATGTAAAGTTGCCAATTTATTCAGCGCAGCAATCAGTGCATCCGGTTCGCCGTCGCCGTCTGCATCGGTCTGCAAATCCAGCGGCTCCACCGGGCCGGGCGTGGGTGTGGGCATGGGTGTAGAGGTGGGCGTCACCAGTGGACTGTTGGGCGATGTCGGCGTGGCGGTCGGCGTGGGCGGCAGGGCCCTCTCGCAGTCATGATTCGCCAGGGTTCCCTTGAGCTCAATCCGCCCGTTGCGCTGGGCCCAGACGGTGATGCGCTTGGTCGGGTCAAAGTTGTTCACGCGGACGGTGAAGTGGTCGCTCGCGCCGCCCTGGAACCAGCTTCCCCAGGCCTTGAAACGGACGGCATCCTGGTTGGGCGTGTCACTCTGGGTCACCCAGCGCACGTTGTAGGAGCCCAGTACACCCCGGTAGACGGTGCCGTCCGCAGGCGCAACACGATTCCAGCCTCCCGCCTTGATCCCCACCGCGTCAAGTTGGCGCTGGTTGCCGTTAGTCACCCCGAAGGTCAGCCCGGTTGTGCCGTCCGGGTAGGGAACGTAACCGTAGAAGTCCACGGTGACGCCCCGGTCCTGCTTGCTCAGGCAGATGTCCTGCGCAGGCGGCGGCGTGGGCGTGGGTCCGGGGGTGACGCCGCAGGCGAAGTTGCCCGGCCGCACGCCGGCGCGGTCGATGGTATCACCCACTCTGGCCCGAATCCGCATCCGGCGGAAGGGGTTGAAGTTTTCCACCTGGACGGAGACGATGTCGCTCGCGCCGCCGCTGAAGGTGTCGAAGTCAGTTTTGAAGCGATAGCCTCTGCGCTCGGGGTAGTCCGGCGCGTCGTCGATCCAGGTGACGGTGTAGTCGCCCAGATCGCCCGAGTAGACCGAATTCTCGCCCGGTTCCATCTGTTCCCACTGGCGGGTGACGATCTCGATCCAGCGCAGTTCCTGGTTGCAGCGGTTGGTGACCTGGAACTGGATGGTGGTCGTGCCGTCGGCCCCGGTCTCGTAGCCCAGATAGTCGAAGGTGACGCATTCCTTCTCCCGGGACGCGCAGACCAGCGCGCCTTCCGGCGCAGTCATGTCGTCTGCGGGCACGTCCGGCTCGTCATCGGCCGGAATCGTCGCTGTAGGCAGGGGGGATTGTTGCGTATAGACGCCCATGGGGTTGCGGACCGAGAAGAGGCCGGCGCCAATCAGAACGGCAAGCAGGAAAAGTCCCGCGGAAATACGCTGTGTCGGGATCGCATGGTCATTCCTTTCATCAAATTGAGGTTCTCTGAACAGTGAAGTTGCCTGAGTATTCATGGTGTCAAGCCGACGAATCAATAGGGTGTGTTCAAAACGAGTTGGCGCCGTCAATTGCCTCACCCTGCCGCGGCGCTTCAGGCGCCACGGCTGTCCCTCTCCACCTGGATGGAGAAGGACGCGCAGCCTCCGTCGAGGAGGCGAAGCAGGGTGAGGCAATTAGTACAGGCCAGGATCGACTTCAAGCGCTTTCAACCGATTTTGAACACACCCGAATCAATTCGACTCTTGGGACGGGAAATGCGCTGAAGTACGCGGGTCTCCGATCGACGAACCGGCTTTAAGCCGGTTTCTCATAGCAGGCGGCGGTTTCAACCGCTGCCCATTCGCATGACCCCCGAACGGTACCACGATCCGCCGCAAAAATCTGTGACACTCTGTGAGATTTTTGTGACAATAGTCCTGTCACATCTATGATATGGACCTTCACGGTGGTGAATTCACACGGGAGAACTGTTCATGATCCCTTCGACCCTCTATTGGTCTGCGCCCACATGGCAGGTCTTGCTTGCGGCGCTCATCGTCCTGGCGATTATCCTGGGCTTGGCCATATTGGCAATGAGGCGCGTTTCGCTGCCCGCTGCCATGGCCGAGACGGACCGACTGCTGGATCGGCAGCCGCTTTTCTTCTACACGCGCGCCAAAGGATTGCAGCCGCTGAACCGCGCTGCAGACCAAGTTTGGCGCCGCCTGGATAAATCCCAATCCCGGCAGACGCTGGTGGATCTGCTCAGTGAGGCAACGGTTGAAGAGCGCTGGATCAGGGAGAATTCCTGGCCGGATGCTGATGTGGATCTCTATGCCGCGCCGTTGTGTGAAGATGGCGAAAAGGGGGCGCTGGGAATCCTGTTGGCGCATCAGGAAGAGCCATCAGCGACGATTCAGACTGAGGCAAGTTCAAAGCCCGATTGGTCGGCCTTGTCATTGACGCCCACAGAACAACAGATGCTGGATTGTCTGCTCACCCAGCCGGGCGAGACGGTCACCGTTCTGTCACTCTTCAACTATGTCTGGCCGGAAGAACCCCATGCCCAGGACGGCCTTTACCCCGAACAACGCGATCGGTTGCGCCAATTGGCCTATCGGCTGCGCCAGCGTATTGAACCGGTTCCGTCCAGTCCCCAATATCTCCTGACCGTGCATGGCGTCGGCTATCGCCTGCATCTGGATGAAGCAATCAATGGGCAGGACCTTCAATGAGCGGACATCGATCCCCGTCCCGTCGTTGGACCATCGGCGGGTTTTTAATCGCCGCGGCCGCGATTGTCGCCTGGTTCGTCTTTCACATCGCGGATCTGGGCGGACGACCGCTAACCATTGCCTGGGGATTTGATCCGGCTGTCTATGACCCACAGCGCACATCAAATCCAGTGGCATACGAAGTCTTTCGCCACGTCTGCGAGCCGCTCTTTTGGGAAGATCAATCCGGTGATCTGCGCGGTTGGCTGGCCGAAGACGATGTGGCATACAGTGAAGACGATCGCCAATTGATCATCCGCCTGCGACCGGATATCTACTTTCACGACGGCGAACCGTTGACCCCGGCCGCGGTTGTGCAGAGTTTTCGACGCCTGCAAACATTACAGGCCTCTCCGCTCACACCGCTGCTGGACGGTGTACAATTCGAGGCGCTGGATGATGAGCGCAGCGTGCGTATCACCTTGCCAATCCCCGATTATGAGTACCCTCGACGCGTTCTGGCCAACGCCTACAGCGGCATTCTTTCACCCCGCACCACGCCGGAAACACGCTTTGTCGCCTGCACCGGCCCCTACCAATTCGATCAAGAGCGCTACAAGCCGAATCAATCCATCACCTTGCCTCGATTTGCCTCTTATCACCACATGCTGCCTGAAGGCGACAAACCGATTAAGGTGCGCATCCCTGAAGTGGAGATCCTCTTTGAGGCGGATGCCGAACAACGCCTCAGGCAATTGGAAAATGGTCGCATCTGCGTGTTGAGCCTGGATGATCCGGCTGAGGCGGCGCAATTGGAAAGCGAGGAGCGTTTTCACACCTACAATGCCTGGGGCGGCATAACCTATCTGGGCTTCAATTTCCTCTCCCCGACATGGCAGAATACTGACGCTCGCCGTGCCGTCGCCCAGGCCGTCGATAGCCAGGCGTTGGCCATCTCCGACGCCTTTGTCTCCGCCGACACCATCTTTACGCCGCCGGCCAACGGCTATAACGAACGCGCCGCGGCATATCGCATCCCCTACAATCCCGCCCAAAGCGCCGCGCTTTTGAGCGATCTAAGCCCATTGCAGGCACGACGCATCACCTTATTGGCCGCCGATTCTCCCATCCATCGCCGGTTTGCCCAGGAGATTCAGGGCCAATTGCACGCGGTCGGCATTGATGTTACTGTCCAGGCGGTTCCCTACGCCGAGATCATCGCAGGCCGGCATGCCTACGACCTGCTGCTTTTTGACTACGCCTGGTGGGATTACACAGCGGTTGCCGCTTTTTTGGGGCCGGGGCCGCGCAATCTTCTCGCCTATCCGGAGAGCGATGCAGCCGAGCTTATCTTTCATGCGCTCGGTACAGCCGATGCTCAGGCGCGCCAAGATGTCCTGCTCCAGCTCCAAAAACTGATTGCGGACAAGGTCATCTGGAAGCCGCTGGTCATGCGGCGGCTCTCCGTTGTTGTGGATGGGAGATGCGTTCAGGGGGAAATTACCACCCGTTTCGGGGAATTATATTTCCATACCGCTGCCACTCAGTGAAAAACCGGTAAAAATCATCATTTCCTAAAAATGGGCGCGCAGATTGTCCGCTATGAGTGCGGGGTGGAGGCGGCCCGATTCTATCCTTCTACAAGCAGTTGCACCTCGCGTGCACGATAGGCGTCAGCCCGGTGAAGACGCTCGCGTGCGTCTTCCAGCCACTCCTCATCCATCTGAATCTGCTGGGCCAGCTCGTCCAGCAGAGAGTCGGTGGCTTCCGGCGCGACGCCGCCGGGGACGGTGCGCACCGCGACGAAGTGTTCCGGGTCCAGCGCACGGGTGAACTGCTCTTCGCTAAAGGCCAATTCCTCGCCCAGCACCGTCCGGGCCGCGGCTTGCAGCATCGCCAACGTCAGCGCATCGCTGCCCAATCCGGCTTTGACCGCGTTCTGCACCATGGTCGCCACGATCTTGTGGGCCTGGCGGAAGGGCAAGCCCGCCTCCCGCACCAGCGTATCGGCCAATTCGGTGGCGGTGGTAAAGCCGAAGCCGGCCTGTGCGCGCAGATGCGCTTCATTCAGCGTCAAAGTTTCAAAGAACGCGGTGTAGAGCGTCACGCACTCCCGCATGGCATCCAGTCCACTGTAGAGGGGCGGCAGAATCTCATCCTCGATGTCCTGGGTATCGCCGTAGGGAATATTGTGGCATTGGAGCACCACCGTCTGGGCATATCCCAGCGCGCGGCTCAGACGCGCGCGCAGGTGCTCCAGGACCACGGGATTGCGCTTTTGGGGCATGATGGAGCTGATCTGGATAAAGCTGTCATCCACGTGCAAGGCGTTGGTCTCCTGCATGGCCCGGTTGAGAAGATCGTGGGTCACCCGCCCCAGATTGGTACTCAAAGATTGAAGCGCAAAGGACGTGTCGGTCAGGTTATCGCCCGCGCCGATGGCGTGCTGGGTGCTGGTGATGACGCGGTCAAAGCCCAGCAGTTGGGCCGTCAATGTGCGATCGATCGGAAAGCCTACGCCGGTAAACGCAGCCGCCCCCAAAGGCGACTCGTTCATGTTGGCGTAGGCGGCAGCCAGGCGCGCCTGGTCCTTTTGCAACGCGGTGAGGACGCCGGCCAGGTAATGGGCGAAGGTGACGGGCTGAGCGGGCTGGGTGTGGGTGTAGCCCGGCATAATCGTCTCTACGTGACGCCGGGCCAATGCGAGCACGGCTTGACGCAGCAAAAGCAGATCGGCATACAGGATCAGGATATCCCCGCGCAAAGCCATCCGCGCCAGAGCGTGGCCCAGGTCATTGCGGCTGCGGGCCAGTTGCAGATTGCCGCCGTAGTCAGGGCCCACGCGCTCAATAATCAGCGATTCTATGCGAAAGAAAAGGTCTTCGACGCCGGGTTGATAAGCCAGCGCTTCGGGGCCCATGGCGCGAATATCGGCCACAGCCTGGACTAATGCGGCTCCGTTCTCCCGGCTGATGATGCCGCAGCGGGTGAGCATGACGGCCTGGGCTTCGTGCGCGGCCAGCATGGGCTCGAAGAGATAGGCTTGCGCGTCGCGGTAGGCCGGCTGGAGGACGTGTTGTGAGTAGATTGGGTGCGGAAATGAGGACATGGGTAATGGTTAATGGAGAATAGTTAATGGAGAATTTTTAACGGGCTTACCCTTTGAGACCGGTGAGGGCGATGCCCTTGATAATCTGGCGCTGGAAAATGATAAAGATGAGCAGAAGGGGAATGGTGGCCAGGCTGGCGCCGGTCATGATCTTTTCCCAGGCCGTGGTGGATTCGCCGATGAAGGTGCTGAGCCCTACAGGCAGCGTATAAAATTCCCGGCCGCTGGCGATGATGAGGGGCCAGAGGTAGGCGTTCCAGTTGCCGATAAAGTTGAAGATGCAAAGTGCGGCAATGGCCGGTTTAACCAGGGGCATGGCCACGCGCCAGAAAATACCGAACTCATTGACGCCGTCAATGCGGGCGGCATCCAGCAGTTCATTCGGCACGCCGTCAAAAAACTGACGCATGAGAAAAATGCCCACCGCAGTGATAATGCCGGGGAAGACGATGCCCCAATATTGGGCATTGCCCGCATTCCAGCCAAACTGCACGCTCATGTTAAACCAGGGAATAATCAGCATTTCCGTAGGAATCATGAGGGTTGCCAAAATGCCCATGAAAATAATGTTCTTGCCCGGAAATTCAAACTTATTGAGGGTATAACCCACCAGGCTGTCGAAAAACGCCACGCTCAGGGTGCTGATGGTTGCAATAAAGAGGCTGTTGAAGTACCAGCGTCCAAAGTTGCTGGTGGTCAACACTTTGGCATAATTTTCCAGCGTAGGATTCTGGGGCAGAAAAGAAAACTGCACCAATTCCGGCGCGGGCTTGATGCTGGTGAGCAACATCCATAAAAAGGGCGCCACCATGACGATGGCCCCCAGCGTCAGCAGCAGATAGACCAGGGCCAGGTCCCACGACCAGGCGCGGCGCGGCCCCGGAGTCTGAACAAGCCGCTCGGCAGCTTCGAGTGTGCGATCTGCGCTGGAGTCAAGTACGGTCATAGTGAAATTCCGAATGTTTCTTTAATAATCCACGCGTCGGGACAGAACCCGCAATTGCAGCATGGTGATGAGCAGAATGACGAGAAAGAGAATGACCGTAAGCGCGCCGGCGTAGCCCATGTTATAGCCGGAGAAGCCCTCCTTGTAGACCTCCAGCACGACGGTGGTTGTGCTCTTAAGGGGGCCGCCGGCATTGTCGGTGCTCATATTCTGCACCAGATCGAACATGCGCAGGAACTGGATGGTCTGCAGGACGGCCAGATAGACGATGACGGGATTGAGCAGGGGCAAGGTAATACGGCGGAAGAGTTGCCAGCGGTTAGCGCCGTCAATCTGGGCTGCTTCGTAATACATGTCGGGAATTTGTTGCAGCCCGGCGAGAAAGATGATGATGGCAAAGCCGATGCTGCGCCAGACGGCGACCAGCGTAATGCTGGGCAGCGCCTGAGAAGGGCTGGTCAGGAACGGCTGCATGGGCAGACCCAACCCCGTGATGATCTGATTGAGCAGGCCGATCTGAGGCTGGTACAGCCAGCGCCACACAAAGGCAACCGCGACAAACGAGGTCACATAGGGGACAAAGTAAGCGGCCCGAAAAAAACCGGCAAAGCGGCGAATCTGCCCCAGGAGCATGGCAATGCCCAGCGCCAGGACTAGCTGGAGGGGAACGCCGAAGAGCACATAGCGCAGCGTATTCCAGAAGGCGGCGCGTACGGCGCTGCGCGGCTTGAACAGGTCTTCCCAAATGTCCGCGTAATTTTGCAGCCCCACCCACTCTCCGGAACCGGCAAAAACATTCCAATCCCGGAAGCTGATGTTAACGGCCAGCAGGGTCGGATACCAGCGAATAAAGAGAAAGAAAATCAGGCTTACGCTCAAAAAGCTGTAAGCCCATACGATTCGGCGTTGGCGAATAGTTAAATTCATAAGGGAGATGATTGATGATTGAAGATTAAAGATTGGGTTGAGTACCGCTCAGGGGACGCTCAACCCAATCTTTAATCTTTAATCTTTACTCTTTATTCTTCAGTGACTATCGATCGGCCCAGAATTCATCGTACATTTCCTGGACGGTCTGGACGGCGATATCCAGCTCTGCATCCGGGTCGGCCCCGGTCAGGATGACTGCGTCGTTGGCGTCGATAATCGCCTGGCGATCCTTGCTCTCATCCACGAAGAAGGTGGAAACGGCGTAAGGCAAGCCGGCGACGAATGCGCCCAGCTTCTCATCGGCCAGTAATTCGGGATTCTCGGCGGCGGCAAGCTGAGCAGGCAACTCGCCCACCATCTCGACCCAAAGCGTGCCGGCCTCGGGCGTGGTGATGAATTGCAGGAACTTGGTAGCGGCTTCCATGCGCGCCGGATCGGCGGCGGCCTTCTGGGTAATACCGTGGGTCCAGTAGCTGCCGAAGGTGCTCTTGATGCCGTTATGCTCGGGCATCTCAACCACGCCGAAATTCAGGTCCGGGGCATTTTCAGCAATCGAACCCAGGCGGAAGGAACCGTCAATGTGGAAGCAGACTTTACCGGCCAGGAAGTCATCCGGTTCGGTGATGAGGTCGGAGCGGCCGGTTTCCAGCTCGGTGCCGAAGGAGAGGAACTCGTGCCACGCCTCATAGCCGCCCTCGCTGGCGTTCCACAACACGGTGCGGTTGTCGTCGCTGTAGGGCTGTTGGCCGAACTGACGCAGGAGCACTTCCCGGAACCAGTGATGTCCCTGACCTGCGGGATTAGCTACAAAGCCGAAGACCTCATAAGCGTCGCCGTTACGCACGGTGCACTGGACGGCCTGCTCTTTCAGCTCATCCAGCGTGGTGGGCGGGCTTTCGGGATCGAGACCGGCGGCCTCCATGAGATCCTTGTTGTAGAAAAGGGCCAGAGTACGCACGGCCGTGGGCAGGGTGTAGAGCGTCCCGTCCACAAAGCTGGCCTCAACCATGGGACTAAAGTTGGCGCGGATTTCATCCGGCGGGAAAGCATCTTCGGGCAGCGGCACCAGGTAACCTGCGTCCAGCCAGGCCGTTTGCCAGCCGTAGAAGAGGCTGACGACGTCAGGGCCGACGCCGGCGGGAACGCTGGCGGCAATTTTATCCCGGAAGTTATCGTAGGGCGTATCCGAGTTGTGGATAACCTTGATATTGGGATTCTCCGCTTCGAACTGGGCAATCAGCTCATTCATGGCGTCGATACGCGCCTGAAAATTGTACTGCCAATATTCGATCTCGATAACCTCGCCGTCGGCGGCAGCCGCCTCGCCGCCGGCATCCGCAGCCGCTTCGTCAGCCGGGGCCTCGGTCGCAGCACCTGCCGCGCCGCTATCTCCGGCCGGGGGAGCAGCGCAGGCCGTAAAGGCCAGGGCCGCAATCAACAGCAAGCTAAGCAGACTCCATAATTTACGTTGCTTCATACTTATTCCTCCGTGTGATGGGAAAGAGTTTGGGAAACTGGGATAATGAAAAGTGATGCGTAACGGGTATGGCGGCATGGCGCAACAAGTCAGATCGGCAGGCGCAATGGAGTTTTGAGCGGAAATTCATTTTTATCCGACTGACGAAGCGTTCGCGGGATGGAGCGCCTAATCAGCGCCGGGCGCCGCCAGGTCGATCTTGAGAAGCCGCGCCGCGTTGCCCGCGAAAATTTGCTGAATGTGTTCATCGGGGAAATTCAGGTCCAGGCAATCACGCAGTTGATCTTGCAGATAACGTACAGCAAACCCCCGGGGGAACCAGCTTGAGTCGGAGCCGAAGATAATGCGGCCGGGCCCGATGGTCTCGTAATATTTACGGAAAAGGTACTTGACCGACACGTCACCCGGAACCCACCGCACCCACTGATTGCTGCCGCTGGTATCAACACTTACGTTAGGGCAGGCCCAGGCAAGCTGCAACGTCTCTCGCTCCCACGCACAGCCGAAGTGAGGGATAACGAAATCTACGTCGGGGAAAGACTTGGCCACGTTATGGAGCTTGAGCGGGTTGATGTTCTGATGCCAGGCAATACCGCCTGAACTTCCCTGAATCCCGAAATGAATAAGCACGGGGATCCCTAACTCCGCACATTTTTCCCAGACGGGAAAGGCGCGCGGGTCCTCAATCGGCTCCTCGATTAGGGGGGCCAGCAGCTTGTAGGCGCGCAACCCCAGTTGGGTAACGGCTCGCTCCAGTCGCTCCACGGCATCGGGAAGAAAAGGCGAATGGTGGGCGAAACCGACAAAGCGGTCGGGATGCCAGGCGCAAATTTCGGCCAAATGTTCGTTGCCGCCTCCCGTAACAAAGCCGACGGCGCGGATGCCGTAGCGGTCCAGTTCATCCACCCAGCGCTGGGCTTGCGCCTTATCGCCCGGATGGTCTGCCGGCGCCTCCGGCAGGGGGAAACCCCACATGCGTCGCCAATGCTCGCCATAGGGGCGTGCCCGCTCGCGTAAAATTGCGCGACGTTCGGGGCTAACCGCGGCTTCGTAATTGCGCATGGTTTCGCCCATGTCCGTAAACCACGGCCCTTGGGTAGGGAAATGGGAATGAAAATCGATAATTTCAAAACCTAGGTACATTCGTATTCAACGCTTTCCGGCAGGGGGATGGGTGTGATGGTGGGTAGAAGAATAGTATAGCAAGGGGAAGGTGCGCGCGCAAACGCAGCTTTTATACAGAACGGCAGCAAAAAGGGCAGCAGGAATTCCTTCCGCCCTTTTTGCTGCCACCTGATTCACGCTATCCCGGCATCATGCCGCTGAACGCAGGGGCGGATCCAGCGAGATGGGTTCACGATTGGCATCGTACAGTTGAGGCATGGCGCCCTCGGTAAAAACGGCTTCAGTCACAACGCAGTAGGCAATATCCTCGCGGCCGGGCATTTCGTACATGACGTCCAGCAGCGCCTCCTCGACGATGCTGCGCAGCCCCCGCGCGCCGGTTTTGCGCAGGAACGCTTCAGTCGCAACAGTCTCCAATGCCTCCGGGGTAAATTCCAGCTTGACGCCGTCCATGGCAAAAAGGCGCTGGAACTGACGCACAACGCTGTTCTTCGGCTCGGTGAGAATGCGCACCAGCACGTCCCGATCCAGCGTATCCAGGCTGGCAATGACGGGCAGGCGTCCCACGAATTCCGGAATCAGGCCAAAGCTCAACAGATCATCGGGCATAATCTGGCTGAGATAGAAGCTCGCCTCCCGGCTTTCCTCTTCCTGCTTGCGGATCTTCAACTCGCGGCGGCGATCCTCCATGGGAGTCGGCAACGCGTCATCATCGCTCTGTTCGCGGCGAAAGATCTCTTCGCTCCGGGAAAGCAGGGCCTCATCGCTGGACGCAAATCCCATTGCTCCCCGGCGATGCATACGCCGCTTGACCAAAGCATCCAGGCCGGAAAAAGCCCCGCCGCAGATGAAGAGCACGTTACGCGTGTCGAGCTGAATGAACTCCTGTTGGGGATGCTTCCGTCCCGCGCCGGCCGGCGGGACGTTGACCGTCGCGCCCTCAATGATCTTCAAGAGCGCCTGCTGGACGCCCTCGCCGCTTACGTCCCGGGTGATGCTGGGGTTGTCGCCGCCCTTGCGGCCGATCTTGTCGATCTCGTCGATATAGACGATGCCGTATGCCGCATGAGCCGGGTCCCAGTCCGCAGCCTGAAGCAAGCCGGCCAGAATGGTTTCGACATCTTCGCCCACGTAGCCGGCTTCGGTAAGGGTCGTGGCGTCGGCGATGGTAAACGGAACGTGAAGCAGCCGGGCCAGAGTTTGGGCCAACAACGTCTTGCCGCTGCCTGTCGAACCAACCAGCAATACGTTGCTCTTGGTCAATTCAACCTCTTCAGCATCCTTTTCATCAATGCCGGCGCTTCCCTGTGGGCCGAAAACGCGTTTGTAATGATTGTAGACGGCCACGGAGAGCACCTTTTTAGCCCGCTCCTGACCGACCACATACTGGTCCAGGTGGGCCACGATCTCCCGCGGGCTGGGAATTGTCTGGGGGCGCTCCAGGGGGGACGCGGGCGTGCCCAGCGGTCCGATTACGCCTTCTTCGGCCAAAATTTCCGCGCCCAGAACCAAACACTCATCGCAGATATATGCGCCGGGTTCCAACCCCTCAATCAGTCGATGCACTTCCGCCTGACTCTTGCCGCAAAAGGAACAGGTCGGCTCGGCCGCTCGCTTTTTATCCGCCATTAAAATTTTGCTTTCCGTTTCATTCGCGCACCACACGGGCAGCGTACAATAGAAAATATCCCGGCATGCGCCGATGGTACGCCATTGTACCAAAAACGCATCCGGGATAAGGAATTACCCAACCTGCCATTCAGGCGGATTGGCATATTAACGAGAAGCCGTCTAGCTGCCGCTGCCGTTGGTCGAAGGCACCACAATGTTGCCCTCGCTTACAACAACGATATCGCTCGTATCGCCCAGCACTTCATCAACCAGGCCATATTGCTTGGCTTCCAACGCGTCCATGTATCGATCGCGCTCGAAGTCCCGCTCAATATCCTTCCAGTCATGGCCGGTGTGCTTCCCTACCAGGTGGAAGAGCTGAGTCTGGACCCGCTCCTGCTCCCGGAAAGCGATGCGTACGTCTTCGGTATAGCCTTGTGCGCCGCTGCTGGCCGGGTGCAGATGGACCGTGGCGTGGGGCAAGGCGTAGCGCTTGCCCTTGGCGCCGGACGCCAGGAGGACGGTGCCCATGCTGGCCGTAACGCCGATGGCGTAGGTGCTCACCGGGGCCGGAATCATCTGCATGGTGTCATAGATGGCCAGACCGGCGTAAATGCTGCCGCCGGGACTGTTAATGTACAGGTTAATGCCCTGATTGGGATCTTCGCTGTTGAGGTAGAGCATTTGGGCCACGATCAGGTTAGCAACCTGATCGTTAATGGGCGTGCCCAGGAAAATGATGCGCTCCTTGAGGAGCAGACTGTAGATGTCATATGCGCGTTCGCCCCGACTGGTGGTGTCGATAACCATGGGGACGACGTTCGCTGGATTTATCATAAGATAGGCCTCCGTAAAAGGGTGCTTAACAGAATAGCTATTTGATCACGTACGTTTTGATCAGTGCCTCACTTTACGCTTTTCACAGGCAACTTCTATGTAAGCGCCCTCTACATTACGCGTTTGCGTTCTGTTAGCGTATTCCCAGTGAAACCGGGCAGGAATTTGCCTGCCGCAGCATTCGCTCCGAACAATAGCAGGTTAGCTGCTCTCTTCCTCATCACCCGCTTCTGCCGCGGCTTCCTGATCGCCTGCGGCGTCTGTCTCAGCGCCGGCTTCTACGATCTCAGCGACTACAGCCTCAGCGTCAGACGCGTCGGACTCATCCTCATCCGCACTTTCCGTCTCCGCCCCGGCCGCTTCGGCCGCGGCTTTCAGCTCGTCCAAAGCGGGGACATCCTCTCCCCGCACAATCGCCAAGAGCCGATCAAGCGTCTTCCGCTGAAGGATTTCGCTCTCCAGCAACATGCGTCCTTGACCATAACGAAAAAAGTCGCGCATGGAGTCCCGCTGTGCGGATAGCGCATCCAACTCCTCAGCCAGTTCCGCGGCCAGTTCCGCGGCAGTCGCTTCTTCAAGCGCGTCTTCCTCAGTCGCCAACTCCTGGGCGACCGCCTCTTCAAGCGCCAGTTCTTCAGCCGCCAACTCATCAGCTGCCGCCGCCTCCACGGCCAGCTCTTCAGCAATCAGATCTTCGGCGACTGCCTCTGCAACGGCCGGGTCTTCCGTGATCAATTCATCGGCAACCGCTTCTTCAAGCGCCAGCTCCTCGGCCGTCAACGCGTCCGCAACTGCCTCTTCCACGGCCAATTCTTCTTCAGCCAGCTCGTCGGCAACTGCCTCTTCAAGCGCCTCTTCACCGGCGACCAAATCCTCAGCGACTGCTTCTTCAAGCGCCAGTTCTTCAATTGCGTCGGCAAGCTCATCCCCGAGAATTTCCGCCACCCGGGCATCCAAATCTTCGTCATCAACCCGGATATATTCTTTTGCCAGCAATTCGGACAGAATCAGATTGCGTCGGGCCGCGATCTCCGCCTGCTCGCGCAGGCCCTCCCGGTATTCGTCCATATCCTGGCCCGTCTGCTCGAAGAAGTTCTCCAGGTCCTCAATGCCGTACTGACGCAATTGACTTCCATACTCGCGCACCATGGCGTCGATCTGATCCTCGACCACCGTAGGCGGGTACTCCAGCGTCGCCTGCTCCAGTATGGCATCCAGCGCCCTGCCCACATAGGCGTCCCGGGCGTTGCCCTCCGCCTGCTCGCGCAGGCTGCTGCGGATATCCTCGCGCAGGTCGTCCAGCGTAGCGTAGTCCGGACCGACTAGTTGGGCGAAGTCGTCGTCCAATTCAGGCTTCTCATACGCTTCGACGCGATTGACCTTTACGGTGTAGTGGGCGGTCTTGCCCGCGTAGATGCTGCGGCTATCCTCGGCCCAACTCAGATCGAATTCCTTCTCATCTCCCGCCTCCATGCCCACCAGTTGCTCATCAAAGCCGGCCGGCTCCATGGGGGCTTCTTCACTGGGCGTAATGTCCCAATCTTCTTCATCCAGCACAACGATCTCATCTGCATCGTCCGTGGCGGCGATGACGCTCTTGACGTCAATATTCACGGCGTCTTCATACTGAACCGGGCGGCCCACTTCCTGCCAACCGGCATATTCTTCCCGATATTTTTCCAGCTCCTGGTCGACCAGGTCTTCATTAATTGCGGTCTCTTCTTCAGCAACCCGCACATTGCGATAATCGCCCAGATCGACGGTGGGCTCCAGAGGGACAATGAGCCTATAAGTGAGGGGATTGAAGTCCACATCCGCCAGGGAAGCCTGGCCATAGGGCTCAACCTCCGCTTGTTCCAATGCTTCTCTGTAAATTTCCTGACCCAGATCATCCAGGATCTCGTTATAAAGAGCCTGTTCGCCGAAATACTGAACAACGATCTGATAGGGAGCCTTGCCCTTGCGGAAGCCCGGAATACGATAATCGCGTGCGAGCTTACGCGCGGCCCGGCGCAGATGCTTCTCCACCCGTGCATCATCCACGGCAACATTCAGCGCCATTTGGCGGTTTTCCAACGGTTCGGTGGTAACGGTAAGCGTCATTGGTTCCTCAAACTTTTCTTCAAATTTTTATGGTCAAAAAATGACTATACGGCAGAATCCTAAGTCGCTAATTGTAGCATAATGGTTAACGCCCGACCAAAGCGCCCGACAATTCATTGTTCTAACAATTATCAAAGTTGACAATACGTAATCAATTGATTACGATATGACCACATTAATTAATCAGAAGGCTACGATTTTATTTACCGGATAAGGGGTGCCCATGTCTTTAATTCTGCGCAACCGCACCCTGTGGGCTTTGGCGCTGGCCGAATCCGTGACCGCAATCGGCAACTGGATCACCATGATGGCGCTTGTCGGCATCGTCATGTTTGAAGGCCAGGGCAGCGTAGGCGAAAGCAGCGGCATCATGCTGGCCGGGTTGGCCCCCCTGCTCCTGGCCGGCCCCGCAGCAGGCCGATTGGCGGATCGCTTCGAGCGCAAGAAGCTCATGATCGCCAGCCAATTACTCACTGCATTGCCGGTCATCGGCCTCATCTTTCTGGCCAATACGCCCTGGCTGTATCTCCTGCTGGTGCTGCACACCCTCTTCGCAGCCGTCATGCTGCCCGCGCGTCAGGCTGTCATGCCCCAACTGGTGGCGCGGGAGAATCTGACCCGAGCCAATGCCCTCTTCCAGCAAATATCCGGCTTCGTCAAAACCGGCGCACCCATGATTGGCGGCGCCGTCGTAGCCTGGCTCGGTCCGACCCAGGCCATGCTCTTCGACGTGATTACTTTTGGACTGGCCGCGCTCATTCTGCTTCAACTGCCCAGCTTGCCGCCCGTTGACGAGGAAAGCGAAGAGGAAGCGTCATCCCATGATCAGCCTGCGGCGCGCAGCCGCGCAACCGTCTGGACCGTCTTGTGGGAGAAACAGGAGTTGCGCACGCTTTTCATCATCATCTTCTTTACAATTTTGGTCATCATGGGCTTTGACGTACTCTCGTCCATCGTAGTGCGCGACATTCTCCAGGCCAGCGAGCGCTTCTTCGGCTTAACCATCGGATTGGTGGGATTGGGCTCGGTGCTGGCCGGCTTGTGGATGATGATGCGCAAAAGCCAGATAAATCCGTGGTTCGACGTGGGCGCAGGGCTATTCCTCCTGGCGGCATTACCGCTGGGCATCGTCGCTGCCGCGCTCATACCCAGCGTCAACCAGGCCCGCTGGGTGATAGGAGCCAGCGCATTCATCGGCGGCCTGGGCGACGGGCTGCTGATCGTCCAGGTCTTTACGCTGCTCCAACTCCTTTCGCCCGCCCGCCTGCTGGGACGTCTCAGCGGCCTCTTGCAGAGCGTGCTGGCCGCCGGACAGCTCATCGCCATTGTGGCCACGCCCTTCATCGTGCCCCGGCTGCTCTCCCTGCGCGACTTCTTCGCCGTTATCACCGTCCTGCTTATGCTGCTGGCGCTCTATACCTTAACCGCGCTGGGGCGACAAAAGCCCACGCCGCCCCAGGATCCCGCGCCCCAGGGGAGCCCGGCATGAACGCACGCCCACTCCCTCATGCGGAAAAAGGCGGCTGGCAGGTCAGTCGTTCCATCACCATTGAGCTGCATATTGCGCTCTGGCTCATGAGTCAGCCTTCCGTGCGCAGCTTTGACCCGCTGCTGGACGATCTCGCCGCGCCGCTGGACGCTGACTGGCACGCAGAACGATCCGCGTTCTTCGGCGACTCCCTGCTCACGCCGGACAGCTTCTGGAGCGATCTGGCATTCCTGTCCGATGCGCTGCCCGAGGAGAGCTACAGCCGCGCCACCCTGCCCATGCGCGAGCTGACGCCCGCCCGCGCGCTGGCCCGCCTGGGCCTGTCGGCCCCCCATGACGCGGGAGCGGAAGAAATCGGCCACACACTGGCTCTGGGGCTGACAGACTATTTTGAGAGCCGGTATCAGGCATTAGGTCTGGACCTGGAAAACAAGGAGTGGCTCGGGCGTCAGGCCGCGGAGCGGATGCCTCATCTCATGGCCGTATTGCAGGGAGGGGAGCGCCATGCCCGCTTTTGGCACTGGATGGACCGCTTCTATTACCAGGCCTATGAGCCGTGGCTGGAAAGACGTGCCCCCTTTCTGACAGCGGCCGCTGAGCGCGCCGCAGCCGGCCTCGGCGCACAAGCGGGCGAAGGCGCGCCCAAAACCGACTGGCTTCCGCCGCAACATCCTTTGCGCAATCGCTCAGCGCTGCGCCAGGCAATGCTCGACGACGGATTGTCCGTCTTTTTTTTGCTTGAGCCCTTCGGAATCCTCGACATGCTGGAGTTGGACGGCAGGCAGGTCTATGCCACATTCGGCGAACCGGGCGTTCACTACATTGCTTTTCGCGAGCATGCCCAGTCCATTGCCCAGCGCGTTAAAGCCCTGTCAGACCCTACGCGTCTGACCATTCTCCGCCTCATCCGCTACTTTGCCATGGACAACACGGAGATGGCCGAATTTCTGGAAATTTCCCGCCCCGCGGTGAGCGTTCACACCAAAATCCTGCGCGAGGCCGGCCTGATCGAAAGCCGCCAGGCCGGCCGTCAGGCCCGTCACACGGTCAAGCGCAATGAAGTACGCCGCCTGCTGGAGGAATTAGAAGATTTTTTGAAGTAGTGGGGTTATTTACAGCCGCCGGGAGGTTCCTCTCTGGAAACGGTGCGTTTTTCACAGACCCTCCCGAAGGAACCTGTATGGTGACGTAGTGGAAATAATTTCGCTTACACCCGTCCGAAGGCGCGCTCCAACTCGCCCGCGCTAAGCTGAATCATGGTGGGGCGACCATGGGGGCAGGTCCGGGGTGAGGCGCACTCCTCCAGTTGGCGAATCAGCTCGCGCATTTCAATATCGCTGAGCTGCTGCCCCGCCTTAATGGCCGCGCGCTTGCAGACCATCTTCACCAGCCGGGCCTCCAATTCTTCACTCACCTGATTACGCCGCTCGCCCAGCAGCGTGACGATCTCGTCTACGCTGCGTTGGGGATCCTGACCGGAGAGCAGAGCCGGCACCGCGCGCACCAAAAACGTATCACCGCCAAAGTCCTCAATCTCAAAACCGATGGCGTTGAGGGTAGCCAGATGCTCGGCTACCCGACCGGTGAGTTCCGCGCCCACGTGCAGCGTAAGGGGGTCCAGCAGATGCTGACGGGGCACGCCACCCTCACCCGTGCCGTCGGTGACGCCGTAGCGCTGGTTCATGTACTGCTCATAAAGGATGCGCTCATGGGCCGCGTGCTGATCGATGAGAAAAAGCCCCTCCGGCCCTTCGGCAATGATGTACGTTGTTCCCGCCTGGCCCACGACCCGCAAGGGCGGCAGTTTGGACGTGCGCTCCATAAGGGGCGCCTGACGCGCCTCAGCCGGCCGGACTGTCTGTCCTGCATTATGCGAGGCGGGCGCAGCAGATTCTTCCGCCCGAGGGAAGGGCAATTCGGCCGCTGACGGCAGCGCGGGCGGCGTTACGGGCTCCGACAGGTCAAACGCATGCCGGCGCTCCACGTTGCGGAGCGCGTCGCGCCGTTCGCGCCAAGCTGCGTCCATGTTCCAATCGCCAGGCGCGTCATCCGCCGCAGCCGGGGGCGCGCCGTCCGGGAACGAAGACGACGTCGCGGTGAAAGACGCGCCGCCGTCAGGCACGCTCAACGCCTGCATAACGCTACGACGCACGGTCCGCTGCACTTCGTTGTAGACCTGACGGGCATCCAGGATGCGCACTTCCGTCTTCTGGGGATGCACATTCACATCCACCCGGGCCGGATCCAGGTCCATAAAGATAACGGCCATGGGGAAACGACCGCCGGGCAAAAGCGTGTGGTAGGCCTGGACCACGGCATGGGTCAGGCTGCGATCCTCAATATAGCGCCGGTTGATAAAAAGGTGAATGTCGCTGCGATTGGGTCGATGCAGCGAGGGGAGACTGACCGCGCCGTAAACGCGTACAGCATCGCCGACCGGAATCTCCTGCACGCCGGTATCGACCTCGGCCATAAAGTCTACTTCCGGGGCCAGTCCATGTTCCAGCACGCCGCCTTCCTTCTCCCCGGCGGACCACTGACCAACAGGAATCATCTGCCGGGCCTTCTCCACGCCGTAGACGGCGCTCAGCACGTCGGTCAGATCGCCGCTGCCCGTGGTCTGCAAGAGCAGCCGCCCCTCATTCACAAAGCTAAAACGACGCTCGGGATAGGCCAGGGCATAATGCTGCACCACCGCGGCGATGCGCCCCGCCTCCGTGGCCGGCCGGGCCAGGTGCTTGCGCCGGGCCGGGACATTAAAAAAGAGATGCTCCGCTGTAATAATCGTTCCCACGGCGGCGCCGGCGCGCTGCCGGTCGCCCGGCGCGCCGCCCTCCACGCGCACCTGCGCGCCGAATTCGTCATCCCGGTGGCGGGTGATCAGCGTCACGCGGCTGACCGCGGCGATGCTGTAAAGCGCCTCCCCCCGAAAGCCGAACGTGGCGATATGGTTCAGGTCTTCGGCGGAGGTCAGCTTGCTGGTTGCGTGGCGAGCAAAGGCCAACTCCACGTCCGCCGCGGGAATGCCCTGGCCATTGTCGATCACGCGCAAGAGGCGCTGCCCGCCCTCCCGCACTTCGACGCGGATCTCATCCGCGCCCGCGTCCAGGCTGTTTTCGATTAGCTCTTTGGCCACGTTTGCCGGTCGCTGCACTACTTCACCGGCAGCAATCTTAGCCGCCACATCCGGCGTCAGTTGATGAATTCTCATGGCCGCAATTATAGCACCCTTATCTGATTCGGCGTACCTTTTCCCCCCGCACATACGTCTTTAGATGGGAGAGCCCACACCTACTGCTATTTTTCTTTGCTGCGGCTCATTACCATTTCTCTATCAAAAAGGAGATGACCATGCACGACCTGTTCCCATCGACCCCTATTCGCAGCAAGCGCGCGCTCATCTTCGGGCTGATTTTCGTCGCGCTATTAGCCCTGACCGGCATGATGTTCAGCGCCGATCAGGGCATGGCTGCTGCGCCCCAGGCGCCCCTGGCGCCCGGTGAAACAATTCCGCCGGGCACATTGCCGCCGGTTGACGGCCCTCCGCTGGCAGGCCTAATCAACATATTCCATCTGGCTCCGTTCGATGCGGTTCCAGCGAACACGGCAATCGTAATTTGTCGTGACGCCGATGACGCACAAGTCGCCGGCCCTATTAGCTACGGCGAGCAGAGCGGATATATGGAGCTGTACCTGGGCGTGTACGATTGGTACGTCGCGACGGAAGCGGCCGGTTGCGGTACGCCGCTATTGGACCTGGAGCCGTTTACCATGTTCGGGGGCAGCAACCTGACCTTAATCATCTACGGCGGAGCCAACGGCTATCCCTTGGAATCGTTACTCTCCGTCAACGTGATGGGCAACCAGACCCAGTTCTCCCCCATCATTCGTAATCAACCGTAAACACGGATAGGGAATGCGCTGCGTTCAAATAACGCACCCATCCCCGCTTGCACAGAGCAGAAGAAGGTCGGCCTCCCGCAATTGCAGGAGGCCGACCTTCTTTTTATCCCCTCGCTTTCTTTCAATTCTCCTTACAAAAAATTACCGAATTACAAGCGCCTGCCCTTCTCAGCGGCTTCACCGGCATATTTCCCAATAAATTCAGGCCATATCCCAAGTTTTACTCTGGGGATGCCCATAGGCGGCCGCGATCCGGGCTAGACAACCACATATTTTTCGACTATACTGTGGGGGAATGTGGGGGAATGTGGGTAAATTTTCCTAATTTTGGCTATTTTAGCCCACAAAGTGGAATTTTAACGCGGATATCTTGCAGTTTGGGTAATTTGGGAAAAAGGTGAACCGACCTTCCCATCTTTACCGCTATTTTATTGCCACCAAGGACGAACAGCGTGTTTCTGGGCGAGTTTGTACACACTTTGGACAGCAAAGGGCGGCTGACGATTCCGGCCAAGTTTCGGGATCAGTTGGCCGCGGGCCTGGTCGTTACGCGCAATCCGTCCGATCGCTGCCTGTTGCTGATGCCCATGACCGAATGGACGACGCTCACAGAGAAAATTAAAACGTTGCCCCTGACCGATCGACGTACGGCCCTCTTGCGGCGCGTTCTCTTCAGCGCCGCCGAAGACTTGAAGCCGGACAAGCAGGGCCGCGTCCTGGTCAGCCAACGCCTGCGGGAATTCGCCCGCATTGACGCCGAAGTGATGGTCGCGGGCATGGACAGCTATATCGAATTGTGGAATCCCGCCGAGTGGGATGAGCAGGTTCTGCAAAAGCTGGATGACGATATAGACGCGGAATTTTTCGCTGCGCTGGGCGTCTAGCGCGGCCGGGCATTGCATGACTCATGACGACCGGCAGCATAGCGCCCGATCCGCCTGAAGCGCAACACATTCCGGTTCTGCTGGAAGAGGTATTGGCCGGTTTGGCCATTGGGCCGGGCATGCGCATCATCGACGGGACCCTGGGCGGCGGCGGGCATACGGCCGCCATGCTGGCGGCGTCAGCGCCCGATGGACGCGTGCTGGGACTGGATGCCGACCCGGCCGCTGTACAGCGAGTCACCCGGCGGCAGGCCGAACTGGTTGCAAACGGGCGCTTGGTCATCGCAGGCGTCAACTTTGTCGAAATCCGGGCGACGGCCATTGCATACGGCTTTACCGCCGTAGACGCAATTCTGCTGGACCTGGGGCTGAGCAGCTTTCAGCTCGAGACGCCGGAGCGGGGCTTTTCCTTTTCCCAGGACGGACCGCTTGACATGCGCTTTGACCCTACGCAAGGAATAAGCGCCGCCGACATTGTTAACGAATGGGCGGAGCAAGATCTGGCCGATCTCCTCTATCAGTACGGAGAAGAGCATCGCAGCCGGCGTATCGCCCGTTACCTGGTGAACAGCCGGCCCATCGCCACGACAGGCGAATTGGCTGAAGCCGTAAGTCGGGCCGTGGGCGGACGGCGGGGCAAGCGCATCCATCCGGCCACAAAGACTTTTCAGGCCCTGCGCATTGCGGTCAACCGGGAGCTGGAACATTTACAAGAGACATTACCCGACTGCCTGGCATTGCTGCGGCCCGGCGGACGATTGGCGGTCATCAGCTTTCATAGTCTGGAAGACAGAATCGTCAAGCAGTGGATGCAGCAAGAAGCGCGGACCTATGTGCCCGATCCGACCCATCTTTACGGCGGACATGAACGGACCGCAACCCTGGAATTGGTGACACGCAAACCCGTCACCGCAAGCGAAGCGGAAGCCGCGGTCAACCCCCGCAGCCGCTCTGCCAAATTACGTATTGCTGCACGGGCGCATGCGTGATCGCCGGTCCGCAAGGGCCTCAACAAGCTAACACCCATCCCTCACAGCACCCCCCAGAGAAAGCCGAGAGCTTACGATGCTGCAACGCGGGAGTATGCCGACCCTTTCGTCACGGGCGGCCGAATTAAGCGATAGTTGGTCAGATCCGCTTCAGGGCGATTGGCGTACGGCTCTACGTGAGGCAGCGCGCCTGCCTGAAACGGGGCGGGAATTTGCGCTCTACGGCCTGGCGATTCTGACGATTGCCGGGGCGTTGAGCATCCACTTGATCCTGGCCGTGCAGATTTTGGACGCGCGACTGACAATCCGGCAATTCGACGCCCAGATTACACGCGTCGAACAAGCTAATAACGAGATCATCTATGTGACTTCGCTGACCACATCCGTTGATGACATGATGCAGCGAGGGCAGGCGGAAGGATACGCCTTCACAACGGAGCGACGCTACGTGCAGCCCCAGGCTGCCAACGCAAGCCAGGAGCCTCTGACCATTACCGAACCCGCGGTCGAGATCGCCATTCAGCCGCCGCTGCCGGCAGCGGCGCAGACGCCGAATGCGCAATGGCGGGAACGCCTGCCGACCCTGTCGGAACGGGCCGTCATGCAAGCCCGGGCCACAGAGGCGACAACCCGCTGGCGCACGGCAACCGAAGCCCGTTTACGCCACTGGCAGGCAAGCATGGGGGCGCGCTTCACGGCTCTGCGCGAGCGGTTGCGCAGATAACCTGACGGCACGACGCTTTATGTGCGCTGAATCGGGTCAAGTTGTGCAGAGAAACCAATGAATCAATCACCCGTCACTCCCCATCCAGAGGCGTCCCCCCGACCTCTGGATGAATCGCATCCGGAAAGAGCGTCTCAAGATGAGGAACGCACGCCCCTGATCGCCCGCACCGCGGGCGCTTCTTGGCGTTTTGGCGCAATTGGCGTCATCTTCGGCGTGGCGACGCTCATCATCCTGCTCCGCCTGCTCTCCTACCAGCTTTTTGCCGATCAGGGCATAGAGACCGCTTATGCGGCTGGAGCGGAGCCGGCGCGGGGCGCAATCGTTGACCGTCACGGCAACATTTTGGGGCTCGACCGCTACTACTATGACGTCAGCGCCACGCCCAACAATCTGGAGCCCGAAGAGCGCATCTTTGTTGCGACGACGCTAAGCGAAATTCTGGGCTTCGACCAGCAACCGCTGCTGGCGATCCTTGAAGACGCTCAGGACGACGCCTATTGCATTCTGATTAAGGACTTAACGTTTGAGGAGGCCCAGCCCTTGATTAGCTACATGGCCGCGTTGGAGGCGGAAAACAACCAGGGCGGGGCTGAATATTCGCCCTTTGAACAGATTCTCGTCTCCACATCGCCCCGACGCTACTATCCGGAAGGGCCGCTCACCGCCCATGTCACCGGCTTTGTCGGCGTCGACGCCGTCACCGGGGCCGGGCGAGTCGGCCACTATGGGCTGGAAAGTTACTATAACGCCTTTCTCAATCACAACGGCGTAGGGCTGCCGGGCCGCCCCAACGGCACGCTGGCGGATTTACCCGCAGCGACCCGCCGCTACCTGCCTTCGGCCGAGCACAGGGACCTGGCCCTGACGCTGGATCGCACCATGCAGTGGATCGCCGAAGAAGAACTTGATTACGCTCTGCGCTATTTTGAAGCCCAAAGCGGATCCATCATCGCCATGGACCCGCGCACGGGTGAAATCCTGGCTCTGGCCAATGCGCCCACATATGACCCCAACCACTTTGCCGACGCCGAGACGGAGACTTTTGCGAATCCGGCCACCAATCTGCAATACGAGCCGGGCTCTATTTTCAAGATCATTACCATGGCCGCGGCCATGGATACAGGCGTGATTACGCCCACCATGATTTTTACCGACACGGGCTCCATTGCCGTGGGCGGACGCGTCTTTTTTAACAGCAATCGGGGACAGTACGGCCGCCTTACGCTGGCGGACGCCCTGGCTCGTTCGCTCAATGTGGTGACGGTTCAGGTAGCGCAAAAGCTGGGCACCGAAGACTTCTACCATTATGTGCGTCGCTTCGGCTTTGGCCAGCCCACCGGCGTCGATTTGGCCGGCGAAGTGGGCGGCCTGATTAAGTCGCCCGGCGACCCCAATTGGAGCGTCTCAGACCTGGCGGCCAACAGCTTTGGTCAGGGGCTGGCCGTCACGCCTCTCCAAATGATCAGCGCTGTCGCCACCATCGCCAATCAGGGACGCTATATGCGACCGTATCTGGTCAATGCCCGGGTCGCAGGAGAGGATGTTTATTTCACCCAACCCACCGTCGCGCGCCAGGCTGTTACGCCTGAAACCGCGCAGAAGATGACGGAGCTAATGACCTATGCCGTGGACACGGGCATCAAAGCCGCGCGTATTTCCGGCTACGCGGTAGCGGGCAAGACGGGTACGGCCCAGATTCCCACAGAAGAGGGCTATACCGAAGACGAGACCATCACGACTTTTGTGGGTTTCGTCCCGGTAGATGATCCCCAGTTGGTCGTCCTGGTCAAGCTGGATCGGCCCAACCCGGCCATCAGCCAATGGGCAGCCTACACCGCGGCCCCGACTTTTGCCCGGGTTACCCAGCGCTATCTGAACTACCTGAACATTCCGCCCGATGAGGTGAGGCTGGGTGAAACCGCGGCCGCCGGCCTCCACGAGCTTCATCCCGGCGCCTTGGCAATCGATACGGGAGGACAGTAGGCCATGACGGCTACAGTTCCCAGCTGCGTTACGCAGCATACGCTTTGGCAGGCGCTCACCGGCGAGCTGCCGCCCATGGCGCTGACCGCCACGCCCATCCACCGGGCCACGCTGGACAGCCGGGCAGTGGAAGCGGGCGACCTCTTTGTGGCGCTCAGGGGGCGCCGCGTCGACGGTCATGCATTCATCAACGCTGCGCTGGAAGCGGGCGCCGGCGCCGTCATCTGCGAGGTGCAGGGGCGAGAGCAGGCGACCGAACACGGAGCCGCGGTCATCGACTGTACTCGGGGGCGTTGGGCCCTGCGCATCAAGCTGCCGGAGCACGCGACCCGACATACGCCCATCGTCTATCTGGTTGACAGCGCGGTGGAAGCGCTCCAGAGCGCGGGCGGCTTTCAGCGCCTTCACCGCACGCAGGAAACGCTGCGCGTTATCGCCATCACCGGCAGTGTGGGCAAGACCAGCACAAAAGAAGTGGCGGCTTCGGTCATGCGCCGGCGCTTCATCACGCTGGCCAATCCCGGCAACCTCAACAGCGAAGAGGGGCTGCCATTGACGCTCCTGGGGCTGAACACAAGTCACGAGCGGGCCGTACTGGAGATGGGCATGTATGACGTGGGAGAAATCGCCCGCTTGTGCGAGCTGGCCCGTCCTCATGTAGGCGTCATCACCAACATCGGTCCCAGCCACTTGGGTCGCCTCGGCTCCATGGAGCGCATCCAGTCGGCCAAAGCTGAGCTGGTCCGTGCGCTCCCGCCGGAGGAAGAAGGCGGCGTCGCCATCCTGAACTGGGACGATGAACGGGTGCGGGCCATGGCCGAACTGACCCGGGCGCGCGTTTTTCGCTACGGGCTGGACGATGAGGCGGACCTGTGGGCCGACGAAATCGAGAGCGCGGGCATGGACGGCATTCGCTTCCGCTTCCATCATCGCCGCAGCGACGGAAGCGTTGAATCGCTCCACGTGCGGGCGCCGCTGCTGGGACGCCATAGCGTCCACACGGCACTACGCGCGGCAGCCGTGGGGCTGGTGGAAGGATTGGGCTGGGACGAAATCGTCACGGGCATCCAGAATATTCCGGGCCAGCTCCGCTTGGTGGTCATGCCCGGCATCAACGGCAGCACCATCATCGACGACACGTACAACGCCAGCCCGGCCAGTACCGTCGCCGCGCTCAACCTGCTGGCCGACCTGACGCCCGCAGGCCCGGGGCGGCGGGTAGCCGTCCTGGGCGACATGCTGGAGCTGGGTCAATTTACCGATGAGGGTCATCGCCTGGTGGGCCGACGCGTCGCGGACGTCGCGGACATGCTGGTTACCGTAGGCGAGTTGGGCGAAGCCATTGGGCGGGAAGCCAGAGAGGTCGGATATCCAGCGTCCCAATTGCACCATGCGCCGGACGCGGACGCGGCCATTGCCCTTCTGCAAGCGCTTTTGGCCGCGGATGACGTAGTGCTGGTCAAAGGCAGTCGGGCCATCGGCATGGAAGACGTGGTTAACGAAATTGTGATTTCCGAGGCGTGAGCATGCGTTGCGCGATATAAAATCGCGCTTTACGCAGCACACACGCCTCAATCCGGTAAGGGTGATTTATGGCGCGAGCGTTGACGTTGGGTACGGTGAGCTTCTTTATTGCCGTCTTTTTTGGCGGCCCGCTCATCCACTTGCTGAAGCAACGGGGCATCGGCAAGCAAATTCGTATCGAACAGCCGGACCGTCATCAGGTCAAAACGGGTACGCCCACCATGGGCGGCTTTCTCATCGTGCTGCCTGTTTTGCTGATCACGGGCCTGCTCAACATCGTCAACTTGTGGGGCCTGAACGCCATCGGCCAGAGCACCCTGCTCCTCTTCTTCTGCCTGGGCTCACATGCGCTTCTGGGCGCGGTTGACGACTGGCAGGGGGTCAAGGGCATCCGCGGCCAGGGCGAAGGCATGAGCGCGCGCATGAAGAGCGGCTTTCAGTTGCTCTTCGCCACAATTTTGGCGCTGGTGCTCTACTACGGTCCGCCCCACTGGGATTATGTGGGCGTGCCGGGTTATCCGGACTTTTTTCGCATCGGCGCGTGGATCATTCCGATAACAATTTTCATCATTGTAGGCTTCAGCAACGCCGTCAACCTGACCGACGGGCTGGACAGCCTAGCCGGCAGCATTGCCAGCGTCGCCTTCGCCTGCTACGGCGTGATTGCGTTTTTGCAGAACCAGGTCTACCTCACCGCCTTCTGCTTTACCGTGGTGGGGGCGCTGCTGGCCTTCCTCTGGTTCAACGCCTATCCGGCCCAGCTCTTCATGGGCGACACGGGCAGCCTGGCCCTGGGCGCAACCCTGGGACTGGTCTCGGTTATGACCGGCCAGTGGCTGCTCCTGCCGGTGGTGGGGTTTGTCTTTGTGGCCGAAGCGCTGAGCGTCATCATTCAGGTGAGCTACTTCAAGCTGACCCGCCGCCTCTACGGCGAAGGGCGGCGGGTTTTCAAGATGACCCCGCTCCACCATCATTTTGAATTGTTGGGGTGGAGCGAAATGCAGGTAAAAGAACGGTTCTGGATCGTCAGCGTATTGAGCGGCATGT
The DNA here is from genome assembly GCA_020433455.1 of Caldilineaceae bacterium. GTDB lineage: Bacteria > Chloroflexota > Anaerolineae > Caldilineales > Caldilineaceae > JAGRCP01. The sequence goes on along the minus strand of JAGRCP010000037.1, from coordinate 15,419 downwards.
TGGGCGTCGCTCTACAAATTTGGGGAACCCAATCGTGACGGCAGCCGAAAAACGGACGCAGGAAGAGAATCGCTTTGCCGACAAGAAAGTCGTTATCCTGGGCCTGGGTCGCCAGGGGCTGGCCCTGGCGCGCTTCTTTGTGGAACAGGGCGCGCGGGTCATTATCAGCGATCGGGCCGGCGCGGACGCACGCGCGGCCGAACTAACCGCTTTGGGCGACTTGCCCGTGGAGACGGCCCTGGGCGGCCATCCGCCCGGGTTGCTGGATAATTGCGATCTCCTCTGCCTGAGCGGCGGCGTTCCGACTCAGATTGATTTTGTGCAGGCCGCCATTGCCCGGGACATCCCCCTGAGCAACGACGTTCTGCTCACCATGCAGCTTGCACGGGAGAAGGGACTCGGCCCCATTGTGGGGATCACGGGGAGCAGCGGCAAGACGACCACCACGACGCTCGTCGGCGAAATGCTGACCGCCGCGGGACTCAACGCCCATGTAGGCGGCAACATCGGCGTTCCCCTCATTGACCGACTTCACGCCATCCAACCGGGTGAGCCCATGGTGCTGGAGCTAAGCAGTTTCCAGCTTGAGCTGTTTGACCCGGCCCTGGCCTGGGGCGAATTAACGGGTATCGGCCCTGACGTGACCGCTGTTTTAAACGTTACGCCCAACCATCTGGATCGTCATCCGGATATGCGCGCCTATGCGGAGGCAAAATTCAACCTGCTGCGGGTTATGCCGCCGGGCAAAACCGCGGTTTTCAACGCCGCCAACAGCGTAACCGGGCGCTTATTGGGCAGCGCCAATCCGCCGGCGCTGCCAGCGGAATGGAGATTGGATGAACCGCTGCGCGCCATGCGGCAAGCGCTGACGGCCAATCAGACCGACTGTCTGGGCTACAGCCGGCTGCAACCCCTGCGGCGGGGCGGCTGGCTTGACGCCAATCGCCTGCTGCTGGACGGCAAGCTCATCTGCCGGCGCAGCGAAGTGCGCCTGCGGGGCGACCACAATCTGGGCAATCTGCTGGCGGCGGCGGTCATCAGTCAGGCCGCGGGCGCGGGCCTGGCCGCCATCAGCCGGGTGGCCCAGACGTTCGCCGGCGTGCCCCACCGCCTGGAGGTCGTGGCGCGGGAGGGCGGCGTTACCTGGATCAACGACAGCATCGCCACGTCGCCCGAGCGGGCCGCGGCCGCGCTGCGCAGCTTCTCCGGCGACGAAACCAAGCTCATCCTGCTGGCCGGCGGCAAAGACAAGAATCTGCCCTGGCGGGAATTTGCCGACCTGGTGGTGGACCGGGTGAGTATGCTCATCGGCTTCGGCGACGCCGGCCCCATGATCGTGCGCCTGGTGCAGGATCGGGCGGAGGCGACGAAGCGTAAAGCGCCCACCTGCGCGTTGGTCCAGCGGCTGGATGAGGCGGTCAGCCTGGCGCAACGGACGGCCACGCCCCAAAGCATCGTTCTGCTGTCGCCCGGCGGGACAAGTTATGACGCCTATCGGGACTTTGAGGAGCGGGGCGAACATTTTCGAGCATTGGTTAATCAAACGGCCCCCGCGCCGGTCAGGCAGGCATAAGTGGCTTCTTCATCACGTAAATCAACCCAAAAGTCCGCTTCCCGTTCCAGCGGCTCCTACGACTGGGGGCTGATAGCGGTTGTCTTTACGCTGCTCACGCTCGGATTGGTCATGGTCTTTAGCGCCAGCTTCGCCCAGGGACGTCTGGGCTATGAACAGCCTTACTACTTCATCGCCAAACAGGTGCAATGGAGCGTATTGGGTATCGCCGCTCTCCTGATCGCCATGCGGATCGACTACCGGATTTGGGAGCGCTTCAGCATCCCGCTCATGGGATTGGGGCTGATCAGCCTCATCGCGGTAATTGCCATCGGCAAAGAGACTTACGGATCGGCCCGCTTTCTTTTCGGCAGTTCAATTCAGCCCAGCGAGCCGACCAAGATTATTATCATCATTTACATTGCCACGTGGCTGGCCAGTAAGGGCGAGCGCATCCGGGACGTGCGCGTGGGCCTGCTGCCCTTCAGCGTACTGCTGGGGGCGGTGACGGTGCTGATTGTCACCCAGCCGGATATCAGCACGGCGCTGCTCATCGTCATTACCGCGTCCATCATGTTTTTCATTGCCGGGGCCGAGCTGCGCCAGCTCGTCCTGGTGGGATTGGGTACGGCCGCGACCTTCGGCCTGGCTATCCGCTACAACGGCTACGCCCGGGCGCGCATCGAGCGCTATGTCATGTCGATTCGCAACCCTCTGGAGAGCGCAGAATGGCAGTCCGCCCAGAGCGCACGCGCGATTATCAACGGCGGCCCATTGGGCGTGGGCGTGGGCAACAGCGCAGCCAAATATCCGGGCTACCTGCCCTTGAGCTGGAGCGACAATATTTTTGCCATCATCGGCGAGGAGTTGGGACTCCTGGGTGCGCTGCTTGTGATCTTGCTCTTTGCTGTGTTAGCGTACCGCGGTTTACGCATCGCCCTCAACGCGCCGGACAATTTCGGCATGTTGCTGGCCACGGGCATTACCGCGCTGCTAATCCTGCAGGCCGTGCTCAATGCCGCGGTCGTGGTGGCAGTGGCCCCGCCGACGGGCATCACCCTGCCCTTTATCAGCTACGGCGGCAGTTCGCTCCTGACTGCGTTGGGCGCGATTGGGATTATGCTCAACATCAGTAAACAGATTCGCCCCGGCATAACCGCGCCGGCGGCGAGAGGAAAGCTGGCTTATGCGAGTTTTGATTTCGGGTGGAGGAAGCGGCGGACACGTCTATCCGGCGCTAGCGGTAGCCGAACAGTTGGAACGCGCCGCGGCCAATCAGCCAATCACCGCCGGGCAAGCGCCGGCCGGGCCGGCAGAACGCGCAGCCGCGCCTAATCAGGTTCTCTGGCTGGGCAGTACGGACGGCATGGAGCGGGCGCTGGTGGAGCGGGCGGACATCGCCTACCAGGGCATCCGCACAGGCAAAATGCGGGGCGTCAACCCCCTGCGCATGGCGCGCAGCGCCGGCCTGATGACCGCTGGCGTACGCGACAGTCTTGCCGCGATTGAGCGGTTCGGACCGGATGTCTGTCTGGTTACAGGGGGCTACGTGTGCGCTCCCGTGGTAGCGGCCTGTCGCAGAAAGCGCGTGCCGGTAGTCGTCTATCTGCCGGACATGAAGCCGGGCTGGTCCATCCAGTTGATGAGCCGCTTCGCCCGGCGGGTGGCCGTTTCTTTTCCAGCGGCGGCCCCTTATTTCGGCGGGCAGGCGCCCCGGGGGAAGGCCGTGGTAACGGGGTACCCCGTCCGGCAGGAGTTGGTGGAAGCGGCGGCGAACAAGCAGGCCAGCCGTCAGGCGTTAGCAACGGCGCTGGGGCTCGACCCCCAGGGGCTGGATGATCGACCGCTGGCGTTGATCTGGGGCGGCAGTCAGGGAGCCCGCAGCATCAACCGGGCCGCGTGGGCGTCACTGCAGGAGCTGACGCCCCTGGCCCACGTGCTGCACATCGTCGGGACGCGGGATTGGCCTCTTTACGAAGAGTTTGCTGCGACGCAACTGTCCGCAGGGCAGGACGAGGAAATGGGACAGCGCTATCACCCGGTTGCCTATCTCCACGAAGAGATGGTCCAGGCCCTGGCTGCGGCGGATCTCAGCATCGCCCGGGCGGGGGCCAGCACGCTGGGCGAATTCACGGTGACGGGACTGCCGTCGATTTTGGTTCCGCTGCCCTTTTCCGGCGTCAATCAGCGCCAGAACGCCCGTCAACTTGCGGAGCACGGTGCGGCGGTGGTGCTGGAAGATGAAACGCTGGAAAAGACGCTGGCGCCGACCGCTACGGCGCTGCTGAAGGATAGCGCGCAACTCGCGGCCATGGCCCAGGCGGCCCGGGAGCTGGCTCAACCCCAGGCCGCGGCCAACATCGCTCACCTGCTGGCCGATGTGGCAACCGGCTCAGCATGAACAGCGTCAGTTCCGGCGGCAATAAGCCAATGGTTCCTGCCGGAGGCAGAAGGCCCTGATTTTCACCGTGGCATTTACGCCACCGTGTAACAGAGGTGAAATAAATCATGTACGGAACGCAACAGTGCTGCGGCGGAATCAATTTAATCGATGGATGGACAACCGCGCCATTCACGTTGCCGGGGTTGCTCACCTTTTTGCTCTTCCTGGGCTTTTTCGCCGCTCTGGGCTGGCGACACGGCGCAATGCGCGAGTTCATCGTCTTCATTACGGCAGTCGGCGGCTGGCTTGTGCTTCAGTCAAAAGGCGGGATCTTTGTCACCCTGGTCAACCTGGGTAGCATGTTCACCGCTTTTGTGGAGGGCGGCGGCCTGACCGGCAATACGGACGAAGCGTTTGAGGCCGCTTTTGATGCGCCCGATTGGGTCACGGCCTCTTCCAGAGACGGCTTTCTCTTCTTGCTGTGGGTATTGCTCGTTCTCTTTATCTACTGGCTGAGCGGCCGCCTGATCAAGAAGAGCAATCACAACGGCTGGGCGATACTCTGGGGCATTGGGAACGGGCTGTTTGTCACCCAAATCTTTCTTCCGCGTCTTATGCAGCTTTTTTCACCCGGTTATATGGTTTCCGGCCCGCCGACAGAGGTCATTGAAACAGGCGAGGTCAGTATTAACGCCTTTTTACGCAACGGCGCTTTCCTGATCGGGCAAACGATTAACCGTTTTTGGGCGCTGATCGATCCCGTACGGCCTGTGGCGCTTTTGATTTTGTTAACCCTGTTTTTGCTCTTTGTCAACTGGATGATCGGCTCGCCCAAATATCGCTGGTCGGGCGGTTCGGGCAAATCCAAATAAGACAAATCCAAGCAGGGCGCGTTCTAAATCTACGGCCGGTTTTTTGGCGCTTGAGATACATAAACCGCCTGGCGCTTCCATCAAACAGCTGAGAAAAGCAGATTCGCATGGGTCCCATCGAACAAATCTTTTTTACCATCGGCATCATGATCACGCTGATTGGTCTGGCCCGGGGCTATATCCGAGAACTGGGCAGCACGCTGATTATTCTAAGCGCCCTCTTTCTGCTCACCTTCTTTCAGAGCCGAATCCTGGCGGCATTGAAGCTGGTTGATGGCGGACAGTGCACCGACACGAGTTGCAACGGGCTTTATTTTTTGATTTTTGCCGGCCTGTTTGCCGTCATGGTTTTTGCCGGATACGCGGGCAAAACGCTCTATATCAGCGGCTCGCCGATTGATCAGCCGGGCAAATTCCTGCTCGACATTGCCGTCGGCGCGCTCAACGGGTACCTGATTTCCGGCACGATTTGGTATTACCTGGACAGGTTCGACTACCCGTTCCGCAACCTTACCGGCTTTCAGTCGCCGCTGACGACTGAGGCGCAGAAGATGTTGCAATATCTGCCCCCGAATCTGTTCGACAATCCGGTCTATTGGATTGTGCCGGTCATTATCCTGCTGATTTTGAGCGTGCGGGGGTAGGATTGAAGATTGAAGATTGGGGCTCAACAGGATCTCATGTGGTAGGTCGGCGCCTCCGGCCCGACATATTCGATTCAGCGATCGGCCGGGCAGGAATGCACCGACCTATGCGGGTTGGGTTGCCATGCCGACCACATGAATTCCTAAAGAGCCAAGATTGGGAGAGGCATGACAAGTCAGTTCGGTACGTTACTCGACCTTTAATCTTTACGTATTACGCTTACGCTTATGACGCATACAGAGCATGACCCAACTAAATTCTGGCAGACTCGACTGGCCGCGGGGGACCCGTCCCTGCACGTGCACCTCATGGGCATCGGCGGGACCGGCCTCAGCGCCATCGCCACCGTCCTGCTGGAGCAGGGGATAACCGTCTCCGGCAGCGACCGCCGGCTGAATGGGCGCACGGAACGGCTGGCAGAGGGCGGCGCGCGGATATTCGTGGGCCAGGAAGCCGCCAATCTGCACGCCATCACGCCGGACGTCGTCCTTATCAGCAGCGCCATCAGCGCGCAGAATGAGGAGCGCAGGGCAGCCGAAAGCCGGGGATTGCCCGTCGTCAAGCGCAGTGAGTTTTTGCCCGCGCTGCTGGCTGAACGCACGCTCATTGCCGTCGCCGGCAGTCACGGTAAGAGTACGACCACCGCTATGACCGTAAAAACGCTGCGGGAGAACGGCATTGATGCTGGCTACATCATCGGTACGGACCTGCCCGGCTACGGCAACGCCGCCGCGGGCAGCGCGCCTGAATTTGTGCTGGAAGCCGACGAGTATGATCGCATGTTCCTGGGCCTGCAGCCCGCCATTGCGGTGATCACCAATGTGGAATGGGACCACCCGGATTGCTATCCTTCGCCGGCCGATTTTCGTGCGGCCTTCCGGGAATTTACCGCCGGCATCAAGCAAGGCGGGCTGCTCATTTCCTGCCTGGACGATCCGGGGGCGGCGGAGATACACGAATTGCATCCTGATCAGAGCTACTGTGGTCTGACCTACGGCCTGGATGAGGCCGCTGATTTGCGGGCCGCTGATCTGGTCACCCGGCCCGACGGCGGCTATCGGGCCAAGCTGATCTGGTGGAATGCCCCCTCCGGTACGCTGGATCTGGCGGTGCCGGGCATTCATAACGTGCAGAACGCCATGGCCGCGCTGCTGGTGGGACGCTCGTGCGGCGTCTGCCTGGCCGCGGGCGCGGCAACCCTAAGCACGTTTACGGGGACTGCCCGCCGCTTCGAGCAGAAGGGCGAGGCCAACGGCGTCACCGTGATCGATGATTACGCGCATCATCCTACCGAGGTGGAAGTAACCCTGGCCGCCGCGCGGGAGCGCTTTCCCACCCGGCGCATATGGGCCGTTTTTCAGCCCCATACCTTTAGCCGCACCGAGCGCATGATCTACCGCATGGGCGACAGCTTTCGCCACGCAGACGAAGTAATCGTGACCGACATCTACGCCGCACGGGAGCAGGACGACGGACGCGTCAGCGTGGGCGAGCTGGTGGCCGCCAGCTCGCACGACGCCATCCGCCACATCAGCGGATTGGATGCCGCGGCCGCCTACCTGATCCGGAACCTCCGGCCCGGCGATGTGGTCATTACCCTGGGCGCAGGCGACGGGTACAAGATAGGCGAGAAAGTATTGGCGGAATTGGGTGGAGAACGAGAAACGGGAAGCAAGGAATGAGAAACGTTGCCGTGTGCGGTTGCAATGTTACGCTGCCTGATTCTCATTGCGCATGACTTACGATTTTTCCTCCCTGAGCCGGTCGGGGCTGGACGTGCGGGAAGGCGTAACGCTGGCCCCGCTGACCACCATGAAGGTGGGCGGCCCCGCCGATTATTTTGTCACGGTGACGGACGAGGAGCAGCTCACAATCGCGGTGCGCTGGTGTCATGGGGCAAGGCTGCCCTATTTCGTCCTCGGCGGCGGCAGCAACATCCTGATCAGCGACCGGGGCGTGCGGGGGCTGGTGATCTACAACCGCAGCCGCAGGGTCGCGATTGAGGTGCAGGACGCGACAAGGGCGCTGCTCACGGCCGCAAGCGGTGCGGCCATGGCGGGCGTGGCCCGCACCAGCATCCGCCATAGCCTCACGGGACTGGAATGGGCGGTGAGCGTGCCCGGCACGGTAGGCGGTGCAGTCGTGGGCAATGCCGGAGCCCACGGCGGCGAGATCAAGGACAACCTGCGCCGGGCCGCAGTGCTGGACGAAAAGAGCGAAACGATTGTCATGATGTCGGCCGATTTTGCGTATGCGTACCGGGACAGTTCGCTCAAACGCAAGCGGCCGCTTCAGGCGGGCTTCAAGCCTGTGGTGCTGTGGGCCGAGTTTGCTTTAGCAAGCGGCGATGAAGAAGAAGCCCGCGCCCGGGCCGGCACATATCTGGCCCACCGACGCCGCACCCAGCCCGTGGAGCCGAGCCTGGGCAGCACGTTTGTCAATCCGCCGGGCGATTTTGCCGGCCGGCTTATCGAAGCGGCGGGGTTGAAGGGCGAACGGGCAGGCGGCGTGGAGGTAAGTTCCGTTCACGCCAACTTCATCATCAACCCGGGCGGCGCGGGCAGCGCCGCCGCCGCCGATGTGCTGAAGCTGGTCCGGCGCATTCAGGAGCAGGTCGCTCGCCAGAGCGGCATCCTGCTGGAAACGGAAATCCAGTTAGCCGGCGACTGGGACTGATAGAACGAAGAATCGATCAGAGAGCTATTCATGTCATCATCCAATTCCCTCCGCGTCGGCGTGCTGTTCGGCGGCCGCAGCGGAGAACACGAAGTCTCATTGCAAAGCGCGGCAAACGTCATGGATGCGCTGCGTCGGGCGGGTCATGCGGTGACGCCCATCGGCATTACGCCCAGGGGCAAATGGCTTACCCACGGCGACCCCATGGCCCAGTTAAGCGACGGCAGGACGGCAAGTAACGGCAATGGGGAATCTGACGCTTGGGCCCTGCTGCCCAACGCCGACAGCGGAGAGCCTCTGCCTGCGATTGACGTCATCTTCCCCGTCCTGCACGGCCCCTACGGCGAGGACGGCACGATTCAGGGCCTGCTGGAGATGGCCAATCTACCCTACGTGGGGTGCGGCGTTCTTTCCAGTGCGGTGGCCATGGACAAAGCGGTAGCCAAAATGCTCTTTGCCCAGGCAGGCTTGCCCCAGGCCGAGTATCGGGTTGTACGGCGCAAGCAGTGGCGCCGGGAGCGAGAGGCCGTGCTGAGCGGACTGGCAGAAGCGTTGGGGACATCCCTCTTTATCAAGCCCGCCAATCTGGGCAGCAGCGTGGGCATCAGCAGGGCGGATGATCGGAACGAATTGGCTGATGCGCTGGATCTGGCCGCTCGATATGACAGCAAGCTGGTGGTAGAGGCGGCCGTGCCCAATGCCCGGGAAATCGAGATAAGCGTGCTGGGTAATGACGAACCCGTGGCCAGCGTGGCGGGCGAAATTGTACCGGGAGATAAATTTTACAGCTACGCTGACAAATATCTGAACGACAAAAGTCAGGCGTTAATTCCGGCGCCGCTGCGTGAAGAACAGGCGGCGCGCATCCGGGAAATGGCCCTTCTGGCCTTCCGCACGGTGGAAGGCGCGGGGCTGGCCCGGGTGGATTTTTTACTCGATGATGCAGCAGACGAGATCTTTCTCAACGAAATCAACACCATGCCCGGCTTCACCCGCATCAGCATGTATCCCAAGCTCTGGGAAGCCAGCGGCGTAAGCTATGCGGAGTTGGTTGATCGACTGCTCCATCTGGCGCTGGAGCATCATGGCGAGCGCCAGGAAAACCGAACCGTACGGTAGGTAAGGATAGCCCGGGCGCGACGCGGCCTATCCCCAAAAGATTGCGAACCCTTCATGGCTCCTAAAGCGGCGGAGAAGCGGCAGGACACAGCCAAATATCGCAAGGCGCGGCGCAAGCGTCAACGGGCGCGCCGCATGCGCCGCATGGAAGCCGTGCTGCCCGGCAATGTACGCGTAGAGCGCATCGCCCTGCCCCGGATTCGCCGGCCGGCCTTCTCGCCGGGCGCGTGGACCGGCAATGTCCGGCAGCTGGCCGGCAGCGGGTGGCACTGGAGCAAGCTCTTTAGCCTCCTGCTTTTTGCGGTGGCAGCGGCGGCCGTCTTTCGCCTCCACTGGGACGCCCGGTGGTTTGTGAGCGACGAAAGCATTGAGTTTGTCAATCTCGGCTATCTGGAGCGGGCCGATTTGGCGCCCGAACTTTCTATCCGGGATTGGAGCATCTTCTGGTTGCAACCGGATGACGTGCGAGAACAGATCATGCGCCATCCCTATGTCGCCGACGCCGGCGTACGTATCCGTCTGCCCAATCAAGTGACCGTTACAGTAGAGGAGGTCCAGCCTACAGCCCTGTGGGTAACCCGGGAAGGCACGCTTTGGCTGCTGGACGACGGCACCGCGCTGACTATGCGCAGCCGCTCCGACGCCGCGGGCGGGGAAGAAAGAACGGATGCCGAGGGCAAGCCGCTGCCCCAAATCATCGACGTCAACCGGGACGCACAGACGCCGGGCAAGTCGGCCATTGACCCTGAAGTGCTGGACTCGGCGCTAACGCTGCTGGCCGCGCTGCCCCAGTTGCAGGAATTGCGCTTCAACCAAGGCGTGGGGCTAAATTTCGCCCTTCCCGACGGGAAGACGTACGTCTACTGGGGCGACGGTCACGACATTGACGCTAAGTTGGCGAATTTGGATGCGGGGCAACAGTTGCTCAGCCGCGGCGAAGCGGCAGGTACGGTCATCGACGTACGCTATGTGGAGCGGCCGTTTATTCAGTAAACGTAAGACGTAACCATCTGTTGTGAACAAGGATTCGGGTAAGCGTGAACGATTTCATCTCCGCCATCGACATCGGCACGACCAAAATTTGCGCGCTGACCGCGGCGGTTGTGCATGATAGTCTGGGCAATCCGGCCCTGGAAATTATTGGTGAAGGACAGGCCCTCAGCCGCGGCATCCGCCGGGGCGTCGTGGTGAACGTACCCGAGGTGACTGAGGCGGTGAGCGAAGCCGTGGAGCAGTGCGAAGCCCAGGCCGACCGGATCATGACCAACGCCCATGTCGGCATCGCGGGCAGCCACATCGCCACGACCAACAGCAGGGGCGTCAGCGCCATCGACCCCCAGACAGGCGTTACGGAAGCCGATATGCAGACGGCATTGGCGGCGGCCCGCACCATCGCCCTGCCCGAACATCAGGAAATCATCCACACCGTAGCCCGAAGCTGGACCGTGGACGACCAGCGAGAGATTCTGAACCCCAGAGGCATGAGCGGCTATCGGCTGGAAGTGGACGCCCACGTCATCACCGGCAGCAGCACCGCGGTAACCAATCTGGTCCAGTGCATCCGCACCCACGACATCAACGTGGACGGGCTGGTGCTGGAGCCGCTGGGCAGCAGCCGGGCCGTGCTGCGCAAAGATGAGCGCCGCACGGGCGTGGCCCTGGTGGACATGGGCGGCGGCACGACGGACATTGCGGTCTTTCTGGATGACGGCCTCTGTCACACCGAAATTCTGGACGTAGGCGGCCATCATCTGAGCAACGACATTGCCGTAGCGCTCCATGCTCCCTTTGAAACGGCCGAGGATCTGAAGCTACGCTACGGAAGCGTGCTGCCCGAGCGGGTTGCGGATGACGAGGTGGTGTGGGCCAAGGTCTTCGGCGAACGTTCGGAACGCAGCTTCAGCCGCCGGTTTGTTTGCCAGGTGCTGGAAGCCCGGGCCGTGGAAATCCTGGAAATGGTGGGGCTGCGGCTGGAGGAGAGCGGTTATCTCAACCGCATACCGGCCGGGATCGTCCTCACGGGCGGCGCCAGTCAGCTCAACGGCTTCAACGATTTGGGCCGGCAGATTCTCAACATGCCGGTGCGATCGGGCGCGCCGTTGCCCGACATCCCGATTATCGCCCTGCCGCGCAGCCTGCAATCGCCCAGCCACGCAACAAGCGTCGGGCTGTTGCTCCAGGCCCTGCAGGAGGATGCCCGGGAGGTCAAAAAACGCTTCCCCGTCAACCCGCTCACTTCCGCGGACAGCGAGCGGCTGGGCAAGACGATGCGCTGGTTTCGGAACCTGTTGCCGGGATAGAAGAATCAGAAAAGAGAAATGAGGAACGAGAAATTAGAAATGAGTAATCAGAAATGAATAATGAGAGGCGCTTGAGAGCTGAGAGTCTCGACAAGCCATCATTTCCGTTTTCTAATTTCTAATTCTTCATCCTTCATCTCCAACATCAGTATCAACGATATACATCGTTCATCATAAAAGAAATTTTGTTATCGTACCCCCCAGTACAAAAGGAGCCGGAAGTATGACGAATCGCAAGAACACACAGCCACAGTACGTTGACAATTTTGCCCACATCAAGGTGATAGGCGTGGGCGGCGGCGGCCAGAACGCGGTCAACCGCATGATCGAAGAGGGCATCCAGGGCGTAGAATTCATCTCCGTCAACACGGATGCGCAGGCCCTCATGCTCTCCAGCGCGCCCCAGCGCCTGCGCATCGGCGAGAAGCTGACCAAGGGGCTGGGATCAGGCGGCAATCCCGAGATCGGCCAGCGCGCCGCTGAAGAGAGCCGGGAGGATATCAAAGAAATCGTCGAAGGCGCGGACATGGTCTTCGTCACCGCGGGCATGGGCGGCGGCACCGGCTCAGGCGCGGCCCCCATCGTGGCCGCGGCGGCCCGGGACGCCGGCGCGCTGACCATCGGCGTCGTCACGCGGCCCTTCACCTTTGAAGGCAGCCAGCGCCGCCGGGTGGCCGAAAGTTCGCTCCAGCAGTTGGCGGACAATGTGGACACGCTCATTGCCATTCCCAACGATCGCCTGCTGCAAATCGTGGATCGAAAGGTCGGGCTCAAGGACGCGTTCGGCCTGGCCGACGATGTCCTGCGCCAGGGCATCCAGGGCATCAGCGAGCTGATCACCATCCCCGGCATGATCAACCTGGACTTTGCCGATGTGCGCTCGGTCATGATTGAGGGCGGCGCGGCCCTCATGGCCATCGGGCGGGGGCAGGGTGAAAACGGCGCCACCCAGGCCGCGGAGCAGGCTATCCACAGCGCGCTGCTGGACGTCTCGATTGAGGGCGCGCGGGCGATTCTTTTCAACATCAAGGGCGGCGAAGACCTGAGCCTCCACGAGGTCAACGAAGCCGCGGAGATCGTGCGGGCCAGCACCCACCCCGAAGCCAATATCATCTTCGGCGCGGTCATCGATCCGGAGATGAAGGACGAGGTGCACCTGACCGTCATCGCCACGGGTTTTGAGTCGGCCAAGCCCCAGGAAGCCATGGATTTCGGCGCACAGGGTTACGAACGGGCCAAGCGACCCGCTTCCCCCCAGCAGCGCCAGGCCGAGCCGGACTACAGCATGCGCACCTTCGACAAGGAAGAGCTGGACATCCCGACTTTCCTGCGTCGCTCGCGCGTCAACGGACGGTAAAACATGCGGCGTGATCAGTGAGGAGCGGCCCGTGATCGGACAGCATCGTCATCACGCATCTCTCCTCACCCATCACGCTTCAGGCCAGCGTTTCTCACTAACCGCTCCGGTCGCATACCCAATCGCATATCCAGTCGCATAGGCGCGTCAAACCCATCATGGTGTAGAATGACGGGCTGATTTTGCGCGCCCGCTTTGCAAAGAGGCGGAGATCGAAGGATTCGACACCGTATGCTCGATAGAATGGCAGGCGACCGCTCTTTGTGCGCGCCAGCGCGCCCTTGCAGGGGGACCTTTCACTCCACCGACAGATGATCGTCTTGCCCGGAAGGGCCGTTTTGTTCGCCGACGGAACCGATAGCCGGCTGCCGCCACAGGCGTCGCACCCGACACGTCCGGAAGCATCGTTAGGAAGCAATCGTTATGACAACTCAACATACGTTACAAGGTTTGGCTCGAGAGCGCATCCTGATTCTGGACGGCGCCATGGGCACCATGATTCAAAGCTACAACCTCACCGAGGAAGAATATCGGGGCGCGCGCTTCGCCGATTGGCCCTCGCCGCTCCGGGGCAATAATGACCTGCTCTCTTTGACCCAGCCTGCAATCATCGAGGAAATTCACCGGGCATTTCTGGAGGCCGGCGCCGACATCCTGGAGACGAACACGTTCAGCGCCACGGCTATTGCCCAGGCGGATTACGGCATGGAGGCCCTGGCCTACGAGCTGAACGTTGCCTCTGCCCGCATCGCCCGCCGCGCGGCCGACGCCATGAGCGCACGGACGCCCGCCAGACCCCGCTTCGTGGCCGGCGCACTGGGGCCGACCAACCGCACGGCCTCAATCTCGCCCGATGTAAACGATCCTTCCTTCCGCAATGTGACCTATGACGAGCTTAAAAATGCATACAAGGAACAGGCCCGGGGCCTGATGGACGGCGGCGCCGACCTCTTGCTCATCGAGACGATCTTTGACACGCTCAACGCCAAGGCCGCCTTCTTCGGCGTAGATGAACTCTTCGCCGAACGGGGCGAATCCTTGCCCGTCATGATCTCCGGCACCGTTGTGGACGCGTCAGGGCGCACCTTGTCCGGCCAGACCACGGAAGCCTTCTGGATCGCGATGGAGCACGTGCGGCCCATCAGCGTCGGCCTCAATTGCGCCCTGGGCGCGGACGAGATGCGCCCCTATCTGGAGACCCTCTCCAACGTGGCGGATACGCTGGTCAGCCTCTATCCCAACGCGGGACTGCCCAACGAATTCGGGGAATATGACGACACGCCCGAGCACATGGCCAAGGTATTGGGCGGCTTTGCCCGGGACGGCTTTCTCAACATCGTGGGCGGCTGCTGCGGCACCACGCCCGACCACATCCGGGCTATTGCCGCGGCCGTGGCCGATGCCGCGCCCCGGCGCGTGCCCGAAATTCCGGTACGCACCCGCCTGAGCGGACTGGAGCCGCTGGTCATCACCCAAGAGACCAACTTTATCAACATCGGCGAGCGGACCAATGTGGCCGGGTCAGCCAAGTTCAAGCGCCTGATCAAAGAAGACGCCTACGAAGAAGCCGCGTCGGTGGCGGCCCAGCAAATCGAGAGCGGCGCACAGCTCATTGACGTCAACTTCGATGACGGCATGATCGAAGGCGAAGCGGCCATGACCCGCTTCCTCAACCTCATCGCCACAGAGCCGGACGTGGCCAAGGTTCCTGTGGTCATTGATTCGTCCAAGTGGTCGATTCTGGAGGCCGGGCTCAAGTGCGTTCAGGGCAAGCCGGTGGTCAACTCCATCAGCCTCAAGGAAGGCGAAGAAGAATTTCTGCGCCAGGCCCGGCTTATCCGTCGTTATGGCAGCGCAGTCATCGTCATGGCCTTTGACGAGACGGGCCAGGCCGATAGCCGAGAGCGCAAGGTGGAAATCTGCACCCGGGCCTACACGCTCCTGACAGAAGAGATCGGCTTTCCGCCCCAGGACATCATCTTCGACCCCAACATTCTGGCCATCGCCACGGGCATGGAAGAGCACAACGAATACGCCGTCAACTTTATCGACGCCACCCGGCTCATCAAGCAGACCCTGCCCTACGCCAAAATAAGCGGCGGCGTGAGCAACCTTTCCTTCTCCTTCCGGGGCAACGATGCCGTGCGCGAGGCCATGCACGCCGCGTTCCTCTACCACGCCATCCAGGCGGGCATGGACATGGGCATCGTCAACGCGGGCCAGCTCGCCATCTACGACGACATCCCCGAAGATCTGCGCGAGCACGTTGAGGACGTCATCTTCAACCGGCGGCCGGATGCCACCGAGCGCATGATCACCTTTGCCGAAACGGTCAAAGGGACGGACAAAAAACAGGTGCAGGATGACGCCTGGCGCAAGCTGCCCGTCAATAAACGCCTGGAATATGCGCTGGTCAAGGGCGTGCTCGATTACATTATTGAAGACACGGAAGAGGCCCGGCAGCAGGTGGACGATCCCCTGAGCGTCATTGAGGGGCCGCTCATGGACGGCATGA
>JAGRCP010000006.1:120543-126555 GCA_020433455.1 Caldilineaceae bacterium | reverse complement strand
TGCAGTCGGCCGAGACCATGAATGCGTCGGTGGCCCACCTCGAGCAGTTCATGGAGAAGGCCGAGGGCGACGAGGGCAAGTGCCGCATCGTGCTCGCCACCTTCAAGGGCGACGTCCACGACATCGGCAAAAACATTGTGGGCGTGGTGCTGGCCTGTAACAATTATGAGATCGTAGACCTGGGCGTTATGGTTCCGGCTGAAAAAATCCTGGAGACGGCCATTGCCGAAGAGGCCGACATCATTGGCCTGAGCGGCCTGATCACGCCGTCGCTGGACGAGATGGTCCACGTGGCCAAGGAGATGAGCCGACGGGGCTTTACCCAGCCGCTCCTCATCGGTGGGGCCACTACTTCGCGCATCCACACAGCGGTCAAGGTCGCCCCGGCCTATGCAGGCAACACCATCCACGTGATCGACGCGTCGCGTGCGGTTAACGTAGCCGAGAGCCTCCTCAACCCCAAAAGCCGGGCCGGGTTTATGGCCGGCATAACGGAAGAGTATGCAGAGCTGCGCAGCCATCACGCCGGACGCCGGCGCAAGCCGCTGCTGTCGCTGGACGAAGCGCGCGCCAAGCGACTGGAGATCGACTGGCAAAAAGCCCCCATTGCCGCGCCCAACTTCCTGGGCGTGCGCGCGTTCGAGGCCATTCCCCTGTCGGAAATCACCCCGTATATCGACTGGACGCCCTTCTTTCACGTCTGGGAGATGAAGGGCCGCTACCCGGACATCCTCAACGATCCGGTTAAGGGCGAGACCGCGCGCAAGCTTTTTGCCGACGCTCAGGCCATGCTCAACAAGCTGGCGGCCGAAGAAGCGCTGCTGGAGGGCAACGGCAACGGGACGGTACAGGGCCTTACCGCCAACGCGGTCATCGGCCTTTTCCCGGCCAATAGCGTGGGCGACGATATCGAAATCTATGCGGATGAGGAGCGGAAAGAGTCGTTGACGCGCATCCACACCCTGCGTCAGCAGGTAGACAACGGCGCATCCCGCCCCAACCTGGCATTGGCTGATTTCGTCGCCCCCCGGGAGAGCGGCGTAGCCGACTACATGGGCGCCTTCGCCGTCACCGCAGGCATCGGAACCAACGAACTGGTGGCGGCTTTCCAGGCTGACCACGATGACTACCACGCTATCATGGTCAAGGCCATTGCCGATCGGCTGGCCGAGGCCCTGGCCGAACTGATGCACGAGCGGGTGCGGCGGGAGCTATGGGGCTATGCGAAGGATGAGGAGTTGGATAATGACGGCCTCATCCGTGAAGCGTATCAGGGCATTCGACCTGCGCCCGGCTACCCCGCCAGCCCGGAGCATACGGAGAAGCGGACGCTCTTTGAGCTTCTCTCCGCTCCCCAAACCACGGGCATCACCCTCACCGAAAGCTGCGCCATGGCCCCGGCCGCGTCGGTAAGCGGCTTTTACTTCGCCCACCCCCAGGCGCGCTACTTCACCGTGGGCCGTCTCCTTCAGGACCAGGTCGCAGACTATGCCGCGCGCAAGGGCATGACCATAGCCGAAGCGGAACGTTGGCTGGCCCCGAACCTGGATTATGACAGCTCGTCCGAGTAAACAGCCGCGGGTCGGTTGGGATTGATGCAGGGGCCAAATGCGTGATGCGGCGCCCCACATAAGCCCCATAATGGGTTCCGCAGGAACCATAATCATTACGGTTGGTTTTGAACGTTTTGACGTTCAAAACCAACCGTGTTATAGTCACCCCCGCCAGTGACAGCGATTGTAAGCCTCGCAGGATATCTACAGAGTCAAGTTTATTTGTCCGCCGGAACAGCTTACCGGACGCCTCATTTCGTTACTGTAACAACACTGTAATAATGCAATACAAGCAAGACCTACAGAAGTGATCAAAGCGTTGGTTGGACTACACCGCGCTTTTGTCATAACACAGTCTTCCGTTCACGGAATTTGTGCAACAATTTCTCGCCTCCAAAAAAGGAGAATCACATGTTCAAACGTTCAAAGATCTACGTCTTCGGTATGATCATGTCCATGGTTGTCGGCATGGTCATTGCCGCCTGTTTCGGTGCGGCCCCTGCACCGGCCGAAGCCGAACCCGAACCCGCCGCTTCTGAGGCCGCTGTTGCTGAGACCGCCCCGGCCGAGTCGGCTGCCCAGACCGGCGGCAGCACCCTGCAAACGGTCCTCGACCGCGGCTACATCATCTGCGTAGGCAACGCAAACCTGCCCGGCTTCGGCTTTATCGATGAAGCGGGCGAATTCAGCGGCTTTGACGTCGATTTCTGCAAGGCTTATGCCGCCGCCATTTTCGGCGACGCCACCAAGTTTGAAATCCGGGCCGCCACCGCCTCCGAGCGCTTTACCGTGCTCCAGAGCGGAGAGGCGGACGTACTGGTCCGCAACACCACGGAGACCATGTCCCGGGATACGGACCTGGGCGGCAACTTTGCGCCGGTCACGTTCTATGACGGTCAGGGCCTCATCGTGCGCAAGGCCGACGGCTTTACCACGCTGCAGGACCTGAACGGCGGCTCCATTTGCGTTCAGGCCGGCACCACCACCGAGCTGAACCTGGCCGACCAGATGGCTGCGGCGGGCGTCGAGTACGAGCCCGTGGTCTACGAAACGGCTGACGAAACGTCCAACGCTTACGAAGAAGGCCGCTGTGACGCCTTCACTACCGACAAGTCGGGCCTGGTTTCCCGCCAGTCCATCATGGCCGAACCGGACGCCCACGTGATCATGGACGTCACCCTCTCCAAGGAGCCCCTGGGCCCCATGGTGCGTCACGGCGACGATCAGTGGTATGACATCATCAAGTGGTCCACTTACGTGACCTTCCTGGCCGAAGAAGCCGGCATCAACATGGAAAATGTAGACAGCTTCCTGGGCAGCGAAGATCCCAACATTCGCAAGCTCCTGGGCGACGAAGGCGAATTCGGCGCCAAGGTTGGTCTGTCCAACGATTGGGCCTATCAGATCATCAAGCAAGTAGGCAATTATGCCGACATCTACAATCGCAACTTGGGTCCGGACACGGTCTTCGACCTGCCCCGGGGCCTGAACGCCGGTTACTGGGACGGCGGCATCCTCTATGCACCGCCGATTCGCTAACTCAATCTGATTCCGTGAAGCAGAGGGGCGTAGGCCCCTCTGTTTTCATGTTCCGCACGCAAAGAAAGCATCAGCGCTTATGCAAGAATCCTCTGTTCATACCTCTCATGCACGACCGCCCATCTGGCGCGATGAGCGGGTGCTGGCCATCATCAGCCAGATTGTCGTCGTGGCCGTCGTTGTGGGCCTCCTTTATTTCTTCTACAACAACATGGTGCGGGCCCTGCGCGATCAGATGGGTATTGCCATCAGCTTCGGCTTCATACGCCAAACCGCCGGCTTTGACATCGGCGAGAGCCTGATTGCGTATCAGCGCTCCGACACGTACGGCCGGGCTTTTCTGGTCGGCTTGCTGAATACGCTTCAGGTCGCGGCGCTGGGCATCGTGCTGGCCACCCTTGTGGGAACAATCGCGGGCATTATGCGCCTTTCCGGCAACTGGCTGGTCCGCAAGATTGCCCTGGTCTACGTCGAGTTTTTCCGCAATATTCCCTTATTGTTGCTCCTGATTTTTATTGCCCAGGCAGTCTTCCTGAAGCTGCCCCGGGTACGCGACGCGATTCGCCTCTTCGACCCGGTCTTCCCCATTTTCCTGAGCAATCGGGGCATCGCCACGCCGTGGGGCGTTCCCACGGCGAGCTGGAACGCCTACCTCATGGCGCTGGGGGGCGGATTGCTGGCGGCCATCGTTGTGGCCTACGTTCAGGTCCAGCGGGGACGGCGTACGGGGCGCATGCCCTTCGTTACGCTCTGGTTTCTGGGCGTCTTTTTGGCGATTGCAATTGTTGGGTTTATCATTTTGCGTCCGCTGGCCTACTCAGCGCCCAGGCTGGAAGGGCTGAACACCGAGGGGGGCAAAAACTTCAGTCAGCAATTTCTGGCGCTGCTCACCGGCCTGACCTTCTACACCGGCGCCTTCATTGCCGAGATCGTGCGCGCGGGCATTCAGTCCGTCTCCAAGGGCCAGCGGGAGGCCTCGACCGCCCTGGGATTGAACGGCGTCCAGACCATGCGCCTCATCGTGCTGCCCCAGGCCCAACGGGTCATCATCCCGCCTCTGACCAGCCAATACCTGAACCTGACCAAAAACTCGTCCCTGGCCATTGCTATCGGATATCCGGACCTCTTTGCCGTAGCCGGCAATACAATTCTCAATCAGACCGGCCGCGCCATCGAAGTCTTCATGATGATCATGGGCGTTTATCTGAGCTTTAGCTTGCTCACCTCCCTCTTCATGAATTGGTACAACAAACGCATTCAACTAGTAGAACGGTAGGCGATTCTATGACGACCGTTACCCAAACGCCGACGCGTGAAGTTTTGCCGCCGCCCAGCGAACGCAAAACGATTAGCGCGTGGCTGCGCCGCAATCTCTTTAGCAATTGGTTCAATGCGCTGTTAACCATCCTGGCTGCCGTTATCATTTTTTGGCTGGTCAGAGGCCTGACCAATTGGGCGCTTCATACAGCCGAGTGGGACGTCATTCCCGCCAACTGGAATCTGCTCATGCGCGGTCAATATCCGGCGGCGATGGCGTGGCGTCTCTGGATCTGCATCTATCTGGCTGCGGCCGTCGTGGGGCTGTCCTGGGGTGCGTGGGGGCGCTCCGTCAGCATCACCATGCTGGTGGTCTTCGCCATCCCGCTCCTCCTCATGCTGCTGCCGTGGCTTTCCGCGCGCGCCCGGCTGGACCTGCTGATTACCGAAGCCGCGCTCATCGGCGCATTTGCCGTCGCCCGTTTTGTCCCCCTGCCCAACATGAGTCGCATTGCCGCCGCCGCCTGGGCGCTCTTTTTTCTGGCCATCATTTTCATTATCCGCGGATTCGGCGCGGATACGGGCCCCTGGACGGTCGTGCCGTCCAATCTGTGGGGCGGACTGCTCCTCTCTCTCCTATTGGCTTTTGTGGGCATTCTCTTCTCCTTTCCCCTGGGCGTACTGCTGGCGCTGGGGCGTCAGTCCAAACTGCCGGCGATCAAGCTGCTCAGCGTCATCTATATCGAGTTTATCCGGGGCGTCCCCCTCATCAGCCTCCTCTTCATGGCCCAGGTGATGCTCCAGCTCTTCCTGCCCGCCAGCATGCCGCCCGTGGATCGGGTGTTGCGCGCGATGGTGGCCATCATCCTTTTCTCCGCGGCCTATACCGCGGAGAATGTACGCGGCGGCTTACAGTCCATTCCCAAAGGCCAGAATGAAGCGGCGCAGGCGCTGGGGCTCAACAGCTTTCAGGCCATGACGCGCATTATTTTGCCCCAGGCCCTGCGTGCGGTGATTCCGGTGCTGGTGGGCCAGTTTATCGGCCTCTTTAAGGACACCTCCCTGGTGGCGCTGGTGGGTCTGTTCGACCTGCTGGGCATCGCCCGCTCGATTCTGGCCAACCCGTCCTGGCTGGGCCGCTACCAGGAAGTCTTTGTGGTGGTGGCGCTCATCTACTGGATATTCAGCTTCTCCATGTCCTATGCCAGCCGTCATCTGGAAACGGCGACGGGCGTGGGCGAGCGCTGATCCGCTCTGCCCGGAAAACTATCCGGCAACAAGCTCTTGCGCTTATTGCCCTACCATTATTGAATTGAACAGAAGGAATCAATGCCATGTCGACCGATTTAACCGTTGAATCAACCCGCCCCCGCCGCGAGTTGACCGGTGATCCCATCATCGTCTGCCGGGACGTCAACAAGTGGTACGGCGACTTCCACGTCCTGCGCGGCGTGGATATTGAAGTCAAGCCTCAGGAAGTCATTGTCATCTGCGGGCCGTCCGGCTCGGGAAAATCCACGTTTATCCGCTGCATCAACCGCCTGGAAGAGCATCAGCAGGGCGACATCATTGTGGATAACATTGAACTCTCCCACGATGTGCGCAACATTGAGGCCATCCGCCGGGAGACGGGCATGGTCTTCCAGCAGTTCAACCTCTTCCC
>JAGRCP010000006.1:0-120349 GCA_020433455.1 Caldilineaceae bacterium | reverse complement strand
AAGATCATGCTCTTCGACGAGCCCACTTCCGCGCTGGATCCGGAAATGATTAAGGAAGTGCTGGACGTCATGGTGGAGTTGGCCGAGTCGGGCATGACCATGTTGGTGGTTACCCACGAAATGGGCTTTGCCCGGGCCGTGGCCGACCGGGTCTGCATGTTTGACCATGGCGAAATCGTGGAGGAGGCCCCGCCGGACGTCTTCTTCACCAATCCCCAGCATGAGCGAACCAAGCTGTTCCTGAGCCAGATTTTGTGAGGCAAAAAGGAAGCAGGAAAGAGAAACGGCGTCTCCGGGAGAGACGCCGTTTTTTTGATCCGGGCGATTTGGGTACGTGGCGTCAATGTAGATAATGGTTAGAGTTCGCCCTAAGCCTGCCCAAGGGTTGACGGTCCCCATGATGCGACACTGAGGCTCGTTACCTCCATATCTCCCCGAATACGCGCAAGAGATTGCCCGCCATAATTTTCTCAACGGCATCTTCACTGTAGCCGCGCTGAACTAAGCCATCCCAAATGCGTGACGTATGAGCAAGACTTTCATATCCGTTAGGGAAGCGCTGCTCAAATACATACCAATCTCCTAAGACACCGGTAACGGATGGATACATCCCATTCGGACCAAATTTCGTATCCCAATCTTCGGCGGATGCATACACACCCTCTCCCATATCAGAGGCAAAGCTTACATGCTCAACACCAGACAGATTGGCAATATATTCAATCTGATCCAAATAATCATCAATTGTTGGTCTTTCAGCATGGCGTAGCGCAGGCGCCCAGGTTACGGCTCCGGTAACCCCGCCGATATCTGAAACAGATCGGATCAACTCGTCGGGCTTATTTCGGGGGCTATCGCACAGCGCCCTAGCATTTGCATGAGAAAAGATGACGGGATATGCGGACGCACTCACGACGTCTGCGCAAGTTTGGTAGCCTGAGTGAGAAATATCGATCAAGATCCCAAGCCGATTCATTTCGGCAACCCACGCATAACCCAATTCCGTGAGTCCTTTATCCTCTTCAACAGTAGCGCCGTCGCCAAACCCATTACGCTCATTATAAGTCGGTTGAAGAATGCGAAAGCCTAATCTATGCAGAATGCGCAAAAGTCTTAGGTCCTCCTCGACCAACAGCGAGTTCTGCGCGCCCATGATAATTGCAACTTTTCGTTCGCTGCGGGCACGTTCAATGTCAGCAACGCTTTCTGCAATAAACGCCAGATCAGCCATGGCTTCAATCGCAGCAATATGTTCAGACAATCCGACCATAGCATCAGTGAATTGCGCCCATGGACGAACAATTGTCAGATTCATCGCAGTGACGCCGCCATCAAGGGTTCGCTTCATCTGCTCCGGCGTAACAGCTGCACAGTTTAGACCGTCAATAATCATTCGGGGGGACTTATCGAAGGATTGCTCCATGATCAAATCTCTTTCCAATTGAAAAAGCAGGTTGATATAACGGCGGTTATGATTCAACGATCCCAAACTTCAGCAAAAACGCGCAGGAGATTCCCACCCAAAAATTTACGGATATCCTCATCCGTATAACCACGCTTGAGCATTTCGTATGGGATCTTCCGCAATTCTTCCAGGCTATCAAAACCAGATGCATGGCGAGTCGTATGATCATACCCCTTCGCAAGGTCCGGATAGCGCTTCGCCATCACAATTTCATAAGCAAGCCGGTCACGTCCTTCGGGCATGTCGGTACCAAATGCAACGGAGTCAATGCCGACCAGATTAACGGCGTAATCAACCAGTCGGAAGTAATCTTCTGCTGTGGGGCGCTGGTTTGCCCGAATTTCAGAAAAAGGAGCATACGGAGTCAATCCAATTAGCCCGCCTCTTGCAGCGATAGCACGGATGAGATCGTCAGGCTTATTACGTGGGCTATTACTGAGGACGCGTGGGTTGGCATGAGAAAAAATGCATGGGGCCGCCGAATGATCGATCACTTCTGCGCAGGTCCGGTCTCCCACATGCGAGAGATCAATGAGTATGCCCAATCTGTTCATCTCGACTACTACTTGCCGTCCAAATGCCGTGAGGCCGCGATTTTCGGGCTCTAAACAGCCGTCCCCTATTGCATTACGTTCATTGTATGTAAGTTGAATAATCCGAACGCCAAGCGCATGCGCAACACGCACGTACATCGGATCTTCACCAAGCGGGGAGCCGTTCTGCCAACCAAAAATGAGCCCAAGCATATCCGCATTCTTTGCGCGTAGGATATCCGTGGAGCGTCTTACCAGGAGCACTTCCTGCGGAGCGATGCTCAATAGCATTAGGTACGGATCCATCCGCTTCAACATATCATAAAAACTAGAGTTCGCAGAAGCAAGCGTAACGTTCACAGCGGTCAGTCCGGCCGCGGTTTGCTTTTGCCAGTTATGTGCATTGACGGCCAAACCGTCGATCACAATATTCATGGACCAGATTTTATCAGCGCGCTCAGCGCTTATATCCGACATATTAGAGACCATAGTCGCTATGCCCCCCAGACCTGTTCAAAAACGCGTAAGAAATTGAGCCCCCAAAGCTGTTTAATTTGTTGCTCGTTATACCCGCGTCTGACAAGACCCGCTGTAATATGCGGCAAATTAACGACGCTGGATACTTCTTCAGGAAAGCGGGTCTCAAACTGCCACCAATTCCCCAGCATTCTGGTCACCTGCGAATGCTCGCCGTTGTGTAAGTACAGGGCATCCCAAATTGCTTTAACATAGGTTCCTTCACCCATATCTGTACCAATTCCCACATGATCAATGCCAAGCAGCGCCACCAAATAGTCAATCGAATCCAACAAATCTTCGAGCGTAGGGCGATGATGCGGATCACGCGCTAAGAGCGGAGACCACGCACAGGCCCCAACGACACCGCCTCTTTCGGCAAGCGCTTCAAGCGTTTTGTCGCTCTTATTGCGTGGATTGGGGATAAGCGCACTGGGATTCGCATGCGAGATAATTACCGGAACCGAAGAAGCGTTAATGGCATCAAGACAAGTCTGTTCACTGCAATGAGAGAGATCAACAACGACCCCTATTTCTGCCATACGGTGAATTAGATCAACGCCAAAACGGCTTAGTCCGCCATCGCGTAATTCGGTACAGCCGTCGCCGATATAATTCTTTTCATTATAAGTCAATTGCATAATGCGTAAACCCATATGAAACAAGACGTCAAGAAAATCAATCTCATCTTCCACGGGCTTACCATTTTGGAAGCCGATTACGATCGCTGTGCGTCCTGCCTGCTTAGCCGCAACAATCTCTGCGACAGTCGTAGCAACTAACACTTTGTCATTTTGCATCTTTATATCTCGCCGCACCTTCGCAATCGCTTGGGCAGCTGTTTGAAAGTCAGCATCAACCCACGAAGCTGTCATGTTGGCTCCGGTTAGCCCCCCCTGCTGCATCCGTTCTGCTTGTTCAGCAGTAATGGGTGAAGAGGTCAACCCGTCAAAAATAACAATTTCTTCATGAAACGCCAGCACGTTGGGATCTATGTCAATAGTTGTCATCATGGAGACCTCTCGGTAGAGCCGTGCCTAACAGAGGTCAATTAACGCTGATTGACCTCTGTTAGGCACGAAGCACGGTATGCTATTCAGATGTCGTCGTTGTACGCAAGTCAACGACTTGGTCTGTACGAGGCACGAAATTTTCTATAGCTATGCTCATTCCATACAAATCGTTGGGAACAATCATGTAGATGCCCAAAGGCTCCTCATTCCAAATCGCCATTAACTCTTTGTAAGTTCCCTCGCGCGTTGCCGTGTCAGTTTCACGCATTCCCTGATCAATGAGGTCAAACACACGCTGATCATCAGGAAATCGAGTGTATATGGAGCCGGGGCCAAAGAGGCTGACCATCATATGCGGATCAGACGGTGTGGCCAGACCCCACATCCAAGCCGGCCCCATTGTTTCCTCTTCGACATGTTGACGTCGAAATTCACCATATTCCAAGGGTACCTGTTCGACATCAATACCGACCGCTTCCAAATAGGCTGCAACGGTTTCACCCATTTCCTTATCCAGAGGATAGCGATCGATCGGATATTTGAGTGTCATAGTAAAGCCATCTGGATATCCAGCCTCGGCAAGAAGTTCCTTTGCCTTTTCCGGATTATAGGCAAAATTGTCCAAGGTTTCGTCATATCCGATAATGCCGGGCAGCAGATATTGACCATCCAGACCACGGGCCTCACCGTCAAACAATGCAACGAGGCCATCCTTGTCAACTGCATAGTTCATTGCGCGGCGGACCATGGGATCGGCAACCGGATGATCCAGGCGAGAGTCTACATAAGTCATAAAAACACGTACGCCAGGAATGGAGACAAGTCTTAAGTTTTCATCGTTGCGGATAGTGTTCGCCTGGCCCGGCGTCACATTGGTAATAAGATCTACTTCGCCTACCTGGAGCGCAGCTACACGTGCAGCATCTTCAGGAATGACACGCCAAACGATACGGTCAAAAGCCGGCGGGCCGCCCCAATAGTCTTCAAACGCCTCAAATGTGACATGATCGTCCTTCACCCACTCAACAAATTGATAAGGCCCAGTTCCTACAGGAGCAAGGCTGAATTCTTCCGCCCCAAGCTCGGCATAGTAAGCAGGCGGGAGGACATAACTACCACGGCCAAGGGCAGAAAGCGCAAATCCAGTAGGTTCGGCGAAGTTGATAACAACTGTATAATCGTCTACGACCTCTATATCGCCGAACTCCTGGGTCCATCGTTCATAAGGGGGTGAAGCTTTCAACTGTTCCAGACTAAATTTGGCTGCTTCAGCGTTAAACTCCTCGCCGTTATGAAAAATTACGCCTTCCTTCAGGTTCATCGTAAGTTGCAAACCATCATCAGAGAACGCCCAGCTTTCAGCAAGCCCTGGCAAAATGTCCGAACCCTCCGGTTCAAAATAGACTAACTGCTCAATTGTAGATGCTGTCACGCTTTGAAAGGCTGCCGTTGTATTGGTAACAGGATTCAATGTTACTGGATCGACATGATGACCAATTACCAAAACCTTCTCCTCAACGACCCCAGAGGATGTGTTTTCCGTATCACCGGGCTGAACTCCAGTCGGTGTCACGGTGGATGCACAACCAGCCGTTAGAACCAGGGCTAAAATGGCGACAAGCAGCACGCGGAATCTTGCAAACATCAGGCTTACCTCCCTTTCGATTTTCTAAATATTGAAAATGACATGGTACATACGCTCCCGGACAAGAACGATTTGCATTTAGCGCTCTCCCCGAGGATCAAACGCGTCACGCAATCCATCACCGGCAAGGTTAATCGCCAAGACTGTCAAAGTGATAAGCGTGCCTGGAATCGCACTAATCCACCAAGCCTGAAGAATATAATCCCGGCCTCCCCCGATCATGCTGCCCCAGGTTGTAGCCGGAGGGGTTACGCCCAGCCCCAAGAAGCTGAGCGCTGACTCAGTCAACATCAGGCGCGCGGTAGAAAACGTCGTTAGTACAACAATTGAAGACAGGATATTCGGGAGAATATGGCGCATCATGATCCGCCAGCTTGTCGCCCCGGTCGCCCGAGCGGCATCCACAAAATCCTCCTCTCGCAGGCTTAACGCACTACCGCGCACAACACGTGCATAACGCGCCCAGTCCACTAGCCCCAATACCAAGATCATGTTGAGTAAGCTTGGACCGGAAACCGCCAGAACAGCGATGGAAAGTAAGACAATAGGAAATGCAAGCTGCATATCGATTAAGCGCGCGATAATAGTGTCCAGCCACCCGCGGAAATAGCCGGCGCTTAGCCCTGCCATTGTCCCCAGAACCGTCGAAATTACGACTGCGCTAACGCTTACCAGATATGTCCAGCGAGCTGCGTAGATACTGCGCGATAGAATGTCGCGTCCGAGCGTATCCGTGCCGAGCAAAAAGTCACCTTCGCCGGAAAAGAGAGAAGGAGGTTGCAAGCGTAATGCCGGGTTGACTGCTGTTGGATCATGCGGCAGCCATTCTTTGGGCGTGATAGCCATCAAGAAGCCGATAACGATAATCAGCAACGCAATCCAGTTAACCCAACTCCGAAAAAAGGCCCGCAAACTTCGACGCGTATGACTCTGTGTAGGCTCCGCCGCTGTCGGCAGAGATAATGATGCACGGTATGTAGCCATGGTTTTAGTCAGCTCGTACACGCGGATCGGCCAGCACATACAAAATGTCGATGGCCAGATTGATCAATATTACAGTTGTTGCTACGAACAGAACGGCGGTTTGAACAAGCGGGAAATCGCGTGCATAAATTGATTGAATGATTAGCCGGCCCATTCCCGGCCAGGAGAAGACTGTTTCAGTCACAATTGCTCCGCTGAAAACAACGGCCATTTGCAACCCAATAATTGTCAGAAGGGGAATCATTGCATTTCGCAAGGCATGACGGAAGAGCACGGTCTGCGCCCTCAGGCCTTTGGCTCTGGCGGTACGGATGTAGTCATTGCGCATTACGTCCAGGATCGCCGATCGAGTGAATCGGACGATTAATGCCACCAAGGCCGTTCCTAATGTAATTGTCGGCAGGATCAAATGGCTGAGATTTCCGCGGCCGCCAGTAGGCAGCCAGCCGAGCTGAACCGAAAAGAGCATAATTAAGAGGATACCAAGATAAAAGCCGGGAATCGCCTGCCCGAGCAGGACAAGGGCGCGAACGGAGAAATCCAGCGAGCGATTCTGCGTCAAAGCAGAAAAAATACCGACCGGTATACCAAGCGCAATGGCAAACAGTAAAGCCGATCCCCCTAGCTGAAGAGTTGCCGGAAGTCTCTCCAACAAAAGCTTAACGACAGGTTCGTTGTAGCGCAGTGAAGTGCCAAAATCCCCCGTAACGACGCCCTGCATATAGCGAAGATATTGAATGTGGAGCGGAGCGTCTAAGCCAAAGCGGGCGCGATATTCCTGCAGTGCATCCTCGGTTGCCATTTCGCCTAAAACCATAGCGGCTGGATCCCCGGTCAAACGCAAGACGAGAAAGGTGATTAGCGTGATGCCAATAAAAGTTGGAATCACCTGGATAATTCGGCGCAGAATGTAAGACCCCATTTATGAAAACACCCTTTTTTTCACCTATAGGACGCCGAGTAATGTATCGCAAGGCATATACATTTGCTTCTAAACTCTGTTTCAGCAGAAGTCGTTACTCTGCCTGGCGGAAGAGCTGTCGGTTCCTGCTGAATATCGGTTTAGTTATGCCGGTACAGATTCCCTCAAAAGCATTTGCCGAATTTGATCGAAACAAGAGCGATTGGGAAGAAATTCGATCTCGATAAGGTGCTGAGCGGGAACAGCCAGACCCATTACCAATTTTTTAGGGGTGAGTGTATGAAGGACATAATTCACGCTTGCCATCAGCTCGCGCACGTCAGATACGTCATCCGGTGATACGCGTTGTATGCGCTCCGTTGCAACATACGGCTCAATTAAACTCATCAGATTATTGACATACATATCCTCACAGATGAGCCCAATGGGTTGATCTGGCGGTAGTTCAGCAAGTTGCTGATGAGTCTTCATCGAGACTTCAGTAATCAATGCAACAACACGTTTATTAAGGCCTTGAAATCGAATCCGGGTTTCGGGATAACTTGTGATAAGAGTAAACAGATAATAAGAGGAACTTAGCTGCTTATTGACTAAGTCAAAATCATCGCGAAGTTCGGCCACGGTAAAGGCCAACACTTCTGGCTGCAAATCAGCTAACTCCTCTTCTAGAATTTGTTGCCATTTCTTGACAATTGTTTCATTAATCCCAATCAGCCCGATGTGAAGCGAACTTTGCCCAAGAAGTTCCTGAACTGCGTCTACAATTTGTTCTTCGCTGTAACCGATGGCACGAACCGAAGCGATGGCAGGCTGGAGGATTCCCTGCAATGTCTGTTGGTCATCCGTGTTCCACCTGCGATTCTGCACAAGGTCGGCGACAAATGTACCCCGTCCAGCGTAGGTAATCAAAAGTCCTTCATCTTGAAGTTCTTTGTAGGCACGAGCAACCGTATTCGCGGCAACATTTAGCTGGCTTGCCAAGTCCCGAACGCTGGGCAGTTGTGTATTTGGCTCCAGATGTCCGCTCGATATAGCGTGCTTGAGGTTGTTTTTGATCTGAAAAGAAATAGGAAGATGACCTACTCCTTCTAATATGCGGATCTTCGGGAAATTCATGTAGTACACCTGAGTGTATTAATACAGTGACACAATCATTGTAGCAGCAGTGTCAGGAGATGTCAACAGCATTTTTTGAGCTTGTGGTAGCCTCCAGCACATGGCGGTATAAAAAACGAGAACAAATAAACGTTGGAAATTTCGGAGAGGTATGAGGTGCGGTGGAAGATTCTCTCACTCAGCGCATAGTCGGCAACCCAGACGAGGTGAAAAGCACAATCCCGTCCCGCTTCCCGCGCGATTGACAACTCTCCGCGCCTTCATGGATAATGAGCAACCTATGCTCGGCCTCGCTTCCCCATCCGCCGCCGGCCACTTCTACCAACCGTTTTCATCTCAGGAGCGCCTCATCATGTCTCTGCCCGCCGATCAGGAACTTATTGAACAGTGGCGTGGCGAGCCGGCTCCCCTCTTGCCCCTGCTCCATGCCTTTCATGACCGGGACGGCTACCTGTCTGACCATGCCCTGAGGCTGATTGCTCCCGCGCTGGGCATTCCCCTGGCCGACCTCTACGGCACGGTCACGTTTTACCATCACTTTGCGCGTGATCCCCGGAGAACCCAGGACGCGCCTCGGGTCTGCACCGGCCCCGTCTGTCGCCTCCACGGCGGCGAAGAGCTGCTGGCCGCGCTGGCTCACGAGGGCGCGACGGCCATGCCCTGCGCCGGACGCTGTGATGATCCCGTACCCGTCCTGCGCGGACATGAAGTGCTGATCGGCGCGTCGCCCGCTACGATGACGGCGCCTCCGCCGCGGCTGCCGTCGCCCAATCCCGGCGGCAGAGAAGAGTGCATTTTCGCCGAAATCCGTACGCCGGATCGGGCCACGCTGGCCGGCTATGAGCGTACCGGCGGCTATGCCGGACTGACACGCGCGCTGGATGAAATGACGCCGCAGGCGGTTATTCGCCACGTGCGGGAGAGCGGCCTGGCCGGCCGGGGCGGCGCGGGTTTTCCCACGGGCGTCAAGTGGCGGGCCGTGGCCGATGCGGAAGGCCAACCCAAGTACGTAATCTGCAACGCGGATGAAGGCGAGCCGGGCTGCTTCAAGGATCGGGTCATTCTGGATTTCGACCCCCATGCCGTCATCGAAGGCATGCTCATTGCGGCCTACGCCACCGGCGCACGCGCGGGCTTCATCTACCTGCGCTACGAGTATCCCCAAAGCCAGGTCATCCTGGAGCGGGCAATCGAGGAGGCATACGCCGCGGGCTATCTGGGCGAACATATCCTGGACAGCGGCTTCCACTTCGACATCTATATCCGACGCGGCGCGGGCGCATACATTTGCGGCGAAGAGACCGCGCTGCTCAACAGCCTGGAGGGCAAGCATCCCTTTCCCCGCAACCGACCGCCCTATCCTGTGACCCACGGCTTTGAGGGCAAGCCCACCGCGGTCAACAATGTGGAGACTCTGGCCGCGGTTCCCCAAATCCTGCGCCGGGAAC
The DNA here is from genome assembly GCA_020433455.1 of Caldilineaceae bacterium. Lineage (GTDB taxonomy): Bacteria > Chloroflexota > Anaerolineae > Caldilineales > Caldilineaceae > JAGRCP01. The sequence goes on along the minus strand of JAGRCP010000006.1, from coordinate 110,707 downwards.
CGAGCTGGTATCAGAACCTGGGATTGGGCGACATCGCCGGCACCAAAATTATCAGCCTCTCGGGCGACGTCCAGCGGCCGGGCAATTATGAAGTGCCCTTTGGCCTGCCCCTGCAAACCCTGCTCTACGACTGGGCCGGCGGCCCTCTGCCCGGCCGCACCATTCAGGCCGCCACCATGGCGGGCCTCTCCGGCGGCTTCCTGGCTGGGGACGACCTGGACGTCACCTTGGATGAGCCGGGCGTGCGCAGCAAAGGTTCGTTTCTGGGCGCCGGCGGCATCATGGTCTTTGACGATCGCCGGGACATGCGGGCCGTAACCCACAACGCCATTGCGTTCTTCGCGCATGAATCGTGCGGCAAGTGCTTCCCCTGCCGCATCGGGACCCAGCGCCTGACCGAGCGACTCAATGGCGGCGGGCCGGCTGATGCGGCAGCGTGGCACGCGGAAGTCGCCGACATCGCCTTCACCATGAAAGAGACCAGCGCCTGCGGCCTGGGCATGGCCGCGCCCGCGGTGGTGGAGAGCTTTGTGCGCTATTTTCCTGACCAGGTAGCAGGCAAGAGGTAGCAAGCGGATGGCGAGTTGGTCTTCTATTGCCGCGCTCTTCGGGCTGCTGGCCGCGGCCTCGTGGGGCACGGGCGACTTCTGCGGCGGGCTGGCGACCAAACGCAGCCCCGGCTACAGCGTGGTCACCGCCACCGAGTTCGTCGGCGCGTTTTTGCTGATTGCGCTGGCCCTCATTACGGGCGAAGCATGGCCGGACGGACGCAGCATCTGGTTTTCCATCGCGGCCGGGCTGGCCGGGCTGCTTGGCCTGGGCTCCCTCTATCAGGGATTGGCCGTGGGCCGCATGGGCGTGATTGCGCCCCTCTCCGCCTTAATCGGCGCGGTGATTCCCGTAGCCGTGGGGCTCTTTACCGCGGGATGGCCGGATCGAATGACGCTGATCGGTTTCGCCGTGGCCCTGCTGGCAGTCTGGCTCTTGGCCGGAACGGGCGATTTCCGCCCCACACGCCGGGACCTGATCCTGGCGGGCCTGGCCGGAATTGGCTTTGGCTTCTACTACGTGCTGGTCGCCTATGCCGGGGAAGGCGGCCTCTACTGGACGCTGACCATTGCCCGCTTTGCCGCCGGGATCGCCTTTTTGCTCTTCCTGTTGGCGACGCGCCGCCCTCTTCTGCCCAAGCGCAGCGCCTGGGGGCTGGTAGGCGTATCCGGCATGGCCGATGTGGGCGGCAACATTTTCTACCTGTTGGCCACCCAATTCGGCCGCATGGATGTCGCCGCTGTGCTCTCATCCCTCTTTCCCGGCATGACGGTGCTGCTGGCCCGGGTCTTCCTCGATGAGCGGCTGACTCGACTGCAAATTGTAGGCGTAGCGGCAGCGCTCATCGCAGTGACGTTGATCGCCGGTTAAGGGATAATACGTAACGAGTAATGAGTAATGCGCAACGGAACGATCAGGATAAGCTGAAGGTATCGCTACGGCGCAACCAATTTTATTCATTGCTCATTCCGTTTTAGACAGGGAAAATTTCATGAACGAGACAGAACAAATCGAATTGACGCTGACCCTGGACGGAGAATTGGTGACCTTTACCCTGGGCGAAACGCTCTACGAAGTCGCCCAACGTTACGGGAGGGAGATTCCCACCCTCTGCTATGACCCGCGGCTGGAAGCATTCGGCGCCTGTCGTCTCTGCATGGTGGATGTGCAGGGCACGCGCAATCCCGTGGCGTCGTGCACGACCGTGGCTCAGCTTGACACCGTCGTCCACACCGAAAGCGAACGCCTGGCCCGCCATCGCAGGACCCTGCTGGAGATGGTCGCATCGGAAAACGGCGGCGCAGTGTCAGTCGATCCCCTGCGCGGCTATGCCTCGCAAGAGCTGGGGCTGCTGATTGAGCGCTGTGACGCGCGCACGGATCGCTTTGCCGGCGCGCATTCGGGCACGAGCAAACTGGACGATGCCAACCCATTCATCCTGCGCGACTATGACCGCTGCATCTCCTGCTATCGCTGCGTACGCGTCTGCGCCGAACAGGAGGGCGACTACGCCATCAGCATTGCCAATCGAGGCTTCCAGACCCAAATCGTTACGGAATTCGACCATGACCTGCGCGATTCAGCTTGTACCTTCTGCGGCCAGTGCGTACAAACTTGCCCCACCGGCGCGCTGGCCGACCGCAAAGCGTTGCGAAATGCTTAATTGTGAATCATCAGGGATGAATGTGTACAGCCACAGTCGACATGCCCATTAACCATTCATCGTTACTCATTCACAATTAACCGTTAGAAAGGAACCGTCATGCAAAACCCCATTCCCCTCATGGAAGCAGGCATTACCAAAACCCGTTCAGTCTGCGGCTACTGCGGCGTGGGCTGCGCCGTAGATGTCATGACCCGGGACAACCGCATTGTAGGCATCCAGCCGGCCATGGACGGCCCGGCCAACGAAGGCGCGCTCTGCGTCAAGGGCCAATTCGCCTACGACTTCGTCCACCATCCGGATCGCCTGACCCGGCCTCTGGTGCGGCGCGACGACGGCAAGCTCCACCCAACCACGTGGGATGAGGCCCTGCAAATTGCAGCGGACGGCTTTCTGCGCGCGGCGGCGGAGCACGGCGAAGCCAGCGTCTACGGCATCGCCTCGGGACGCACGCCCAGCGAGGCCGACTATCTCATGCAGAAGTGGGTGCGAGCAGGCTTCGGCACCCACAATATCGACAATTGCAGCCGTGCTTGACACGCCCCTACCGTCGCCGGTCTGGCGGCTACCATTGGACGGGGCGCCATGTCCAATCCGCTCAAGGACATGGAAAAGCCTGACGTAATTTTTTGCATCGGCACCAACATGACTGAGTGCCATCCCGTGGCGGCTACGCGGCTCAAGAAGGCCGTAGCCAACGGCGCGACCCTCATCGTGGCCGACCCGCGGCGCATTCGCCTGGCCGAAATGGCCCATCTCTATCTGCCCCTGCGCGTGGGTTCGGACACGGCGCTGCTTCTGGCCATGGCCCACGTCATCGCGCGGGATGGACTAATCGACCAGGAATTTGTGGCCGCGCGCACCGAGGGCATTGACAGACTGCTGGAACACATTCGCGACTTTACGCCCGAGTGGGCCGAGACCATCACCGGCGTGCCCGCAGCCGACATCGAGACCGCCGCACGGCTCTACGGCCGGGCGGATCGGGGCGCAATCTACTACACCCTGGGCGTTACCGAACACATCTGCGGCGTGGATAACGTACAGAGCCTCTGCAATCTGGTCCTCATGACGGGGAACATCGGCCGGGAGGGCACGGGCATCAACCCCATGCGCGGCCAAAACAATGTCCAGGGCGCGGGCGACTCGGGCGCGATTCCCAACAATTACGTGGGCTTCCAATCCGTGAGCGATCCGGCCAATCAGGCCAAATTTACGGCCCTCTACGGTCGGGAGATGAGCCTGGAAAAGGGCCCCACGAAGGTCACGGCGCTGGATCGCTGCGGCGAACAGATTCGGGCCATGCTCATCGACGGCGAGAATACCCTGGTTTCAGACCCGGACCGCATCCACGGCGAACACGCCCTGCGCAGCCTGGATCACCTGGTCGTCATGGACATCTTCCTCAGCGAGACCGCTGAGCTGGCCCACGTGGTGCTGCCTGCCGCGGGCTGGGCCGAAGTGGACGGCCACTACACGAATACCGAACGGCGCATCCAGCGGGTGCGCAAAGCCGTAGAGCCGCCGGGCGAAGCCATGCCCGACTGGTGGATCATCACCCAACTGGCCCAAAAAATGGGCATTCCCGGCTTTGACTATGAATCGCCCAAAGCGGTCTTTAACGAGTTGTGCAGCGCGTCGCCCATCTACGCAGGCATCGATTGGGACCTGGCCGAAAGCGGCCAATATCAATGGCCCATCCCCTACAAAGGTCATCCCGGCACGCCCCGACTGCATGAGGACGGCTTTATCAACGGGCGCGGCAAGTTCATGCTCATCGGCTATCGCGATCCCGCGGAGGTGGTCAGCGCGGACTTCCCGGTCTGGCTCACCACCGGACGCCGGCTGGAGTCCTATCACACCAACACCCAGACCGGGCGGGCGGAAGGCATCGACTATCTCTTGCCGCGGGAAACCCTGGAAGTGCATCCCGCGGATGTGGACGCGTGGGGATTGGCGAACGGCGGATTGGCTCGCCTCTCCAGCCGGCGGGGCAGCGTGGAAGTTGTGGTGGAAGCCACGGAGCGTTCGCCCCGGGGCACGGTCTTTTGCAGCTTTGCGTTCAACGACGTGCCGGTCAACATTCTCACCGGCTCCGGCTATGACCCCATCACCCAAACCGCGGAACTCAAGGTCTGTCCCGTACGCGTCGAGGCGCTCATAGAAGAGGAAATAGGGCTCGTGGCTTGATTGACTTGTTGACCTGCAACCTGCAACCTGCAACCTGCGACTCTCTGAAAGGACCCATTCATGGCCTATACGGTCACCATCGGCGCCACTCGCTGCCACATTCTCAGCGACGGCCTGCACCGTGCAGACGGCGGCGGCTTCTTCGGCCTGGTGCCGCGCACGCTTTGGTCGCGCACGATTACGCCCAACGATGACAATCAGGTGCCGTGTGATGCCCGCTGCCTGCTCATCGAAGCGGAGAACCGCCTGATCCTGGTGGATACGGGCAACGGCGACAAGATGACGGAAAAGCAGCGAAGTTTTATCGGCCTGCCCAATCGGGATGAACGGCTTATCGGCGAGTTGCGGCGCGTGGGCTTTGAGCCGGACGACATAGACCTGGTGGTGATGACCCATTTCCACGGCGACCACATCGGCGGCAATACCCGCTTCGGCGCGGACGGCGAGACGGTGATCCCCACCTTTCCCAATGCCCTTCACATCGCCCAGCGCATAGATCTGGCCGAAGCAAGTTTTCCCAATGAGCGCACCCGGGCAACATATGACAGCCGCAATTGGGAACCGCTCATGGAAGCAGGCAGGCTGGAAATTGTGGACGGCCCCCAGCAGGTGGATCGGGTTCTCCGCACAGAAATCTCACCGGGTCACACCCAATCCATTCAGGTAATCTGGGTGGAGGACGGGGGCGAAAGCCTCTGCTTCCTCACCGACGCCTGTAGCTGGGCCGTTCACATGGATCGCCTGGCCTGGGTGCCTTCCTTTGACCTGGACCCCATGACCAGCATCGAGACCAAGCGCCGCCTGCGCTTCGAGACCATGCGCTGCAACGCGCTCCTGGTCTTCCAGCACGATCCCTGCGTGGTGACCGGACGCCTGGTTCCCGGCAAGCGAGATCCCGTGGTCGCCCCGGAGATTACGGAAGACGCGTGGTTTGATCCGACGGAATGATACGTACTGCGTAATACGTAATTGGTTTCGCCGTAGCGAGCGGCCCAGACAAACCTGCCCCTTGCGCTACGACGACATTACGCAGTACGTATTACGCAGTACTCGTCACGCCTCACTTCCCAATTTTTGACCGCCTGGGCGAATTGGCCCGGGCCGACGCGCCACCGTCGCAGATATAGATTTGGCCGGTAATCCAGGTCGCGGCATCGCTGCAGAGGAAGAGAGCCAGCGCGCCGATATCCTGCGGCGTGCCGAAGCGCCCCAGGGGGATGTATTCCATCCACGTCTCTTGGGCCGCGAGCAGACGTTCCTGCTGGCGCTCCACAGGGACCACGCCCGGCGCGACGGCATTGACGCGAATGCCGTATTCCGCCCACTCCAGGGCCAGAATGCGAGTCACCGCGTCCATCGCCGCCTTGGACGCGGCGTAGGCGGACATGTTCTCGGCGCTACGCGTACCCGCGACGCTGGTCACGTTGATGATGTTGCCGCCTTGCCCGCCGTCAATCATGCGCCGCGCGGCCTGGCGGCTGATGAGGAACGGCGCGCGCAGGTTGATGTTGAGGGTCTTATCCCACTCGGCCGCGCCCATCTCCAAGGCAAGCTCCTTGGGCACGATGCCGGCGCTATTGACCAGCACGTCCAACCCGCCCCACGCCGCGTCGATTGTCTGAAAAAGTCGTTCAATCTCCTCTTCGTTGCTCAGATCGGCGTAGACGGTCTCCGCTTCACCGCCTGCTTCCACAACCCGGCGCGCCGTCTCCTCCGCGCCGGCCTGCGCGCTGCGATAGTGGATCATGACCCGCGCGCCGCAGGCGCCGAAGGCGCGGGCAATGCCCGCGCCGATGCCGCTGGATGCGCCCGTCACCAGCACCCGCTTGCCCGCGAATTGATCCGGTCCAAAAGTACCCATGAAAGTTCTCCTCTGCCATGTAGTGGTTTACTGAGATATGACTCGTGACGGAGTCTGCCACGCATTACGTGTGACGCGTGGAATTCATTATACACAACCACCCGCGGCGCTTGTCCCTCTCGGCCCGCTTCGGTACAATGTACGCTCATGTGCGCCCAAACGCTTCTCGACCTTCACGCCATGCAACCGGACGCCCTGGCAGCGGGCAAATTGCCCCCCGCGCTTCTGGCCCATCTGCTGGCGAACCTTCCTACAGACGACCCCGCTTTGCTCCTCGGTCCGGCCGTGGGCGAAGATGCCGCGGTCATCGATTTTACGCCCGGTCAGAACCGCCTGCTGGTGGCCAAGAGCGATCCCATCACCTTTGCCACGGATGAGATCGGTTACTATGCCGTCAACGTCTGCGCCAACGATTTAGCCGTCACGGGCGCGACGCCTCGCTTCTACTTTCCCACGCTGCTCCTGCCCCCAGGTGCGAGCGACCCGACGGAAATCGAGAATATCTTCACCCAGATCGGGCGCGCCTGCCGTGAGCTAAACGTAGTCATCGGCGGCGGTCACAGCGAAATTACGCCCGCGGTGCGCCAACCCGTAGTTGCCGGCACCCTGCTGGGCGAAGTTGCGCGCGATCGCTACGTTCACAGCGGCGGCAGTCAGATTGGGGATCTGGTTCTGCTGGTCGGTGCGGTTCCTGTGGAAGGGGCCAGCATTATCGCGCGGGAAAAGCGCGACGAACTGACGGCAATGGGCTGGTCCCACGACGAGCTGGACGAAGCCGCCGGCTATCTCTTCGATCCCGGCATCAGCGTGCTCAAGGTCGCGCACGCGGCCGCGGCCACCGGGCAGGTTCACGCCATGCACGATCCCACCGAAGGCGGCGTTGCTACGGCGCTGCTGGAGATGGCCGTAGCCGCGGATGTGGGACTGGACATCGATTTGGACGCCATCCACACGCCGCCGCGCATGGGCCGCCTCTGCACCGCCTTTGGACTCGATCCCCTGGGCACGATTGCCTCGGGCGCGCTCCTGGCCACGGCCCGGCCGGAAGCATTGCCCGCACTGGAAGCGGCCTGGTCCCCACTGGGCCGTCGGGTCAGCGTCATCGGCCGGGTCCTGTCCGGAAAGGATGGCCTGCGCGCGCGGCGCGGCAGTGTCCCCGCGCCTTTCCCCCGCTTTGACGTTGACGAAATCACCAAACTTTTTGAGTAGGCTATGTCCGCCATCACCATTCGCCCCGTTACCGATATTACCGGCTGTAATCACTTCCAGGAGCTGGAGCGCCGCATTTGGTTCAGCCCCGATATTGAAGTCGTGCCCAACCACGTGCTCATGACCGCGCTCAAAAACGGCGGCGGCCTGCTGGGCGCGTATGCCCCGGACGGACCGAATGAGACCGGCGGCATGGTGGGCGCTGCCTTCTGGTGGCTGGGCGCGGACCGGCCGCACCCCGAGGATGAGCTGCGCACCAAAATATGCAGTCACGTGGTGGGCGTGCTGCCTGGGTGGCAAGGGCAGCGCATCGGCCTGCGCCTCAAGCTGGCCCAGCGCGAGACGGTACTGACGCAGGGGCTCACCGACTGGATCACCTGGACCTACGATCCCCTCTATCGGGCCAACGGCGTCTTCAACATTCACCGTCTGGGCGCGACGTGCAACACCTATCTGCGCAACGTCTACGGCGAGATGCAGGACGCGCTCAACCGGGGCGTGCCCAGCGACCGCTGCCAGGTGGATTGGCATATCGCCAGCCCCCATGTAGCCACGGACCTGGACGCGACTCGCCCCCGGGCCCAGTGGCAACCGGATGCCTTCCACATCCTGCCCACGTCCCGCTCAGGAGACTTTACCGCGCCCGGGGAGAAATCCCCACGCCTGGACGGCGAGCCCCTGGCACTGCCCATCCCGGACGACATCGCCGCCATCCGCCTGGCCGACGGCGCGCTCTCCCTGGCCTGGCGGCTGCATCTGCGCGAGTGGATGGAGCAAGCCTTCGCCGCCGGCTACACCCTGGTAGACTGTGTGGCCATCCCCGCAAAGGGATGGCATTACATTCTTGTCCGGGAATTCGGGTATTTCTCTGGCAGATAACCCACTGGGCATGACCGCACTTAATAGCACAATGTCGATTCAAATCCCGATTCTGGCTGTCTTGTTTCTTGGAGAGCAACTGTCCGGTCGCCAATTGCTAGGCTTAGTGATTGCTATTGTCGGTGTTTTTATCGTACAGTTTGTACGCATATGGAGGAGAGGAAAAGCTGAACAATAGCCAATCATGACACTCATTCACCTGGTTCGCCACGGCGCTGGGCTGCGCTGCGCCTGGACAATGTCCCTGATTCCTGATTGACGGCGCTGGGAGAGGTGGAAGCGCAACGAACAACAGCTCATTTTGCGCGCACACCTATAGACGCCATTTTCTCCAGCGACTTGCGTCGCGCTTGGGAGACGGCAGGGCATCTGGCCGCCCCCCATGGATTGGCGGTGCGAGCAGAGCCGGAACTGCGCGAATGGGCGAATGACGAGACCCTCTTTCCTGGCCGGGTGATGGACCCGACGCAGGGCGCGCAGGAGTAATGGACACAGCTCAGAAAGACAAAATGTGCTAGGCGGTCAGTTGCGATTGGGGTATTATATTTTCGCTCTGTTTGATCTGATGAACGATTCTTCGATCAAACTCTATTCAACCACCCAATTGCCTCAGGAGCCACCATGCGCATCGAACGCATCGAAATCCGCAAAATCCACCTTCCCTATGTCGCGCCGTTTGAAACCAGCGGCTGGCGCGAGCTGGGTCGGGACCCTATCATCATCCGCCTGGAGGCCGACGGCCTGGTTGCCTGGGGCGAATCGCCCGTGGGGACCCATCCCTTTTACAATGAGGAATGCACCGACACGGCGCTGATTATCCAGCAGAAGTACCTGGCGCCCATGCTGCTGGAAGCCGATCTTACGGGACCGGAGGACGTCACGGCCGCGTTCGCAAGGGTGCGGGGCAATAAGATGGCCAAGGCCGGTTTGGAATTCGCCGCGTGGGACCTCTTCAGCCAACGCGCAGGCAAAAGCCTGGCCGACATGCTGGGCGGGACGCGCGACCGGGTCGAGGTCGGCGTGAGCGTAGGCATCCAGCCCAACATCGAGACGCTGCTGGAAGTGGTGGAGGCTTATCTGGCCGACGGCTATGGGCGCATCAAGCTCAAGATCAAGCCGGGCTGGGACATCGAGCCGGCCCGGGCCGTGAGGGAACGCTGGCCCGACCTCAAACTGCAAGTAGACGCCAACAGCATCTATCGCCTGGAAGACGGGCCCCATCTGGCCGAACTCAACGACCTGAACCTGCTCCTCATCGAGCAGCCCCTGGCCCATGACGACATCTTCGATCACGCCAAGCTTAAGCCCATGCTGGCCAATCCCCTCTGCCTGGACGAGAGCATTATCTCGCCTGACCATGCGCGCTGGGCCATCGAGATGAACGCGTGCGATATCATCAACATCAAGCCGGGCCGCATCGGGGGTCTGGCCGATTCGGTGCGCATCCACGATATGGCCCAGGCTGTGGGCATGCCGGTCTGGCACGGCGGCATGCTGGAGACGGGCATCGGACGCTACTTCAATGTAGCCCTGGCCAGCCTCCCCAACTTCACGCTGCCCGGCGACATTAGCGCCAACGACCGCTACTACGCACGGGACATCGTCACCAACCCCTTCACCCTCAATCAGGAAGACAGCACCCTCACCGTTTCCACCGCCGTGGGCAGCGGCGCCATCGTGGATGAGGATTTTCTGGACGAGGTAACGCTGGAAACGTGGGAGATGAGGGGCAGGTAGCAGGTACGGGGTGGCGAAGTGGCGATATTGCGGAGTGGCGCATCATCAAAGCCATCACATCACTTAGCCACCCAGTCAACCAGTCACCAATTCAACCAATCAACCGATACCATCATGCGCGCAACCGATCAAGGCACACGAGAACCCGGACGCAGGCGCTTGCAGGTGATTCCACGCACGCTCATCTTTGTCACCAGCCGACAGCCGGAAACAGGGGCGCAGGAGGTGTTGCTCCTCAAGGGGGCGGCGGACAAGCGGCTGTGGGCGGGGCTATACAACGGGCTGGGCGGCCATGTGGAGGCGGATGAGGATGTGCTGGCCGCGGCCCGGCGCGAGCTGGCCGAGGAGGCGGGCCTGGCTGACGTCGTCCTGCACTTGCGGGGCGTCATTCAGATCGACACGGGCGATGACCAAGAGGGCCCCCGGCCCGGAGTGCTTGTCTTCGTTTATATCGGTGAAACAGAGAAGCGCACTGTAACCGCTACTGCTGAAGGCGCGCCCGAATGGCTGCCGGTAGACGGTCTGGCCGATCTGCCCTTGGTGGATGATCTCTACGCAGTGCTGCCCCGTGCGCTGGGCGACGGACCGATCTTCTACGGCCGCTATGCGCCCGATGGGACGGGCAAGCTGCACTACGCCTTTAGTGCGGAAGCGTGAGCGCCGTTACGCCGCGTCCTCAGGGTCTGCATCCGTGACGCTGCGCGCGGCCGTGTTGGCCAGCTCATCGGCCAGCGCGTTGAGGTCATTGTCGGCGTGGCCCTTAACCCACTGCCAGGCGACGCCGCCGGCCGGTTCGTGACGCGCGGCTGCGCGCAATAGCTCCTGCCACAAATCCTGATTTTTCACCGGCTTCTTGCCTGCCGTGCGCCAGCCGTTGCGCTGCCAGCCGTGCACCCACTTGGTGATCCCGTCGCGCAGATAGCTGCTGTCCGTGTATAGCTCCACAGGACAAGGACGCTTCAACGCGTTCAGTCCCTCAATGGCCGCGCGCAACTCCATGCGGTTGTTGGTCGTCGCCTGGAAACGACCGCTCAACTCCTTGCGGTGCTCGCCGTAGAGCAGGACCGCGGCCCAGCCGCCCGGACCCGGGTTGCCGATACAGCCGCCGTCGGTGTAGATGGTTACGGTGGTCATTGATGGTAGATGCCTCGAGGCTGAAGATTAAAGATTAAAGATTAAAGATTAAAGATTGGAGATTGGAGGTGAGTGAGTCTAATCTTTAATCTTCAATCTTTGAGTCTTTAGTTGGTACGCAGCTCCACAAACGTCGTCTTCCCCGCCTCAACGGTGATATCGGTCCGGACCTGCCGCCCGTTGACGCTGCCCACCAGGACATAGCTGCCGGGCGGGACGCTGCCCATGGCGCCGTTTTCGCCCCACGCGGGATCGGGACCGATGAGTTCGTCGTTGTGGTACGTTTCGATGACCCGGGCCCAGACCGCGCGTCCGCCTTCAAAGCGAGCCAGCGTCAGGCGTGCGCCGGGCCAGGTGCGACCGTCTTCGGAAAGAAGGCGCACGGCAACCGCACCGCCGCCGTCCATAGGCTCCACCCACAGATATGGGTTAACGCTATGCTCGTAATCATTGAGGCCCAGGCGCATTTCCACATGCAGATGGGGACCGATGGCGATGCCGGTCATGCCCACCCGTCCCACAATATCATCGGGCGTCACCCGCTGCCCCGTTTCCACCAGCGCCTCGCTCAGATGGCCGTAGAGAAGATAGACGTTCATCTCGCCGCCCGCGACGGGCAGCTTGCGATCCAGACGGATGACCACGGCATTGCCATAGAAGCCGTTATACGGCCCCAACAACTCGGGATCGTCCCAACCGGCGTAGGCAACCACCCCCTCTACAGCCGCGCGCACGGGCGTGCCTTGCGGATTAGAGATGTCCATCCCGTGGTGGATGCGGTAGCGTCCGCCCGCAGTGGAGCCGAACTGATAGCTGGGACTGGCCAATTGCCCGCTCACAGAGGATGAAAAAGGTCGGCTGACCCAAAAGTGAGTTCCCGCCGGATCGGGCTGAAAATTAGACCAGAGGCGTCCTGCCGCTAACGCCACGGGAACGGGCGTGGGAGTAGGCGGCGCATCCGCGGTCGGTTGAGGCTCGGGCGCAGGCGTGAAGTCGAAATTGAGCGTAGAAAGAATATCAACCAGCGGCGGGATAGGCGTCGGCTCATCCTCTCCGGTGAGCGAAGGATCGATGAGCACGATGCCGTCGCCGGACCGGGCCGAATTTACCGGTTGGGCCGGGGCCACGGCCATAACCTGGGCAATGCCAGCGGCTAACGTATCGGTGATGATGAGAGGGCCGGACGGCCGTGCGGCAAAGAGAGGATTGCCGGCCACGCTATCCATTATCACCGGCGGCGCGTCTTCAATGTCAGCGGGCGCGCTTGCCTGCCCCAATGACAGAATAGAGGGCGGCGTCGGCCCGCCTGCCGTAGGCGAAGGAAGCTGGTTTTGGGGATTGATGATCGCCAGGGCGCGTGGCGTGACGGTCGTGGGCTGCATGGCCGCCTGGGTGACCGGATTGCCGGGAGATTTGGGCCACAGGGCGATGATCAGCAAGGCCAGGAGCAGGGTCAGCCCCACCCGGGCTGCGCCGGACGCCCAACGAACGGCCCGGGGCGAAACGACGGCCCCCGGCACGGCCGCCGCATGGGGCCCATATGCTACAATGGAGCGGTCGGGAGCCTGTTCGACTTCGGATGTGCGCAGCGTGCGCAAAATATGGGCAACAGGGGGCCGCTCCCGCCACGGCGAAGCTTCCAGCAGCAAGATAATGCGCAGAAGCAGCGCCGTCGTCCAGCCGTCCAGCCGTCGGGCAAAGCGTTCGCGGATGCGGGCGGCTGATTGCATGATACGTTGCCGCAATTGAATTAAATCGGTTGACCAATCACTCATAAAAATTAATCATCAGAAAAACAGACGATGGAATCTTTCGCCCGCCGGTCGGACTCGGCCGCTTCTTCCGCAGAGTTCGGCACGTCCATTCATTTTGACATCTTTACGCTCTTTCCGGAAATGTTCGAGGGGCCATTTTCCGAAAGCATCATCAAACGCGCCCGGGATCAGGGGCTCATCTCCCTTGCCTGCCACAACATCCGGGACTATACCACAGATCGCCATCACGTCTGCGACGATACGCCCTACGGCGGCGGCGGCGGCATGGTCATGAAGCCTCAGCCCATTTTCCGTGCGGTCGAGACGGTCCTCACCCGGCCGCCGGGCTGGGCCCTGCCCCGAGCTGACGCATACGTCAACCTGCCGCCGTGGGATGGGGATGCCGCCCCGACGCCGCCCCTTGACGTCCCCGTCATTCTCATGACGCCCCAGGGGCGGCCGCTGACCCAATCCGTGGTGGAGGAACTGAGCGGCCTGTCCCGCATGGCCCTCATTTGCGGCCGCTATGAAGGCGTGGATGAACGGGTGCGCACCCAACTGGCGACGGACGAAATCAGCCTGGGAGATTACGTACTCAGCGGCGGCGAGCTGGCGGCCATGGTGCTCGTTGATGCGGTGACCCGGCTCGTGCCGGGCGCGCTGGGTTTCGAGCTAAGCGCACACCTGGACAGCCACTCGGCCGGGCTGGATGGTCTACTGGAAGGCCCCCAGTACACCCGTCCCCAGACCTTCCGGGGCGAGGCCGCGCCGCCGGTGCTGCTCAGTGGTCATCACGGTAATGTGGAGCGGTGGCGACGGGAGCAGGCGCTTCTGCGTACGTTGGCCCGCCGACCGGAAATACTTGAGGACCTGCCGTTAACGGAGGCGGACCGCGCGTTTTTGTGTGAGCAGGGGGGCGAAATGAGAAATGAGGAATGAGTAAGCGTCACTGATTACTTATTTCTCATTCCTCAGTGCGTTTTGCACGCCCAAAATCATCGTCACATTTTTGGCAAGTAACCGGCGCTATGCTATACTGGCGCAGTTGTAGTCAATAGATTTTATAGAAATTGAGTTTGGCCGCGCAGGCGGCTATTTATTTTCAGAAGGATCGGTGTTCCATGTCTAATGCTCTGATGAATTCGCTGCTTCCGGAAACGAATGCCAACTTTCCGCAACTAAAGCCCGGCGACACGGTGCGCGTTCACCAGCGCATTACGGAAGGTCGTAATGAGCGCATCCAGGTCTTCCAGGGCGTGGTGATTGCCATGCGCGGCGGCAAAAGCGCAGGCGCGACCTATACGGTTCGCCGTACGGCCGCCCACGGCATAGGCGTCGAACGCACCTTTCCCCTCTACAGTAAAACCGTAGACAAGGTGGAAGTGCTGCGTAACGCCAAGGTGCGTCAGGCCCAGCTCTATTACCTGCGCGAACGCTCGGGTAAGTCGGCCCGCCTGAAAGAAAAGCGCTTCATTAAGTCGTAAAGCCGCAGGCAAGAGCAAACAAAAAGAGACCGGGAGAACTCCCGGTCTCTTTTTTTATTTATTTGTGCGTTTTGGCCATAGATATGCCCAAACCCGGCCAACTCACCTTATTTATCAGCGGGCCCGGCGCGCCGGCTATTCGTTCGTAATTACCGGCAGCAGAGTGCGAAAAGAGCTTTGATACTGGAGATGAACGTCCAGATCATCGCCGCTCCAGCCGCCCAAAAGATGCAGGCGTTCGCCCTGGGCGACGGCAGCCAGATTGCGCCATTCGCCTTCCAGAGGCGAGGGAAAATTGCTCCAGAGACCGGTGGCGGGATCGTAACGCTCATGGGTGAAGACGTCGGTATGCCAGCCTCCGCCTAGAGCAAAGAGCGCCAGGCCGTCGTAAACCAACGCATGACCACTGCGGGCCGTGCCCATAGAGGGCAAATCGCGCCAGGTGTTGGTCACCAGCGAATAGACGCTTACCGCGTCCAGGTCCCGTTGACCGTCATAGCCGCCGGCTACGTAAATCTCCCGATCTACCACGGCCGCGCCGAAGAAGGCCCGGGCTACGTCCAGGCGGGTGATTAGCTCCCACGTTCCCGTCCCGCCCGCTTCGGCTTCCGGCGTATAGCGCCAGACGTCGTTGCGCATCTGCTGGCCGTCCCAACCGCCCAGGAGATAGAGCGAAGCATCGTCTGCTACCAGCGTTGCGCCGGCCACTGCGACCGGCAACGTCCCCAAACTGCTCCATAAATTCTCCTGGGGATCGTATACCCAGAAATGATCATAAATCAGGCTGCCGCCGTCATCCGTGACTGTACTGCCGCCGGCCACGTAGACGCGCCCCTCCAGCGGGGCGGCTGCTGCATTGGCAACCGGCTTGGGCAGCGGTGCGCCGTTGGTCCACTCGTTGAAGCGGAGATCGTAGATGAGGGTGCTGTCCAGCGCTGCGCCGTCCTTATCTTCACCGCCAATCGCGTACAAAAAGTTTCCGTTTACCACCGCGCTCAAACGCGTCCGCGCCTCGGGCAAAGGCGTCCGCGCTTCCCAGCGAGGGGGCACGGTGATGACCGGCGCGCCGATCACAGTGACGCCCCGCTCGGAGAGGAGGTCAGCCGGCGCGGGCGTGCGGCTCAGCAGGCCCGGCAAGGCCAAAGCCAGGAGTACGGCCAGCAGGGAGCCCAGCGCATAGATGCGCTGCCAGGCTTGGGGCCGCGCCGGTGAATCGGCCAGAGGCGGCGGATCGGGCAGCGCGTCTTCCTCGGCAACCGGGGTAACGCCCGGCACCGCAACCCAGCCGTTCTGCAGGAGGACCATGGTCGCTTCGGTACGGCTGTTCACATCCAGCTTGGCAAAAATATTACGAAGATGAACCTTGACGGTATGAGGGCTAATTACCAGCGCGCGCGCGATCTCAGCGTTGCTGGAGCCGGTGACCAACTCCTGCGCCACCTCCAGCTCGCGTTCACTAAGGGGATTGTCACTCGCAGTTGGGGCAGGCATAGCTGCCATTATTCCACAGAGTAGGGGCAGGAGGCAATAAAACTCGCTCAATCGGCGCATTCACGATGGGAAGCCGCATACCGCGCTGCCAGTTAAAGTTTACAGCTTGGTTTTGCCGCGTCATTTCAGCAACTTTCCCACGCAACCAACGTAAAGGGGACGTACGATTCTTACAGGATATCCAGAAGCAGTGCACTGAATTCAACGATTTCTTACAAAAAAGAGAATAGCTAAATTCACGATTACAGTTCAGAACCCATCTCTCAATGAAGGCGAAGTTTTCATGCTCAAAAAAGGTAGCAAAGCAGTGATTTACGTTCTTATCTCAGCGCTTATTCTCACCATCGCGGCCGGTCTGTATCTGTACCTGTTGCGCCCCTTTATCTTCCAGGAACTTGCATCAAGCCTGGAGTCGTTGCGTGATCCCGAATTCCTGCCCGTCAACCCCGAAATCGATACTTGGGAGGAGTTTGATGCGTTCACAGAGGCGCAACTGCAACAGCAGCAGGTATCGGGTGCGGCGGTCGCGGTTGTCGCCGGCGGCAAAATTGTTTGGAGTAAGGGTTATGGATTTGCCAATCGGGAAAATCAGATACCGGCAACCGGGGATACCCCGTTTATGATTGGCTCGATCAGCAAGGCCGTAATGGGCGTCGCCCTGATGCACGCGGTAGAAAACGGCGCGCTCGAACTGGACCGGGATATCAATGACTATCTGCCCTTCCAGGTCAACAACCCGCGTGATCAGGAAAATTCCGTGCTGACGCTGCGCCATCTGGCAACGCACACGTCAGGCATCAGGGATCGGGAGCGGGTCTATGCCGGTTCCTATGAAATTGGCGATCCGGCCGTTTCCCTGGATGCGTTTCTGCGCGACTACCTGATTGAAGACGGCGCCTACTTCAAAGCTGACGGTAATTTCCTGCCTGTAGCGCCGGGCGAAACGTACGAGTACAGCAACATCGGCGCGGGGTTGGCGGGATATGTACTCCAGGCGGCGACCGGAACGGACCTCGATCAGTATGCTCAAGAAGCCATTTTTTCTCCCCTCGGCATGGATCATACCGGCTGGTTTTTGCGAGACTTCGCGGATCAGACAGAGATCGCCCAACCGTATGCGTTTGGGAACAGGGCATTCCCCCATTATGGCTATCCCACATGGCCGGACGGACAATTACGGACAAGCGCCAACGATCTCGCGCGTCTGCTGGCCATGGTCATGAACGGCGGGGAGTTGGAAGGCGTCCGGATTTTAGATGAGGCAACTGTCGAACAGATGCTGGAAAAGCAGTCGTTCTCCGGACTGGAGTCCGGACACGGCCAGGGGATATTCTGGACCTATTCATCTCAGGGCATGGCGGGCCATAACGGAGGCGATTTGGGCGTAACGACGGTGATGTATTTTAATCCAGCGACCCAAGTAGGCGTTGTCGTGCTCAGCAATGCCAACAGCGCCCGCGCGGTCGGCCCCGTTTTCAACATTGCGCGCCAAATGCTGCAAAGCGAAGGCATGGTCGAGATCGCTCAAGCCGAATAAAGCAAATTGGCCCTGTGCGCCGGCCGGATCCCGGGATCCGGCCAGCGCACAGGGCCAATCGATCTACGCCTCAATGCAGCAGCGTCTTCAGCTTAAAGCTGTTCCGCCATAATCTCCACCACATCCTTCACCTGAACGCCGTCATCCGCGGCCTTGGCCGCATCGGTCATCATGGTGAGGCAGAAGGGGCAGCCCACGGCAATAGTGCTGGCGCCGGTGGCCGCGGCTTCCTGATAGCGGGCCTCGTTGACGGCCTCCGCACCGTGCTCTTCTTCCTTCCACATCTGCGCGCCGCCCGCGCCGCAGCAGAAGCTGTGCTCGCCGTAGCGGGGCATCTCCACCCGAGCCAGGCCCATACCGTCCAGCAGATCCCGCGGCTCGTTGATGATGCCGTTCTGGCGTCCCAGATAGCAGGGATCGTGGAAGGTGATGGTGTCTACGCCGGGGGCGCTGGTGACGCTGAGCTTCCTGGCCGCGGTCAGTTCCGAGAGCAACTGGGTGTGATGAATCACTTCGTAGTTGCCGCCGTACTGGTAGTACTCCTTGCCCAAGGTCTGGAGGCAATGGGGACAGGTGGTAACGATACGGCGCTTATCGGCCTCAAATTCGTTGAGAATTTCAATATTGCCCACAGCCATCTCATAGAAGAGGGCCTCATTGCCCGAACGCCGGGCGGAGTCGCCGGTACACTGCTCAACTTCCCCTAAAATTGCGTAATTCACGCCCGTCGCATTCAGCACTTTGGCGAAGGCCCGGGCCGTGTCCTGGGCCCGGGGATCATAGGAGGGCGCGCAGCCGACCCACCAGAGGATCTCGTAGTCGGGATTTTCCTCCACCGTGGGGATTTCCAGATCGCCAATCCAGGCCATGCGGTCGCGGCGGCTCTGGTTCCACGGATTGCCGTTGCGCTCCATGCCCCGGTAGGCGGTCTTGAGCTCCTTGGGATAGCTGTCCTCCATGAGCACCTGATTGCGTCGCATATAGAGGATGTCGAACATGGGCTCATTTCCCACCGGGCAAATCTCCACGCACGCGCCGCAGGCCGTGCAGGCCCATACAGCGCTCTCGCTGATGGCGTAGTCCAAAAGGTTAAACTCCGACGCATCACCTCCGGCCAGGGAGGTCAAGTTCTGGTTCAGATAGTAGCGCTTATTCACTTCCAGCGCAGAGGGAGACAACTCCTTGCCGGTGGTGTAGGCGGGACAGACATCCTGGCAGCGATTGCACATGATGCACGAATAGGCGTC
This sequence comes from Caldilineaceae bacterium, assembly GCA_020433455.1. GTDB lineage: Bacteria > Chloroflexota > Anaerolineae > Caldilineales > Caldilineaceae > JAGRCP01. The sequence continues at coordinate 91,972 of JAGRCP010000006.1, read as the reverse complement.
CATGAGATGCGTCCAGGGCAGCTCCTCGATTTTGGCCACGCCGAACTGCTCGATGCTCTCGTCTTCAAAGTCGATGGGGTCCAGCGTCCCCAAGGAGGTGCGCTCGGGCTTAGTGAAAAAGTTAAAACCCGACATAATCAGATGAAAATGCTTGGTGTAGGGAAAATAAGGAATAAAGGCCAGGATCAGACCGATGGCCAACCACCAGCCCAGATGCACGCCTAGCTCCAGCCCCTGGGATCCCACGTCGCCCCACAGGGAAGCCAGCCCGTTGCCGAAGGGCTGCCACGGATCGCCCCCGTGTTGGGCAATGAGGAAGCTCTCTCCCATGAGGCGGAAGCCCACATGGCAGAGAATGAAAATACCGACAAAAAAGGAGTCCCGATCGATGCCGCCCTTCTTCACCTTCTCCACGAGCATGACGTTATCATGATACTTGAGTTGAGGGCTGTTGAAGACGAAGCGTCGCAGCAAAAAGTAGACCATGCCGATGAGGACGGACATGGTAAAGATGTCGGCCAGGAAGCGGTAGACGTCGCCGATGGGGCCGTCGCCCAGGAAGGTAATGGGGAAAAAACCCTGGAGCACGTCGCCGAAGTTAACCAGGAAGTAGAACATGAAGCCCCAGGCAATCATGGCGTGGAAAACGCTGGAGACTGTCCGTGTCTGCCAGATGGGCTTCATGGTGATCCACTCGAGCGCGGCTTTGCCCATCTTGCCCGCCACGTCCTTCTTGTCATACGGCTCGCCCGAGCCGCGCTCTATCACCTGAAAAACTTTCTTAAAACCCAGATAGCCGTAGTAAAGCGAAGCGGCGACGGCGATGAGAAACAGGATTTTTTCAATCCACGTAAGCATAGGTCTCTCTTCCTGTCTACAATCTGCAATTCAAAAATGGTTGATGTGCTATCGAGTACTTTTACTGCAAAAACGTTGCGGAGTCGTTGCGGGATCGTTATTGCCGACTTTTCGTCGGACGGAATTTACAGCTGATTGCGTAAGGCTGCGGCAATCACGTTGGTTAATTCCGCAAAGTGGATCGGTTTTCGGACCCAGCTCACCATACCTTCTTCGCGCAAGGTCTTAAATTCGATTTCGGCCTCTTCCCCGAGAAGATGGCCCGTGCCGGTCATAAAGATGCACGGTTGCTTTGCCTTGGCGTTCTCCAAAGCGTGGAACAGTTCAATGCCATCCATGTTGGGCATCACAACATCGGTCAAAATGATGTCAATCTCATGATTTCGCTGCTGCCAGATGTCAAGCCCCTGCTTTCCGTCAGCAGCGGAGAGCACGGTGTAATTGATGTTGGTTAGGCTCTCTACTAATGCCCCCAGCAAATGCGGATTATCTTCGGCAACCAGAATTGTTTCGCCATTTCCCGGCACGATATTGGCCAAATTCGACTGGGCGGATGCTCGTTCAACAGCTGGACCGTTATATTTAGGAAAATAGATGGCAAACGTCGTGCCCTGACCGGCCTTCGTTTTGACGTCGATATATCCGTCATGCTGGGTAACAATGCCCTGAACCTGGGCAAGCCCTAAGCCGGTCCCTTTGCCGATCGGTTTGGTGGTCACGAAGGGGTCAAAAATTCTGGGAAGAATATTGTCCGGAATTCCCGTCCCCGCATCCTGAACGAAGAGCTTAATCCACTCTCCGGGCGGGAGGGCCTCTAATGGTTTCTCTGTCTCCGTCGAATGAACTAATGACATGCCGACCAAAATTTCTCCCCCGTTCGGCATGGCATCCCGGGCGTTCGTCACCAAATTCATCAAGACTTGCTGAATTTGCGTTGCATCGCCGTAGACGGAGAAGCCATCAATCCGACCCAACGTGATCGTCAATGTATAAATACTCGATAGCAGCTGGGACAACAGCTTGCTTTGTTCCCGGACGACCGCGAGCAGATCAATCGCCCTCCGCTCCAAAACGGCCTGCCGGCTGTAATCCGTGATCTGTTGAATAAGCTGACTGGCGTTATGGACCTGGCGGGAAATCTGCTCAAGGCTGCGATGCAATACGACATCAGACTGTATCTTGCGCTGAATAAACTCTGTATTGAGCAAGATGACGGCCAAAATATTGTTGAAGTCATGGGCGATCCCGGCAGAAAACTGCCCAATGGAGGCCAGGCTTTGTTGTGCGGCGGCTTTTTCCTGCAGGCTCCGCTCTATCGTAACATCGCGAAATGCGATAACCCAATCTTCCGGATGCTGCTCCGCAACGATAGGGCGTGCAACGACGGAAAAATACCGATCGGAGAAATCGTCTTCAACAATCACATCTTGAAACACGCCTGCCATAGACGGCTTCAGGAATTGTCCGATCGGCCGATCGCCCATGCGGGTTATGGTCCCGCCCACCCCAACGCCGGCAATAGCAAACAGCTCCTCCCCGGCAATAGGATTCGCCGTAACCACGCGCCGCTCCGAGTCCATCAGGATAATTCCGGCGGGAACCGTATTCATGATGTTGACGACGCGGTTTGCCTGTTCCTGCACGGCATTCAATAAGGCTTCCCGCTCCTCCTGGGCCCGCTTGCGTTCTTCAAGCTGATTTTCCAACACAATTGTTCGCTGCGTCATCTCCGCTTGTAGTTGGGCATGCGCCTTGGCCAACGCGGCTGTACGTCGCTCAATCCGCTGCTCCAGATCATTTTGCAGCCTGTAGAGCGTAATATGCGTTTTTACCCGAGCGATCAGCTCAGAATGCTGAATCGGTTTCGTAACGTAGTCTACGCCCCCGGCCTCAAAACCTTTAACTTTTTCTTCAATCTCAGCCAGAACCGTCATAAAGATAACCGGAATATTTTTTGTCCGCTTATTCGCCTTCAAACGGCGGCACGTTTCAAGGCCGTCTATGCCGGGCATCATCACGTCCAGCAAAATCAAGTCCGGTTGGATAAGTTTGGCTCGCTCTATGCCCGCTTCCCCGTCCCGCGCGATGCTGACGTCATAGTCGTATAATTCTAAAAAACCCGCAAGCGTCTTCACATTTGCCGTGCAATCGTCAACGATTAGAATCATGAAACTTTCAGGTTGTTCGAGCATGGTCAAAGCCTATTTATTTCTATTAAGCGAAGCTCAGGTCAAAGTCAGGCCCACTTTACGAATCGTTCTACCAGCGCCAGAATCTTGTCGTCCTGGTACTCCTCGGCCAAATCGCGCAGATGTGTAGTAAAGGGCGTATATTTGGCGTCCTGTCGTTCGAGTTCGCTTGCCCAGGCCTCGATACGGCGCATATTGCCCATCCGGGCCAATTTGTATAATGCTTCCAGATCGGCCGCGGGCGGCGGGATCAGTGCATCCTCGTCAAATGCGTCCTCATCAACTCCATCGGCGACGTCTTCCCCCTCGGCATAAAGCCATTCCAAATCCAGCTGTTCCTGCATAATTTTCAACAGCCTATCGATCTCGATGGGCTTGGGCAAAAAATCCTGACAGCCGAATTCCAAAGAGCGCTGATGATCCTTGTCCAATACGCTGGCAGAAACGGCAATGATAGGAATATCTTTGGTGTCCGAATTTTGCCGTATCTGTTTCGTGGCCGCAAAGCCCGTCATGACCGGCATCACCAAGTCCATGAGGATCAAGTCAGGCTGCTGGGCCGTGGTCTGGGCGATTCCTTCGCGCCCATTATCGGCGCTGATAGCCGTAAAGCCCAGAGGCTCCAACATATTGATCAGCACCATGCGGTTGTACTGCTTGTCATCAACGATCAGGATTTTGCGCCGTTCTCCCCGATAACCGACAACATCGTGGGACGCAAGCGGGACGTGTGCAAGACGATTGACGACAGGCAAAGAAACTTCAAACCAGAAGACGCTGCCCGGCCCACCCACAGTCTCGCCTTGCGTATTGACGGAGGACGGGTGAATCGGGCTCTCCACGTGCAGATCGCCCCCCATCATCTGCACGATTTGGCGGCTGAGGGGCAAGCCCAGGCCGGTCCCCTCTGCCCTGCGCCGGGTATCGCCTACCTGTTCAAAGGGAGCAAAGATGACTTCCTGCTGGGCCGGAGTGACGCCTACGCCCGTGTCTTCAACCCGGAAGCGCAGCAAAGTTGGGCCCTCCTTCTCCCCGCCCTCAGTCAGGGGCAGGGCTTCGACCGTCAGCGTCACATAGCCCTTATCGGTAAATTTAACGGCGTTTCCCAACAGATTGAGCAGGACCTGCCGCAGCCGGGTTTCATCCGCCAACACACCGTTCGGCAAGGGCGAGAGCGCTTCATAGACGAGCAAAATGTCCTTCTCATCGGCCCGGGTGCGGATAATGCCGAGAATGGTCCGCATAAATGTAGGCAGGTGCACTTCGGTGGGATAGAGTTCCAACTTGCCGGCTTCTATTTTGGACAGGTCCAAAATATCGTTGATGAGGGTCAGCAGATGGTTGCCGCTTTGCTGAATAACGTCCAGACCGTTAGCGGTAAAGTCCTCCGAAACGTGCCGCTTGAGAATTTGAGCGTAACCCAAGATGCCGTTGAGCGGCGTACGCAGCTCATGGCTCATATTGGACAGGAAGCGGCTTTTGGCCTGATTAGCGGCTTGCGCCTGGTCCCGGGCAATTTTCAACTCCCGGGTGCGCTCCGCTACCTCCGTTTCCAGGATACGCTCCCGACGTTTAGCGTTCTGCCTCTGGCCGGTAAAGGCGCCGGCGATCAATCCCACGGCAGCCAATGCGACCAATGTTCTAAACCAGTTGGTCTGCCACCAGGGCGGCAGCACGGTAATGGACAGCGAAGCCCCTTCCTCATTCCAAACATCATCGTTATTTGAGGCAATGACCCGGAACGTATAGCGGCCGGGCTCCAGGTTGGTGTACGTGGCAACGCGCTGTGCGGATGTTGTATAGCGCCAATCGTCGTCAAAGCCTTCCAGCTTATAGGCAAATTGGTTTTTTTCCGGGTGGGTATAGCTCAGGGCCGTAAATTCAAGCGTGAAGACATCCTGTTCAGGCAATAAGGTCAAGGCATCCGTAAGCCCAATCGCTCGCTCCAAGGGCGAATCCTCCCCGCCAATGGCAACGGGCTCGTTGAACAATTCAAAACCGGTTAACACGACTGGCGGCAGGTTGGGATTATTCTGCACCTGTTCAGGGTAAAACGCGTTCAGCCCATTTTTCTGTCCCCCTGCAAATATTCGCCCCTGGGCGCTCTTGACCAAGGTATTTTCTGAAAATTGGTCGCTTTGCAGCCCATCCGTCACATCATAGTGGTGGAGCGCTTCGGCTTCAGTATCAAGATGATAAAGGCCGTCATCGATGGTGCTGATCCATACGTCCCCTTCATCATCTTCAACAATTGCTGCCATACGAAATGGAGAAATTAGGCTGGAAAAATCCCGCCTGATCTCATTTGCAGCAGGATCGATCAGCGTAAGTCCGGACGGATAGGAATAAACCCACATCAGCCCGGCCTCGTTTTGATAAAATGCGCTGCCTATTGTTGCGCCAATCTCCGCCAGGGCAGCCCGAAACGGATAAGAGAACGTATGATGCGCGCCGTTTATGCGCAGAATGCCGTCGCTGCTGCGAACCCAAAAAACCTCAGCGTTATTCACATCCTGAACAATAGCGGTAGGATAGGGAGGGAGAATATTGACCGGATCCTCCTGATCAGCGTAATAATGGGTAAAGATATCCCCGTCAAAATAATCCAGCCCCAGAGGCTCAACCGCCAGCCAAAGCCCGCCTTTGTCGTCCGGAGCAATCGCCCGAACCCGCGTATTACTAATCGTATCCGGATTATTGGGCTCGTGTTCATAGCGGGTAAAGATTTCTGACTGCAAGTCAAAATAGTTCAGCCCCGTTTCCGTGCCGATCCACATCCCCTCCCCGTCAGGGTCTTCCACAATGCTCGTTATGCGGTCGTCGTTCAGGCTGTCAGCGTTATCAGGGTCATGCTCGTGACGGACAAATTGTTGACCATCAAAATAGGTTATTCCCTGGTTGCCGCCGATCCAGAGATGGTCCGCTCGGTCCATGTACAGAACCGTAATTGCATTGCTGCTCAGGCTATTGGCGTCGTCGGAATCGTGACGGTACGTGGCGAATTTCTGCGCTTCGCCGGCCAGACGGCTCATGCCGCTCCCGATTGTCCCGAACCAAATTGCGCCCGTATCGTCCTCATAAATATCCCAGACATCATCATCGGCAATGCTGGCGGGGTTTTCGGGATCGTGGATGAAGTGACGAAAGGTTTCCTGCTCACGGTCAAAAAGGGTAACTCCGGCGCCGAATGTTGAAACCCAAAACCGTCCCCGAGTATCCTCATAGGACTCCCAAACCCAATCAATGCCCACGCTGGCTGGATCATCGGGATCGGGCACATAGCGGACAAACGTCCCGCTCTTTCGATCAAAGCGATTGAATCCGCTGCGGGTCGCAACCCAGATATCACCGCTCCGATCCTGATAGAGATGGTTCACCTCTGCGCTACTCAGGCTGGTGGGATCGTCGGGATCATGCGCATAATAAGTGAATTTTTCTGTGTCTTTGTTAAACACAGAGACGCTGCCGCCCCAGGTTCCAAGCCAGAGCAGTCCCGTTTCTCTGTCCTCCAGAATAGATATGACGCTGTTGTTGCTAAGGCTGGCAGGATCAGCCGGATCGTGACGGTAGGTGACGAAGTCGTCCGTCTCCCTGTTGTATCGGGTCAGGCCGCCATCACTGCCTATCCACAGGATACCATCTAAGTCTTCATAAATAGTTTTGGTCGTGGTGTGGGGAAAAGCTGCGGGATCATCCGGATTAGGGGGATAGTGGATAAAGCTGTCCGTGGCGCGATCATACCGATCCAAGCCGCCGACATGACTATGGATAGCTACCCATAGATCGTTATGGCTGTCCTCATACAGGAAATAGATGGTGTCGCCATTAGGGCTTCCTTCATCGTCTGGATCATGCTTGTAAACCTTGAACTCATATCCGTCATAGCGATTTAATCCGCTATTCGTGCCGACCCACATAAATCCTTGATAATCCTGAACAATGGTGCGAGCCGTGGGCTCGGAAAGACCGTCCTCTGAGGAGAGATGCGTAAATTGGATTTGCTGGAACGGGTCAGCAAGTCCAGTCTCATTTTGTGCAACAGCCGGTTGATACAGCGCAAAGAAGATAAATATAGACAAAATTACCTGGAAGTAGCGCATGACTTTGCCTCCCGGGTCTGCCAACAGCCTCTCGACAAGGGGAATCCGTATCGAGCAGCCGTCCGCGATGTAACGTAATAAACCCCGGCAGAAATAAACCGGCAGTTCTCACCATAGGCAGAGCGCCGCTTTTTCCATCAAGGTATTTACGCCTCAATGAAGGGGGGATTGTGTCGGCATTCCGCCTAAAACTACCAGTGAATCCCGCCGGAAATCACCATACGGCGTTTACCGGGGATCAAGCCGTGGGAGTTCCGGCGTAGGGTTCACGCCGAACTGTGCTAGCGTAAAACAGAGAGTGGATAAAAAGTCGTATAGTATTGTCGAATCGTCATACAATGAAGCGTCTTACTGCGTGAAGAATTACAGTACAGTTCGCCGGACACACTATGGGCTAAGGAAGTCCAATGTCAGCTGGAGACTATATATCTGCCTATCATAGAACTATACCATCCTTTAGTCAAGGAGGTTTTTTCTAATTTTCTAACCAGGCGAGGGAATAGGAGAGGCGCAAATTAGGGTGAATTGGTGCGGAATTTTGCCGGAGAATCACAGGTTCACGATAGAATCAGCCAAGCGGGTATCGAGTAATATGCCATCGGCATATCGCAAACCCGGATAGAGTCTGGACAAAGCCTATAGACGCACGGTGCAGCATTGGCTGCACCGTGCGTCTACCCCCGCCTTCAGAAATTCTTACATTTAGATTACGATTAGATAATGCGCAAATCGGGATCAGGCGTCCGGTTCATTACGCTGACCCGGCCGGCGATCTGGCGCGCCAGGCTGCGAATGGATTCGGCCACTTCACTACTGGGTTCGGTAGCCACAATGGGACGCCCCTCATCGCCGCCCTCGCGGATGCGCACATCCAGCGGAATGGCGCCGAGATAATCTGCTCCTATCAGCTCAGCCGTCTCTTCACCGCCGCCCGTGCCGAAAATCTCGCCCGTCATATTTTCCACCACGCCCAAAATCGGCACGTCCAGCCGCTGGAAGGCCTTGGCCCCGCGGCGGGCGTCGCTCACCGAAACGGCCTGCGGCGACGTGACGATGACGGCTCCGGTGAGGGGAACGCTCTGGGCCAGGCTGAGCTGAGCGTCGCCCGTACCCGGCGGCAGATCAACAATAAGATAATCCAATTCGCTCCAGCGCACGTCCGTAAAAAGCTGCTGGATGGCCTTATGGAGCATGGGCCCGCGCCAGACCACCGCTTCGCCTTCGGGCATGAGGAAGCCCATACTGATGACCTCTACGCCGTAGGCCGTAAAAGGAACCATCTTGTTATCCTCGACCCGCGGTTTTCCTTCCAGCCCAAACATGATGGGAATGTTGGGGCCGTAGATATCGCCGTCAAGGACGCCGACCTTGGCCCCCTCCATGGCCAGCGCAACGGCCAGATTGGTGCTGAAGGTGCTCTTGCCCACGCCGCCCTTGCCGCTGGCCACGGCGATAATATTTTTCACGGGAATATTGAGCTTGCCCGCAATACGGCTATCGCCCCGCACCTGGGAATCAAAGCGGACCTGCACATTGTCCACGGCCGGGACATGCTGCTTCACGGCGGCCATACTTTCCTGCTCCATCTGGCTGCGCAGCGGACAGGCCGGCGTGGTCAGCATAATGGTAAAGGCCACATCATTGCCGCTGATGGTTAAATCCCGAATCATGTTGAGGGAGACCAGGTCGTCATGCAACTCCGGCTCCTGCACCGTACTCAACGCCTGTATTACAGCTTCCCGGCTGACTTCGTCCTTGTTACGTCCAAGCATTTCCACATCCTTTTGACAGATTAAAGTTAAGGCGCATTCAAACCTGATTGGCGCCCCCTGGACAGCCGCAAAGGCATGCCCTACATGTTCAACTCACCTTGAATACATCCAAATAGATACTGACGTCTCCGTTCATTGAACCATAAACGAGCGTTCGCGAGAAAAATCATGGCGACGCATACGTTAATTATCTCTCCCGCTCAGATTAACAGCCGCAGCGGCGCCTCCAGCAGACGCTTCAGCTCGGCCAGGAACGCGGCAGCGACCGCGCCGTCCACCACCCGATGATCGGCCGAAAGGGTGACAGCCATGATCGGCCGCGGCGCAAACGCCTGACCGGTCCAACAGGGTTGAACCGACGCCCGCCCCACAGCCAGAATCGCCACCTGGGGCGGATTGATGACCGCCGTAAAGTGGTCCACCGGGTACATGCCCAAATTGGAAAGGGTAAACGTCCCGCCGCTCATATCGTCGGGCTGGAGCTTGCCCGCCCGGGCGCGCCCGGCCACGTCCGCAATGGCCCGGCCCAGTGCGGCCAGGCCCAGGGTTTCCACAACGGATATCACGGGCACGACCAGCCCGCCGCCCGTTTCCCGCGGGAGGGCCACAGCCACGCCCAGGTTAACCGTCCGGGCCGGCTGCCAGCGCAATCCATCGTCCGCTTCCGTCAGATGGCCGTTGAGATCGGGATGGTGCATAAGCGCGGTCGCCACGGCCTTGGCAATCAGGATGGTGGGGCTGGGGCGCACACCGACCGCGGCAAAATCCTCTGCCAGGCTCTGCTGCATGGCGTCAGCTTCCGTCATATCGATGCTGGTCGTGAGCATGATGTGGGGCGCCTGCTGCCAGCTTTTGCTCAGGCGGGCAGCGATGGTGCGGCGAATGGAGGAAAGGGGCAACCCTTCGCCGGGCTCAGACGCGATGGGGGCGGGAGACATTCCGCCCGCCGGCGTCAAGGCGGAAGCCGCGTTGGCCGCTGCTTCCACATCCCCCGCATGAATGCGACCGTGGGGACCCCGGCCCGAAAGCTGATTGAGGTCTACATTCAGCTCCCGTGCGCGACGCCTGGCCGCGGGCGTCGCCGCAATCTTGCCGCTCACCGGCGAAGAGCGGTCCGCCAGTGCCGCCTTCACATCCTGCTTGGTGATGCGGGAGCCGCGGTTTTGGGGCGCAATCGCCGCCAAATCCACGCCCTGCTCCATGGCCATCCGCCTGGCCACAGGCGTTGCCCTGGGCTCGGCAAGGGAAGCGTCTCCCGAACCCGATACAGAGGCGGGCTCTGTCTTCTCCGTCGGCTGACGGGGAGCGCCTTGCTCCTCAGCCGGCAACTCCTCCCCCGCGTGCAGGATATAGGCAATCACATCGCCGATGGCCGCGGTGACGCCGGGTCCGCAACGAATGCCGGCCAGGACGCCGCCCGTCGGCGCTTCCACCTCCATGTTGATTTTGTCAGTCTCCACCTCCAGGATCGGCTCGCCTTTCTCCACCTCATCGCCCTCCTGCTTGAGCCACTGGACGACGGTTCCTTCCTCCTGATCCATCCCGAACTTGGGCATGATGACGGGCTTGGGCATGCGCACTCCTTACAAAAAGCGAATATCTATAGAGTAACAAAAGCGGATTTCGATAATTCACGAGTTAGTCTACTATGACTCGCCCATAAACTCTACCCGCACCCGCGCGATTTTGGTCGAATCATTGGAGATTCCGTCAACCTTTGTTATAGTTTACTCACTTCCCAACAGCGTTATCCGCCGATTTTATCAACTCAATTCATCTGTCCCGCCCCGGCACAGGCAGTGACTGAACGTAGTCAAGCAGACGTATGGACTCCAGTCTCTACGGCGAAAAATCGGCCAACGCCACTCATCCTGAACAGATTCATCTATATTTTTACCATGGCCTTACTCTTCACAGGAGAATTCTATGCACAACCTATTGCTTAGCAGCCGACGCGCAGGACGCGTCCTGCTCATCGCGGCCGTGCTTTTATCCCCGCTGGCGGGCATCTTTCCCCAGCCGGTGACGGCTGCACCGCCCGCCCAATCTACGCCCGACCCGACCAGCGTAACCCTGGCCGGCGACCTGCAAGACGAACTGGGCTGCGCAGGCGAATGGGATCCCGCCTGCACCGCCACCCGCTTCACCTATGATGCAACCGATGATGTCTGGCAGCTTACGGCGACTTTACCGGCCGGCTCCTACCAGTACAAGGCCGCACTCAACGACGGTTGGGACGAAAGCTACGGCGCCAACGGCGGTTCCGACAACATCGCCATCAGCGTAGATGCTGAAGCCGAGGTAAAGTGGTACTACGATCACAAATCCCACTGGGTAACCGATAACGTCAACAGCCGTATCGCCACCGCCGCAGGCGATTTCCAGAGCGCGCTCGGCTGTCCCGGCGACTGGCAGCCCGATTGCCTCCTCTCCTGGCTCCAGGATGTGGACGGCGACGGTGTCTATACCCTGGATTTGACGGGCCTGCCCGCGGGCGACTACCAATTCAAGGCGGCCATGAATGAGGGCTGGGACGAGAGTTATGGCGTGGACGGCGGTCCCGACAACATCGCCTTCAGCGTCGCAGCGGCCCAGACGGCTTCCCTGCGCTTTGACGGCGCGACCAGCCTTCCCGGCGTCACCGTGAGCGGCGGCGGCGATGAGGATTGGGCGGCCCTGGCGACGCCCCCGGTACGCCACCCCTTTCAGAACGAAATCATGTACTTTGTCATGCCCGACCGCTTTGCCAATGGCGATACGACCAACGATACGGGCGGCATAGGCGGCGACGCGCTGGAGAACGGCTTCGACCCCACTGACAGCGGTTTCTTCCACGGCGGCGATCTGGCCGGCCTGGAGAGCAAGCTCGACTATCTGGCGGGCATGGGCATCACCTCCATCTGGATGACGCCGGTCTTCAAAAACAACCCGGTTCAAGGAACGGGCGCAGACGTCTCCGCCGGCTATCACGGCTACTGGATTACCGACTTCACCCAGTTCGACCCCCATTTCGGAACCAACGCCGAGCTGGAAGAACTGATCAGCGCCGCGGACGTTAATGACATTTCCGTCTTCTTCGACATCATCACCAACCACACGGCCGACATTCTGGACTATGAGGAAGGCCAATACGCCTACCGCAACAAGGCCGATTATCCTTACACAGATGCAGACGGCAACGCATTTGACGATCGGGACTACGTCAACGATCCCGCTTTCCCTGCCCTGGACGCGGAAACCAGCTTCCCCTACACGCCGGTCTTTAACAACGCAGGCGATGAGAATCTAAAGGTCCCCGCCTGGCTCAACAACCCCGTTTATTACCACAACCGGGGCAATTCCCAGTTTGCCGGCGAGAACTCGCTCTACGGCGACTTCTACGGCCTGGATGATCTCTTTACCGAGCAGCCCGCTGTGACGGACGGCATGATCCAAATCTACAAAGACTGGATCACCAACTACGGCATCGCCGGTTTCCGCATCGACACCATGAAGCACGTCAACGTGGAATTCTGGGAAAAGTTCGCAGCCGAATTGCGCGCCCATGCCGACAGCGTAGGCAAGGAAGATTTCTTCTTCTTCGGCGAGGTCTTCAGCGGCAACGAGGACCTGCTCAGCTTCTACACCACCCAGACCGAAACGCCTGCGGTGCTGGATTTCAAACTCCAGGAAGCCATCCGCACCTACGTCTCCCAACAGGGCAGCGCGGCCGCGCTCCAGGCCCTCTTTGCGAATGACGACAAGTTCATCGACGCGGATTCCAACGCCGCCATGCTGCCCCTCTTTACGGGCAACCACGACCGGGGCCGCTTCGGCTACTTCCTCAAGGAGGATAACGGCGATAGCCTGAGCGATGCGGACATGCTGGCCCGCACGCGCCTAGCCCACGCCATGCTCTACCTGGTGCGGGGCGTGCCCGTCGTCTACTACGGCGACGAACAGGGCTTCACCGGCATCGGCGGCGACAAGTCTGCACGCCAGGACATGTTCCCCAGCCAGGTAGCTGAGTATAACGACGCCGCGCTCAACGACATGATCGGCACGGACGCAACGCCCGCCGACGACAACTTCGACACCGGCCATCCCCTCTACGCCGCGCTGGCTGAATTCGCCCAGCTCTATCAGGCGTATCCGGCCCTGCGCACGGGCGCGCAGATTCACCGCTACGCCAACGACGGTCCAGGCATCTACGCCTTCAGCCGCTATGATCGGGATGAACAGGTGGAGTACGTCATTGCGCTCAACAACGCGGCCGGCGAGCAGAGCGCGACCTTCCCCGTCTACGATGCAGGCATGACGTTTAACCTGCTGGCCGGCAACAGCAACGCAACCCTGACCAGCGACGGCGACAGCAATCTGACCGTCACCGTGCCGGCCATGGATTTCGTCGTCTACCAGGCCCAGCCCGCGCTCATGAGCGCGGCCGCGTTCAACGTACCCGGCATCGCCATCACCCAACCGGCGAGCGATAGCCAGGTGACTCTGGGAGTGACCAACATTGACGGCAACGACGTGCCCCAGCGCATGGAAATCGCAGCCGAACTGGATCAGGCCAACGTCTATGCCGAAGTTACCTTTGCGGTGCGCACCAGCGGCGCAAGCGACTGGACGGTTATCGGCACGGATGACAACCCGCCCTATCGCGTCTTCTACGACGCGCAGGATCTGCCGACCGATACCCAGCTTGACTTTGCGGCCGTGGTCAACGACCTGAGCGGCGACTACGCCGGCGCGACGGTTACCGGCGTCACGCCCGTCACGGATGACGGCGGCGGCGCGGGCGGCAGCTATGACTACGCGGTCATCCACTATCTGCGCAGCGATGACGATTACGGCGATGCCGCCACGGGCGACTACAACGACTATTGGGGCCTTCACCTCTGGGGCGATGCCATCGACCCCGGCGAAGGCACCGAGTGGACCTCACCCAAGCCCTTCCTGGGCGAGGACAGCTACGGTCGCTTTGCCTGGATCAAGCTCCAGGATTCATCCCAGGACGTGAACTTCATCGTTCACCGGGGCGATACCAAGGATGGCACGGAGGCGGACCGCGGCTTCAATCCCAATACCGACGGCCCCGAAATCTGGCTCAAGCAGGACGATGGAGAATTCTACGCCTCCCAGGCCGCGGCCCAGGGCTATGTAACCATCCACTATCAGCGGCCCGACGGCGAATATGACGGCTGGGGCCTCCACCTCTGGGGCGACGTCATTGCCGACGGCGTAGGCACGGAATGGTCCAGCCCCCGCCCGGCCGACGGCATGGATGACTTCGGCGCCTACTGGAACGTTCCCGTCAAGCCCGACGCCGTGGCAGCAGGCGGCCCGGTCAACTTCATCATCCACAACGGCGATGACAAGGATCCCGGCCCCGACCAGAGCGTCATCCCCAACAATCAGGCCCACGCCTACATCGTCTCCATGGATGAAACCATCTACGCCCAGCAAGGCGACGCCGAGAACTTCGTCATCCTCCACTACCACCGGCCCGGGGGCGATTACGGCGACTATGCCGGCGGCGACTACACCCAGTACTGGGGCCTCCACACCTGGGGCGCGGCGGACGATCCGGGCTGGGCCACGCCGCGGCAGCCCGCGGGCGAAGACGCATTCGGCGTCTACTTCAAGGTTCCCCTGACCGACAAGAGCGCGGACCTGGGCTACATCCTCCACAGGGGCGATGAGAAAGACCCCGGCCCCGATCAGTTCCTCAACTTCGCAAAGTGGGGCTTTGAGGTCTGGCAATTGCAGGAAGCCGACCCCGAAAAGCCCTACATTCTGCCCATTCTGGACAGCGGACCCGCGGCAGGCGGCGATCTGAGCAAATATCAGGCGCACTGGGTCTCCGCCGACACCATCGCCTGGGACGTGGACGCCCCTGCCGGCGCGGTCGTGCAGCTCACCGGCGCGCCTGACGGCGGCCTGGCTCTGACGACAGCCGGCATCACCGGCGGCGAGAGCATCACCCTGACTCAGGACCCCGCGGGCCTCCCGGATGCAATCAAGGCCCAATTCCCCCACCTGGCCGGCTTTGCCGCCTTCAAGCTGGGCGCGGATGATCTGACCAAGGCGGGCGATCTGCTCAAGGGACAACTGGCCGTCTCCCTTACCCAGGACGGATTGGTCACCGCGGCCACGGGGCTGCAAATTCCCGGCGTGCTGGATGACCTCTACGCCTATGACGGCGACCTGGGCGTCACGTGGGACGGCGATACGCCTACCATCCGCGTTTGGGCGCCCACGGCCAGGTCGGTCAAGTTCCATCTCTTCGCTGATTCCGCCTCCGATCCTGCTGAGCAGGTTCTGGAGATGACCGCGGGCGAGCAAGGGACCTGGAGCGTAACGGGCGATGCGGGCTGGAAGAACAAATTCTACCTGTTCGAGGTGGAAGTGTACGTCCACAGCACGGGGCAGGTAGAGCATAACATGGTCACCGACCCGTACTCGCTGAGCCTCTCCATGAACAGCGCCCGTAGCCAGATCGTGAACCTGGATGATCCCGAGCTTAAGCCCGAGGGCTGGGATGAGTGGGCGGAAGAACTCATCTACCGTTTCCCGGAAGACTTCGCAGTCTATGAGCTGCACGTACGCGACTTCAGCGCCAACGACCCATCGGTGCCGGATGACATCAAAGGAACCTTCGAGGCCTTCACGCTGGCCGACAGCAACGGCGTCAACCACCTGAAAGCTCTGGCCGACGCCGGGTTGACCCACGTTCACCTGCTGCCCGCCTTCGACATCGCCACCATCAACGAGGACAAGAGTGCGTGGCAGACGCCCAACATCCCGGTCGATGTGGCGCCCGACAGCAGCGCGCCCCGGGACGCCGTGGCCGCGGTCGCGGATGAGGACGCCTTCAACTGGGGCTACGATCCCTACCACTACACCGTGCCCGAGGGCTCCTACAGCACGGATCCCGACGGTGCGGCGCGCATCCGCGAGTTCCGCGCGATGATCCTTGCGCTCAGAAAGATGGACCTGTTCGTGGTCATGGACGTGGTCTACAATCACACCAACGCCAGCGGTCAGGCCGAAAAGTCAGTGCTGGATAAGATTGTGCCCGGCTACTACCATCGCCTGGACCTGGACGGCAGCGTCACGACCAGCACATGCTGCCAGAATACGGCCACCGAGCACAAGATGATGGAAAAGCTCATGGTTGACTCGCTGGACACCTGGTCTACAGCCTACTGGGTGGGCGGCTTCCGCTTCGACCTCATGGGCCATCACATGGTCAGCAATATGGAGGCCGTACGCGAAGCGCTGGGCGATCAGACCCTCATCTACGGCGAGGGCTGGAACTTCGGCGAGGTGCAGGATGGTCAGCGGGGCGAGAATGCCACCCAGATCAACATGGCGGGAACGGGTATCGGAACCTTCAACGATCGCCTGCGCGATGCCGTGCGCGGCGGCGGCCCCTTCGATGAAGGCGCGGCCATCGTCGCCAATCAGGGCTTCATCAGCGGCGTCTACTACGATCCCAATGAAGCCAACTCGGGCAGCGATGCCGAGAAGGCGGAAATGCTCCTGAGCGCTGACCAAATACGCGTGGGCCTGGCCGGTAACCTGGCCGACTACGAGTTCGAGAATGCAGCCGGCGATATCGTCAAGGGCAGCGAGATCGACTACAACGGCGCACCGGTCGGCTACACCCAGGACCCCCAGGAGCAGATCATCTACATCTCGGCCCACGACAACGAAACCCTGTGGGACATCACCCAGTACAAGCTGCCCGCGGCCGTAACCATGGCCGAGCGGGTCATGATTCAGAACCTGGGCATGGACTTTACGCTGCTGGCTCAGGGCGTACCCTTCATCCATGCAGGCGCGGATCTCCTGCGCTCCAAGTCCCTGGATCGGGACAGCTACAACTCGGGAGATTGGTTCAACAAGCTGGACTTCACCTATCAGGATAATAACTGGGGCGTGGGTCTGCCGCCGTTGACCAATGCCGACGCGGCCACGGCACAGGCGCTTCTGGCCAATCCGGACCTCAACCCTGCGCCGGAGGATATCCAGGCCGCGGCCGAGCATGTGCAGGAGATGCTGGCGATTCGAGCCAGTTCGCCGCTTTTCCGCCTGAAAACCAAGGAAGACGTCATGGCCCGGCTCGCCTTCCACAACACGGGACCGGACCAACTGCCCGGCCTCATCGTCATGAGCATCTCCGACATGGTGGACGGTATGGTTGACCTGGACGATCAACATGAGATGGTCGTTGCCCTCTTCAACGTCAACGACCAGAGTCAGTCCTTCACCGAACCGGCGCTCATCGGCATGGAGTTGGAGCTGCATCCGATTCAGGAGCACACCCATAACCCCGCCGTTCGTGCGGCGATGGCTAATCACGAACTCAGCTTTGATCCGGCGACGGGAACCTTCGAGCTGCCCCCGCGCATGACGGCCGTTTTCGTTCTGCCCCAATCGCCTACGGCCATTGATGACGACGCGCCGCCCAACTACGTGCCGGCGGATATGCTGCCGCGCATGTTTCTGCCCATGGTGACGAAATAGGGCGGGGCGGCGTAGCCGCGAAGCAATGATGGCGCACAATAAAGCGATAGCGGGTTAACGGGATAGCCCAATCAACAAGGCGGACTTCTTATCGAAGTCCGCCTTGTTGATTGGATGCAGTGGAGGAGGTTCGGTAAAAAACTGCCTGTTATAAGGCCTATCAAGCCGCTCCCGTCGGGCTCACGCGGGGAGGAGGCCGATTTCCCGCGCGTAGGCGACGGCCTGGGTGCGGTTCTTAACCGCGAGCTTGCCGTAGATGGCGTTGGTATACCACTTGACGGTGCCCACGGTCACCACCAATTGCTCGGCGATATCCTTATTGGTCAACCCGTTGGCAACGAGGGCCAATACCTCCTGCTCACGCTCCGTCAGGGGCTCAACCAGTGATGCTTGCGCAGCGTGGGGCCGCGCGTCCGTCCAGGCGGCGAAGTCAGGCGGCGTTGCCAACAGCCGGTTAACGGTCTCTTCCAAAGGACGTACGACCCCGCGCTTGGGGGTGATTCCCACCCGCTTTTGCAGGGTTGCAGCCCGCAGGCGCACCGGCTGCCAGGTTGCGGGGTGATCGATGACGGCCTGGAGCAGTTCGACCGTTTGCGCGGCATGGCGAGGCGAGCGGGAAAGCAGTTCCGCCATGTAAAAAGAGGCCAGAGCCAGGGGCGGCAAGGTTGCCGCCTGAAGCGCCGCGCGCGCGGCCTGATCCAGCAGGGACCAGCTCGACAGCCAATCGCCGGTGGCGCAACTGGCCGCGCCCAGGGCGGTGGCATTAAAGGCACGCAACACCAGGCTATCCAACGTTTCCGCCAATGTCAGGCCTTCGCGGCTCAAGGCGCGGGCCTGGGCGTACTGCTCCAGGTCCAGGGCCACCTGGGCTGACCACCAGAGATGGGTGGCCAGATGTTGCCGCTGATCGCTTTCGCGACAAATCGCCACGCTGCGGGCCATAAGATTTGCGGCCTCGTGCAGGCTCTCGCCGCCCCGGGCCCAGGCCACCGAACCGACCCCGCCCAGCGCCAGCACGCGCCCCAGCGGGTTGCCCAGCTCCTCAAAGACGGCCAAACTCTCACCGTAAGCCGCAGCCGATTCATCATATTGACCAAGACAAAAGGTCGCCCAGCCCAGAATATCCAGCGTATGGGCCAGGATGTTGTTTCCGCCCTGGCGACGCAGAATGGTCAGGCTTTGGCGCGCGAGCCGTTTGGCATCGACATACTCTCCCGCCAGCGCATACGAGCGGGCCAGGCTACAGACCGCGTCCGCTTCGTCCAGGGGGCGCTGCTCCCGGCGGGCAATGTCCAGACTATGGCGCAGGAGCGCGCGTCCCCGATCATAGTTACCCTGCCAGACGGCAATGGTGCCGAGTGCGGAAAGCGCGCTCATTTCGGCACGCGCGTGATGCAGGGTTCGGGCGATCGCCAGGCCCTGCTCCAACTCCAGTGCGGCCCGGCGATAATTGCCCTGTACATACTCAAAAATTCCCAGAGAAACGTGCAGGCGACCGCGCAAGAGTTGACGACGGGGCATTTCGTCGCCATACGCGTCGGCGGCCGCGGCATCCAATCCGGCCAGCGTCTGGAGCATCAGCGCATGGCCTTCCCGGCTGCGTCCGCGGATGCGATAAAACCGATGCAGGGCGGTCAGTGCATCATCAACCGCGGCAAACTTCTGCTGCTCTACCGCCCACAGCCAGGCGGCGCGCACGTTCTCAATTTCCCGGGCCGTGACAACGAGTTCAACCGGCAGGGCGTCGTCCAGCTGCTGGGGATGCCGCGCGAGTCGGGTGAGGTAATAGGCGCTATGACGCGCGCGCGACGCGTGGATATCCGCAGGCGCGGCGGCCAGCTTCTCACCGGCAAACCGGTGCATCAGCTCATGCAGGCGATAAGTTTGATCGGCATCCGTACTCCAGCGCAGCAGAGAGCTATCGACCAGCGCCGAGAGGTCCACGAGCGTCGCGCCCGTGACTTCCTGCGCGGCTTCACGCGTGAATGGACCACGGAAGACCGCCAGCCGGGAGAAAGCCATCTGCGCCCGCGGGTCAAGTTGCCGCCATACCTGCTCGCAGATGACGCGCAGGCTGCGATGACGGCTGGGAAGATCGCGCAGTTGCGTCTCCAGAATGTCGAGGCTGCGTTCGATCTCCTGGGCAATTTCGGCGCAGCTGAGGATGCGTCGCCAGGCCGCGGCAAGTTCCAATGCCAGGGGCATGCCTTCGGTCAGGCGGCTAATGCGTACAACATCCGCGTGTTCCTGAGCGAAGTCAAAACGAGGATAGGTGCGTCGGGCGTGCTGGGTGAACAGTTGAAGCGCGGGAAATTCAGCCAATAACCCGGCCGGGTCATCTCCGTTTGCAGAAGAAAAGTCAAAGCTCCGATCCCGGGGAAAACCCAAACCGCCCAGGGGGAAGAGCCACTCTTCATGGAGGCGAATCGGCTCGCGCGAGGTAATCAACAGCTTGACGCCCGTCTGCTGCAGGAGGGGGGTAAGCTGCTCTGCGCCGGCCAGGACATTTTCAAAATTGTCGAGAATCAGCAGCATTTCCCGCTCGCCCAGATAGCGCAAAAGCTGCTCTTCGGGCGTCTCCTGAGGAGAGGGGGTCAACCCCAGCGCATTGCAGACGGCAGCCGTCAGGAGGGCCGCATCGGTAACGGATTGGAGATCAACGAACGCTACGCCCTGATCAAACGCATCGCTTAGCTCACCGGCCGCGGCGATCGCCAGGCGCGTCTTACCCATGCCGCCGGGCGCAACCAGCGTCAGCAGGCGGCAGTGGGGCTGGTTGACGGTCTGCGCGATTTCGTCCAGCTCATTGCGCCGGCCGACAAAAGGCGTAGGCGGCTGGGGCAAAGTTGCAGGGGCGGGCGGATCGTTGCGCAGTTGTGGTACGGTCATCAGCGGCGCCTATCCATATAGCTCAACACCCATTAATTCCTGTCCGCGACGCGCCACAAATTCCTGCAGCGCTTCCTGAATTTCCACGGCCATAGGCGGCGCTGCATAATCGGCCAGGAGGCGCTTCCAGATTCCGTGGGCGCGCGTTGCGGCGTCTTGCGCGCCGTTTAGCGCCCACGTCTCATAATTCTGCCGATCGGCCAGAATGGGCGTATAAAATTCTGTACTGTAACGCGCATGGGTGTGGGGCGTGCCGAAATGGTGACCGCCCGGTCCGACCTGGGCGATCATGTCCAGGGCCAACGTCTCATCGCTAATCTCCTGCCCCTGGAAAAAATAGCTGAACATAGCCAGGCTCTCCATATCGATGATGACTTTTTCAAACGAAGCCGTCAATCCTGCTTCCAACCAGCCGACCGAGTGCATGACAAAGTTGGTATGGGCCATCACCGCGGGCCAAATGGACCACATGGTCTCGTAGACGGATTGGGCGTCGGGCGCTTTGGAAGTATTCAGGCTGCCGCTGCCCCGGTAGGGCAGGCCATACCGACGGGCCAGTTGCGCGCCCGCGGCCATGGCCCAGGCGCCTTCCGGCGTGCCGAAAGCGGGACCGCCGGTCTTCATATCGATGTTGGTGGCAAAGCCGCCGTAGAGAACCGGCGCACCCGGACGCACTACCTGCACAAAGGCAATGCCGGCCAGCGCTTCGGCATTCTGCTGGGCAACGGCCGCGGCCATGGTAATGGGGCTCATGGCGCCGGCCAGAATGAAGGGCGTAATAATCAGAACCTGGTTGGCGCGGCCAAAGGTAATCATTCCGCCCAACATGCGCTCGTCGTAGCGCAGCGGACTGCTGGCGTTGACAACGCCGCCCAAGACCGGCTCATGCGAACGGGTAACGTCCTCCTGAAAGACAATTTTCGCCATCTCCACGGCATCGGCTGAAATAATACGACCATGGGGCGCTTCCATGTACGCTTTGTCCGTCAGGGTAAAAGCGGAGTAAGAACGTTGCAGGTGGCGATGGGACACAGGCACGTCGTGGGGCGTCACGAGTTGGTCGCCTGTAAAGTGGATGGCGTTGCACATCTGCATGAGGCGCAAGAAATTATTGTAGTCCGCCATGATGCCCGGCCGCCGCCCTTTTTCCAGGTCCTGGGCAAAAATCGTGCCGCCATTGGGGGCAAAGGCAATATGATTGCTGCCAATGGGCACATGACGTGCAGGATTACGCGCCCGCCATGTAAAGGAGCTGGGCGCCTTTGCCGTCAGCTCCAGGAGCAACCCCCGGTCGATCCGAACGCGTTGGGTGCTGCGATCCACGGCGGCTCCGGCCGCGGCCCACAGGTCCAGCGCCTCATCATCCATGAAGGCGATGCCGATCTCTTCCACGATTCGCATGGACGCTTCATGCAGTTTGTCCAGCTCCTCGGGCGACAGTACCGTCATGGCCGGCAGGTTATTCTCCACAATACGCCAGGGGATATGCGCCAGGGGCGAACGGGTACGCCGTCGGCGACGCTCTGCTCGCCGCTGAGCTGATGCAGGCAGGGCCATAAGCCGGAATCTCCGTAAGAAGGTTGGGAAACAGGTGCAAAGACTAAAATCGGACGCAGCAGCGGGCGACCGAGGGCGCTTTTCACTGTCAAGCGAGGTTGCAATCCTTGCGCCGGTGAAATGCCGATGCAGCCTAATGTGAAGAACCGATCAGGCCGGCTGATTTTAGCTGAGAGGATGATATCCTACCATAGAGGAACGGGAGAAACAACCGTTTTTTACGCGGCGCTGGATCGCCTGGAAAAGCCCCGTACAATTTTGATCCCACAAAAATTTACGGTATAGTGCTTCCAAACATTTGTTCCAAATTGCGCCGAAAAATGATTCCCATCATTGGTTTAGAAAGTGTGACGTATGGATATTAACTGGTACGGTCTTTCCTGTTTTCGCATCCGCGAGGGCGGCGTTACGGTTGTATGCGATCCCTATTCCAAGTCGGTCGGACTGACCTTACCCAAGCTCAAGGCCGATATTGTTACCATTAGCCATGACCAGCCGGGTCACAACAACCTGGAGCGGCTGACGGGCGACTATAAGGCCATTACCGGCCCCGGCGAGTACGAGGTGCAGAACGTCTTCGTAACGGGGGCCACCACTTATCACCGCAAGCAGGCGGGCGCGGAGCCGGAACGCAACACGGTTTTTTTCTACGAATTCGGCAACCTGATCGTCGGTCATCTGGGAGATTTGGGCGAGGTGCCCAGCCAAGCGGAGATTGACGGACTGAACCTGAGCGAAGTAGACGTACTCATGGTTCCGGTGGGCGGCGGCGACACGCTGGACCCGACCCGCGCGGTGGACGTGATCGGCATGCTGGAGCCGCGCATCGTCATTCCCATGCACTATGCCCATGATAGGCTGGCGTCCGGCATTGCGTCCGACTTGGCGTCGGTGGATAAATTCCTCAAG
Organism: Caldilineaceae bacterium; assembly: GCA_020433455.1. Classification (GTDB taxonomy): domain Bacteria; phylum Chloroflexota; class Anaerolineae; order Caldilineales; family Caldilineaceae; genus JAGRCP01. The sequence continues at coordinate 69,184 of JAGRCP010000006.1, read as the reverse complement.
GAGTTGGGCGTCGTCGTGCCCGAGCCGGTTGATACCCTCAAACTCAATAAGAGCAACCTGCCCGAAGAAACCGAAGTCGTGCTGTTGAATGTAAGCGCATAAGCGCAGGCGGCGATTTTCAACCGCCGCCGATTATGGGAAACCGGCTCAAAGCCGGTTGACCTGCGTCGGAGAACCTCTATTTTTTCGACCGCAAGCGTGCGGCGCGCCGGGGACTCATCTGCTCCCGCATCCATATTTTCTGGAACAGAGGGCGCAAGGTTTGCCAGGCCGCCTCAATCGCACTGTCCGTCTCCGTCAGCGTTCCGTCGCCCGTTTGTCGAGCCCGGCCGCCAAACTGGTAGACGACATACTCCTCCGTAATTTCATTGATGTACGGCCGGCCGGCCGGCAAGGCCCGACCCAGACGGTCCGCGTGCTCGTAAGGCGTCTGGGCGATATGCAGGGGGATGCCGATGCGCCCGGCCCAGCGTACCATACGCTCATAAACGATGGGCGACACATCGGGCGAGAAGAGTTCCGGTCCGGTTAAACGCGTGCGCCGCATCACCCACAGCCCGCCCAGCAAAACCAGCAGCGTAGCGGCCAGTCCCGCCCAAGGCAGCCACGGACGTACGGGGCCGCCTCCTCCCCCGCCGCCCAGCAGATCTTCCGGCAAATCCTCCAGCCCCGAATCCAGAAGATTCTCCGGCGGAAGCGGCGATTCCGACTGGGGGACGACCGTGCTCTGGGCGGCTTCCTCTCCGGCATCCGCTGCGGCCGGATCGACGCCCGACGGACGATTGAGGGGGCCTTCGCCCGCGGTCGGCTCGAACTCAATCCAGCCCAGTCCGGGGAAGAAGACTTCCACCCACGTGTGGGCGTCATCGCCGGTGACGAGATAGGTGCGGCTCTGCTGATCAAACGTCCCCTGAGCATAGCCGCTGGCGGGGCGGGCAGGAATGCCCAGGCTGCGCAACATCAAAACCATAGACGTTGCGTAATAGTCGCAATAGCCTTCCTGCAAATCAAAGAGGAAATATTCAATGGGATCGGATCCCGCGGGCGGCGCGGCAATCAACTCGTTGTAGGGATAATTTTGGCGCAGATACCCTTCGATAGCTTTGGCCTTGTCATAGGCCGTCGCCTCCTGGGTAGCAATATCGGCGGCCAGTTGCGCAATGCGGGGCGAGAAATCGGCGGGAAGTTGCGTATAAGTCGATTGGATTGGGGGTGCGGGCGCAAGGGTCGTTGCATCGCGCAATTGCTGCACGGTGGGCCGGCTATAGTTGCTGATCACCGTATAGGTTGATTCCGCCTTCAATTCACGCCGGGCGGTCGCATAGGAGATTTCCACCCGATCCCCGGTGTCGCCCACGTTCTCGGCCAGTGCGCTGATGGGAATGTCGGCGGCCAACAGATCCTGCACCGCAAAAATTACGCCGCCGGTGGGGGAAAGGAGCGTAACCGTTTGGGTGATGGGCTCACGGTTGGACCACGCGGGAATGGGAATCGGCTCCAGCGCATCATAGGTCTGTTCCTGGCCCCGGGTGCCGCGCCAGCCCGCGCCGTCGTAGTAGTCGTACGTCACCGCCCGCCAATAGCGCCCCTCATCGGCGCGAATCTGGAGGACAGGTCGATCCTCCACTTGCCGTGCGCCGCCCAATGTCAAATTAGGACCGAAGGAGGCAGCCGTAGGGATCTCGCGTTGATTCAGGCCGGGATGCATTTCATTGAAGCGACGCGTCATCGCTGTAAAATTCTCCCGGACGGGCGACGTGACGGACTGGACCTGAGGATTGCGTCCCAGCCCGGGAATTATCCACGCCAGCGCCAGAACCATAACGCTGTAATAGAGGGCGCTCCGCACAAAGTCGAAATCAATGTCAGGCGTAAAATAGATGCGCTGCTCACGCCAGCGCAGCTGCTGCTCGGCCAAATTTGTACGCGCCAACAATATCAGCGCCAGCAGCGAAAAGATGACCAAAAAGCTCAGGATGGGATCCGGCGCGTTGAAGACGTTAATCGCCAACACGATCCCGGCCGGAACCACCGCCCGCCACGTGTATCCGTAGCGAAAAATTGACCAGGTCCCCAAAAAAGTCAGCCACCAGACCAAAAAGCTAATCTCAAAAATAAAGACGTAGTTATCAGCCGTCGCATTGCCTTCCATGGCGGAACTGATCCAGAGGACCCAGGAAAGCAACACGTGGTAAGCCCGGGCCTGAAGCCCTTCAATGCCGTTGGCCTGGAAGGGCAAAATTTCGCCGGGCGTCACCAGCGTCGTCATGAGGAAGAGAATCCACGCAAAGCCCGTAAACAGGCTGTGGGACATGGCGAAGAAAATGTCAAAGCGGCTGAAGGACATGAAGATGCCCAGGACCAGCGCACCGACGGTGACGGGAACCAGAATCGACGTTTGGGGCGTGTAGCCCGCGGCATCCAGTGAGATAGCCACCAGCAGATAAAGCAGGACGGTCAGGATGATGGTCATCCAGTAACCGTCCTGAAAGTAGACATTATCACGGTAGCGGCTTGCCCGCGCGATAAGGCCCCTTGGGTTAGATTGGGCGGCAGCCTGACGGGAAGTTAATGTCGTCATAGAGTAAGAGTGAAAAGAAACAAAGCCTGACAGTAGTGTACCGCGGCTACAGTAATCGCCACAACAAAAGCGAAAAGAGGAGCAGCCCGATCGCTCCCAGCAGTGCGACGATGAGCAACCGTTGCCGGTTGAGCGTCTGTGCGCTGTATTCCATGATTTGGGCCGGCGCATCGGCCGTGGTCAACCAGGTACGGGAAAGCGTATCAGCGCCGCCAGGCATGCGCAAGGTGGTAATCACCCAGCTGTTCGACGCCAAGTTTTCCCACAGCGCGGCGGCATTGCGGTAGTTGATCACGGCAATCCGGGCGCGCAGGGCCTCCTCACCGGCAGACGGCGCGGCTTCCATTTCGACGGCCGTACGTTGGAGGTTGGCCGCGGCCGCGGCCCATTGATCGGCGGCCGGCGCGAGGTTGAGCGTCTGGCGCAGGAGATCCTCGCGCCACAAAAAGCGGTTCGCCTGTTCGCGCACCGGGGTTGCCTGGGCCAGCACGCTGCGCAGCATCGCCCATTGGGGATCGCCGCTCACCAGCGTTGCCAATGGGTCAATCGACTGATCGGCTGGAATAGTAAGCGCCAAACGGATAGGATTGGTTCCGCTTGCCTCCTGCCGGGGCGAGAGATCGACCTTTACGCCCCGGGGCAGGCCGGCATCGGACAGGCGGGCGACCTGTTCGGCCAGGGCGGCATGCCCTGCTGAGCCGTCTCCTGCGGGCTGCGCGACGAAAAGCAACTCCGTCGCGCCCGTGCTCACGGTCATGGTGACGTGCCAGGCGGCAAAGAGACTCTGGGCGGCCAAAGTCGGCGCGAGCTGTGCGTCGGCAATCTCCTCGCCCACCAGCGCCAGAGCCGCGCGATCGTCGCCTTGCTCCAACAGTTGGAGCGCCTGCTGCACCTCGATCTCCCGCCTTTCCTGGGTCAACGCGGCCTGATCGACGGCGGCAGGCGGCAGCGCGGTCAGTTGCTCGATCAGGCTCAATGCGCCGATCCAGTCTCCGAGTTCCCGGCTTTGGATGAGTTGAAGCTGCAAGCCTTCCTGCTCCCAACGCAGCATCTCCCCCCGACGCGGATCGTCCGGAGCAAAGCCAGCGGCCGCGGCGCGGGCGGCCTCGGTCATGAGCTGAACATAGCCAGGCGCCGATTGCCCGTCATCCCCCACCACCCGCGTGCGGTAGAGCGCAGCTATGCCCGCCTGGAAGGGAGCCGCCGCGGGGCCGGCTCCGGCGGCCTCTGCGCCCGCGGTATAGGCGGCCAAAGATTGGGCATAAAAACGTGCAGCCGAATCGCCCGCGGTCGCAACATAGAGCGTGCGGTAGAGGTCGCCCAATGTCCGCTGTCCCTCGGGCGAGTCCGCCGCGGCGGCGGCCTGAAGTTGGGCCCAGATTGCGGGATGGATAAACGCGAGGGTCGGCGGCTCCGCAGGCAGAACGCCGTCATAGAGCCACTTGATGCCGTTCTCGCTGTCGGTCAGATCGCTCCAGCCGGCGGGCGTGATCTCAATCCACGAAGACGGCGTAATCAGGGCGGGCAGCGCCAGCGCCACGCGCAGGCTACGCTCGCCCGTCCAGGCCCGCAGGTGCTCAATATCGTAGCCTACGGCCGCGGTCGGCCCATCGCCCAGGGCAACAGCATAGCGCAGGCGCAGATCGCTGCGTCCGTCCGCCGGAAGGGCAACCCGACCGATGAGCGTAGCGCCGTCCCCCGCTTCCAGGGCAACGGGTACGCCGTCGGCCAGCAGCGTCACCGCGCCCGGGTCTGCCTGCGCGGCATCGGATTGGGGCTCGACGCGCACCAGCAGCGTGATGGGGTCGGCGCCGCCGTTGTAGACGCGGTAGAGCGCGTCTACCGCAGCGGTGAGGACGCCGTCCGTCCAGGCGACGGTGATATCGGCGGTATGGGTTTGGAGTTCGCCGCGCGTTCCCTCCAGAGGCGAAAGAGCAAAAAAGGCCTGGTTGCCAGGGGCCTGCATTTCCGGCGCGGCCAGGGCCGGCCCGGCGGGGAGCAATGTCAGGAGAACGCCGATCCCAAAAAGAAGCAGCCGCCGGATCGACTGTACAGGCCCCCCGTGCGCGGTAAAGTGCGGAACATTCGGCACACGGCTCTGCACGGGCAGAGAAAAGCGCACCAGAAGTTGCTTTTTCATATTGCTTCTGTTATCGTGACCAAGAGAAAATCGGCGGAAATGAGACATAACCACAGCCCATCCAAAGTGAGCCGCAAAATGGATATTCTATGTGAAGTTCCATGTGAAGTTCCATGCGCAGCTCTGTCGTGGGCGACTGAATCGATGCAGTGAATTATGGTTAAATTGCTTATGCAATGGGACATCAAAATGGGGCGGGAGCAGGAATTCTCCGAGTTCGTTGTGCGGGAATTTGCGCCTCGCCTCATGCAGTTGGGCATCGAGCCCAATGAAGTCCTGTATACCATGTACGGTGAGGGTCCGCAAATGTTGACCATCGGCGCGGTAGAGAGCGCCGACAAGTTGACGGACATTCTCCACAGCGGCGGCTGGGAAAAGCTGCACGCCAAATTAATGGATTACGTGACCAACTATTCCCATAAAGTTGTTCCGGACAATGGGCGCAATTTCCAGATGTAATCATTTACCCTTCATACCGAATTGCTAATGTCCAATTGCCTCGCTTTCTCATCCCCGTCTCATACAGGATTTAAGTTATCGTCATCCGGTACGCCCATACTGATACGTATTGATATAAGGTTAAATTAAATAGCAAATTGATGAATAGAAGACTTAAGGAGTCATTTATGAACCGCTCGACCCGTCGCTCTGACCACAAGGCGACGTCCAAGTTCCTGCCACTGGCGCTCATGGTTGCGGCGCTTTTGGTAATGGCCGGTTGCGCCGGCCAACCCGTTACGCCGAACACAGCCAGCGACGAAACAACCCAGGAAGAGGCCGGCACTCTTCCCGCTCAGGATGAGGCAGCCGCGCCGGAAGAGAGCAGTGACGAGGCGGCCGCGGTGACGCCGGTTGATTTGGGCGAGATGAACGTTGCCGATGAGCAGCATAAAGGCATGACGGTCGGCTTTACGGGCGAAGGGTATCCCTTCCGCGGCGATCCGAATGCGCCGATTATTGTGTACGAATACAGCGACTTGCAGTGTCCCTTCTGCGCGCGCTACGCCACCCAGACCGAGCCGGCCGTTAATGATAATTTTGTGCGCAACGGCGATCTGCTGGTTATCTTCCGCGACTTTCCGCTGGAAGGGCTCCATCCCAATGCGCCGGCGGCCCATGCAGCCACCCTCTGCGCCGCGGAACAGGGAGCCGTCGCATACTGGGAATTACATGACGAAATCTTCCGCACGCAAAACGACTGGGCCGGCAGCAACGATGCGGCGGGCTTCTTCGCCGATCTGGTTGATTCTCTGGGACTGGACACGGAGGCCTACAGCCAGTGCATAGACGAAGGCGCCGTCGTTGCCATGGTGGACGCGGGCGTAGCCGAAGCCATGAGCTACGGCTTTAGCGGTACGCCCAGCTTCCGTTTTGTGGATCGGGCAACGGGCGCAGGCTATGACCTCATCGGCGCACAGCCCTACGAGCAATTTGAAAGCTACATCAACACCATGCTGGCGGGTGAAGCGCCCGTGGATCCCGCGGCCCAGGCGGCCGCGGCCCAGGCGGCAGAACCCCAGATTCCCGTATGGGCCACAGCAGAGGGACTGGCTCCCGATCCCGAGCGCCCCGGCTATGATATGGCGGGCGATCAATACCGGGGCAATACGGACGCCGAAGTTGTCGTGGTTGAATTTTCCGACTTCCAGTGCCCCTACTGCCGCCGCCATGCCACGGAAACCCAGCCGATTTTGGACGAGGAGTTCGTGGATACGGGTGATGTGCTCTGGGTCTACAAGCACTTCCCCCTGAACATCCATCCCCAGGCCCCGGCTGCGGGCGTAGCCGCCGAATGCGCGGCCGAGCAGGGACAGTTCTGGGAGATGTTTGAATTACTCTTTGCCGAGACCGAAACCTGGGCCCAGACCGCTCCCAATCCCGGCCTCATGGAGGTCGCGGCTCAGCTGGACGGCCTGGATCAAGACGCTTTTGCCGCTTGTCTGGAAGACCCGGCCATGGCTGATCGGGTGACCAGCGACATGATCGACGGCGCTCCCTTCGTTCAGGGTACGCCCACATTCGTGGTGCTGTACGGCGGGCAGGGGACGCTCATCCCCGGCGCGCTGCCTGCCGACCAGTTTAGTCAGGTCTTGCAGCAGGCGCTGGACGGCCAGTTAGGCAACTAACCCCGGGCGTTAACGCTTTGGGGCGATTTGCCCAACCGGTAGGCTACGGCTACACTTTCATAATCAGGGGACGACGAGTCGTCGTCCCCTTTTTAGTTGGCACGTCCTTACCGCTTTCAGAGAGAATTGCATGATGCTATCGATTCCAGCGTTGACGGCCGAGCAGATGGTCGAAGTCGATCGCCGTATGATTGAGGAGTACGGCATCACCCTGGTGCGCATGATGGAGAATGCGGGCCGCAATTTGGCGCGGCTGGCCGGACGCATGCTGGACGATGATATGGAAGACCGCCCCATTGTGGTGCTGGCAGGACGGGGCAACAACGGCGGCGGCGGCCTGACGGCCGCGCGCCATCTCCTTAACTGGGGAGCGTGGGTGCAGGTATTATGCACCCATCCGCCCGGCGGGTATGGCGGCGTGGCGGGGGAGCAGCTCGCCATCCTGCAAAAAATGGGCGCGCCATTGGCCTGGGCAGAAGAGGGCTGGGAATTGCCGCCCTGCGATCTGATCATTGATGCCGTCATAGGCTACGGCCTGCGCGGCGATCCTCAGGGCGAAGCCCGCAACCTCGTGGAGCTGGCTAACAGCAGCAAGGCGCCCATCCTCAGCCTGGACGCGCCCAGCGGGCTGGACGTCACGACAGGGAAGCTCTCCTCGCCCCACATACGCGCCTCCGCAACCATGACCCTGGCCCTGCCCAAGCAGGGTTTCCTTGCGGCCGAGGCGCAAGCGGTCCTGGGCGACCTCTATCTGGCCGATATCAGCGTGCCCCCAGCGCTCTATGAAGATCTCGGGCTGGATGTGGGGCCGCTCTTTGCGCGGGATACCGTTATGCCCCTGCGCATAGGCGAGGACGGCCAAATATTTGAGCGGGAATAGATTGCAGATCGGACGGTCTGTTCAGAGGAACTGTCTATGCAGGGAATCGATCTCAATATAAGCTCGTACGCTGGCTATCTATTGATCGGCCTGGGGCTGGCCGGGGCGGTGCTCCCGATTGTGCCCGGGCCGCTGCTCATTTGGCTGGGCGCGTTTATCTGGGCGTGGGGGAACGATTTCCAAATCATCGGTCCGCTGTTGCTGGTTGTGCTGGGCGTTTTGGCGCTATTGGCCTGGGGGATGGACCTGCTGACCAGCCTGGCCTTTAGCCGGCGCAGCGGGTCCAGCTGGCGCGCGGTTGGGGGTGCGATTCTCGGCGGTCTTGTCGGCGGCTTTCTGCTCAGCGGCGTCATTCCCATCATCGGGACGCTGGCGGGCGCCTTTGCCGGCTCCCTGCTGGGGACGTGGCTGGCCGAATTTACGGCAACGCGCAATGCCAAAGCCGCGACCAAGGCTGCGCGCGTCTACATTGCAAGCTTCATTCTTTCTTCCATTCTCGAAGCGACGCTTTCCATCGTCATGGTGGTCATCTTTGCCTGGCGCGTCTGGGGATAAACGCCATCGGACCGGAAAGGAATGCCTATGCGGGCCGTCATCTTTGTCAACGGAACGGTAGAAGACTATCAATCTATGCGGGATCGCCTTCTGCCCGACGACTACATCATCTGTGCTGACGGGGGGGTGCGCCACTGCCTTGCCCTGGGCTTAACGCCCCGCGTAATCGTAGGCGACATGGATAGCGCGGATCCAAGCGTATTGCGCGATCTGCATCAGCAGGGCGCACAAATTGAGCGCCATCCGCCGGTCAAGGATCAAACCGATTTGGAACTGGCCCTGGAGCGGGCCCTGCGCGACGGCGCCGATGAAATTCTGCTGCTGGGCGCGTTGGGCGGGCGCTTGGACCAGACATTGGCCAATCTGCACATCGTGGCGCAACGTCGCTGGCCCGTGCCCATCCAAATTGCCGAAGGCGGACAGGCGGCCCAGATTATCACCGGCGGCGACCGCTTGATCCTCCATGCGCCTGCAGGCAGCACAGTCAGCGCGATTCCCTTTAGCCCCCAGGTCACCGGCATCAACTACACCGGACTGCGCTACCCCCTCACCGACGCAACGCTTCGCTTCGGCAGCACCCGAGGCATCAGCAACCGGATTGCAACGGAACCGGCCATCATCGAGATTGATCAGGGCGTCCTGCTGGTCGTGGTCGATGTCGAAGCCGAAACGAACGAGACTGAAAGCAGGATTAAAATCGACCTGAGCGACCAGGGGATGGCGAAAGCCTACGGCGCCGCGGTCGATCATCTGACAAAAACGGTAACCGATACGGCGGCCAACACAATGGCCGATACGGTAGCCGAGTCCGTAACCGAGTCGATACCGGAAATAGTGGAGAGGACCGCGGACGAATTGGAGACGGCGAAGGGCGGTAAAGAGCGACAAAGACCAGCAAAGAGCGGCGAAGAATAGCATGGACGCGCCGAGTTGAATTTGGGCGGCCCGCCGATCTTCGTTATACTTACGGCAAAGGTTACTGTACAGCCTCCGGAAGGTTTCTCTCTGGAGCCGGCGTACCTTCTGCTGACCCTCCCGGAGGGATCTGCATAGATACCAGCAAAGCAATTTAACCGCCCCTTACGAGCCAAACAGGAGGAAGACCTGTGGCAGAGTTGGCACAAACCGCTGAAAATCCGGCAACCGATAACGAAATCGAGAGCGTCTACAGAGGTCCGTCCCGCAACATGGCGCTGGGCGTCGCTTTTACCGCGGCCGGCGCTAGCGCCTTCATGATGGGCATGACCGACGTCTTCTTTGCCGAGGCCATCGCCTGGACATTTGTCATCTGGGGCATTCTCTTTGTGCTCGTTGACCTGGCGGATATGGCCCAGACTTATGTTGTGACCGAAGATGGGCTGGAAATCAAAAACGCCCTCCGCTTCTGGGATCAGGGCAAGTTTTGGAAGTGGGAAGACATCAACCGCATGGACGTGCTGGTCAAACGCCCGGAAGCCAAGCTGAAAGATGCGGAGATTCAAATCCACTGTCAAACGCCCGACAATCCGGCTCTCCAGCGGGAAGACCGGGATTATGACCCCGTACTGGCCCGGCAGATCATCGACCATGCAGGGCTAACGCCTCAGGAGGGGAACAACCTCTCCGACCTGTTAAGCCTGCCCAAGGTCGAAGAAGTGTACACCTGGAAGAAATAAGCCGAAGATTCTAAAAAAAGCGCCGGCGATATCGCCGGCGCTTTTTTTAGAATCTTCGGCTATACGTCATAACGGTACAGCAATAGCTATACATCGTAGCGGACGATAAAGTCTTCCACCCTTTCTACCAAGTCCTTACTGCCGATAAAGAGAGGCGTCCGCTCGTGCAGTTCTCCCGGGGTCAGATCGAGGATATCGGTACGACCGTCGGATGCAGCCCCGCCGGCATTGGCGGCCAAAAAGGCCAGGGGCGCGGCCTCGTACAATAAGCGCAATTTGCCGTAAGGCTTGTTGGGGTCTTTGCTGTCCGCCGGATAGTAAAAAATACCGCCGGCCATAAGATTGCGATGAAAATCAGCCACCAGAGAACCGATATAGCGCAGAGACAGGCCCGGGCCGCCGGCGTCCTTACCCTGCACCCAATCGGTAAAGCGGCGCACGCCTTCGCTCCAGTAATTCTCGTAGCCCTGATTGACGCTATAATACTTGGCCTTAGCAGGAATCCGGATATTCGGGTGGGAAAGAAGAAACTCGCCGATGCTGGGATCCAACGTAAAGCCGTGAACGCCTTCGCCGGTAGAATAAACCATCATGGTGCTGGAGCCGTAAACCACGTATCCGGCGGCCACCAGCTTATTGCCCGGCTGAAGACAATCTTCCAGCGTGCCGGGACCTTCAGTGGTGACGCGGCGAAAGATGCCGAAAATGGTGCCGATACTCACGTTGTAATCAATATTGGATGAGCCGTCCAGGGGATCGTAGACCAACACGTATTTACCGGGCTTGAAGCGCTGGGGGATGGGCACGACGTCGTCATTCTCTTCCGAGGCCATAACGCCCAGCAGCCCAGTATGATCGTTAAGGCGAAAAATGGTGCGCTCAGCAAAATGATCCAATTTTTGGACGACTTCGCCCTGAACGTTTTCTTCACCCGTACTGCCCAAAATTTCGGCCAGGCCCGCGCGTGTCGTTTTACTGGCGATAATCTTTGCCGCCATGGCCACATCATAGAGAATATGGGTCAATGCGCCGGTAGCTTCTGGATGCGCCTTTTCCTGATCCAGGATAAAGCGCTCAATCGTGGTGATCTGACCTTCAAATTGATGAATGTCCGACATCTATACTCTCCTTTGAGTTCCTTTGATTGAGTATGAATTAGGGAAGATGGGCCAGCGATGAACGGAAAATCTGCTATGCGATAGAGCAACGTTGTCTATCGTCTCGTATCATAGCATACCCGTCGGGGAAACTAGTTGCGAAACAGTTGCGCGCTTTCTTGCGCTTTTTACAAAAATTCTGTACGTTTTCCGCCATGCGAAATCATCCCGGATGGAAAATCTTAAGCTATCTTGCCCACGAACTTTCCGCGCTGCGGTCGATTCTCGGGTATCTGTGGATTCCGGCCATACTGTCGGCGCTTTGTCTGGCAAGCATAGCGCATCCCCTCTACGCCCAAACGGACGACCGCATCGTCATCAACGAGATCCACTACAACCCCCATCTCCCTCTTGATCACGTAGAATTTATCGAGCTATACAACCAGAGCGGGGAGATGGTCAACCTCTCAGGTTGGCGGCTGGACGGCGCAGTTGAATACGCCTTTCCCGACAACGCCATTCTCCCGCCCTACAGCTTCATCGTGATCGGTCAGGAGCCCGAACAATTACGCACAAAGTTCGGCCTGGCAGGTGCGCTGGGGCCGTATACGGGCAAATTGGACAACGAAGGCGAAGAAGTGATCCTGCGCACCAGCGCCGGCCCGCGCGCAGACAGCGTAAAGTATGAAGGAACATTTCCCTGGCCAATCGTCGGGGTAGAGCCGGGCTACTCCGCCCAACTGATCAATCCCGCTCTGGATAACGCCCAGGCGGGAGCCTGGCGTGCAGGCATGCCGACGCCGGGCGCGCGTAATCAACCCTTCTTCGACAATCCGCCGCCCCTCATCAACGCGGTCAGTCATGCGCCCCTTACGCCCCGGTCCAACCAGGAGGTCGTTATTACGGCCGATGTAGAGGACAGCGACGGCATCGCCTACGTTGCGCTGGATTACCAGGTCGTTGCGCCGGGCGATTATATGCCCATCAACAGCGCGGCCTATCGTGACAACTGGGCAGCACTCAACATGACCAGAGGGGATGACGGCCTCTACCATGTGACGCTGCCGGCTACGCTTCAGCGTCATCGCTACCTGATCCGCTATCGCGTCCGTGCGGAGGACAGCCGGGGAAACGGCGTCAGCGCTCCCTATTTTGAAGACCCTCAGCCCAACTTCGCCTATTTCGTTTACGACGGCTTGCCGCCTTGGCGCGGTTCCGTTGACGGCAATCTCAACGCCGCGGTTACCTATGACTTTGATCAGATGCGCTCCCTGCCCGTCTATCACCTCATCGCGCGCCAGGAGGACATCGCCGACGCCCAGTTTCTACCTGATTCCACCTTGCCCCAGGGATATCAGGGCAATGACTATCTCTGGTACGGCACCCTGGTCTATGACGGCCAGGTTTATGATCACGTGGGGTTCCGCGCGCGCGGCGGCGAAACCCGCTACGCCACCGGCAAAAACATGTGGAAGTTCAATTTTTACCGCGGCCATCGTTTCGCTGCGCTCGATGACTACGGCCGCCCGTACAAGGTGCTGTGGGACAAGCTCAACCTCTCGGCCGTCATCCAGCAGAGCCACCGGGGCTATCGGGGCGAGCAGGGCATGTTTGAGTCCATGAGCTTCCGCCTCTTCAATCTCGCCGGCGTTGAGGGACCCCGCACCCACTTCATCCACTTCCGCGTCATTGACGACGCGGATGAGACAGGCGGCAGTCAGTATGCCGGCGATTTCTGGGGCCTCTACCTGGCCATCGAACAGATGGACGGCCGCTTTCTGGAAGAGCACGATCTGCCCAATGGCAATCTGTACAAAATGGAGGTCGGCGCAACTGAACGCAACAATCACAGCCCTACCGGATTAGGGGAGTGGGATGATTTCTGGTATTTCGTGTTGACGACCCTGAATCATACGCCGACGCTGGAATGGTGGCGCGACTTTCTAGATATGGACCGCTATTATGCTTATCGCGCTATCGTTGAGGCGGTTCATCACTACGATATCAATCACGGTAAAAATTATTTCTACTATAACAATCCTGAAACAGGAAAATGGTCGGTTCATCCCTGGGATGTGGACCTGACCTGGGCCTTTCTGGCCGGCGACGGCATTGAAGCGCTGAAAAATACGCTGGCGTATCCCGAGTTAAATCTGGAATACCAAAGCGCGCTGCGCTCCCTGCGGGATTTGCTCTTTAATGACGAGCAAATGGGCTGGATGCTGGATGAGCACGCCCGCCTGATCAATACGCCTGCCGATGGCCTTTCCATGGTAGATGCCGATCGGGCCATGTGGGACTATAACCCCGTCTACGCCACCCGCTACGTCAATAATGATCGGACCGGGCCGGGAGAATTCTACCTTGCAGCGGAAACCCGGGATTTTCCCGGCATGGTCGCCTACATGCGGGAATGGGTCAGCGAGCGCGGGGCCTGGCTCGACGCCGCCCAACTCACAGATCACGAGTTTCCCCACACACCCCAAATTCAGTATACGGGCGCAAGCGGTGCGCCGGTAGACGACCTGCGCTTCACCAGCACGCCCTTTTCCGACCCCAACGGAGACAACACCTTTGGCGCCATGCAGTGGCGCGTGGCCGAGATTACCCGCAGCGACGCGCCCGCCTACGCCGCGGAGGCGCCCGTTCTGTACGAGATCAATGCTGTTTACGCATCGCCCCGACTCAGCGCGTTCCAGGCGGACTTTACGCCGCCGCCGGGCGTAGTCATGCCTGGTCACGCCTATCGCGTGCGCGTGCGCATGCAGGACAACAGCGGTCGCTGGAGTCACTGGTCGCCGCCCGCGGAATTTATCGCAACATCCGCGCGCACAGCAGAAACCGCGCCTATCCGCATTAGCGAAATCATGTATCATCCTCTGCCGCTTAACGATTTGGATGACGCCCAACTGGAGTTTGTCGAACTGACCAATGGGGGCGACCGGCCCGTCAGCCTTATGCATTACCGCATTACGGGCGGCATTGACTATGCCTTTGACCAGGACATCATCCTCAACCCCGGCGACTATTTGGTCCTGGCTGCGGATCGGGACGCCTTTTTTGACCGCTATGGTTTTCGGCCGTTCGACGAATATAGCCGTCAATTGAGCAACGGCGGCGAACAATTGGCCCTGATTGATGCCTATGGCCGGGCGCTGGTGAATCTGCATTATGACGATGAAAATTGGCCCCGCGCGGCTGATGGCCTGGGTCCCTCCCTGGTAATCAATCGGCTCGCCGGCGATGCGGCCGATCCGGCTAACTGGCGCGCCAGCCTGACGGACCACGGCTCGCCCGGCGCCGCGGATCCCCTGCCGGTGGTCATCAACGAAATCCAACCCCGCAGCGATTCATCCGACAGCGCACGCGTCGAACTCTACAATCCGTCACCCTATCCGGCCGACATTAGTCACTGGCGGCTACGCGATGACCAGAACGCCACGCCCGATCTTACCTTTCCACGCGGCGTCGTAATCCCGCCGGCCAGTTATCGGGTCGTTGACGCCGCCCAATTTGGCGGTCAATCAACCGCGCTCCTGCGCTATCCCCGCACCGGCGGCATGCTGGAACTGCGATCTGCGGACAATCAATCCCAGGGGAGCGGCTATATAACCAGCGTACGCTTCCAGGGCTTTGATACCGGTCTAACCTATGGCCGGTATGTTACCAGCGAAGGACGGGTTTTCTTCATCCCGCAGCAGCAGCCGTCCCTGGGCGCGGAGAATGTCGGTCCGACAACGAGCGCGCTGGTCGTGAGTGAAATCATGTATCACCCCGTCAGCGGCGATGAGTTTGTCACCCTGTACAACGCCGGTTCCGCGTCGGTAAAGCTGTACGATCCAGCCTTTCCCGCCCATACATGGCGACTGGACGGCGCACTTTTCATCTTCCCGCCCGGATTGGAAATTCCGCCAGGCGGGACGCTGCTGGTCATCTCCGGCGATCCGGCCCAGGCGTGTGTAGAATATGGGATGGGGATGGAGACGCAGGTAGCGGGACCGCTGGGGCGCACCCTCATCGACGGCGGCGACGATCTCATGCTCATGCGTCCCTTAACGCCCGAAGCCGACGGGTCCGTCCCTTATCAGCCGGCGGATGTGGTCGTCTATGACGATGCCGCGCCCTGGCCGACTGCGGCTGCGGGCCAAGGTGCAGCGCTGGAGCGTGCGGATCCGGCTGCGTTCGGCAGCGAGCCCACAAACTGGCGGGCCCGAGACGGCGGCTACGTCCATACCTCCGCGGCGGATGGAACGCCCCAGGTCCAACTCTGCAATGCCTCCGCCGCGTACGCCGACGGCCGGCAGGCGATACGCATCGAATGGGCCACCATGGCGGAGATCAACACGGCACGCTTCAACGTCTGGCGCGGCCGCCGCAGCGAGCCCGACGCCATGACCCTCATCACGCCCCAGGGCGTTCCTGCCACGGGCGCGGACAAGTCTGCGCGCTACAGCGTGGATGACAGTGCAGTCCCCAATGCCCTGCCCGCTGATCTCATCTACCGGTTGGAAGCAGTCAATGAAGAGGGCGCCCGCGTCGATCTCGCAGAGGTTGAACTGATGCCTGCGTTTAACCGCCTATACCTGCCCATCGCCGGAAAATAAAGAGCTGAAAGAAGCGCTTGCCATGCTCCTCGCAATAGATACTGCCACCACAACCGCGTCACTGGCGCTTTATGATCTCGAGGCCCATAGATTACTGGCCGAATGGACGTGGGAGGCCCGCCGTCGTCAGACCCAGGACCTGCTGGGCGCAGCCAAAATGCTGCTGGCCCAATCCGACCGGCGTCCGGCAGACCTGACCGCGCTGGCCGTGACGACCGGACCGGGCAGCTTTACCGGTGTACGCATCGCCATCAGCACGGTCAAGGGCATGGCGATTGGCTTGATCCCCGAACCCGCCGTCATCGGCATTCCGACCCTGCGCGTCACCGCCGAGCCGTGGCTGCGGGCCGCGGCAGCTGCGGATACGATGCTCTGCGCCTGCATACGAGCCGGACGCGGACGCTACAACTGGCTCGGCTTTGCCGGGCGCAATGCGCGGTTACGCCCCGACGCAGCCGCGCATCAGGCCGGAACCGCACCCCAATTTGCGGCATATCTGGCTGAACAGCCGGAACGCGCCGTCTGGCTCACGGGCGAGGTCGATGAGGCCCTGCACGCGGCCGTCCGCCCGCTGGAGAACGTAACCGTTCTGCCGGGAGCGGGCGACTGGCGACGGGCCGGCTATCTGGCCGGATTGGCGGCCCAGGCCATTGCCGCGGATGATGTCGATTCCGCGGCCGAGCTGCAACCCCTCTATCTGCGCACACCGGGATGATGGTGATGAGCGACAAAAACGCTGTCCAGCCCGGTAACCCAACAATCGCCGGGTTGGCTTTGCTCAACGCGCTGAAAGAGGCCGATTTGGATCATGTGGACGCGCTGGAAAAGCGCTGCTTCGATTCTCCCTGGCCGCGGGATGCCTATGCCAGGGAGCTGCATAATCCGTTTAGTTTTTATAAGGCAATTCGCTCGACGGAGGCGGGAAAAACGGCGGGCCTGGCTCCCATCCTGGCCTACGGCGGCTGTCACGTTTTGGGGGAAGACGCCCACATCATGACCGTGGCCGCGCATCCCGACTACCGACGCTGCGGGCTGGCTGAATGGATTATGCTGGCCCTGCTGACCGACGCGGTGGAGCGCGCGGCGGCGGCAGTTCATTTGGAGGCGCGGGAAAGCAATCGGGCTGCGATTGGACTGTATGAAAAACTGGGGTTTGAGCAAGTGGGATTACGGCGCAATTATTACCCCGCCACGCGTACTAGCCCCCGGGAAGACGCCATCCTCATGACCAGCTTCAATCCGGGCCCAAGCGAGCAGCTGTACGAACAGCGCGACGCCGCGGCCCGGCGGGCGCAAATGAAGTTGCAGCACGCAACGGCCCGCGAAAAACGATAAAGTTACGGCTGCGCAATGGAAACCGGCGCGCTCTCCTGGTGGTGCGCCACAACGATAATGCGGTGGCTGTTGTCGTCCCGGGGCCAGCAGCTTACCAGGGTCAGGCGATCATCATCGTACTCGCCGATCCACTTGGCATTTTCCCGCCGCTGCTCGGGCGTGGCCAGCCGGTCGGGCACAATAAGCACCTTGTCCACCAGGTAGCTGTAGCGCATGTTATTGGCGTAGACGAAGATTTCGTTGCCCCGCTTGAGTTGGTCCAGTTCCCGAAAGACGGCGCCGGCCACGTTATTGTGCCCGCTCATCACCACGTTGCCGCCTTCATCGGGCAGCGAGCTGTTCACGTGCCAGCCCGCGGCATATTCCGCCACGTTCCACGCGCTGAAAATATTCCCCGCGGCATCTTCCTGGGTAGTCCACCCCAACTCCACCACGGGCGTATCCAGATCAATGTCGGGAATCGCCAAACGCGTAGGCGTTACGTTGGGTACGGCAGCGTCAGGATTGACGTGGGCGAAAGAAGCCGGAGCCATGGGCGCAGCGGGAATTTCACCTTCAGCAACGGTGACAGGCGGCTCATCCGTTGGCGGGGCCGGCTCGGACCGGCTTCGGCTGCATCCGGCCAGGAGCAGGCCGACCAGAAGCAAGCCAATCCCCAGAACAAGGCGGCTAGTGTGGTTCGATATGCATACCGCGCCGGAAATTCCGTGGGTTTGTCCCGGATAGAATCCGTATGTGAATTTCCGCCGGGATTCACCGGCGGCCGGCCGTGACCATTTATTCGCAAAAGAAGAAAACGAACGCATAAGTCCTCATACTCCTCGGACAGGCGCAAGACCCGTCCCCGAATTACACTTCATCCGTACGCCCATTAATTTATTCCCCCCGCCGGGCCTGAGCCAAGGCGACAACGCGGGCCACAGGACCGCCCAAGGGCGTAAGCGTAGCGTCAAATTTCACGTTGCCTTCAGGCGGAATGATGCTGTTGCGCGTGGCAATCCGGCGTACGGCAATCACCTGATCCTGCTGATTATAGGCGGTGAGCACGACATTCACGTTGGTCGCCTCTTCCGTTCCCACATTAAAGACCGCGCCCTGGACGGCATAAGATGCATTACCCGCAGGACGCCCTTCCAGTTGTCGTACGTCCAAATCCCGGTAGTAGCTGCCCGCATAGCCGGGAACCGCGCTCGCGGCATAGACGGCATAGCGTTCAAAGTCAGCCGGCGCTCTTTCCACAAACAGGGCGAAAGGAGCCGCCTCACCGGGGCGAACCAGGTCTAACGGGCTCAATACCGTAACGGTCAGCAACGTATTGCCCGCAGCATCCATGAAGGCGGCCCCGCCCTCCGCCCGCTCCAGCATCCCGCTGCCGCTGTTGCGGATTTCGCCCATCACCCAAAGGCCGCCCAGCCGGGTTTCGACAATCTGTACGCCGCCAATTGCGACGGGCATGGGCGTAGGCGTGGGCGTCAACCCGGCGACGGGATCAAGCGCATCCTCTTCCGGGACGATCAGCTCTTGCCCGATCTGAAGCGTACGGGGATCGAGAATGCCGTTGGCTTCCTGCAAAAGCTGCACGCTCACGCTGTACTGCTGGGCCAGGCCGAGCAGACTCTCGCCCGCGCTCACGACATGAGTAACAGGCGTGGGCGTAATGGTCGGCGTGGCGGTAGGCGCGGGCGTAACGGGCGCAGGCGTGGCTGTGGGCGGAGCCGTAGCCGCCATGAGCGCGACGTTAACCGTCGGCGTCGCGGTCGGTACGGGCGTCGGCTCCAGCGTAATCACCTGGCCGCAGCCGGCCAGGAGCAGCATGAGCAGCAACCCGCCCCACGCAACTTGCATTCGTTGCACAATCCGGTAGACTGACTTCATATCGTGCGAGTATAGCACAAGATGGCGAGAGAGCGTTCAATCAATCACTTAACACCCAACGGAGTCGCCGACCATGACCAAAATCGCCCTGCTTTCCGATACGCATGACAACATCTGGGCCCTGGATAAGGCGCTGGCCGCCATCCGCGCCTACGATGCCGAAATGCTTCTCCACTGCGGCGATCTCGTCGCGCCCTTCATTATCGGGCGTCTGGCCGAAGGGTTTCCCGGCGAGGTTCACATCGTCTTCGGCAACAATGACGGCGACGGGCGTCTTTTGCAGACCCAGGCAACGCAGCATCCGCGCATCCATCTCCACGGCATCTATCACGAATTGACCGCGGGGCATGGCGACCGCACCCGCGCCGTCGCCATGATCCACTATCCCGAACCGGCCCGACGCATCGCCCAGTCCGGTCAATTCGACCTCGTCTGCTACGGTCACGACCACATCCGCCATGTCGAGCGGATCGGCGATTGCCTGCTGGTCAATCCCGGCGAGGTCATGGGCATGAAGGGCGACGCGACGTGGGGCGCGTATGATTGCGCGACGGGGGAGTTTGAGCATCGGAAGATCGATCGGTAAAAGCGTAATCTGTAATTGAAAATAAATAATGCGGAATGGTTAATGGGTGACTCGAGGCCGGCGTCCTATCATTAGCCATTCCGCATTATTTATTCACCATTAACCATTCCCTACCACCTCCAACAGGCGATCCACCTCTTCCACCGTGTTGTAGTGGACAAGGCCAATGCGCAGCAGGCCGCCGCTCGGCTCCACGCCCAGGCGTTCCGAGAGGGCCAATGCGTAGAAATTTCCGTTCCAGACAAAGATATTTTCCGCGGCCAGGACCTTGGCCAATTGCTCAGGCGTCGTTCCCTCCTTGCGGATGGAGACGGTCGCCATGCGCCGGTCCCACTCCATGCGGTCGGTAATGCCGTAGATGCGGACGCCGTTACTGATTCGCAGACCGTTGATGAGCCGCTCCATAAGCGTGTACTCGTACGTGCGGATGGCCTCCCACGCGGCAATAATCTGCTCTCGCCGAGGCGCATCAACCGGGGCGCCGCCCTGCTCTACGCCTACGCGGGCAATATAGTCAATGGCCGCGCCCACGCCGGCAATGCCCTCATGATTTTTGGTGCCCGTCTCCCACTTGTCCGGCGACACATTGCCCGCGGGGCGCACCCGATACGCGCGCAGGCGTTGAAGATGCTCGCGTTTGCCGTACAGATGCCCTACGTGGGGGCCGAAAAATTTATACGCGCTGCACGCCAGAAAATCGCAGTCCAGCGCCTTGACGTCGATCAGGCCGTGGGGGGCGTACTGCACCGCATCAATAAACGTGTACGCACCCGCTTCCTTGGCCCAGCCGATGATGGTCTTGACGTCATTAATGGTCCCTGACGCGTTGCTGGCATAACCCACCGCCACCAGCTTGGTCTTTTCATTGATGAGAGAGTGGAGATGGGCCATATCCAGCGTGCAGGTCTCCAGGTCCACATCGGCCCAGCGCACGGTTGCGCCCCGATCTTCGGCCAGCATGACCCACGGCATAATGTTGGCATCGTGATCCAATCGGGTCACCACGATCTCGTCCTCCGGTCCGAATTCAGGGGCCAGCGCATGGCTAAGGGCGAAGGTAAGGCTGGTCATGTTGTTACCGAAGATGACCTCATCCGTATCCGCGCCCAGAAGATCGGCCACGGCCTGCCGTGCATGCGCAATGACGGCGTCGCTGCGCATGCTGGTCTCAAACACGCCGTGGGTATTGGCATTGCTGCGGATCAGGTAGTCGGTCATGGCGTCGATGACCGGCTGGGCAACCTGGGTGCCGCCCGGATTGTCGAAAAAGACGGCGGGGCGACCATTGAAAGACTGGCGGAGGGCGGGAAAATTAGAGCGGACGGCTTGGATATCAAACATGGCGGCATTTCCTAATCGATAAGTGTGAATGATGAACGGTTAATTTTTAACCCCGACGACGTCCGACAGCAGCCAAACCTGTTCGGCGGACAGAAGATCGAGCAGCGTCCCGTTGAGAATATCGCGGGTAAAGTCGGCCAATCCTCCGGCATCGCGCAGTGCATCCAGGCCGGGAAGGGGCATGATGGGGCGTTTTTCAGGCGTAACCGCCACGGTCTCAACCCGATCCCGGGTGTGAAAGCCCGCCAGTTCCCTGGCGATCTCCACAGCGGTGCAAAAGTCGCCCAACGCGTCGACGAGGCCATTCTCCCGCGCCTGCTCGCCGGTCCAGACCCGACCGCCGCAGAGCGGTTCCAGCGCTTCCGGATCCAGCTTGCGCCCTTCGGCCACGCGCGCTTTGAAAAGGCCGTAGGTGTGGTCCACCATCTCTTCGACCAGAGCACGTTGCTCGGGCCGCCATGGCTCATTGCTCTGAAAGAGGCCGGCGTTATCGCCCCGGCGCACGATTTCCGTGGTTGCGCCGATTTTGGCCGTCATCGCCTGCGTGACGGGCTTGGTAATGATAACGCCGATACTGCCGGTGAGGGTGGCGGGCTGGGCCACGATCTTACGGCCAGCCACCGCGATGTAATAACCGCCGCTGGCGGCCACCGCGCCCATGTAAACGACCACCGGCTTCTCGGCGTCCAGCAGCTTTAGCTCCCGCCAGATAAGGTCGCTGGCCAGGGCCGAACCGCCGCGCGAATCCACATAGACCACCACGGCGTCCAGCCGATCATCCTGCCGCGCGGCCCGGATCTGCTGTTGGGCTGTCGTGCTGCCCAGCATGTCCTCGCCCAGCAGAGGCAGCGGAACGGGAAAGCTGCGACTGCGCCCGGACACAATGGTCCCTTCCAGGCGAATTACGCCCACGCGACCGGCCACGGGCGGCGGCAGGCGGCGCTTAAGCGCTCGGCGGCTCTCGGCATAAGACCGCAGCTTGACGTCGGCGGCACGCGTTCTCTCCGCCTTTTTCATCAGGACGGCGGGCAGTTCATCTTCATAGGCAACCCGATCCACCAAGCCGACCGCGTGGGCTTCGTCGGCAGTGAGGGGCGCACGATTGATCAGCTCAGCGACGGCCGCCGCTTCCATACCGCGTCCCTGACTGATGCCCGTAACCAACGTGGCGTACAGGCTCTCCAGCAGCCAGTTGAGTTGGTCGCGTTGGGCGTCGCTCATCTCGCTGCGGCTGAGGGCGTCCGCCGCGGTCTTCCAGGGCGCAACGCGCACAACCTCCATTTCTACGCCGATTTTGGCCAGGGGGTCCTTGAGAAAAGTAGATGCGATCTGAAGGCCCAGGACATCCCATGAGGCCAGGGGCGGCAGGCAAGCCCAATCGGCCGCGCTGAGGAGCAGCGCCGTCGGGCCGCTTACCGCTTCGGCATAGATGACGATCTCCTTGGCGGGACGCGTGGCGGATCCGCGGTACGCGTCATCCCAGGCGCGAAAGCGGGTGAAGAGTCCAGCCAGGCTCTGGGCCTGGCTCAGGCTCAGCTCCGTTCCCTTGAGCAGAATCGTCACCCCGCGCACGTCGGGATCGACGGCGATGCGCTGGAAAATGACGGCCAACTCTTCCAAGCTTAAGTCACTCTCGATCCCCGGCACGAATTGCATCCACCAGGGCATCTCCGCGGCGCGTTCGGCCAGCCCGCGATCCAGGGTGAGAACGACGTAATCGGGCACGCGGCCTTTGAATACGCGCCGGCGTACATTCGAGAGCGTCACGCCCGTCCAGCCCACGCTGCGCCCCAGGGTACGACCGGCGAACCGCAAACCGGCCGCGGGGATTGATAACGGATTCATGCAGATCTCCTTACGAGCACAATATCGGGAAAAAGGAATGAGAAATAAGGAATGAGAAATTGGCGGCTGTTAACCGGACCGCTTCTTATTCCTCGTCTCTCATTCGCTTTTCGATCATCTTCTCTTCAATTGCTTGCCCGGACTATCGCCTGCTGATAAACTGGCACATATGATGTTTCTCTATTCTATCATCATGCCATCACAAAGGAGTGAACCATGATCATCGGTGTCCCAAAAGAAATCAAGGATAATGAAAATCGGGTAGGTTTGATCCCCGGCGCCGTGAAGGCGCTGACCAAGCGCGGCCATCAGGTATTGATTGAGCAGGGCGCGGGCGAAGGCAGTTCCTTGCCGGACGCAGAATACGTGGAGGCGGGCGCCCAAATCGTCCCAAGTGCGGCGGACGCCTGGTCCGCGGAAATGGTGGTTAAGGTGAAGGAGCCGGTCGCGGCGGAGTATCAGTTCCTGCGCGACGATCTGCTGCTCTTCACCTATTTGCATCTGGCTGCGGACCGCCCGCTTACAGAGGCGCTGATGGAAAAAGGAACCACCGCCATCGCCTATGAAACCGTACAGACCGGACCGGGACGCCTGCCCCTCCTCATGCCCATGAGTGAAGTAGCGGGACGCATGGCCACGCAAGTGGGCGCGGTCTATCTGGAACGACCCTACGGCGGGCGCGGCGTCCTCATGGGCGGCGTGCCGGGCGTTGCGCCCGCCAACGTCGCGGTGCTGGGCGGCGGCACGGTGGGGGCCAACGCGGCCAAAATCGCCCTGGGCATGGGCGCCCGGGTCACCGTGCTGGACATCAGCCACGAGCGGCTCACCTATCTGGACGACGTCTTCCACGGCCGTCTCTTCACCCGTACCAGCAACGAATATAATATTGAGCAGGTCATCAGCGAAGCCGATCTGGTTATCGGCGCGGTGTTGATTCCCGGCGCCCGTGCGCCCCATCTCATTACCCGGGATATGCTGGCCGACATGCGCGACGGTTCGGTCATTGTGGATGTGGCGGTGGATCAGGGCGGCTGCGTGGAAACCACCCGCCCGACGACCCACAGCGATCCCACGTACGTCATCGACGGCGTGGTCCACTATTGCGTGGCCAACATGCCGGGCGCGGTGCCGCGCACCAGCACCTTCGCACTCAACAACCAGACCTTGCCCTATGTGTTGAACCTGGCCGACAATGGGGAAGAGGCCGTGCGCCGCAGCCTGCCCATGCAGTATGGCCTCAACACCTACCGGGGTATACTGACTTATAAAGCCGTCGCCGACGCATTTGGTATGGCGTATACCGAAGCCGCGGAGGCGCTGACAACCTGATACAGTTCGGCGTGAATGCCGCGACGGAAATCCGGCGGGTTTGCCCCTGATCGAATCGGCACGCGAATTTCCGTCGGGATTCACGAATCATTACGAAAGATTTTTCATGGCTAAAATTAACACCGCTCCCCTTAGCGGCATGCGGGACTTTTTACCGCTTGACGTGTTGCGGCGCAATTATGTGATTGATATTGTGAGCCGCGTCTATCAATCCTACGGCTTTGAGCCGCTGGAGACGCCGACCATGGAGCGGCTCAGCACCCTCCTGGGCAAATACGGCGATGAGGGCGATCAGCTCATCTTCCGCGTCATGAAGCGAGGCGACAAGCTCACGCGCGCGCTGGAAAATAACCCGACCCGGGAAAGCGTAGGCGATGCCGGGCTGCGCTACGATCTGACCGTGCCCCTGGCTCGGGTAGTCGCCCAATATCGCAACGATCTGCCCCGCTACTTCAAGCGCTACCAAATCCAACCGGTTTTCCGGGCCGACCGCCCGGCCAAAGGGCGCTATCGCGAGTTTTATCAGTGCGACGTGGACGTGATCGGCTCGTCCAGCCAGACGGTGGAGGCGGAAGTGCTGGCCGCTGCCGCAGAAATCCTCACCGAGTTGGGCTTCACCGGTCCGGATGACTTCGCCGTTCGCCTCAATCACCGAGGCGTGCTCCGGGGCATCATGGAAGTGACGGGCGTGGCGGCTGAACAAGAAGAGGTCGCGCTGGTCGCCATCGACAAGCTGGACAAAGTTGGCCTGGAAGGCGTACGCAGCGAGCTGGAGACGCGGGGCATTAGCGCAGGGGCGACTGAAAGACTCCTGACCGTGCTGGACGGCGCGCCCGATAGCAATGAGGAGACCCTCGCGTGGCTGACCGAATTACTCGCCCCGTCTGAAGCAGGCAGTCAAGGCGTAAGCGAGTTACGCAAAGTGATCGCCTACAGCGCGGGCGGCCCGGCCGCGGCGCGCCTGCGTATCGACCCCTATCTGGCCCGGGGGCTGAGCTATTACACCGGCCCCATCTTCGAGATCGAGTTTCCCGGCCTGAGCGGATCGGGCGGCGGCGGCGGGCGCTACGATAACCTCATCGGCATGTTCAGCGGCCAATCCCTGCCCGCGTGCGGGTTTAGCCTGGGGCTGGAGCGGATCGTGCTCCTGCTGGAGGAACGGGGGATGTTTCCTGCACAGTTGGCGGGAACGCCCCAGGTCCTGGTTACCCAGTTCGATGAGAGTACGGTGGCGGCCTCCCTGGCGCTGGCCCGGCGGCTGCGAAGCGCGGGGCTGCGGGCAGACTTCTACCCCGATACGGATCGCTATGGCCGTCAGTTCAAATACGCGGAGGAACGGGGCATCCGCTATGCGCTGCTTCTGGGACCGCAGGAAATGGAACAAGCGCAGATCGCGGTGAAGGACCTGGTCACCGGCGATCAGGTGAGCGTCCCCGCCGAGGAGATCATCGACCTGCTGCAAGCGCGTCTTCTGCTGAAGTGACGGTATGCGCCTTCAATCCGCGCGGATAACATCGCTGCTTCTGCTCATTGTTGCCCTGCTGGGCCATATCCTCCTGGCGAATGGGCTGCCCAACGTCGTCCGCGCCCTGGGCGCATGCATCATCGGCGTGCTCGTCCCGGGCACGGCATTGACGCTCCTCGTGTGGTCGAATGCGCCGGTCCGCCCCACAAAACTGGAATTAGGCCTGCTCTCTTTGGGCGCAGGCTTCAGTTTCAGCGTGCTTCTGCTCCTGGGGCTTAGCTATGCGCCCGGTCCCCTGACTGGGCGCATGACTCTTATTGCGCTGGACGGCGTAACGCTGGCGCTGTTGGCGCTCCTGGCTCTGCGCAGGGATACAAGGAGCGGCGCCGACGAAGATATTCTCCTCCCCCAATGGGTTCTGCCCGCGCTCTTCCTCATCATCCTGGCGGCAAGCGCCTTCCGGCTAATCAATCTGGGCTATGCTGAATTTCACGGCGATGAATCCCGCGCGGTGCTGCGCGCCGCCGGCGTTATCCAGGGCTACGAAGAGACGCTCTTTCTCCACAAAAAGGGACCGGGTGAAATCCTCATCCCCCTGCTGCACTTCTCCCTGGCCGGGCCGATTGACGAAGGCGCGGCCAGGCTGCCCTTTGCCCTGGCCGGGATTGCCATGCTTGCCGCGGTCGGCGTCCTGGGCGTTCGCCTCTTTGGCCCGATCGCGGGCCTTACGGCCGCCCTGCTGCTTACATTTGACGGCTATCTGGTTGCCTTCGCCCACTTTGTCCAGTATCAGAGCGTTGTTCTGCTCCTGACCAGCCTGGCCGTTCTCCTGCTTGTCTTCGCCTATCGCCGGCCCCAAGTCCTCGCCCGGGCGCTGGTCTTTGCGGCCTTGCTCATGGCCACGGCCTTGCTTTTTCATTACGATGCCGCGGCCGCGCTGATTCCCCTTGCCTTGATCTGGCTGAAGATTGGGCTGGACGGCCGGGTCCGTTGGCCCATATTGCTGCGCGCAACCACTCCCGCGGCCGTCCTGGGGGCGCTTGCCCTGGCCCTCTTCTATGTTCCCTATGCCCTGCATCCCCACTTTCAGGCCACACGCACCTACCTGATCGGCTCGCGGATCGGACCGGACAGCTTTCCCCACAACAACATTCAGGCCATTTTCCTGCGCACCAGCCTCTACAGCTCCGCCTACTACGTGCTGCTCATGCTGGCGCTGCTGGCCGGAGCGGCTTATCTGGCGTTGGGTCGGGGCAGACGCTTCAGAACGGCCACCGGGATCACCATGGGCGCGCTGCTCTTTCTACTGCCCCTCCCCTTCATCCCGGCGGGACCCTGGCTCAACGTCTATCTTCTGACGGGTCTCGCCGCCCTCTTCCTCCTCATCTGGACGGCCCCGCACCTGGATGCGCCTACGCGCTTGCTGTGGCTCTGGCTGGGCCTGCTGCTGCTGGCGGCTTTCTTTTTTATCGCCACGCCCAAGACCCACGTCTACGTTGTGCTCATGCCGTGGGCGCTCCTGGCCGGCGGCGCAACGGAGGCAGGGTGGCGCAAAGTGGCGCACGAGTCATCACGCCGGGTATGGGCGATTGCCGGCGCAGTAGCGATACTCCTCTTCGCGGCAAGTTCGGGGCGCTACATCACCCGCCTCTACGTGCAGCACACGCCCGAAACCCTCTTGCAGTGGGATGAGGAGACGCTGCCCGCTTACTGGATGCCCTTCACGCTGCCCGAGAGCGATTCCCTTTACGGCTTTCCTTTTACCAATGGCTGGAAAGTCGTCAACGAACTCTATGCCCAGGGCGTCATTGAAGGCGATTACGACACGAATCAATGGTTCGAATGGATCCCCGACTGGTACGTTCGGGATCAGCATCGCTGCGCCGCGACCGCGACGTGGTACTTCGCCATCGACAACCCTGAGCCGTGGGCGGAACGCAGCCGGGCCATCGCCGATCGCCTTGTGAGCCAGGGGTATCGTCCCTGGGGGCAGGTCATCGTTGAGGGACAGCCGGGCATGACCATCTACCGCCAGGGCGGCAATGCGGAGGAGGCCCTGCGCATTCTGCCGCTGGAGGAGTATGCGCCGGCTTTCGATGCAACGGCCGGGCCCGATCTTCCCCTGGCATATCCGGTCATCGAGCCGACCGTCGCTATGCCGCTGGGGGTCAATTTCAGCGATCTGATTACGTTGGAAGGCTATGCGCTGGAAGGAGATGCGCCGCTCAGGCCGGGAGATACGGTGCGGCTGCATCTCTACTGGCGCGCGCGTCAGGCCAATCTGCCCGCGTACAAAGTCACCGTGCAGGCGTATGACGCCAACGGTCTAAAGGCGGTGCAACAGGACCGCTATTCCGTCTGCGACCGGTTGCCCGCGTCCGAATGGCCGCCGGGCGAGCTGATTGAGGACATCTACGATCTGGAAATTCGGGAGGAAATCCCCGACGGCGTCTATCCCCTCTACGTGGGGCTCTATGTGGAAGAGACGCTGGAACGCCTGCCCGTAACCGATGGGAGCGGGGTCATGCTTGATGACAAGGCGTTGTTGACCGATCTCACTGTCAGCGCGGCAGAGTGAGGCCGCGATGGGGCGACAGAAACCCTGAATCAGTCGTCTACCATACGTTTGTCCTACGAAATCAAAAAACCCCTTGCCAAAGATGGAGGGGGGGTATGCTACACTGGTGCAGGAGATGAAGCGTGAGGCGTGACCCGTGAAGATGGGACGCCCCAATCATGCTCCCAGCGTTGCCCCGAATTCTCTGAACCCCAGGAGAAGAACCATGCAATCCCTTCCCTCGCGCAAGCTGATCGGTCCGGCATTGGCCGGTTTAGCCCTGCTGCTCGTGTTGGTGATGCTGCGAATAGCGCCTGATGCAACGGGCGCGTTCCAATCCCCCCTGCCCACGCCCACAGCCGGACCAACCCCGATGCCGACAATTACGCCGACGCCCATTGTCCTGCCCAATGGCTGGTATCGGCATGTAGAAGAGGAAGCCGGTTTTCAGATCGATTATCCGCCGGAATTTGTTAGAGTTAGAAGTGGTCCAAGTCTTAAAGGGCCGTACACAATAGTTCGCATGTCATTTCTTCCTGAAACTCTGATCCCTCACACCTATCAAGGACTAGTGATCAATGTAGCTGAAAATCCTGAAATATTACCTATTGAAGAATGGGCACAACGTGTCTTTTCTGATTTCTTCGGCCAAGATGCACTTACGGACTTCGCGATAGAGTCCGTCACTCTTGATGCGATGGTAGGCTATCAGGTTGACATTTACCCCGGCAGCACTGATTTACAAATGCTTGTGCCGTATGACGATAGAATTTATGTGATTTCTTCGGTTTACGGTCGGACGGATGGATATACGAGACCAGAATCTCTCGAACTGTTTTATGAGATAATCAATACTTTTGCTGTGCTCCCCGACTAGAGAGGAGTCGACAATGCCAATCGGCAATCGCGTATTCTATCTTGTAACGATTATTGTTGCTCTTTACCTGGCCCACGGTAAGCCTGCTCATGCTCAACTACCGGAACCAACTGTTTATGAGCCGCCGCTTGGCTATCGAGACGATATAACTACGGGCCATATGCTAGTACGGTGACAACTCTCATCTCCATTAGGAGGTACGAAATTTTGCCGATGCACAGAATCTCGATAATTATCCGGACGCTTACAAGCAATCGTCGTTGAATGCAGGCGAGGGCTATACCTCAACCATACCAGACGATTACGGATATAGGAGCCCGACGGGCTTTTTCGAGTTTATGACTAACCACCATTACGTCTTCATGCCGATTGCACCCACGCCGCCACATTGGGATATGTTTTGGGATGTCCTTGTGGCCCCGGAAGAGACAGACTCTTCTGAATAACCATCTACAATTACACCATTCCGAATTAGCGCTCAGCGCAACTCCGCAGCGTCACGCAGCGGCCCATCATTGACAATCGGCAGCCGTTGACCATTCTGGGGCGAATAGAGACCGACGCGCAGGAAGAGGTCTGCCTCATTCAGATCTTCTGGCAAGGATAAGCGGATGTTCTGCACGATGATATCGCCCGGCTCCAGACCGGCCAGAGCCGTGGGCCAGCCATCAAATTGGGCGATGACGGAGCCGAATTCGCTATCGACCAGATGGACGAACGTGGCCAGCGGCTCGCCACGCGTGGGAGCCGACGCCAGGAAGGGCTGGGGCCCTGCTTGCCAGACCAGCGTCACGGGCAGTTCTCCGGCCGGCTGAACGGCCGCCAGGTCCAGCTGGTAGCCCAAGAGCGTAAAGGCGTCGGAGAAGTTGAAGTCCGGCGCGGTGTAGCCCTCAGGCGGCGCGAAGCCTGCGCCCAGGGGATAGAGGGGCACATCAGGAGCCTTAATCCACTTGAGCTGAACGCGTGCTCCCGAGGTGGCGGCCAATTCGGCCGGCCCATGCTGCCAGCCGGGCGCGCCGGCAATGACGCGGCGCACAACCTCCTGCCCCGGCTCTTCCTCGACGTGATACAGATAGATGGAATAGCCGGCCTGGGCGTCAGGCGTGCGTGCGCGGAAGTACGCGTACAAATCTTCCGTGCCCGGCTGCTGTAAGCCAAGTTGCAGACTAGTGGCGCTGATCGCGTACCAGCCGGGTGCGGGCGCGAGCGGATTGTACGCGTTGAGTTCCGTTCCGTCGATAAAGCGCAAAAAGCCGGGTAGGGGACGATAGCGTACGCCGTAACGCTCGGGCACGGCCTTGCCGAAGTAGGCAAGATTCACCACGGAAATCTCCCTCTCCTCCATCACCGTCCTCAATGTGGGCAGGTCTTGTCCCCAATCCAAATTAGAATCGACCGCGATGTTGCTCCAGTTCTGCCACGGGCCGGCCGCCTCGTTGAAGTAGGAACCATGGTGGGGATAGATACGCACCGCGCCCATAACCAGCCAAACAAGAGCGACTGCCATAGCCAGACGCGCCCCCTGACGCGTCCGCCCGGATCGAGCCGCCGTCCATTCGGCCGTATACCCCGCCAGAATCAGCAGGAAAGGCAAAGCGGGCAGGATATGGCGATAGCCGATGGTGAGATAGCCGGTCATCCCCAGGAGCAGAAAGCAGAGGGGCGGAATCCACAGCGGAGACAGGGAACGCAGGCGGTGATCGCGGGCGGCGAGGAAGAGACCGGAGCCCATGAGCGCCAGGGTAGGCAGCGGCGTCTTGGCGCTGAAAACGACCGGGAAGTAATACCACCAGCCTTCCAACGACCGTTGGCCCAGGAGAAAGAAGAGCTTGGGATCGCTGTCGCCCACGATGCCGGAAAAGGAACGATAGAGATTTTCCCAGTAAAACGGAGCCGGGAGCCAGAGGGGAAGGGGCAACGCAGCCGCCACGCCTCCGTCAAAGCGATAAACGGCCCACAATATTATCAGCGCCGCCAGGCCGGCCAACAGCAGCGCGCCCAGACGCACCAATATGCGGCGGACATAGGGCGAATCCCCGGGATAGATGAGGGCAATCAAAAAGAGGAGAGGCCACACCATGAGACCCGTGTACTTGGCCGCCATGGCCAGCCCGCCGGCCACGCCCGCCCCCAGAAGAGATGGGCGCGCGCCCAAAGCCATCCAGCGCCAGAAGAGCCATATCGCCAGCAGCACGAAAAGGGTTACGCCCAAATCGGTCGTCACCAGGCGGGTGTGAAAGAGAAGATTCGGATCGAAAACGGCCAGCAGCAGGGCCGGCCAACCGGCCCGGACGCCGACCATCTCCCGGGCGGCAAAAAAGATGACCAGGAGCAGGGCCAGGCCGACCAGGAGCATCATGCGCCGGGCCGCGACCAGATATTCAGGGCCGCGATCGCTGCTTTCCCACAGAAATACGTCGGAAAAACGGTAGCGATCGCCGGCAGTCCAGGCGGGGTCATCTGTGTTCAGCAGGACATCCTGCTTGGTAAAGAGCCCCAGCCCGCCCAGCATGCCCATGAGGGGCGGATGATTGGAGGCCAGGCGAAAGTCACGCGTGCGCAGATAGCTGTAGCCGGCCGTCAGATGATACTGTTCGTCGAAGGTAGCCGATTCACGCGGGATCACCGTGTAGGTTTGGGCCAGAAAGATCAGGCAAGCGAGGGTCAGGGCAAGCCATTCCCATGTTTTCACGGCCTCACGCGTACCGGCAGCAGTATCCCGCGGAAAAGAGAATCCATTCATTATTTGAACATAGCGCAAAACGGTCCAAAATCCTAACCATCAGGCCGACCTGCAAAAATATATGGGACCCATACAGTTGACGCATCGCTCCGCATCTTCGCCACTCCGCTTCCCCGCCCCCGTACGTCACGATGGCATACCCCATCCCCCCTTCTATGCTATAATCTCTCCAGTTTTCGGGTTCTAACCCCGACCGGGCGTCTTCCTCGCCCGGCAGACACGAAGAAAGCGAGCCTCCTTATGTACCAAACGCCCAAACAGATCACCCGCGCCCTGGACCGAACGCTCCACAAGGTGCAACAGCCGGCCCGCTACACCGGCGGCGAGCTGAACAGCATCACCAAAGAGTGGGCCGATCCGGCCATTCGCACCAAGGTGGCCCTGGCCTTTCCCGATATCTACGAATTGGGCGGCTCCAACCTGGGACTCATGGTGCTCTACGACCTCATCAACCGGCGAGCCGATCTCCTGGCTGAACGGGTCTACTGTCCCTGGCCCGATTTCGAGGCCATCATGCGCGCCAACGAGATTCCGCTGTTCGGACTGGAGACGCGCCACAAACTCCTGGACTTCGACATCGTCGGCTTCAGCCTGCCCTACGAACAGCTCTATACCAACGTCCTTACTATGCTCGATCTGGCGGACATTCCCCTGCGCGCGGCGGAGCGGACGGCTGGGCACCCCCTGGTCATTGCAGGCGGGTCGGGCTGCTATAACCCGGAACCCATGAGCCCCTTCTTTGACGCTATGATCATCGGCGAAGGCGAAGAGGTGATTTTTGAGGTAATCGAGGTTTATGAGGCGTGGAAAGAAAAAAATCAAAGCGTAAAGATTGAAGATTGGGACAGCGAGTATGGTGGATTTGACGGTGAAAACGCCGAGTCTCCAATCTTCAATCTTCAATCTTCTAATCGTTACTCTCTGTGGGAGAGGCTGGCCCGCATTCCCGGCGTCTACGTGCCCGGATTTTACGATGTGAGTTACGCCGCGGATGGAACCATCGCCGCGCTGACGCCCAACCACGCCGCCGCGCCGGCCGACGTGCTCAAGCGAGTGGTGACGGTCATGCCGTCGCCGGTGACCAAATTCATCGTGCCCTTTATCGACGTGGTGCACAACCGCGCCGCCATCGAAATCATGCGCGGCTGCACCCGGGGCTGTCGCTTCTGCCAGGCGGGCATGATCTTCCGTCCGGTACGCGAGCGCACGCCCGATGAGGTGCTTCAGGCCGTGGACGAGATGATCGAACACTGCGGCTTTGAGGAAGTGAGCTTCCTCAGCCTGAGCAGCTCCGACTACTCCCAGGTCGAGGAACTGGTGCGGCGCACCATGGAAAAGCACGGAGCCAAAAAGCTGAGCATCGGCTTGCCCAGCCTGCGTATCGAAAGCTTCAGCATTGATCTCATGGACCTGCTGGAGCAAGGGCGCCGCCGCTCGGGCTTTACTTTTGCGCCTGAGGCGGCCACCGACCGCCTGCGCGACGTCATCAACAAGCCCATCGCCTCCCAGGATCTGCTGGAGACGGCCGAGGCAGTCTATGCCCGGGGCTGGACCACCATCAAGATGTACTTCATGATCGGCCACCCCACCCAGACGCTGGAAGATGTCCAGGCCATCGCCGATCTCTCTCAAGAGGTGCTGGCCGTGGGACGGCGGGTGCTGGGCAATCGGGCCAAAGTGCGGGTGGGCGTGAGTACCCTGGTGCCCAAGCCCCACACGCCATTCCAGTGGGTGCCCATGGCCGATGAAGCGGTCATCAATGCGCAGATCGCGTCACTGCAGCAGGGATTACGCGGGCGGGGCATCTACTTCACCTGGAACAATCCGCAAGAGACGCTGGTAGAGGCCTTCCTCACCCGGGGAGATCGGCGCGTGGCGGATGTCATCGAATTGGCCTGGCGCAAGGGCGCCAAGATGGAGGGCTGGGGCGAACACTTCAACTTCGGTGCATGGGAAGCCGCATTCCATGAACTGGACATGGACATGGATTGGTATGCACGACGGGAGCGCGCCGTGGATGAGGTCTTGCCCTGGGATCACATCTCGGCCGGATTGAAAAAGCAGTTCCTGATCGACGAGTATCGCCACACCTATCAGGGCGGCGTGGTGGATGACTGCCGGGAACACTGTTTTTCCTGCGGTATCCTGGGTCAATTCAAGGAGCAGCGCAGAGAAGCGCCCGATGATGCCTGGGGCTGCCCCAGCCTGGGCCGGGGCAAGACGCGCCAGCCCGTAGACATCACGCCCATTCCCCTCTACTTTAATGACGACATGTCGCCTGAATTGACCGGCCAATTCACCGAGCGCGTGCCCCAACGGCGGCATGGAACGGTTGTCGGGAATGCAGGAGATAAACGATGAATACCTGGTTCACCAAAAATCTCGGCGATGCCATGCTGGCAGACGAAGAGTTGGAGAGCATCAAAAGCCGTTTCCTGACTGCATATGGACAAAGCGACGCGTCGGACGAGATTGCGCTCTTCTACCGTCACGAGTCCGGCGGGAAGTTGCACTGTGATTACGTCCTCTATTTTACGCCCGCCGCACATGCGCTTGCCCAGGCGGTCGGCGCGGCCCCGTGCGGCAAACCCGCGGCCACCGATTTGGGATTGGTGATAGAGGCGGGAAAGACGCAAACGTACGATCAAAGCGAGTAGCGATGGAATCCGCAACCGAACAAAACCACAATCCAGCCGAGCCCGCCCCGCGCCAACGCGTGCGCATTACCTATGAAAAGGGCGAGGCCGTCAAGTTTATCTCCCATAGCGACGAGTTTCGCCTGTGGGAACGCACCCTGCGCCGGGCCGATCTGCCCCTTCTCTACAAGCAGGGCTTCAATCCCCAGCCCCACATCCAGTTCGCTTCGCCTCTTGGCGTGGGCATCACCGGCATACGCGAGTTCATCGACATCACCTTCAGCCCGCCTTTACCGCCGGACGAGCTGCAAACCCGCATCACGGCCAAGCTGCCGCCCGGCGTCACCCTCCACGCGCTGGAGGAAGTGCCCGCCAAAACGACCGCGCTGCAAAGCCTGCTCACGGGCGCGGATTACACCATCCTGCTCTATGCCGAGCCCGACGAAATCGATCCAGCGGCGCTGGAAGACGCTATCGCCCGCTTTCTCAGCGCCAACGAAATCCGGCGCGAGCGTCAGCGTAAAGGCCGCCGCTATGCATACAATCTGCGGCCGCTGATCTACGAGCTGCGCTACGCCGGTTATGATCCCGAGGCCGAGGAGCATCGCATCTTCCTGCGCGTCCAGCAGCGGGAAGGCGCCACCGGTCGCCCGGACGAGGTGGTGGATGCGCTGGGCTTTGACGACTTCGCCCGCACCCTGCGCCGGGATCGCCTCTACTTCGCCCATGTGGAAGAAGATGCTGCGGTCATGCGCGCCTATCCGGTCATCGAAAAAAGCGCCATCCAGCGCGGCGACGAAAAACCGGCCCGCCAACGCGGTCGCCGCCGTAAAGCCAAGCCGGAGCCTGAGCAAGGCGGCGCCCGGGGCATCAGCGAACGCGCGGGGGACGAGTTTGTTTGAGGGAGCAAACGCAACAAACGAATCGCGGGACTGGGCTCTGAGCTGTTTGTACGGTCAAAAATATCAGCCATACTTCCACAAGCTATGTCAATCCCCAGAAAGCAGGTCCTGATGACCGAAAAGACCGTTCAACACGCGATTGATTACATATACAAAAACTTAAATTTCAGATTGGTTGGGCCGATTCAGGATAAGCCAATTGTATTTGACGACACTGTAAATTTTGGCTCTTTGGGATTTCATGTGATAGGGTGCGCCCCTTGCGTGCGCGCCCTACTGGAGAATTCAAGCGCCAAACGGCTTTGCCTTTGTCAACCACATAAGATCCGAATGACCCTAAATTTTTTACCCTTCAGAACGGAAGATGAGGCAAGGTTTGTATATAAGTTGCTCACTTCGGAACCGACAACACAATCTCTCGAATCACTTATTTTTTGGGATGAAAAGCGCCCCATAACCGTAAAGCTATTACGTCAATTATCAATCAGATCGATTGCTATGCATCTGGGCAAAACCGAACAGTACAAATACTGGGCCAGTAATCAGCCACCCGACGAATCGGGGCAGCTAAGGCTTGGGATACTTGAAACTGGCATAGGCTATGGCAAAGAATGACAATCTATAATTCCGCCTTCTTCCCTCCAAATAAATGCTGTTTCAACGTACGCTGCCCCACGCCCATACAATCTGCCCAAAACCTGCCCGGCTTTTCTCTCCTGTTTTTCACGATTGCGCATTGCCCTGCTTCGGTGTAAGCTAGTATAATCAATCTCACCCCGCCCTGTGGCGCACACACCACTGCCACGTGTCTATGTCCATGAACGCTGTACGCTCAAATCGGCAAAGACGCCGGCTTATCGGTCAACTGATTGATATTGCCCTGCCCTTGCTGGCTGTCGCCGCAGCCCTGCTCACAGGTGCATTCCTCTTGCTGCTGTTGGGCGTCAACCCTCTGGACGCCTATGCGGCCATGTTCCGCGGCGCGTTCGGCAACACTTCCGGCATCACCCAGACCCTTACCAAAATGACGCCCCTGCTCCTGGTGGCGCTGGGCATCTGCATCGCCTTTCGGGGCGGCATGATCAACATCGGCGGCGAGGGGCAGATCATCGTGGGCGCGCTGGCCGCGGCCGCCTTTTCCCTGGCGCTGCCCGAATGGCCCCGTTGGCTGCTGCTGCCCTCCACGCTGACCGCGGGCGCGCTGGCCGGCGCGGTCTGGGGCGGCATCGCTGGGGTATTGAAGGCGCGTCTCAACGTCAACGAAATCCTCAGCACGGTCATGCTCAACGCCATCGCGCTGCAACTCATGAACTTTCTCCTGCGCGGGCCCATGCTGGACCCGGAACAGATCGCCGCGGGCACCAACATCCCCCAGAGCGCGGCCTTGCCCCAGCAGGTCTGGATCACCCGGCTGATGCCCCGCACGCTGCTCCATTCGGGCATCATCTACGCCATCATTCTGGCTATTATCGTCTATCTGCTGCTCTGGCGCACCACCATCGGCTATCGCATCCGGGCGGTGGGCGCCAACCCCGCGGCGGCGCGCTATGCAGGCATTCCCGTGCGCACCTACATGACCCTCTCCATGACCCTGAGCGGTCTCTTTGCCGGACTGGCGGGCGCGGTGGAAGTCACCGGCGTCCACCACCGCATGATCGAAGGCCTCTCCGGCGGCTACGGCTTTAGCGGCATTGTGGCCGCGCTTTTCGGTAAACTCCATCCCCTGGGCGCGATTCCCGCCTCCTTCTTCTTCGGCGGCATGCTGGTGGGCGCGGACAAAATGCAGCGCTCCATGCAGGTGCCCAGCGCGCTCATCGTGGCGCTCCAGGGGTTGATCGTCCTCTTCGTCGTCTCCAGCGATATCTTCGTGCGCAGACGTTCCCGTCGCCGGGTTTCGCTGGAGCAGGATGACGCAAACACGGGCGACCAGCCGCTCATTGTGCCAACCGCCGGTCATGGGGGTGAGCGGTGATGAACGAACTCTTCACCCTGGGCGTCCTCATCGGCATCGCCCACAGCGGCGTCCGGTTGGCTACGCCCTATCTTTTTGCGGCCCTGGGCGAAATGTTCGGCCAGCGTTCAGGCGTGCTCAACCTGGGCGTAGACGGCATCATGCTCATGGGCGCGTTTGCGGGCTTCTACACGGTCTTCAACACGGGCAACCTCTGGCTGGGCGTGGCCGCGGCCTTGGGCGTTGGCGCGCTCATGGGGCTGCTCATGGCCGTCGTCAGCGTCACCATGCAGGCGGAGCAGGGCATCAGCGGCATCGGCCTCTATCTCTTCGGCATGGGCATGAGCAGCCTGCTCTTCAAGATGCTCATCGGCTCGGTGGAGAGCGTCTCCGGCTTCCGCGCCGTTGCCATCCCCGTACTCAGCCGCATTCCCGTCATCGGCGAAGTATTCTTCGACCAGAACATCCTGACCTATCTTGCCTTCCTCATGGTGCCCCTGAGCTGGTTTGTGCTCAACAAGACGACCTTCGGCCTCAAAATACGGGCGGTGGGCCAAAACCCCGAAGCAGCCGATTCCCTGGGCGTGAGCGTCAACCGCGTGCGCTACGCCACGACCATTCTCGGTTCGGCCATGGCGGGGCTGGCCGGCGCCTCCATGAGCATCGGCCTGCTCAACGTCTTTCAGGAGAACATGACCAACGGCCTGGGCTTTATCGCCGTGGCGCTGGTCTACTTCGGCGGCTGGCGTCCCTACGGTATTCTGGGCGGCGCGCTCCTGTTCAGCACGGTGAGCGCGTTTCAATTGTGGATTCAGGTGCTGGGTCTGCCCATCGCCTCGGATATCGCGGTCATGCTGCCTTACGTGCTGACCATCGTGGCCCTGGCCGTGGCCGTCCGCCAGATTCAGCAGCCGGCTGCGCTGACCAAGCCGTATGAACGCGGGGAGTAATAATGAATGGTGAATTGAGAATTGTGAATGGTTAATCGTATCGTTAGAGACAGTGTCACTTTCTGAAAGGAAAACAGGACAATGAAGAAGCGATTGTGGTTGATTGGTTTGACGATCGTGTTGGCCATGGCGTTGGCCGCGTGCGCGGCGCCGGCAGCCGACGCGCCGGCGGATGACAACGCAGCGGCCGATACGGAGGCGGCGGGCAGCGAAGACGCGACCGCGGAACCGTTCCGGGTCGCCATTGTCATGCCCAGCACCATCACGGACCTGGCCTGGAGTCAGTCCATGTATGACGGCCTGGTGGCGGTGCAGAGCGAGATGGGCGGCGAGGGCGCCATGGAGATCGCGTACTCGGAGAACATGTTTAATGTGGCTGACGCCGCGGCTGCCATCCGCGATTACGCCGCGGACGGGTATGATCTGGTCATGGCCCACGGCACCCAGTACGGCAACTCCATGTTCGAGGTAGCCACCGATTTCCCGGAGACGAGCTTTGCCTGGGGCACGGCCATTGACACCGGCGCGGATGAAGGTTATGAGAATGTCTTCGCCTATGAGGCCAACGCGCAGGAAGGCGGCTACGTCAACGGCGTCATCGCCGCCATGATCAACCAGTCGGGCGTCATCGGCGTGGTCGGTCCCGTGGAGGCGGGCGATGCCAAGCTCTACATCGACGGCTTTGTGGCGGGCGTCAAGGCGACCAATCCCGACATTGACGTGAACATCTCCTACACGGGCAACTTCGGCGACACCGCGCTGGCCGCGGAAGCCGCCAACACCCACATCAAGGCCGGCGCGGACGTGCTCACCGGCTCGGCCCAGCAGGTCGTGGGCGCGGTGGGCGTGGCCAAAGAAGCGGGCGTCCCCTGGCTGGGCACCCAGAGCGCGCAGACTTCCCTGGCGCCCGATCTGGTTATCGCCAATCAGCTTTATGACTGGACCGGCACCATCAACGACATGATCAGCAAGATCAACGCCGGCGAGCTG
Organism: Caldilineaceae bacterium; assembly: GCA_020433455.1. Lineage (GTDB taxonomy): Bacteria > Chloroflexota > Anaerolineae > Caldilineales > Caldilineaceae > JAGRCP01. Next base: position 30,164 of record JAGRCP010000006.1, on the reverse strand, counting down.
GGCGGCACGGCCTACGTCCTCACCCTGGCGGACGGCGGCCTGGTCGTCGAATTCAACGACGGCTACGCCACGCCCGATGACGTCAAAGCCGCGGCGGAAGAGGCCGTGCAGGGCATCATCGACGGCAGCATCACGGTGGAAATGGAATAGGCCATGTAGGGACACGAGGTGCGGCGGAAGAATATTTCGCCCGGCGCACAATCGGCTGGCCGCCGCACCTCGTGTCCCTACCGTTTTCGATATCCCAGACAACCAACCCATGACTGACACAAACCTCCTGCCCACCGGCCGCCCGAAAATCGAACAGTTGGAGATGGTTGACATTGTCAAGCGCTTTCCCGGCGTGCTGGCCTGCGACCACGTAAACTTTGACGTGCGCGCGGGCGAAGTGCATGCGCTGCTGGGTGAAAACGGCGCGGGCAAATCGACCCTGATGAAGATCCTCTACGGCCTCTATCACCAGGACGAAGGCGAGATTCGGATCAACGGCCGCGCCGCCGCCATCGACACGCCCAACGACGCCATCGATCGGGGCATCGGCATGATCCATCAACACTTTATGCTGGTGGACACGCTGACCGTCACCGAGAATGTGGCCCTGGGGCTGGAGTCGAGCCGCGGCCCCCTCCTGGATCTGGACAAGGTGGAGGCGCGCATCCGGGAACTGGCCGGGGTCTACGGCCTGCATGTAGACCCCAGGGCGCCGGTGTGGACGCTGGCCGTGGGCGAGCGCCAGCGGGTGGAGATCATCAAGGCGCTCTATCGGGGCGCGGCCCTCCTGATTCTCGATGAGCCGACCGCTGTGCTCACGCCCCAGGAGGTGGACGAACTTTTCGTCACCCTGCGCCAGATGGCTCTGGACGGCCACAGCCTCATCTTCATCAGCCACAAGCTGCACGAAGTGCTGGCCCTGAGCGACCGCATCAGCGTGCTGCGCAACGGCCGCCTCATCGACAGCGTGGTCAACGCCGGCGTGACCCGCAGCGAACTGGCCCGCATGATGGTGGGACGGGACGTGCTGCTGGAACGGATGAAAGGGCCCGCCATTCAGGCAAGCCGCAACGGGCTACAGCTCGACCGCGTGGCGGCCCGGGGCATCCTGGGCAACAAAGCGCTGGATGACGTCACCCTTACCGTCAAGGCGGGCGAAATTTTGGGCGTCGCGGGCGTCAGCGGCAACGGTCAGCGGGAGTTGGCTGAGGTCATCGCGGGGTTGCGGCCGGTGGAACAGGGTAGCGTCGTCAAATCGGGCGATGACGTCACCGCCTGGTCACCGGCGCAGCGCACGGCCGCGGGGCTGGCCTACATTCCGGAAGAGCGCATGCACGACGGCGTGATCCAGTCCTTCAGCGTAGCCGATAACCTGGTGCTGCAGGACCACACCCGACCGCCCCTGAGCCGCGGCATTTTTCTCAACTTCCCGGCCATCTCCCGCTTCAGCCGGCGCCTGGTAGAGGAGTTTCGGGTCAAGACGCCCTCCATCGACACGCCGGTGAAGAGCCTCTCCGGCGGCAATATTCAGAAGCTCATCCTCGCCCGGGAGCTGGCGCGCAATCCGGACGTGCTGGTTGCCGCGCAACCCACCCGGGGTGTGGACATCGGCGCGACCGAATATATCCACAACCGGCTGCTGGCGCAGCGCGGTCAGGGCACGGCCACGCTGCTCATCTCCGAAGATCTGGACGAAATTCTGGCGCTGTCGGACCGCATTGCTGTCATCTACGAGGGGCGCATCATGGGCGTCGTGGACCGAGACGCAACCAATGCCGAGGAGCTGGGGCTCATGATGGCGGGCGTTACCGCTGAGCCTCATCCGCAGGAATCCCAATAATGGGAACGCCAAGCTTCAGCTTGCTACGCTTGCCGGACTAGAGTCCGGCGCTCCCGGGAGCCGGCCGAAATCGAACTGCATGAGTTTTATCTGCCAAAAGGAGACGACAGCCATGGCCGCTGATGACGCCCTTACAACCCTCTTCCGCCACAACCTGTGGGCCAACTTACGCCTGCTGGATGCATGCGCCGGCTTGACCGACGAGCAACTGGACGCTACGCTGGTCGGCACGTTCGGCTCAATCCGCAGCACATTGCAGCACATCACCCTATCCGAACGCTCTTACTTCACCCGTATCAGCACCGGCCGACCCTACAGCGCTTCACGTGATCAGGCGCCTTCAATTGCCGAAATGGCGGAAATGTTGCGAGCTTCCGGCGCAGGCTTGATCGAGTGGGCGCCGACCGTTCAGCCTGATGACGTCGTTGCGGTCAATTGGGACGGCGAGATGATAAACGTTCCCAAGAGCGTCATCCTCACCCAGACCATTAACCATGCTACCGAGCATCGTGCGCAAGTAGCGGCTATCCTCACCCGGCTGGGCATTGAGCCGCCCGACATGAGCGGCTGGCATTTCTTCGATATGGTCATCGCCTGACGCCCCGGATAAATCACTGGGACAAATCACCCGCACGCCCCTTCTGCCGACTCTGCAATCGACAGAAGGCCATCCTCGTTTGCTCCATTCTTCACAACTTCTTCACAATTTCATCACATAGACGCAATAGTTCCTGCCTACAATAGAACAATGGGAGAGGACCCAGAGTCGATCTAATCGATCCGGCCATGGAATTCGAGCGCGCGGCAATTTGGAAACGCCCGGTAATTATACATATCCCGCCGGGAGGATCTACAGAAAACACACCGGTTCCGGAGAGGAACCTTCTGGAGGCTCTACAGTAACAACGCCCGGAACAAACGGGTGGTTTTATCTCGCCACAACAGGAAATATCTTCATGTCCACTATTCATCTCCGCCCAAAAAAAGCCTTCCTGATAACCATTGGAATTGGCGTCATATCTCTGCTCTTTTGGCAGAGCGGATTCATCCTGCCCCGCGCCAGCGTCCTGCTTGCCCAGGAAAACGCCACGCCGCAACCCGCCCAAGATGCGCCCTCCCCTGGGGCAACTGCGGTTGCGCCGCCGGGCGGAGGCCCGGGCAACGGACAGCCTCCCGGCAACGGCGAATTTCCGCCGGGAACCGGTTTTCCCGGTTCAGGCCGACGGCCTGCCGCGGCAGCTGACGCCACGCTAACGCCCAGCGCCCCGCCCGCGCCCGCTGCCGCGTTCACTCCTTCCGCCTCAGCCATTGACGCCCTGGCCAACCTGAACGGCGTCAACGTACTGCTGGCGGATGGAAGCGTTCGCCGCTACCCGTTGGCCGAAAGCATGACAGTCGTGGCCCGCAATGCAGACACGTCGCTGCTCTATGTAGAAATCGACGGCGAACGCGGCTGGGCCCTGCGCGAACAGGTAATCGCCTTTGGCTTGACCAGGTTACCCGTACAAGAATCGGTCGCGCCTGTAGACACAACGCGGTTGGAAATCGACCCGATGAGCGAAGAAAAATCGGCGGCGACAACCGGAACGGAGATGCCCGCCTCAGATTCCGAAGGGATCAGGCAGGAACCTCCCTTAACGGCCACCCTGTCGCTCACAGAAACGCTTCGTCTGACCGACACGATGCCCCTGCCCCCCGCGGAAAATCCGCCGCCGGCCGCGGCGGATAACATGACCGGCGACATGGCGGCTAACCCAACCGGCGTCACGGCTACCGTTCAGTTGACCGGCAGTCGGCTCAACGTTCGCTCCGGCCCCGGCGCCGATTTTACCATCATCGCCAAGGCCTATTCCCAGGAGGAGTTTTCCGCGTTGGCGCGCGATGCGACCGGCGCTTGGATCAAGGTGGCGTTAGATAATAGTCAATTCGGCTGGGTAGCAGCCGAGTACCTGACACTGGACCATCCCCTGGAGGAGCTGCCGCTTGCCGCTGATGAAAGCAACGCGCAGCCTTATCAGGAATCAAGTTCATCGCTCCAAACTGTCGCCGCGCCGGTTACAACTGCCGCTGCCACAACAACCTATACGGCCGCCGCGGCAGGAGTGAGCGGCACGCTGGTCTTCCAGAGCAAACCGGGCGGAATGATCTACGCCTACACCCCGCAAAGCGGCGCGCTGCGCGCATTGACGGCCGGCTTTGATCCCGCCGTTAGCCCGGATGGCGGGACGGTGGCATTTACGCGCGACGGCGGCGAAAACGGCATCTACCTCATCAGCATTGACGGCGGCAATGAACGCCGAATCTTCGCCGAGCGCACGCGTCTCTCCTCGCCCAAATGGAGCCCGGACGGCGCCTGGATTCTCTTTACGCGCGGGGATGAGTACAACGAGTGCTACGACATGGGACGCAACATGTGCATCCCGCCCAGCGAATTCAAGCTGCGCTTTCCCGATGGAGCGCCGGAAGGCATGGAATTTCCCCTGGTCAAACAATATCAATATCACCTGGCGGCCGTTGACCGCGACGGCGGACAATACCACGATCTCCCTGGCCTGAGTTCGGCCCGGGCCGGGGACTGGAACGAAGCGGGCATCGTCTATCAATCATCTTCCGGCCTTCAGATTACCCAGGATGGCGATGAGAGCGCCAATTATGAGGTGGCGTTTGACTACCTGAAGCCCTTCTACCACGACCCGGATTGGCAGCCGGACGGCGGCCAAATTGCCTTCCAGATGAAGGAAGGCAGTCACTGGGAAATATACGTGATCAACCCGGACGGCAGCGGCATGACCGCCCTGACGCACCCGACGACAACGCTGGCCGGCGAGCTGCCCAGCAACGTGGCTCCGGCCTACAGTCCGGACGGAGAACAGATCGTCTTCCTGAGTAACCGGGCCGCAGGCGGCTCAACGGGACCCTGGCGAATATGGATCATGGATGCCGACGGCAGCAACCAGCATCCCCTTGATCTGAATATATCCCTCGACTATACATTCGGCGATGATCAGTCCGTGAGTTGGGGACCCTAAACAGGAAAACCGCCAAGCGACATCTCGTGTCCCCACGATTCGCTCAATTCAAACAGGAAAAAGCCGTCAAATTTTCGGCGTGATATTCACGCCTCAATGAAGCAGGTCAGAAAGCCGAACGATGAAGCAAGAAAACAATCAGACGGGCTCAGACAGGCCCCCGGTAATTCAAATCGAGCAACTGAGTAAAATTTACGAAATGGGCGCAACAACCGTCCATGCCCTCAACGACGTCTCCTTGACCATCGAAGAAGGCGAATATGTCGCCATCATCGGCCCCAGCGGCTCGGGCAAGAGCACCCTGATGAACATGATCGGGCTTTTGGACCGGCCGACGACCGGTCGCTATGCCATTCGCGGCACTGAAACGAATCGCCTGTCGTCCAACCAAACCGCGGATCTGCGCAATCAGGAGATCGGCTTCGTTTTCCAGCGCTTCAACCTGCTGGCGCGCAACAGCGCCCAACGCCAGGTGGAACTGCCGCTCTTCTATTCGGGCGTCGGACGCCGGGAGATGAAGCAGCGCGCCGGCAACGCATTGGCCCGGGTCGGCCTGGGCGATCGCACGGACCACAAGCCGGATGAACTTTCCGGCGGTCAGCAACAACGCGTCGCCATTGCCCGGGCGCTGGTCAACGATCCCAGCATCCTGCTGGCCGATGAGCCGACGGGCGCGCTGGACACAAAAACAGGGTCTGAAGTCATGGCCCTGTTTAAGGAACTGAATCAGCAGGGCATTACCCTCATCGTCGTCACCCATGACATGAATATTGCCAAGCAGGCCGCCCGCATCGTCACGATCCAGGACGGCAAAATCCTCAGTGACGAGCGTAATGTTGCCGCGGACGGAGCGACCATCGAAGAAGCGGCCGTAGAAGAAGCAATAGAGGCAATGACATGAAAATTTTCCGTTACGTGCGCGTCTCGCTGGAAAGCATTCGGGCCCATAAACTGCGCGCGGCGCTCACCATGCTGGGCATCATTATTGGCGTCGCCGCGGTGCTCACCACCGTGGGCATGGGCAGCGGCGCGGCGGCAAGCATCACTGAGCGCATCGAAAGCAGCGGGACGAATCTCCTGACCATTAGTGCATCCGGCTCGTCTACCCTCACCATGCAAGACGCAGCTACCCTCGCTGATCCTGCCGTCATCCCCGAGATCAATGCGCTGGCAGCCCAATATTCATCCAACGCTTCGGTTACCCGGGGCGATACGGAAGAAAGTTATCAGGTGACGGGCGCCACGGCCAATTACTTGGGAATCAGCAACGGCGCCATGGCCGCGGGCGCGTATCTGACCGAGGAGCAGGAAGAGAAAAATGAGAGCGTTGCCGTGTTGGGTTGGACGGTAGCCGATGACCTCTTCAGTGGTCTGGATCCGGTAGGCGAGACGATTCGTATCGAAAACAATCTCTTCACCGTTATCGGCGTACTCGAAGAAGTAGGCAGCGGCTTTTCATCAGATGAAACAGTCTATGTGCCGCTGGGTACGGCGCAAACCCGTCTCTTCAACGCCTCGCACTACCGGGGCAGCTACAATCTTTCTTCCATCATCGTTCAGGTTGTCTCAGGAGATGAGCTGGACACGGCAGAAGGTGAGATCGAACGGGTCCTGCGCCTGCGTCATGGCCTGGCCGCGGAAGACGGCAATGATTTTCGCATTATGAATCAGGCGGACATGCTGGAAATGGCCAGCGATATCTCCGGCACCCTCAGCGCGCTCCTGGGCAGCATCGGTGCGGTGAGCCTGGTCGTAGGCGGTATCGGCATTATGAACATTATGCTGGTCTCGGTCACGGAACGCACCCGGGAAATCGGCCTGCGCAAGGCGGTCGGCGCCCACAACAACGACATCCTGCTCCAGTTTCTCATTGAGGCGCTGGTGCTGTGCGCATTGGGCGGGCTGATCGGCGTGGGCATCAGCTACGGCGCGGCCTACTTTTTGGGGAATGTCGGCTTTATGCCCTTCCAAATCATCATCCAACCATGGGCGGTGGGCTTGGCCCTGGTGGTCAGTACAGGCAGCGGGTTCATTTTCGGCCTATATCCCGCACTGCGCGCAACCCGGTTAGATCCTATTGACGCGCTCCGCTACGAATAATCTTAGAGTATTGTTCAGTCACGCTCAAATAAAACCCAGGTGACTGAATAACGACAATTTCGATAAGGATGATTCAATTATGTATATTTCACGCAAAGCGATAATTTGGGGATTAGCGCTGATAATTCTGCTGGGAAGCGGATACTACATTTGGCAGAAGCAGCCTGCCTGGCTGCAAAATACGTTATCTACTGCATCGCCCGGCCAAACCAATGCCACAGAAGAGGGCTCTCTCAGCGCCCCTTCCACCGTAGCCCTGCTCTCCGCCGATCAGATTCTCAGTTCGGTCAGCGCATCGGGCAACATTGCTTTGGCTAATGAAATTTACGTGACGGCTGATGTAGACGGCCAGGTAATCGATGTGTACGCGTCTGTGGGCGATAACGTACAGGCCGGCGAGGCATTGGTAAGGCTAAGGACAACCGACCTGGAACGAACGGCCAAAAACGCCGAATTATCGGTGTCCGCAGCCAAGAACCAACTGACCCAGGCGTCGGAAGAAACCGGCGCAGCCGAGATCGCCGTGGCCCAGGCCAACCTGCTGGAAGCGCAGGAAAATCTGGCTGACGTCCAGGCGGGGCCATCGGACGAAGAGTTAGCCGCCGCCCGCAGCAGCGCCTCCGCAGCCTGGAATAACGTCAGCGAATTGCAGGCCGGAGCCAGCCAGGAAGAGTTGACCCAGCTGGGCGCATCCCTGCGCAAGGCGGAAGTAACGTTAGCCGACGCCCAACGCGCATATGACCAAATTGCCTGGCAGGGCAACGCGGGCGCGAGTTCCCAAGCGTCTGACCTCCAGACGGCCACGATTGAGTATGAATCAGCCAATGCCGCCTATGTTGAAGCGACTGCGCCCCCGGCTGCATCCGAATTACAATCCGCGCTGAGCAGCGCACAGAGCGCGCAGGCAAGCCTGGGAGAGCTGGAAAATTCGCCCACGCCGGCCGAGATCGCGGCCGCGCAAGCCCAGGTAACCGACGCTGAGTCGACGCTGGCCGATCTCCTGGCCGGCCCTGACGCCGCGGAAATCGAGTCTGCGCGCATCAGCCTGGAACAAGCCCTGCTTGACCTGGAAGCAGCCTACGCCAATCTGGATGCAGCCACCATCCGCGCGCCCGTGGACGGCGCACTGCTCACCCTGGACGCAATTGCAGGCCAAAAGCTGAGCAACAATGCAACAGTAGCCACCATGGCCGACATCACGGATCTCAAATTGACCATCCAGGTAGCGGAAGTAGATATCGCCCAGGTAGAGGTCGGCCAGAATGCTGCGATTGAAATCAGCGCGCTCACCGGCCAGACTTTCAGCGGCGTGGTTACGTCCGTCGCCCCTGCTGCGGAGAGCGATTCCAGCGTCGTCACCTACGATGTCACCATCCAACTCACGGCAGGCGATCTGACCAAAGTGCGGCCGGGCATGACGGCTGTAGCAACTATCGAGAACAGTTCGGCCGCGCAGGAAGGCGCGCTCCTGGCTCCCAGCAACGCCTTGCATAGCGCCGGCGGCCAGACGACCGTCACCGTAGTGCGCAACGGGGCAGCGGTGAACGTACCCGTGGCAACAGGCTCCATCCAAGGAGAATGGACCGTCATCACCAGTTCAGATCTGCAAGCAGGCGATCTGGTGGTCGGCAGCACAACTGCGCCCAGCAGCGAGAGCAATTCCGGCTTCATGGGGGGCAGACCGCCTGACGGCGGACTAGGCGGTCCGCCCGCGGGCGGCATGGGCGGAGCGTCGAACAGAGGAAATTAATCACAGCCGTTTCCGGCGGTGCGATGCGTAAAGCGTAATGGTTATGGAGAGGAAGCTCACGCATCGCACCGCTTTCAGGCTCAGGATTGTGCGGTATAATGTCGGAAAGCAGTCCGCCTGCAACTTTCCATCTGACTGTCTATGACCTGAGAGGAACGACTCTATGGCAAATCAACTTCAAGAATTGCGCGGGGAGGGCCAGAGCGTCTGGCTCGATTTTATCGAACGCAGCATGATTCAATCCGGCGAGTTAGCCGATTTGGTAGAGGAAGGCATCGGCGGCGTCACGTCCAATCCGGCCATCTTCAAAGAGGCCATCAGCAACAGCCAGGCCTACGATGACGATATCCGACGCCTGGCTGTCGGCGACAAAGACGTGAAGGCCATCTTTGAGGAATTGGCCGTGGCGGATATCCAGGCCGCGGCCGATGTGCTGCGCCCGGTCTACGACGCCAACCGCGGGCAGGACGGCTTTGTCAGTCTGGAAGTGGCTCCGGATCTGGCCTACGATACCGAGGCTACCATTGCCGAGGCGCGCCGCCTTCACAAATGGGTGAACCGCCCCAATCTCATGGTCAAGGTGCCGGCGACGGAAGCAGGGCTGGAGGCCATTCGCCGGCTGACGGCCGACGGCATCAACATCAACGTGACCTTGATCTTCAGCCTGGACCGGTATGCTGCGGTCAAGGAAGCGTACATCAGCGGATTGGAAGCCCGGCGCGATGCAGGCTTGCCCATTGATGGCCTGGCCTCGGTCGCCAGCTTCTTCGTCAGCCGGGTTGACGCCAATATTGATAAGCGCCTGGAACAGCTCAAGGCGGAAAATCCGGGCCGGAGCAACGAATATGCCCAGCTGCAAGGCAAGATCGCGGTTGCCAACGCTAAGCTGGCTTACGCCCAGTTTAAGGAAGTCTTCGCCGGACCGCGTTGGGACGCGCTGGCGGCAGCCGGCGCACATGCCCAGCGTCCGCTGTGGGCCAGCACCAGCACCAAAAATCCCGCCTACCCGGATCTGCTCTACGTGGAAACGCTGATAGGTCCTTACACGGTTAACACCATGCCGCCCAATACGCTGGACGCACTACTGGATCACGGCAAGGTGAAGCGCACGGTAGACGCAGGCGTAGGCGAGGCATCCGAAGATATGGTCAAACTCGCGACTGTCGGCATCTCCATCGACCAGGTGACGGACGAGTTGGAAGCTGAGGGGGTACAAAAATTTGCCGACGCCTTTCAGGAATTGATGGAGGTCATCGAAACTCAGCGAAAGGCAATGCCTGCTTCGTCCTGATCGAGCGCTAGTAAATCCCGGCACGGCAAAAGCAAAGAGCGTGGCAGCCCGTCCCAACCAGACGCATGCTGCCACGCTCTTTTGTTGCGCGGGTCTTGCGATTTTACTTGCCGCGTCTACGGCGGAAGGCCGCAAAATCAGCCGCATTTAGCCCCGAATTCTGCGGCTCGTCTGCCGCTGGCTCAATCTCCTCGTCCGCAACGAGCGTTAGTTCATCCTCTGCAATCAGCGCATGGGGCAGTTCGTGCAGGTGGGCGACAACCGGCTCGATCAAGTCAATCACGCCGGTTAAAAAAAGCAAAGCGCCGGCCGTACCCTGAGGCAGAGCAAGCAGCAGCGTACGCCCGCGAATGCCCGCCACGCATCGTTCCAGATAGGCCAGACGCGTTTCCGCTGCGGCATGGCTGCGCATGGCTTCGGCCAGGCCGGGCAAGGGACGCTCGATTACGTCGTTTATGGCCTCGGGCATCGTCTCCCGGACGGACGGCCCCGGTGCAGGCAACGTCCCGCCCAGAGTCAAAACCAGGTCCAACTCTTCCTCGTCACACCACTGCATGAGGGTGTCGGCGATCCAATGACGCTGGCTGCCGATGGCCTGCACGTTCGTCACCCGGACATTCGGCACGCGCGCGCCCAAGGTATGCGTGATGGCGTCCAACGTTTGATCGTTTAGGGTGGAAACGGCCAGCAAGCCTGTTCGGATCAACATGATATCGCGATGTTATTGGCAGACAATTACAAAACCAAAAAAGAGCCTTCCGAAAATTCGGAAGGCCCCCTCTGTACTTCCATTCACCCGGCGACGAACCAGTAAGTGCGTCCTGCCCGGCGGCAAAATTAGCGCTTCGTGTACTGCTTGGCGCGACGTGCGCGAACCAGACCGGGCTTCTTGCGCTCCTTGGCGCGGGCGTCGCGCGTCAGGTAACCGGCGGACTTCAGCACAGGGCGCAAATTCTCATCCGACTTGATCAGCGCGCGGGAGATGCCGTGACGCACAGCCGAGGCCTGGCCGCCTTCACCGCCGCCCCGTACGTGGACGCTGATGTTGTATGCAGCAGCCGTACCCGTCAGATTTAAGGGCTGCATGAGGATCATGCGATCCAGGGCGCGGCCAAAATATTCATCCATGGGCTTGTCATTGACGACAATTTCACCCTGACCGGGATAGATGCGCACCCGAGCGGTGGCAGTCTTACGGCGTCCAATTGCTTCGATATACTCAGCCATTGTTTTCGTTCTCCTACAGTTCCAACTGCTGCGGCTGTTGGGCCGCGTGAGGGTGCTCCGAACCGGCATAGACTCGCAGCTTCTTCATCTGGGCGCGCCCTAAGCGAGTCTTGGGCATCATCCCCTTAACGGCTTCATAGATGACCCGCTCGGGGAAGCGATCCAGCTGCTCGCGCAGGCTGCGGCTTTTCAGCCCGCCGGGATAGCGCGAGTGGCGATAGTAATGCATCGAATCGAGCTTGCCGCCGGTAACGGCTACCTGCTCGCAATTGAGTACAATCACAAAATCGCCGGTATCCACGTGGGGGCTGAAGGTCGGCTTGTGCTTGCCGCGCAAAATCTGGGCGATCTCCGAAGCCAGGCGTCCTAACGTCTGGTCGGCAGCATCAACGACCCACCACTCGCGTGCGTCCTTGGCCTCTTCGGCGCTTGGGCTGTATGTTTTCACGCTACATTCTCCCTAATCAATCCACCAAATAATTTGTTCATTTTCTTCAGGCGCCCATTCGGTCCGCCTGCTTCATTTGTTCACACATCCATACATGCCGCGGACGCAAATTATCGCCATTTCCGTGGCGATATTTACGCATCAATGCCTGCACTTCCATCAGCAGGCCAAGGCGTCAAATCGGCCGGATAATCCACCCGCTCCAGGGTTAGCCCATGGGGCGGGGCCGGCGACGCTGCCCGACTGCGGTCTCGCGCATCCAGCGCGGCTTGCATCGTTCCGACGCTGCGCTTCCCGCGGCCAATCTCCAGCAACGTCCCCACAATTGAACGAACCATGCGATACAGAAAAGCATTGGCGCAAATGGTAAAAACGTAGCGCCGGGAAGGCGAGTCGCTCAACAAGGCCGGAACCTGCTCCGCTTCGGACCATTCCGCCAGAAAAATCGTGCGAACCGTGTTTTCTCCCTGCGGCGGACGGCCGAAAGTTGCAAAATCATGTTCGCCGACCAGGCAAGCGGATGCACGCTGCATCGCATCCAAATTGAGAGCGTAAGGCACGAAGAGAGCGTAACGCTCAGTCAGCGGCGAAAACTTGGGCGGCGCACCGTTCTCCCCAGATCCTGCATGCACATCAACCGTATAACGATACGTTCTCGCTACGGCGCTAAAGCGAGGGTGAAAGTCAATCGACGCTTCGCGCAGCGCACGCACCTGAATGGACCGGGGGAGACGAACATTCCAGGCTCGCTGCAAGTCCGCTGGGTCGTGCTGCCACGGCGCATGGACGGCAATCACCTGCCCGCTAGCGTGAACGCCCGTATCCGTGCGGCCGGAACCGAGAATGCGCCCCTCAAAGTCCGTAAACTCGGCCAGAGCACGCTCCAGCTCTCCCTGGATCGTCGGAACGTTTACCTGGTACTGGTAACCGCAGTAGTCGGTTCCATCGTAGGCCACGCGTCCGGCAACATACACGACGGTCAGACCCGGCAGGCGCAAGTCGCCTAGTCAACCAGCTCCAGAATCACCATGTCGGCGCCGTCGCCCTGGCGCTTGCCAATCTTGATAATACGCGTATAGCCGCCCGGCCGATTGGCGTAACGAGGCGCAAACTCCTCAAACAGCTTGGTGGCCAAAGGCTTGTTATTCAGATAGGCCACAATCTGACGCTGAGCATGGACGCGATTACCGTCAGCGCCTGCATTGCGCTTGGCCTTGGTGATCAGCTTTTCGGCTTCGCCACGCACGGCCCGAGCCTTGGCATCGGTAGTTACGATGCGCTCGTGGGTATATAGTTCCTTGATCAGGTTGCGGAACAGCGCCTTGCGATGCGCTGACTGGCGACCCAACTGACGCCCTTTGATGTTATGGCGCATAGTCATTACTCCTCAACGGGCGAGTGCGCTTCAAGCGCTTTCCCGGTTAATGCGAAACCCAGATATTATACAATATGGTCAGCGGCGGTTACTGCCTTACGCAGCTTCCTCTTCCGCTTCATCCTCTGATTCAGAGACTTCCTCATCGGACTCGAGCATGTGCGTCGCGCCCACATCCTTCCAAAAGGTGGTCAGATCCACGCCCGGCACGTTCAGATAGTTCTTCTCGCCCAGCTTTTCGACCAACTCGTCCAGCGACTTCTTACCGAAGTTGCGAATCGCCAGCATCTCTTCTTCGCCCTTTTCCATGCGATGCAGAATTTCACCAACCGTGGTGATGCCGGCGCGCTTCAGGCAGTTATAAGCCCGAACAGTCAATTCTAATTCTTCGATAGGCGCATCCGCGATGCGGGCCGGAATGCCCTCTTCCTCTTCGGTTTGGGCCTCAACCTCAATCTTTTCGACGCCGGCCAAAAGCTGCAAATGCTGAACCAACAGTTTGGCAGAGTCACGCATAGCATCCTCAGGCGCGATGCTGCCGTCGGTCCAAATTTCTAAATTCAGGCGATCGTAATCAGTCTGCTGACCGATACGGGTTCGCTCCACCCGATAAGACGCCTTGCGGATGGGGCTAAAGACAGCATCTACGGGAATCTCCCCCAGAGGCAGCCGCGTGCGTTCTTCGGCCGGGCTATATCCCCGCCCCCGCTCGACGACCAACTCGAAATCCAAATCCACATCATTGGAGTCCGCAGTCAACAAGTAGAGGTCCGGATTGACGACTTCCACCTCCGGCGGCGTAATCAAGTCGCCCGCCGTAATGGGACCCTCGTGCATCACCTCAACGTGCATGCGCACCGGATCGTCGGACGTGCTCTTCAAACGAATCTGCTTGACGTTCAAAATAAGCTGAGTCGTATCTTCCCGCACGTGGGGAATTGCCGAAAACTCATGATGAATCCCGCTCAGGCGAATGGCGGACACCGCCGCACCGGGCAAGGATGAAAGTAAGACCCGGCGCAAGGCATTCCCTATGGTAATGCCATAACCGCTCTCTAACGGGCTAATAACAAAATGACCGTAATTTTTAGAACTTGCTTCAACTTCTATTTTGGGTAAAACCATGTTAAGCAACGACGCACCCCCCTATGGTCAGTGCAAGCGGCTTTTGCTGATCCGATTCGGCACAATCAATAAACTATGCCCGAGACGGAATGCCGCATTGACGCATGTCGGTGAAACGAGATAAAACGGGCGATTCTGGATAAAGCAGCAAACGCAAACCGCGCGACAAAAGCGAACAAAATAGTTGCTGACCGGCTGTAAGACAGTCCGGTCAGCAACTGTTATCACTCTGACTAACGGCTGTAGTACTCAACAATCAGCTGCTCGTTGAGAGGAATCTCAATATCCTCGCGGCCCGGCTCATTCACCATAGAGCCGTTCATACCGGCCAAATTCAAGCTCAACCAAGCGGGAGCGCCAATGTTACCCTGCATAATCTGCGCCCGATCCTTGAAGTAGGTCAGATCGCGCGCACCGCTTCGCACGGCCACCACGTCCCCGGGCGTGACCTGGAACGAAGGGATATCAGTCTTGCGGCCATTTACCTCGAAGTGACCGTGGCGCACCAATTGACGCGCCTGCGCCCGACTATCAGCAAAGCCCAGCCGGTACACGACATTATCCAGGCGGCTCTCCAAAATAACCAGCAGCTGGGTGCCGGTCAGGCCCTTACGGCGGGTCGCTTCCTTAAAGTAGCGGCGGAACTGCTTTTCCATGATGCCATAAACGCGGCGCGCTTTTTGCTTTTCCCGCAACTGAAGGCCGAAGTCGGACTGCTTGCGACGAAAAGCCGCCTTGCGGCCATGCACGCCGGGCGGAAAGCTGCGCCTGTCGATTGCGCACTTGGGGCTGAGACAACGATCGCCCTTTAAGAAAAGCTTCTGCCCTTCACGCCGGCACAACTTACAAACTGCATCGGTATAACGTGCCATTTTTCCTCCGGAATTTTGCTTCTTACAAGCTCAATATCCCGTCCGCCGCACTCGTCGGCTGAATAGACAGGAAAGCCGGCGGCCCGGAACTCGGGGCCGCCCGCCGGTTTTATTTCGTATCGATTCAAAAATTTCTCAAACAGGGGCAATAAAGCTCGCTCCCTCCGCCTTAATCGCCGGCAGAAACAGGCCGCATGCCTCTTGCAGTCGGGTTTAGACTCGACGCTTCTTCGGCGGCCGGCATCCATTGTGGGGCAGCGGCGTAATGTCAACGATAGACGTCACGATCAAACCGGTAGCCTGGAGCGAACGAATCGAACTCTCGCGGCCGGGGCCGGGACCTTTCACAAAGACGTCAACTTCGCGCACGTTGTACTCATTGCGCGCGGCATTGGCCACATTTTGCGCAGCCAACTGGGCGGCAAAGGGCGTCGACTTGCGGCTCCCCTTAAACCCCACAGAACCGGCGCTCGCCCAACAGAGCGTGTTGCCCTGCGCGTCCGTAATAGTAATGATGGTGTTGTTGAACGAGGCGTGAATATGCGCCTGCCCGTGCGGGACATTCTTGCGCTCACGACGACGCGTACGCGTGTCTCGCCGACGTTGTGTTCGAGCCATGCTATCTCCTTAAAAAATCGATTCACTACTCCGCCGGTTCTAACCGGCGATCTCATTGCGAATACTCAAACAAATATCCCGGGGCGTTTTCCCCGGGATATTCGATTAGCTTACTTGCGCGCGCGCTTCTTGCCGGCAACGGTCTTGCGTACGCCGCGGCGGGTACGCGCGTTGGTGCGCGTGCGCTGGCCGCGGGCGGGCAAATTGCGGCGATGACGCATCCCGCGGTAACTGCCGATCTCCATGAGGCGCTTGATGTTCATATTCACCTCACGCCGCAGATCGCCCTCTACCACCACGTTGCGATCAATATACTCACGCAGGCGGGTCAGCTGATTCTCATCCAAATCGCGCACGCGCGTATTAGGATCCACCTGAGCCGCCTCTAAAATTTGTTGGCTCGTCGTTCTACCGACGCCATAAATGTAGGTCAGAGCAATTTCAACTCGCTTATCACGAGGAATGTCTACACCAGCAATACGTGCCATAACCCCTTCTCCTCAAAATTCCGCGCTGATTTAACCCTGCCGTTGCTTATGCTTCGGATTGGAACAAATTACGTAGACAACACCGCGCCTGCGCACGATTTTGCACTTCTCACACATCTTTTTTACAGAGGGTCGAACTTTCATCGTCTTTTCCCTTAAATCCTTTCAGGACAACCTAGCTAGTCTATCATATCTCAGGGGAGAGTCAAAATTTCCGGGCCGTTATTTGTAATGGCAATTGTATGTTCAAAGTGGGCGGCCAGGCTCTTATCCTTGCTTACAACCGTCCAATCATCGCGCAAAACCCGGGTCTGCCATGTCCCCGCCTGCACCATGGGCTCCAAGGCAATAACCAGACCGGGTTCCAGGATGAGATTGCCGTCCGGGTCGCCGGCCACATAGTTCAACACTTGGGGCGCTTCGTGCATCTGACGCCCGACGCCGTGGCCGGTATAGCCCCTCACCACGTGAAAGCCATTTTCTTCCACATGGCGCTGCACCGCCCGGCTGATATCAACGACTCGATGGCCCGACGTCGCCTGCGCAATCCCTTCATCGAGGCTGGCTTCGGTCACGTCCATGAGGCGCGCGGCCTCTTCGCTGATCTCGCCCACGGCATATGTCCAGGCGCTATCGCCGATGAAACCCCGATACGTAGCGCCTACATCAATGCTGATAATATCGCCGTCGGCCAACACCCGATCCTTACTGGGAATTCCATGCACTAGTTCATCGTTGATGCTGGCGCAAATGTGAGCCGGAAAGCCATTGTAGCCCAAAAAAGAGGAGATCGCCCCGTACTTTTGCAGCGTCTCCAGCGCAATCTGATCCAGTTCCCACGTACTCACGCCGGGCCGGACCGCTTCACGCATGGCGGCATGAACCCGCGCGACGATGCGCCCGGCCTCGCGCATAATGCGAATCTCCTGCGGACTTTTGAGAATCGGTTGACGCGTCGGCTGCCTGCGGCGTTTTACCGGACGTGCGGCGTTGCGTTTCTGCGCCTGCGGCTTTTGTCGGAACATACTCATTGATGTGAAGCTCGCTCTCTTGAACGTCCGTAAGCCTGGAATCAGGCCGCCAGAACGTTCAACAATGTCGCCTGTACTTGCTCAATAGACTGGGCTCCGTCTACCTCGCGCAGCAGGCCCTTGGCAAAATAGTACCCGACTAAAGGCGACGTCTGTTTGTAATAGACGTAAAGACGATTGCGCACCGTCTCGGGCTTGTCATCATCTCGTTGGTAAAGCTCACCGCCATCCACATCGCAGACGCCGGAAACCTGAGGCGGGTTAAATTGAATGTGATAAACGGCCCCGCATACGCGACAAACGCGCCGCCCCGTAATGCGCTGTATGGCTTCCTCATCCTCAATGTGAATCAACGGCGCCGCCGTAACGCCGCCATACGGCGCAGTCATGGCGTCAAAGGCCGCGGCCTGGATCAGATTACGCGGAAAGCCGTCCATCAGCGCGCCGCTTACGCAATCATCCTGCTCAAGTCGATCGGCCACCATCCGAATCGTCACGTCATCCGGCACCAGATCGCCCGCATCCATATAGCCTTTAGCCAGCAGGCCAAGCGGCGTTTCGTACTTCAGGTTGTAACGAAAAATGTCGCCGGTGGAAATTTGGGGTAAGCCCAATTCCTCTTCCAATCGACGCGCCTGGGTGCCTTTTCCGGCGCCCGGAACGCCCAGCAGAACGATGAAGGTCCGTCCCTTATCGCCCATCCGATCCTCCTCAGTGTCGGTGTATTGGTTGAATCACTCTTAGCCTGGCGACATAAGCCAATCTGCGTCGCCAATGATGTTCCAATGGCTCGACTGCTTGATTAGAACAGTTCGGCGTAAATACCACGGCAGAAATGCCGCGCCTCTACGGCTGCCGGGATTCACCAATCCATGTCACACATAATCGGAACACGGATTTCAATCGGGAGCTTGCCAAAATGGACAGTATCGCCCGCTCACGGCTTGGCTGCGAGTCAATGCGCAGGCGAAGGCCGAATGCCAGACGATACTGTATGTGATCGCATCGGTTGTTCCGCTTTTACCGGCCCGCGTACACGGCCGATCAGGGCAACCGCTTACCGAATGAAGCCTTCGTAATTACGCATGGTCAGCTGGGCCTCGATCTGCTTCATGGTATCGAGCACCACACCCACCACAATCAGCAAGCCGGTGCTGCTGATGATCAGCGACTGGTAGCCGGTCAGAATACCCGCGGAGCCGAAAATCGCATCCGCTATCACGCCCACCAAGTAGGGCAAAATGGCGATAAAACCCAGGAAGAGCGCGCCGACCAGCGTAATGCGCGAGAGAACGTTGTTCAAATATTCCTCTGTCCGTCGTCCCGGACGAATACCGGGAATGAAGCCGCCCTGCTTCTGGAGCGTTTCGGCCAGATTTTGCTGGCGGAACATGACGTCCGTATAGAAGTAGGTGAAGGCAACCGTAAAGAGGAAGTAGAGCAGCCAGTACAGGAAGTTTTGCGGACTAAACGCGGTTGCGAACCAGTTTGCCACGCTGCCCAAAAAGCCGGCGCTGCTCACAAAGTAGCTGGCTACCGTACTGGGCAGGATAAGCAGACTCTGGGCAAAGATGAGCGGAATCATGCCCGCGGTATTGACCCGCAGCGGCACGAAAGTGCTCTGGCCGCCGACCATCATCATACGGTTGCCGCGTGTCGTTCTCACGCGTTTACCGTACTGCACAGGAATTCGCCGCTGCCCCTCCTGAATCATGACAATCAGAGCAATGGTAAGAATCGTGATGATGATGAAAATGATTAGGAGCGCCGGTTCCCGCCACAAGCGCGCGATCTGGGTCGGCACAGAGGCCAGAATACCGGCGAAAATAATCAGCGAAACGCCGTTACCGATACCCTGCTCCGTCAACAGTTGGCCCAGCCAGATGGCAAACATGGTGCCCGCCGTCATGCCGATGATAATCGTAAGCGAGGGCAGCCAGCCGCCGGCGGCAAAACCCCAGTTAGGCAAGACGGTTACGCCGCCTACCGGACGGCTCAACAGCGTCGCCTGGGCAATGGCCTGCAGCAGCGCCAGCGGCACAGTCATGTAGAGCGTATACTGATTGATGCGCGTACGGCCCTGCTCGCCTTCCTTGCTCAGCTCCTCCAAAGCGGGGACGATGGGCGTTAGGAGCTGCATGATAATCGAGGAGGTAATGTACGGGTAGACGCCCAGCGCCATAACGCCCATTTGCGCCAAACCGCCGCCGCTGAAAAAATTCAGCAGGCTCAGCAGCATATTGGCGTCTTCGCCGGCAAAGAGCACTTGCAGCGCAGCGCGATCAACGCCAGGCAGAGGGATGTTGGCAAAGAGGCGATAGAGCACCAGAATGCCAACCGTAATAAATAATTTTTGGCGCAAATCGGGCAGCCGAAATGCGTTGCGCATTGCTTCAACCATGAGAAATTCCTCTTCTCAAACAGAATTTGAAACCCAAATTTCGACACCTGCCACCCACACAAATCACCTCGGAATGACAGATGCCGAGTCGGGCCAAAAAATCTTAAGAGCGCGGCAAATTCTTATTGACTTCGTAGGGCAGAAGCTCCACTGAGCCGCCGGCCGCTTCAATCTTCTCTTGCGCACGCTTGCTGATACGATGGACCTTGAGTTTCAGCGCCTTGTCGATATCGCCACGCGCCAATACAACGACCGGATCGGTAACATTGCCCAACAAACCGGCCGCATTCAGCGCTTCCGGCGAGACCTCGGCGTCACTGCCAAAGCGTTCCGCCAATTGGTCCAGGTTTACCGGAATATAGGTAACCTTGAAGCGGTTGTTGAAGCCGCGCATCTTGGGCAGGCGCTTGACCAGCCGTAACTGACCGCCTTCAAACGTCAAATGGACGCCGCCGCCTGAGCGGGAATTCTGTCCTTTGGTGCCGCGACCGCTGGTCTTGCCTTTGCCCGAACCAGTGCCACGACCCACTCGCTTGCGCTTTTTGGTTGCACCCTCATCGGGACGCAGGTCATGCAGTTTCATTATCAAAATCCTTTATCAATCCATGATGTACTGCCTGTACAGCAACAATTATTCCTGGTTCAATCGGATTTCACGCGGTTGACCGATGCGGGTCACATAAATATCTGACCCGGGATACGTGAAGGTGCGCCCCTTATGCATTACGTTTCAAGCCGCGGTCCGCACAAATTTCCAAGAACCTTATTCTTCTACCTCAACGAGGTGCGAAACCTTGTTGATCATGCCCCGGATAACGGCGCTGTCTTCCTTCTCCACGGTCTGCCCCATTTTGCGCAGGCCCAACGCAGCAACCGTCGCCTTCTGGCTCTTTTCATAGCCGATAGGGCTACGGGTAAGCGTCACGCGGATAGTCTTGGCCTTAGGCATAACTTTCTTCTCCCTTGTACCAGAACGGCGCAAGATGCTGGGCATCCACGCCGCGGCGCTCCGCTTCTACGCGGAAGTCCTGCAGCTCGTTGAGAGCGGCAAAGGTCGCCTGAACAACATTCAGGATGTTGTCGCTGCCCAATGATTTGCTCAGAATATCCTTAATGCCGGCCGCTTCCACCACCGCACGCACGCCGCCGCCGGCAATAACGCCTGTACCGGGGCTGGCGGGCTTGAGCAATACTTCCGCCGCGCCAAAGCGGGTCTGCACCTGGTGGGGAATCGTAGTCCCCAACAGGGAAACGTCCAACATTTCCTTGCGTGCAGCGTCCGCGGCCTTGCGGATAGCATCAGGCACTTCCCGGGCCTTACCCACGCCGATGCCGACGCGTCCCTTCTGATCGCCTACTACAACTACCGCACGGAAGGCAAAGCGGCGACCGCCCTTGACCACCTTGGCCGTACGGGCGATATGAACCACGCGTTCATCCAGATCGTCGCGCTCCTCGCGCTCTCGGTTCTTCTTGCGTTCTCGTCGTGCCATGATTCAATCCCCCCTCTAGAAGGTAAGGCCGCCCTCGCGGCTGCCCTCGGCCAATGCCTTAACTCGGCCATGATACGGATAGCCGCCTCGATCAAAGACGACGCTTTCAATGCCGGCTGTCTTGGCCCGCTCGGCCACAATTTTACCGACTTCCTGGGCCTGCTCCAGAGGCGTCATGGAACCGACGCGCGCGCGCAGTTCCTTATCCACTGTGGAGGCCGACGCCAGCGTAACGCCGGCATCATCATCAATCACCTGGGCATAAATATGCTCGATGCTGCGAAAGACATTGAGGCGCGGCCGGCTTGCCGTACCGTGCAGCTTCCGACGCACTCGAATATGCCGTCGCTTGCGCGCCTGGGCGCGTGTACTTTTCGTCATGATTTGCCAATTCCTTTATTACTTACCGGCCTTCTTGCCGACCTTGGAGCGGACGTATTCGCCTTCGTAGCGAATGCCTTTTCCCTTGTAGGGTTCGGGGGGGCGACTCTTGCGGATAACGGCTGCAATCTGTCCCACCATTTCCTTGCTCGTACCCGTAATGACGATGAGACGGCCATCCCGGCCTTCCACCTTGAACGTAACGTCCTTAGGCGGATCAAAGCGCACCGGGTGGCTCTTGCCTACCTGTAAAACAAGGGTGTCTCCGTTCATCTCGGCACGATAGCCTACGCCGCGAATTTCCAGGCGCTTGGTGAATTGCTGGCTCACGCCAACCACCATATTATTCAAAAGCGCCCGGGTCAGACCATGCTGGGCACGATCCTCCCGCGAATCGCCGGGGCGCTTGACCACCAATTCGCCGTTTTCCTGAGAAATTTCCATCTCAGGGTTGAGCTGCTGCTCCAATTTCCCCTTAGGGCCTTCTACCTTGACCAAATTTCCCTTGCCGACCGTTACGTTCACACCGCTGGGCACAGGAATTGGGCTGCGTCCTACACGAGACATAATTTACCTCCTACAGGAAGTTGATCGAACCGAAACAACCATTCTCCGGCGCCGATCTCCTCCGGCGTTACCAAACGTTGCAAACCACTTCACCGCCGACGCGGTTGCGTCGCGCCTGCCGACCGGTCATCACGCCCTTGGGCGTAGACAAAATGTTGATGCCCAAACCGCTGCGCACCCACGGAATATCCTTATATCCCATGTAGACGCGCCGCCCCGGCTTGCTGACACGTTCCAGACCGGTAATCACGGAATTGCCCTTGCCGGTGTACTTGAGCTGCAGCACCAGTTGCGACTGGGGGCCCCGATCGGTTTCGCCGTAACCGGCAATAAAACCCTCTTCCTGCAAAATTTTAGCAATACCAACCTTCATGTTCGAAGTCGGCATCGCCACTTGCGTTTGCTGAATCATGACTGCGTTACGAATCCGCGTTAACATATCAGCAATGGGATCACTTACCATCTTTTTTTCTCCTAGGTTACTCTTGCAACCTTCTGCAAGGACATGCCTTGCCTAAGCGCTGTCGGTCGTAAATCGAGCCCCAACGCAGAAAATTGTAGTTAGCACCCAGGCAAATTATGAAGTCTACATGAGGCGGAAACGAGCCCAAAAGCGTTCATTCCGTCTTCATCTTTCATCGTTTGCCTTCGTGTTTACCCAATCTACTAACCGTCCTGCTAACCGTCGATAAATCACCGCAGCAAAAGCCGCCTACCAGCTCGACTTCACGACGCCGGGCAGATTACCATTCAGCGCTTCCTGGCGGAAGCAGATGCGGCACAGGCCGAAACGGCGCATATATCCGCGCGGTCGGCCGCACATGGAACAGCGGTTACGCACGCGCACGGTGTATTTGCGATTTTCTTCCCGTGCAATCATAGACTTTTTGGCCACTGAGGACTCCTTATTTCTACGCAATAATTTTCATGCAATAATGCAAATATCGATACCGGTATGTGCGCTAGCTCCGCTTGAAGGGCATATCCAACAAAGCCAGCATGCGGCGAGCCTCTTCGTCGCTGTCCGCGGTCGTCACAATGGTGACTTCCAGACCGCGCACTTTGTCGATTTCCTCGTAGTCAATCTCGGGAAAGACTAACTGCTCGCGCAGACCCAGGCTGTAATTGCCCCGACCGTCAAAAGAATCGGGCGAAATGCCTTGAAAGTCCCGCTGGCGCGGCAGCACAATATTGATGAGCCGATCCAGAAAATCCCACATGCGATCACCGCGCAGCGTCACTTTAGCGCCGATGGGCATCCCCTCGCGCAA
Source organism: Caldilineaceae bacterium (assembly GCA_020433455.1). Classification (GTDB taxonomy): domain Bacteria; phylum Chloroflexota; class Anaerolineae; order Caldilineales; family Caldilineaceae; genus JAGRCP01. The sequence goes on along the minus strand of JAGRCP010000006.1, from coordinate 6,866 downwards.
TTTGTACGTAGCAATGGAGTGGCGAGCCCGGGTCACAACCGCCTTTTGCCCGGTCATGATGGCCAAATCGCCGGTGGCGGCTTCAATCGCCTTGCTGTTCTGAATCGCTTCGCCCAAGCCGATATTGACTGCGATCTTCTTGAAGCGAGGCGCCTGCATTACGTTCGAGTAATTAAACTCTTTCATCATTGCCGGGACGATCTCATCCCGATAGCGCACTTTCAAACGCGGCGTGGGCGCCGGCGTCTTGCCGTTTGTACTCATAGTTCTTATCTCCTTGCCCGCAGGTATCGACTTGAGTCCGATACAAGGTCAGGCCCTTGATTGTGAAGGCATCAACAGGAGCGGACGCTTTGTCCGCCAAATATGCCGAAATCAACTGATCAGTTAGAAACCTTGGGCAGAGGCGCTCCGCTGCCTCGGGCCACCCGGGATTTGTCGCCGTTTGCGGCCACTTCGTAGCCGGCTCGGGTCGGGGAACCGTCATCTCCCACCAGCATCACGTTGCTGATATGGATCGGCGCTTCCATCTCAATGCGGCCGGTCTGGGTGCGTACCTGCCCCGTGGCCCGCTGATGCTTAATCACCAGGTTGGCTCCTGCCACCACCACATAAACGCGATTGGGATCGTAGGTGCCGTCCTTGCGCTTCTTTTTGATAACCCGCTGCACTTCCCCGCGGTGTCCCTTATCATTACCGGCGATCACTTCAACCGTATCGCCTCGAACAATCTTTAAATTCATGTTGCGCTACTCCTTTTGCCGGGGCTGCGCCGCCCCATCATCAAGTGCTTTCACGTCGGCCAATGCGAACTTGTACCGGCTTAGAGCACTTCCGGCGCGAGGGACACAATGCGCATGTAGCCGCCGTCGCGCAATTCACGCGCAACCGGGCCGAAAATGCGCGTACCGCGCGGGCTTTTCAGGTTATCAACGATAACTGCGGCATTCTCATCAAAGCGGATATAGGAACCGTCCGCGCGCCGCAAAGGCCGGCGGGTGCGCACAATAACCGCGCGGACCACGTCGCCCTTCTTGACCGTGCCGTTGGGTGAGGCCGACTTAACCGTGGCCACGATTTCATCACCCACTGACGCGTAGCGCCGCGTGCTGCCACCCTTGACGCGAATGGTGAGCAACTCTTTTGCTCCCGTATTGTCGGCTACCTTGAGCCGGCTTTCCTGTTGAATCATGGGTGCATCCTCGCCTAGATAATCTCAGCCTGTTCCAAGATCTCCTCAACAAAGAAATGCTTATCCTTGCTCATCGGACGACATTCGCGAATGCGAACCCGATCGCCGATTTTCGCAGCATTCTCTTCATCGTGAGCCTTGTACTTTTTATTCAATTTAATCACTTTGCCGTAGAGCGGATGTTGCGTCACCCGCTGCACGGTCACAACCACCGTTTTTTCCATTTTGTTACTGGTCACAACGCCGACCAGCGCGCGTCTTTGTTCCCGCATTGTCCGTCTCTCCCCTATTCCTCAGCAAGCTCACGTTCACGCAGGATGGTCTTCACGCGCGCGATATCTTTGCGCACCTCGCTGTAGCGTGCAGTATTGGACACCTGGCCCGCCACACGCTGAAAGCGCAAGTTGAAGAGTTCCTGATAGGCATCGTCCAGCTTGCCCGCCAATTCGGCATTGGTCATACTGCGAAATTCATTGGCCTTCATAATTCACTCCCTTACCCGCCAAAATCATCGCGCACGATGAACTGGGTCTTCATGGGCAGCTTGGCGGCCGCCAGCCGCATGGCTTCACGCGCGGTCTCTTCCGGCACGCCGGCCATCTCGTAGACAATGCGGCCCGGCCTGACCGCGGCCACATAATGCTCGACGTTGCCTTTACCCGAACCCATCCGCGTTTCCGCGGCCCGCTTGGTATAGGGCTTATCGGGAAAAACGCGGATCCAAATCTTGCCGCCGCGCCGAATGTAGCGCACCATGGCGCGACGGCCGGCTTCAATCTGTCGGCTGGTCAGGTATTGGGACTCCAGGGCCTGCAACCCATAAGAGCCGAAGGCGACGGTGCTGCCGCGCTGGGCCTTGCCCCGCAGGCGTCCGCGCTGCATCTTACGGTATTTCACACGCTTTGGCATCAACATAGTTCTATCTCCTCTAACAGTCGCCCATCGACATATGACCGACATATGCGAGGCGGGCAACTGCGCTTTACTCAGTTCTCGCCGGAAAAGCGAGCGTGAAACTCTTCGCCCGGCATCACTTCGCCGTGATTGATCCAGACCTTGACGCCGGTCACGCCAAAGGTGGTATTGGCCTCAGCCGTACCGTAATCGATATCGGCCCGCAGGGTATGACGCGGAATCTGCCCTTCGCGCACGGTATCCACCCGCCCCATGTCCGCGCCGCCCAAGCGGCCGGAAACGGTGATCATAATGCCCTGACCGCCTTGACGCATGGTCTTCTGCACGGCCTGCTTCATGGCGCGCTTCCAACTGATGCGGCGCTCTAATTGCTCGGCAATGCTCTCGGCGACCAGCGTCGCGTCCAGCTCCGGCTTGGTGATCTCCCGCACATCGATCTTGACCTTCTTCTGGGTCAAGTCCTGGAGCCTGGTGCGAATGAAGTTCACGGTCGCGCCCTTGCGGCCGATGACCACACCGGGACGCGCCGTATCCACGATAACATGCACCTGATTGGGCTGGCGTTCGATCTCAATGCCGCTAATGCCGGCCTTGGAGAGATCCGGATCGCTCATATGCATGATCGTATCGCGGATTGCCCGATCCTCATCGAGGAGCGCCACATAATCGGCCCCCGTAGCAAACCAGCGACTATTGTGTTCTTTGATAATGCCCAGGCGAAAGCCTGTCGGATTAATTTTTCGGCCCAAGATCAATCTCCTTTAATCTGTCTCACGTTACACGGGCGCATACATTATGCGATCTCACGCTCAGCCAGGACCACGGTAATGTGGGACGAGCGGCGAAGCCAGGGCTTAAAACGGCCGCGGGCGCCAAAGCGGCGCCACTTCCGCGTAGGCGCTTCATCAGCCACGATCTTGGCGACATACATATCCTCCGGCTCCAAGCCGAAATTCTCCTCCGCATTCGCCAGCGCACTCTTAATCGTCTTAGCAACGACCTTAGCCGCTGACTGCGGCATAAATTGCAACATGGCCAACGCCTCTTCCGCCTGGCGGCCCCGCACTTCGTTCACCACAAGCCGGGCTTTCTGGGCGCTGATGCCGGTATATTTTGTAACAGCTCGAACTTCCATCGTTCGCTCCTCTAACTACTTCCGACAATTAGAGCCGGGAAGCTTGGCGGCAATTCATCATGCCGTCACGGACTAGTGAATCCTGACAGAAGCTCGCATACTGTCTCTACCAGAGAACGAGCATTACTTCTGCCGTGGTATTTACGCCGAACTGTACTAGCGGCGGACCTTAGTCCCCTTCTCCGCGCGCAGATGGCCGCGAAAGAAGCGGGTCGGGGCAAATTCGCCCAACTTATGGCCTACCATGTTCTCCGTCACGTAGACGGGAACATGACGCCGGCCGTCATGCACGGCAATGGTGTGACCCACAAACTGGGGGAAGACGGTGGACGCACGCGACCATGTCTTCACAACCTTGCGCTCGCCCTTGCGGTTCATCTCTTCGATGCGCTTTAACAGCTTCGGTTGGACGAAAGGGCCTTTCTTCAATGATCGAGACATCTCTTCTCTCCTGCTTTCTTAGCGGTCCTTGATGACCCTTAGCGACCTTTGCCCTTACCGCGACCGCGGCGGACAATAAACTTGTTCGTGCGCTTGTTGCGGCGCGTTTTCGTTCCCCGGGCCGGCTTGCCCCAGGGAGTCTTCGGCCCTGCCATGCCGACGGGAGAGCGACCTTCGCCGCCGCCGTGGGGATGGGAGGCCGGATCCATGGCTACGCCGCGCACAGAAGGACGCCGCCCCAGCCAGCGTTTACGGCCGGCCTTGCCCATATTCAGGTTACCGTGATCCGGATTGGAGACCTGGCCAATGGTGGCCAGGGAATTCATATCAATATACCGGACCTCGCCGCTGGGCAAACGCACCTGCGCCATGGTCCCTTCTTTCGCCACCAGCTGGGCGGAACTGCCCGCGCTGCGAACCAACTGTCCCCCCCGGCCCGGGTAAATCTCAATGTTGTGAATCACCGTACCCAAGGGAATGTTGCGAATCGGCAAGGCATTGCCGATTCGGATATCGGCGCCTTCGCCCGACATAATCGTACTGCCCGGCATCAATCCCGCCGGCGCAATGATATAGCGGCGCTCGCCGTCGGCATAGACGACCAGCGCAATGTACGCGCTGCGGTTGGGATCGTATTCAATGGCTTCGACTTTGGCCGACACGTTAAACTTGTCCCGCCGAAAGTCAATAACGCGATAGCGACGCTTGTGACCGCCGCCCCGGTGACGCACCGTCACTACGCCGCGATTATTGCGGCCATTGGTGCGGTTCAACGGAGCCAACAATGAGCGCTCCGGCGCCTTCTTCGTCACTTCCTGGAACGTCGCAACACTCATGTTTCGGCGCCCCGGAGAAGTGGGTCGATAAATCTTAACTGGCATAATTTTCGCTCCTCTGTCTGCCGTTCGGCCTAGACGCCTTCAAACAACTGAATCGAGCTGCCGGGCGCCAAGGTAACAACAGCCTTCTTCCACTTGGAACGGCGAACGCGGGATGTACGACCGCGCATGGATGTCTTGACCGGCATGACCATGAGGTTGACTTTCACCACATCAACATCGAATGCAGTCTCAACCGCTTCCTTGACCTGCAATTTATTGGCGCGCAGATCAACTTCAAAAACGTACTGATTTTCCCAATCAACCAGGCCCATGGATTTTTCCGTGATGACCGGTCGCTTAATGACTTCATAAAGATGCATGGCTTATTCCTCCGCTTCCCCTGCATCGGCCGCTTCCGGCCCGGCAACTGCCTTGTCTACGCCCAGCCAACCGTGCACGTGCTCAACAGCATCCCGGGAGAGGACGACCACGTCGTAGCCCAACAGATCGCGCACGTTCAGATAACCGCTCGTGAGCGTCTTGACCTTGCCGATATTGCGGGCGCTGCGCTGAAACGCATCATTCTTTTCGGCCGAGACCATGAGCACGCTCTTCCCGGACAGGTCCAGCGCACCCAAGGCGCCAATCAAATCTTTCGTCCTGGGCGCATCCATGGCCAGCGCATCGATGACGACCAACTGTTCGGCCGCAGCCTTGACCGAGAGCGCACTGCGCAACGCGGCATGGCTCATTTTGCGCGGCATCTGCTTCACATACTTACGGGGGCGGGGTCCGAAGACCGTACCGCCGCCAACCCAGTTAGGCGAGCGGGTAGAACCCTGGCGGGCGCGACCGGTGCCCTTCTGGCGCCATGGCTTGCGACCGCCGCCCCGCACTTCGCCGCGGGTTTTGGTGCTATGCGAGCCCAGGCGGGCGTTTGCCAACTGGCGAACCAGCGCCTGATGCATCAATGACTTGTTGACCGGAGCGGCAAAGATGGCATCGTCCAACTCAATCTGCTCAACTTGCTTCCCGGCCAGGTTTTTTACGGGATACAACATCGCCAACACTCCTTAATTCCTAAATGGCCGGGTTAGGCCTGCTTCGGCTTCTTGACAGCTTCGCGGATGAGAACCAGGCTGCCCCGCGCGCCGGGCACCGCCCCCCTGATGGCCAGCAAGTTGCGCTCGGCGTCAACCAGGGCGACCTTAACATTCTGCACCGTCACGCGCTTGTTGCCCATCTGTCCAGGGCCGCGCATGCCGGGAAAAGTATGTCCGGGCGTGGTACCGGCTCCGGCGGAACCGGGCGCACGATGGCGATCCGACTGACCATGGGTCTTGGGGCCGCCGGCAAAACCGTGGCGCTTCACCGTACCGGCAAAGCCCTTACCCTTGGAAATGCCCGTCACGTCGACGAAATCGCCTTCTTCAAAAATGTCGGCCTTGATCACATCGCCGGCGCTAAAGGCCGGCGCATCCTCATAGCGCAACTCGCGCAGACGACGCAGATTCGCTGCGCCGGCCTTGGCCAGGTGGCCGCGCTGACCCTTAGTGAGCTTGCGCTCGGCTGTTTCCTCAAAACCGATTTGGATGGCGTTATAGCCGTCGCTGTCAGTCGTCTTGACCTGCGTAACGGTACACGGGCCGGCTTCAATCACCGTGACGGGAATGACCTCGCCGCTGTCATCAAACAGCTGGGTCATCCCCACCTTCTTGCCTAAAATTCCTCGCATCATTTCCTCCTGGGACTGACGACCGGCGAATACAAAGTCGCCCGCCACATCATCCCCAAATCAATATAATTAAACTTACAGCTTGATCTCAATATCAACGCCGGCCGGCAGGTTGAGGCGGGTCAAATTCTCAATAGTCTTGCTGCCCGGCTCCACCACGTCAATCAGGCGCTTGTGGGTTCGCACCTCAAATTGATCCCGGCTGTCTTTGTCGATAAAGGTCGAGCGCATAACCGTAAACTTCTCGATGCGCGTGGGCAGAGGCACGGGGCCAACCACCTGGGCGCCGGTCTGCTCGGCCGCATCCACGATCTGCTGCAACGATGCATCCAGCACACGGTGATCGTACGCCTTGAGCTTGATCCGAATACGCTGTTTAGCCATGTAAATGTCCTCGTAGAAACGAAGGCAAAAGCGAAGGCTGAGAAGAAGGATGTTTAGCGCTCCTTCGCCTCAGCCTTGGCCTTAGCCTCACTTACTCGATAATTTTGGTGATAACGCCGGCGCCGACGGTGCGGCCGCCCCCGCGGATGGCGAAGCGGAGCTTCTCCTCCATAGCGATCGGGGCGATCAGCTGCACGGTGAACTTCAGGTTGTCACCGGGCATCACCATCCCGGTGCCCTCGG
>JAGRCP010000036.1 GCA_020433455.1 Caldilineaceae bacterium | reverse complement strand
CGAGGTGCGCAACGCCTTTCGCCCCAAAACGGTGGCCGAGCTCTACGCTGCCTTTGTCGACGCGCGGGAAGATACGTCCATCGGCGTGGTGCTGCTCTCGGCAGAGGGGCCCTCCCCCAAGGACGGCGTCTACTCTTTTTGCAGCGGCGGCGATCAGCGTTCACGCGGTCATCAGGGCTACGTAGACGACGAAGGCATGCCCCGCCTCAATATTCTGGAAGTGCAGCGCCTGATTCGCTTCATGTCCAAGGTGGTCATCGCGGTGGTGCCCGGCTGGGCGGTGGGCGGCGGCCATAGCCTGCACGTTGTCTGCGATTTAACCCTGGCCAGCAAGGAACATGCCATCTTCAAACAGACCGACGCCGACGTCACCAGCTTTGACGGCGGGTACGGGTCGGCCTATCTGGCCAAGCAAGTAGGGCAGAAGCGCGCGCGGGAGATCTTCTTTTTGGGGCGCAATTATTCAGCCCAGCAGGCTTACGAAATGGGCATGGTCAACGCGGTGGTACCCCATGCCGAGCTGGAAGCGACGGCCTACGCCTGGGCCCAGGAAATTCTGACCAAGTCGCCCACATCCATCAAGATGCTCAAATTTGCCATGAACTTAACGGATGACGGCATGGTGGGACAGCAGGTTTTCGCGGGGGAGGCGACGCGTCTGGCCTATATGACCGAAGAGGCCAAAGAGGGGCGCAATGCATTTTTAGAAAAACGCAAGCCGAATTTCAAAGAGATTAAATGGCTGCCGTAGTCAGGCCTGTAGTCAGGTCCGGCGCGGGATTGCGGCAGCCATAATGGATATTTTTTGAAGGCCGCCAAACTTGCATTTTAAGCCGCGCTGTTATATAATTTCTCGACACAAATGTTTCGGCATTTGCACCTCGAGCTGAAAGTTGTCTTTGGAAGTGGGGAAATCCCCACTTTCTTTATTGTCCGGCTTTTTACGCGATACGCGGTACGGATATTTTGAGGATCAGGAGTTAGAAACAACCATGTCAAAAGCGCTGATTGCGGGCATCAATCAAGTAGCGACCGATAAGGACCTCGACCGGGAGATCATTTTTGAGGCCATTGAAGCTGCGCTGATTTCGGCCTACAAACGCAAGTATGGCTCTATTGCCAACGTATCGGCGGAAGTCGACCGCGTCACCGGCGCGATGCGCATCTTTACCGAGCGCGAAGTTGTGGAAGAGGTCTTTAACGAACGGACCGAGATCGCTGAAGCGGACGCCAAAAAGGTTGATGCCACGGCCGAACTGGGCGACGTAATCATGGTTGAAGCCGACTCCGGAAACTTTGGCCGCATTGCCGCGCAGACGGCCAAGCAGGTAATCCTTCAGCGCATTCGTGAAGCGGAACGCGATACGGTCTATGAGAATTTTGCCCACCGGGTAGGCGAGTTGCTCAACGCCCAGGTGCGCAGCATTGATACCGTATCCAACGCAGTAACGGTTCTGCTGGACGACCGGCATGAAAGCCTGCTGACCCGCGACGAACAGATTCCCGGCGAAAATTTGCGCCGTGGCGATTATGTCCGCGTCTACGTGGTAGACGTCCATCGCAGCAATCGCGGCCCGGTCATCAAGCTGAGCCGCACCCATCGCAATCTGCTGCGCCGCCTCATGGAGCAGGAAATTCCCGAAGTGCGGGACGGCGTGGTGGAAATCAAGGCCATCTCCCGGGAGCCGGGCGCGCGCAGCAAAGTCGCGGTCTCGGCCACCGAGCCGGAAGTGGATGCAGTCGGCAGTTGCGTGGGCATGCGCGGTCTGCGCATCCAAAATATCGTCAACGAGCTGAACGGCGAAAAAATCGACGTGGTGGAGTGGAAGCCCCTGCTCAACGACTACATTGCCAACGCCCTGAGTCCGGCCAAAGTAAATAACGTCTTGCTGGACGATGGCGGAAGCATCAAAACGGCTACGGTCATCGTGCCGGATCGCCAGCTCAGCCTGGCCATCGGCAAGGAAGGCCAAAATGCCCGCCTGGCGGCCAAGCTCACCGGCTGGCGCATCGATATCAAGAGCGAAAGCGAAGCCATTGAAGAAGGATTGGATCGCCTGGCCCAGGCCCAACTGCTGGCCATGCAGACCGAATCCATGACCGACGATCTCCTGAGCAAGGCGGAACGCATCCTCCAAAGCGAGGACAGCGAAGGTCCGGCCGAGATCGGCGAAGACGCCCTGAGCGTGATTGCCCGCAAGCTGGCAGAGGAAGCCGATGAGCCGACAATCGAGACGGCCGAGATGCCCTCCTTTGCAGATGCGCTGGATCGGCTGGCGGCAGCCGATGCAGCAGCAGCCGGCGAGCGGAAAGCGCTTAAACTGCCCCGCTTCGACGACCTCATGGAAATGCCGACATTGCCCGATGAAGAAACGTCCCGCAGTGAAACGGACGCAGAAGAAGCGGAAGAAGCGGCCGCTGCGGACGCGGTTGAGATCACGGAGACGGAGGCAGCGGCAGTAGATCTGGTCGAGGAAGCCGCCGTAGAAGAGGCACGGGCCGGCGAAGGAGACGCTGCCGATGATTTTACCAGCGGCGAAGAGCTGCCCGACATCATTACCGCGGACATGCTGCGCGAGCGCATGGACCAGCGGCGCAAGATCGAACTCGATGATGACTTCGAAATTCCTGCCGAATTGCTTGTCGGTCTTGAGGACTATCTGGAAGAAGATGAGGAAGAGCAGGAAGAGGGAGACGAATTCGACAAGAAGGCGGGCAAAGGCGGCGCGAAGAAGAGTAAGCGCGGCAAACAAGAGACGAAAAAGCGCCCGGCCGCCAAGAAAAAGCGCCGTCCCCGACAGGACAATGATGATTATAACGACTACTATTAATCCATGAGCAAGCAACAGCAGCCCCGGCGCAAGCATGTTCCCCAACGCACCTGTATCGCTTGCCGTCAGAGCGGCGGCAAGCGCGGGCTGACTCGCCTGGTGCGCACGGCGGACGGGAGCGTGGAAGTTGACCCCACGGGCAAGCAGCCGGGACGGGGCGCCTACCTGCATCCTACGCAAGCATGCTGGAAACGTGCGCTCGACGGTCGCATGATTGGCCGGGCATTACGCACCCAGGTGAGCAAGGAAAGCCAGGCCGCGCTGATTGCATACATGGCAGGCCTGCCGGAAGGCGAGGAAGAAGAGGACGCCCAAACCTCAATGGATGAAGCATAAAGTTGACGCAAGCCAAAGACGAGCATCCAGCCAGAGGGGATAAGCAAAAGGGATAAAATGGAAAGTATACGCACCCAATCCGGTCATGTACGCGCCTAGTTCATTACGGCGTAAGTACCACGACGGAAATTCAACGGTTCTACGCGTGGAAGCGAACAGAACAAGCGACGTGGAGGATAGCGTTATGATAGGCTGACCGTGACAAATCTTCGCGGCTCGTCCGCCCAGAATCACTCCGCACTATCAGACGTCAACGCATGATGCAGGCGTTGTTCATGCAGCGTTCGTACAGCCTGCTAACGCATTGCCTCCCCAAAAGCCTCCCCATTCGCTATTCGATAATCTCTTCCCGCGTTTCGGCTTATCAGCCGCTGAAAATAATCGGGTAACAGCAAAGTCTCATCACAGACCCATGTGCCGCGCCCTGCCGGCCCGACACAGAAACGAAGGACGATAAAGGGAAGAATCTATGGCGACAAAAAATCCAACCAAAAAAGTAAAAGAAGCCGCGCCGGCCCGACCCACCGAAGTCGTGGTGGAAGAGTACATCACCGTGCGCGATCTGGCTACGCTCATCGAACGCAGCCCCATTGACCTCATCAAAATTCTGATGCAGTTCGGCATCATGGCGCCCATCACCCACAGCATCGATCACGATACGGCGGTGATTCTGGGTGAAGAGCTGGGCGTCACGGTCAACTGGCCGGAAACCGAGGAGGAAGAGGCAGAAGAATTTGTCGCCCTGGAAGAGGGCGAAGAAGGCGAAGTCCGACTCCATAAGCCGGAACGCAAGTCTTATGTCGAGCAGGTCATTGACAAAGAGAGGGAGGCCGACCTGGAAGAGCGTCCGCCGGTCGTGGCGGTGCTCGGCCATGTGGATCACGGCAAAACGACGCTGCTTGACTACATCCGCAAAACCGATGTGGCGGGCGGCGAGGCGGGCGGCATCACCCAGCGCACGGGCGCCTATCAGGTGACGGTCAACGATCAGAAGATCACCTTTCTGGACACGCCCGGTCACGAAGCCTTCACCTCCATGCGCGCCCGCGGCGCGCAGGTCACCGACATTGTGGTGCTGGTGGTGGCAGCCGATGACGGCGTTATGCCCCAAACCAAGGAAGCCATTAACCACGCCAAAGCGGCAGGCGTTCAGATCATCGTCGCGCTGAATAAGGTAGACAAAAACAACGCTAACCCGGACCGGGTCATGGAAGAGTTGGCCAATGAAGGACTCCAGCCCGAAGCCTGGGGCGGCGAGACCATCGTCGTTCCCGTGGTTGCGCTTACCGGTCAGGGCGTTGATGAACTGCTGGAAAATATTCTGGTCGTCGCCGAGCTAGAACAGTACAAGGCGAACCCCGGGGGACATTGTCTGGGCACCGTTATCGAAGCGGAACTGGACAAATATCGGGGCGTTACCGCGACGCTGCTGGTACAGAACGGAACCCTCAAGCAGGGAGATTCCATTGTCGTGGGCCGGACGTGGGGACGCATCAAGGCCATGTTCGATCCCGAGGGCGAAACCATCAAGTCGGCCGGCCCCAGCGCGCCGGTGACCATCCTCGGCCTGAATGAGGTCCCCGAAGCAGGCGAAATCTTTGAACGGGTCAAGAATGACCGGGAAGCCAAGCGCGTGGTGGAAGAACGCGTCGCCGATGCGGCCCGCGCGGCGCAGGCGCCGGCCAAGCGCATGTCGCTGGAAGACCTCTTCGCCCGCATCGATGCAGGCGAGACCAAGACGCTCAACCTGATCGTGCGCGCAGACATGCAGGGCACGCTGGAGCCGGTGGTCAACAGCCTGGAAGAGATCAAGAACGAGGAAGTGGAGATCGACGTGCTTCAGGCCGCGATCGGCGACATTTCCGAATCGGACGTCATGCTGGCCGAAGCCAGCGACGCCATCATCATCGGCTTTAGCGTGGGCGTTGACAAAGCCGCGGCCGTTCGCGCCGAGCAGTCCGGCATTGAAATTCGCCGCTACAACATCATCTACAAGATGATCGAGGACGTGGAAGACGCCATCAACGGCATGTTGGAGCCCGTCTACGAGAACTTCGTCATCGGCCACGCCGAGGTGCTCAAGCTCTTCAAGCTGCGCCGGGGCATGATTGCCGGCTGCATGGTTCAGGACGGCGCAATCAAGCGCAACGCGCCCGCGCGGGTGCTGCGCAACGGCGAGTTGGTCATCGACAATACGAAAGTCGATACCCTGCGGCGCTTCGAGGAAGACGTAGCCGAAGTGCGCACGGGCTATGAGTGCGGCATTAAGCTGGCCGACTCCCGGGACCTGCAAGAGGGCGACGTGATTGAAGTCATGGAGCAACGACGAGTACGGTAATGAAGGAACAGCAGCCAATGGAAACATCCGCCAATATCCGCCAGGAGCGGCTGGCGCAGATGCTCTTTGAGGAATTCAGCATCATCATCGGCTCCGAATTGCAAGATCCGCGCCTGGTCCTGGCTCAGGTGACCGACGTCCGCGTCAGCCGGGATCTGCGCAACGTCAAGGTCTTCGTCTATCACGATGATGAGGAAGTCTCGCGTCGGGACGTCATGCAGGCGCTGGAACAGGCCCGCGCTTACATCCGACGCGAGATTGCCCAGCGCCTCAGCTTGCGCGCGGTGCCGGAATTGCTCTTTATCTACGATGAATCGCCCCAGCGCGCGGCGCGCATTCAGGAGATATTGGATCAGATTGCTGAAGAACGCTCGGAGCGGGAAGTCGAAACGGGAAACGGCGCGGAAGAGGACGATCCCACACATGATTGACCTGCAGGAAGTCCATCTCTCCGCGGTCATTGATGCCGTACGCGCCAACCAGCGCTTTCTCTGCATCAGCCACGTAGCGCCTGACGGCGACGCGGTAGGCAGCCTGCTGGGCATGGGGGAAATCCTGACCATGCTGGGCAAAGAGGCGACCCTGGCCTTGGCTGACGGCGTGCCGGATAACCTCACCTTTCTGCCCGGCGCGGAGCGCGTCGTCTCCGCCGACGGCGTGGGCGACGTCTATGATTGCATCATCGTACTGGATGCGTCCAGCCCGGACCGCATGGGGAACGTCTACCGCGAAGATGCCCATGGCAAAAGTCCGCTGGTAGTCATCGATCATCACGTAACCAATACCTATTTCGGCGACGTTGACTGGGTAGAGCCCCGGTGCGCAGCCGTCTGCCAGATGCTGGTCTATCTGGCCCAGCGGCTGGGCGTTTCGCTGCGGGGCAATCTGGCCGAGGATCTGCTTACCGGCCTCGTCACCGATACTCTCTGCTTTCGCACCAGCAATACCACGGCTGACGTGCTGGGCGCGGCCACCGTCCTCATGGAAAACGGCGCCCAGCTCTCGGCCATCACGGCCCGGACGCTGAACAACAAACCGTTCCGCTCCCTGAAATTATGGGGCGAGGTATTGCCCGGCGCCCGGCTTGCCGAGCGCGTGCTGTGGGTCACGGTCGCGCCTGAACAACTGGCGGCGGCCCAGGCCACGGCCGGGGACCTGGAACTGAGCAGCGTCCTGAGCGCCGTGGCTGAGGCCGATATAAGCGCAACCTTTATCCAGAAGACGGATGAGCGGAAAGCGCCCGTAGTGGAATGCAGCTTCCGGGCCAAGCCGGGCTTTAACGTGAGCGATACGGCCTTTGCTTTGGGCGGCGGCGGCCATCCCGCGGCCGCGGGATGCACGGTGCCCGGCACGCTGGAAAAGGCGGTTCCTCCCATTGTCGCCCAACTGCAACAAGCTCGGGCCCAACAGGCAACCGGGCAATAAGCAGCCCCATCGTGGCCAAAAAAAGCTCATCCCTCACCGGTCTGTTGGCGGTCGACAAGCCGGGCCTGCCCTTTGATTGGCAGGAAGCCGGTCGGCCCGCCGACGCCTACGATCTGCCCACCAGCCATGACGTGGTCCAGCGGGTGCGCCGCCTCAGCGGACAGCGGCGCATCGGCCACACGGGGACGCTGGATCCCATGGCGAGCGGCGTTCTGGTCCTCTGCCTGGGGCAGGCCACGCGCCTGGTGGAATATTATCAGGGCCACGCCAAGCGCTATCTGGCTGAAGTCACCCTGGGCGCGGCCACAGACACCTATGACGCGCTGGGCCAAATCATCGCCGCCCGGCCCGTTCCCTTCCTGACACAAAAAAATCTGGAAGAAGTGCTGGACGCGTTTCGGGGCGAGATTTCCCAGCAGCCGCCCATTTTCTCCGCGCTCAAGCAGGGCGGCGAGAGCCTGCACCGCAAAGCGCGGCGGGGCGAAAGCGTGGAAGTCGAAGCCCGCCCAATTACCATTCATGACCTGACTTTGGTAGACTGGATCAAGCCGAATCGGCTGCGCATCCGCGTGCATGGATCAGCCGGCACGTACGTGCGCAGCCTGGCCCATGATCTGGGCGAGGCGTTGGGTACGGCCGCCCACCTGAGCGGACTGCGTCGGGAAGCGGCGGGGGAGATAGCCCTGGCTGATGCCTATACGCTCGATCAGTTGGAGGCCGAAGCGCCGACGTTTGACGAGCAGTTACGCCCGCCGGGTTGGGCCCTGTCGCTGCCCGTTCGCGAGCTGGACGATGAAGCTATTCGCCGGCTGGGGTTTGGTCAGCAAGTCTGTCTGCCCCATGAGACGACCGCAGCAGAGTCTGATGTATTGCGCGAATCTGATGCAGCGCTTGCCCAGGGCATGGATGCGAACGGTTCCTTTGCAGGCATCATGCGCCGTCTCGCCGCTTGCGATGACGGCAGCGCACTCTGGAAAGCGGAAAAGTGGTTTGCCGGCGGATAGAACCCGCATGCTCGAACTATTGAATTGATCTTTTGACGACGCGGCAGGGGGTGGATTCGCCCACTCAGCGCTTCGTCATATTCGAACGGTCCTCTATGCAAAGCTTTAACGCGATCCGGGACGTACGCCAGACCGGACCGACCTATGTGACCATCGGCAATTTCGACGGCCTCCACCGGGGCCATCAGGCGTTGCTGACCGCCATGCAGGAACTGGCGGCAGCCCATACGCCGCTTGCCGCCACGGCCCTCATCACCTTCTTTCCCCACCCTCTCACCGTTTTACGCCCCGATACGGAGATCAACCTGCTGACCACGCCCCAGGAGCGGCTGCGTCTGGCCGGCGAGCAGGGCATCGATATCGGCGTCGTCCAGCCCTTCGACAGGGAAATTGCTGCGCTCACCCCGCGGGAATTTGTAACGCGGCTGATAGAGCATCTGGGCATGGTGGGGCTGGTAACGGGGCCGGACTTTGCTCTGGGCCGCAATCGGACCGGCGATTTGGCTGCGCTGGCCGAATTAGGCCGCGAGTTGGGCTACACCCTCCACATCATCCGCCCGATTGATGTGGCAGGAAAAGCCGTCCGCAGCAGCATCATCCGCCAGGACCTGCTGGAGGGCGATGTCGAGGACGCAGCGCGCCTGCTGGGGCGGGCTTACCACGCCACGGGCACGGTGGCCCCGGGCGATCAGCGGGGCCGCACCATCGGCATCCCGACCGCCAATATCCTCACCCGCAGCGACAAGCTTTTGCCCGCGGACGGCGTCTACGCGACCCTCTGCCACATCCTGCCCGACGCCGATGGAACCGCGTCGCCCGACGCGTGGCGCACCTACTACAGCGTCAGCAACCTGGGCGTTCGCCCCACGGTGGGCGGCAGAGAACGTCGGCTGGAAACCCATTTGCTCGATTTCCCGCCTCCGGGGGAGTCAGACAATCTCTACGGAAAGACCCTTCGCCTGGAATTTATTGCCCGCCTGCGCGGCGAGAAGCGCTTCAATGGGCTGGATGAACTGCTGGTGCAAATTCAGCAGGATATCAAGACCACGCGGGCAATCTTTGCCAATATTGCAACGGAAATGTAAAAGGTGCTCCTGTGAAACGCTTTCTGCTGACGCTCTTTTGGGGCGTAATAACGGCGCTTTTACTCGCAAGCTGCGCAACTCCGCCGACAAACCTGCCGCCCCTCACCTTTGAAGACCCCAATATCCTGGGCATCGAACGAGTCGATCAGCGCAGCCTAGTCACGCTGGAAGATGCGGTGGCCTGCCTCGCCTCCCGGCGGCCTGTCTATGGCGTTATGACCGAAAATACAAACGTACGCCCCCAGACCGAAGTAGGCGCGTGCCGCGTCGGCCGCGTTCCTCAGGGAACGGTCGTGCGCTTCGATAGCCTCTACGCCACGGGAGACAGTACGGCCCTTTTTGATACCCGGGGCGCAGGCGAGGTTCCTGCGGCCGGGGTGATCGGATACGAAGAGGATGTACGGCCAATCTTCCAGCGCACCTGCAATTCGTGTCACAGCGCCATCGTC
This sequence comes from Caldilineaceae bacterium, assembly GCA_020433455.1. Lineage (GTDB taxonomy): Bacteria > Chloroflexota > Anaerolineae > Caldilineales > Caldilineaceae > JAGRCP01. The sequence continues at coordinate 38,580 of JAGRCP010000036.1, read as the reverse complement.
CAGAACAAAAGCCTCCAGGTCACCGCCTATGAGCCGCTTATGGCCGGCAGCGAAAGCGGCCCGGTCGTCGTTCCCGGCGAGCCCGATGACTCCCTTTTATGGGCCATGATCGAGTCCAACACCATGCCCATGATCGGCGAGCTGTCCGACCTGGACAAGGAGACTGTACGGCTGTGGATTACCGCGGGCGCGCCGGAGCGGCGCAGCCCCTTGCCGGCCCGGGATGCGCTGTGGGCCGAAATCGACAGCGACAGCGTAGATCCGGTCAACAACGCCTGCGCGCCCGGTGCGGTAGAAAGTCCCGGTACGTTCGTGAATGCCGGGCTCATTCTGCCGGTGAGTTGCGGCGCGCCGCCGGCCCCCGAAACCCTGGCCGCACTGACCGGCGGCTTCACGCCGACCATTGTGGGCGGCGTGCCCCGGCCGCAAACCGCGAATGCCGCCAATACCGAGGATGTGGATGTGGATGCGCCTGCTGCGGTTGCGGCCGCGCCAGTCGCGGTCTATGCGGGCGGGGCCAACGCCGCGGCCGCGGGCATCCAGGCCGCGGCGCTGAACCTTGCACCGCCCAGCGACAGCGACGGCTGGCTTACGCCCCAGGGCGGCTTCTGCATTGAACGCCGTCTCGCCAAAAACACGCGCAGCATCACGGCCATCACCTTTGCGCCGGACGGGCGCATGTTTCTGGCGCTGGACTCACCGCCGACCGGCGAGGCGGACCCGCTGGTCCTGTATGACGCGCATCATCCCAGCCGTTCGGTTGCCGTCTATGACTATGAAGCGGATGCTAATTTCCGGGAAATTCTCATGGAATCAACGCGCATCACCGGGCTGGATTGGTACAATGGGGCGCTTTATCTCAGCCGGGCGGGCGAAGTCGGGGTCATTCCCGACGGCGGCTCCTATCAGGCGCTTGCCGGCGGCTTTGCCGTCAACAGCCAGCTCTTCCACGCCAACAACGGCATTGTCATCGCCAATGGCTACGTCTACGTATCGGCCGGCGGCGTTATCGACGGCTGGTCTGACGGCCCCATCGAGGGAATGGATGAAGTCTCGGCCAACAACATCGCGGGCGGCGGCAATCCGTATGCGGCGCGCATCGTGCGTGCGCCGCTGGATGCGCTTCTAAGTCAGCGTTCCATCAACGCTTTTTCTACCGCGGCCCTGGGCGTACGCAATCCTTACGGCATCACGGTTGACCCGTCCGGCCGCATCTGGTTTACCGACAACGGGGCCACCAACGTGCCTGAAAATATGAGCGCGGGCGATGAAGTCAATATGCTCAATCCGAGCCAGGCGACGGGCAGCGATGCTACCGCACCCTACTACGGCTTCCCCCTCGCCCTCACCGGCAATTACGGCTCCCGCTACGTTGCGCCCGTTGCGACGCTGATCAACACGGCTGCGCCCACGGGGATTTCCTGGGCCTACGGCACCATTTTCTTCGGCCAGTACGGCAAGGACCCGGGCCTCTATCGCCTGGGCAACGTCGGCGGCCAGATCGTCGCCGAGCGGGTGATGCTGGTCTGGCCGCTGTTGGCCGTAGCCACCGCGCCGGACGGGGCGCTGTGGATCGGCACGGGCGACGGCGGTCTCTACCGCATCACGCCGGGCTGCTGAGCGAACCATGCGCGTGCTCTGCGTGTCGGCTCCGCTGGCCGGCCACCTGGATTGGGGCGGCTATCTGGCGACCGCGCGCGAGCTGCATAACCGGGGACATACCGTTGCCTGGGCCAGCGGAGCCCGCGTCCGGCGACAAGTTGAGCAGGCCGGCCTTGCCTTCATCGAGCTAAAAGAAACGGGCTGGCGGCAACGGCTTCCGCCGCCCCTGACCCAGCCCAATCACATAGACCCTGCCGCGCGCCAATCCGCCCGCCGCCTGCGCGCGCTGGACCAGTGGCTGGATGTCCGACGGGTTGCGGCCGCGGTAGAGGAGCTGGATGCCGTCATCGCCGCCTTTGGGCCGGACGTCATTTTGGGCGAGATGTTCATGGCCGGGGCCGCCATTGCCGCGGAAAAGGCGGATTGCCCCTTCATTGTCGCGGGCTGGCCGGCGCCAAGCGAGAGCGCCGCAGCTGTTCCAATAGAGCCGGATTCGCCCCTCGCCGCCGCCTGCGCGCGGGTGGACGACCTGCTGACCCGTTTTGCCGTCACCGGCCGCAACTGGACCCGCCACGGTCCGCCCATGCTATGCTCGCCCCGCCTGCACCTGAGCTACTGGAGTCCGGGCTGGTTTGCCGGCGTGGCCCAGGGCGGGCAGACTCGTCATGTGGGCGGCGTGGCGACCCCGGCCAAAGTCCCGCCGGAAGCATGGCCCGTCCCCTATGCCGCGCCCTGGATTTTTATCACCCTGGGCACAACCTTCAATTACGACCCCAATTTCTTCATCACGGCAATCCGCGCAACGGTCCAGGCAGGCGGTCAACCTATCCTGGCGCTGGGCCGGGACGCCAATAGCCGGTTGCGTCAGGCGCTGGGCGATGGCCTGCTTGCGGCCTGCGTGGTTACAGAAACGGCGGATTTCGCCGCGACCCTGCCCTATTGCGCGGCGGCGATTCATCACGGCGGCGCGGGCACGACCCATGCGCTGGTTGTCCACGGCACGCCCCAGATCGTCGTGCCCCATGCAGGCGATCAGATGCGCCAGGCCCAAGGCGTGGCCCGCACGGGCTGCGGCTACGCCATTGCGCCGAACCAGGCCACCCTCGCCAATCTGTCCAACGCACTCACCAACCTGCTCATGAAGCAATCGCCGCTCCGTGAGGAGGCCGCGGTCTTGCAACAAGAGTTTGCCGAACTAGGCGGCGTTCCACGCGCGGCGGATGAAATAGAACGTGAATTTAAACGATAATCATGATAGTCGTTAGCATGTAGAACCCACTATTCGGGTAACTGAACGTATCGTGAAGCAAATTTCGACGTATGCTCTACGCCAGACGGATAACTGAATACGCGTTCAATGAGCCGAAAAACTGGAGGCAGACCATGCACACGATAAGATCCACTCCCGCCAATTCGTTCTCCTTTCGTTCCCTGATCCTGCTCTTTGCCACAACGATTGCCCTGTTAATTAGCCTGCTCTATGCAAGTACGACATTCTCCAAAACCAGTACGGCCGGCGTGATAACGGTCTGCAAGACCGAACCGCTGATCTGCGACTTCAGTTCAATCCAGGCGGCCATTGACGCATCCGCCCCGGGTGAGGAGATTCGTATAGGAGTCGGCGTCTACACAGAGACGCTCATATTGCCTCATAGTCTGACTATCCGCGGGACCGACTCGGCTCCCCCCACCATCACGGCTGTTACGGCTGCACCTATCATCAGTGCAAGCGGAATTCAATCCATTACCTTACGGCAGCTCAATCTTGATGGGCGCGGCGTCCTGGCTGCCGGTCTGGTCATGACGGATGTAAACCTTTCACTCGACCATATCGCCATCCGTAATTTACGCGGCGCCGACGGACACGAAAGGGCAGTCAACGGTGAAGACGCTGTCGCCCTTACTTTATCAGGCGCAGGGGCGCTTAGTGCCGATGTATTGCGTATTGGACAACTGACGGGGGGCAGCGGATACATAACCTATACAGGAGATTATGAGGAAGATTACCGCGGCGGAAGCGCCATTGGCATTGTCATAACCGGAACTTATTCGATCGGTATCAGAGACGCAACAATCGACAATCTGCTTGGCGGCGACGCGGGCACATCTACGGGCGATCCATATAGTTGTACCGGCAGTGGCGGCCGATCTATAGGCATTCTTGCTGACGGCAGCGCAGTCCGCCTAAATCGGCTTAAAGTCGGCCAGCTTCAAGGCGGAAGGCCTTGCTCAGCCGATGTAGAGTACTGTGACTATAGGGCCGGCGCCTATTTCGGCGTTGCAGTCCGTGGCGGCAGCCTTACCATGAGCGACTCGAATCTCACAGATTTTAGTGCGTATTCCGCCCATTCCAGCCTTATCAATACTGGCGTTCTTGTACAGGAAGCCGACCAAGCTCTACTGAACCATGTGCATATTGAGCCGGTGACGGGATCGATTACAGCCAATACGCAAGCAAGCGAGAAAAGTGCAAGCCCCAACTCTGCTGACTCACCTTTTTGCGTTCCAGCCCCCTTTTCCGCGCATGCCGTCCGAATAGAGGGCGTTGATCAAGTGACGATGGACAATCTCGAAATTCGCAATGTAACAGGCGAAAACTATGGCGGAGAAGCTGTAGCTATCGCCATTGCTGATGCCGCCAACGTCTCCCTGACAGAAAACGCGATCGAACATGTGAATGGCGGCTACGCTTCCTTGACGACCATGGGCATTTCACTGCTTGAAGTCGATCAATTGTATATAAATGGCAATGACATTCGTTCCATTGTCGCCGGCTCTGCGCCATCTGCACACTATTATCTGTATTCAGGTGCAGAAGGCGGTAGCGCTATTGGCATCAGGATGCAGGATATTGCTATGGGACAAATCTCCGGCAACATTATCCGGGGCATTCGCGCGGGCGCAGGCACCGGTGCAAACTTTAGCAGCGACGGAAAAGACGGAGGCGATGCTGCGGGAATCGTGCTGGAAGAAAGTCGGCTCATGCTTGCTCATAACAGCATCGTCTACACCCACGCCGGAGAAGGCGGTTCTCCCGCAGGCCAGACAGGTCAAGCCTATGGGATACGATCGACAAACAGCAATCTATACCTGGCCGCAACCGCCCTGGCCCAACATATCACCGCCCTCGCGCACATGACGGGCACAATCTACGCCGCCGACAACAGCTTTTGGCTGAACGAGACGGATATGGAAGGCGTCCAGCCGTCGCCGACTGATCTCTACGAAGACCCAGGCTTCGTGGACCTTGACGCGGGCGACCTGCATCTGCGGGCCGATTCGCCGCTCATTGATCGCGCCGGCTGGTACGGTTCCGCCTCTCTCCTGTCCGACATGGATGGTCAGCCACGGCCGCTGGACGGCAACGGCGACGGCCTCTATCGGGCTGATATCGGAGCCGACGAGTTTTTTGCCGCACAGGATATCCTCTATCTCCGGGTAACGCCCATGTATGCGGCCGCCGGGGAGAGCGTCGCCGTCACCGCCATCATCGAAAACCCCGACCCGGCTGCGGTGCAGACAGGCGTCACCTTCGAGAGCCTTACCCCTGACGGTATGGAAATTCTTACGGATTCGCTTCAGGCTTCCATGGGTGAAATCACGCTGACGATGACGGATGGACGCCAAGGCGTCGCCTGGACCGGCCAGATACCGACACAGGACGCCGTTGCCATTCGCTATCGTCTGAGGGTAAAAGCCGGAAGCAGCGAGCTCAGGCAGGCTACAGTGACGGCGAGCACGACAGGCGCCGCGCCAGAGATGGCGCGGCAGGCTGAGGTCAAAATTCTGCTCGCCCCCTATCGTTTGCACTTACCCTTCATCGCAACGCAGCCGGAACTCGAAAAATGAACGAGCAATTCGAAAACATGCAAGAGCCATAGAAGTTTATTCTGCCTCGGGAAGGAGAAGACTCATGCGGGCACTCGTAGACCGCGTCCGCGCCGAGGGGCGCAATTTGGGCGGCGGCATTCTGAAGGTCGATAGCTTCATCAATCACCAGCTCGATCCCCAGCTCTGCCGGGAGATGGGGGAAGCCTTTGCCGACGGCTTTGCCGCGGCGGGCGTGACGGGCGTGACCAAGGTCATTACGGCCGAGGTCAGCGGCATTGCACCGGCGCTCATGACCGGGCTGGCGCTTAACGTGCCGGTCATCTATGCGCGTAAGACCCGGCCCATCACCATGCCCGCGGGCGCCTATCGGGCGGAAGCGCCCAGCCATACCAAGGGCGGGATCGTCGAACTCAACGTCTCGCCCGAATATTTGGAGGCGGCGGATCGGGTCCTGCTCATCGATGATTTTTTGGCCAGCGGCAAGACCCTGGGCGCAATGGTCGAGTTGATTCAGACCTGCGGCGCTACGCTCTGCGGCATCGGCTGCGTAATCGAAAAGTCATTCGAAGGCGGTCGCGAACGGCTGGCCGGGCTGGGCGTCCCCATCATCACCCTGGCCGTCATCGACAGCATGGAGGGGAATAAAATCGTGGTCAGGGATTGAGAAGCAGGGGCAACGCAGGCAATTTGCCCCTAACGGACCGCATTATTCGGCGTCCCGGGTTTCCGGCCAATCGTCATCGGGACCGGTGAGAACCTCCACCGTGGCGCCGGGCGCGGGACGAACGTATTCGCCCAGCGCCGCGCGGGAAGACTCTGTGGCCGGCGCAGGGGCGGCGGCAGGCAGGGACTTGTCTTTTCGACGCGGCGGCGGAGCGGTGTTCACCTCCAGCTTCTCTTTTTGGGGCCGACGCAGGTTGATAAAGCCGATGGCTCCGCCCACAAAAATGAGCAGCAGCGGCCACCAGCGCAACCACGCCGCAGTGTTGACGCTCTCCAGCGTCACGACGAAGATTCCAAAGAGGATGAGGACGGCGGCCGGAACCAGGCTCCACCACTGGCGGTGACGGGTCGGTGCGGCGAAAACCAACAGAAAGACGCCGCCCAATCCCAGGAAGAGCAGAGCCGCCAATAGTTCCGCCTGGGCGATGCGTACGCTCAGCGCAATGACCGCAGCCAACACCAGCATGAAACCGCCGGGGATGATGGCCCACCAATTCTCCTGACGGTTGAGGAGATAGATGTGGGCGAAGGCGGCAGTCAGGCCGACGAAGATCAGCGACGCGCTGATGCGCTGATCCAGCCCCGCTATCGTGCTGGTCAAGGCCATGCTCGCCAGAGACAGGAGCGTCCACGCCGGGATGAGCTGGGCCCAATCCTCCCGGGGAGAAGCGTAAGCGGCCAGAAAGAAGCCGGCTCCGGCCAGGGCCAACAGCGCGGCCAGCAGGTATTGGGCAGTCGGCTCAAAGCGGGCAAAAAACTCAAAGTTGAGCAAGAGCAGGAAAATCCCCGCAAGGATCAGCCCTGCAGCCCAACTGATAGGACCCAAACGGTAGTTGGACAATCTTTTCATCATGTATCCTCACCCGCGTTCAGTTCAAGCATAAAAAAACAGAACCGACAGGAACCATTTTTGCATGGCCCCTGTCGGTTGATAGGCGTCATCTCGATTGGGGCGCGCCGCATCTATGGTTCGACAATGGGCAGCGTCCCAATCTCCACATTGAGCGAGACGGCCCCGGCAAAGAGCCAGGCCTCGGTTCCATCTTCCAATTCCACCTGTACCCACTCATCGTCCGTGCTGCGTCCCAAAGCGGGAAGCTCCGTGCCGCGTGCCAACGTGGCGATGGAGTCCGCGCCCGTATCCGGCGCGGAGCGGGCGGTCGCGCCCAGAAGATTGTCAATGCTCACCATGGGATCGACATCCGGCTGGGGCTGGGTATCCGTCACAGTAGATGTCCCCGTCACCGTAGTCGTATCGGTCAAAGCAGTCGTCCCGGTGATGGGCTCCGTTGCCGTAGCCGGTTCAGGCGTCGGTTCAACAGCGCCTTGCTCCAGGCCGGCCAAATCGCCCGTAATGGTGACAAATTCCACGGTCAGCCAGCCAGAGCGGCCGTCCTCCAGGGTGACTTCCACCCACTCGCCGTCATCGCTGACCGCGGTTACGGGCAGTTCGGTCCCCTCCGGAACAATCATAACGACTTCGCCATCAGTAGACGGTTCGCTGCGGGCATTGAGGCCGACAGCGGAATCGATCCGCGCGGTAACGCCGTCGGCGTCTGTCGCGGCTTCCGTGGCCGCGGGCGTCGCCGCATCCGTCGCTTCCGCCGCGGTGGGAACGGCGGTCGCTTCAGAGCCGACCGGCGGCGTTGCGCCTTCCTCCACCACAACCGTACGCGTCGTAAACTCAACCAGCTCCGCAGAATTAGAGACCCAATATTGCTCGCCGGAATCCAGTTCGATCCGAACCCATTCACCACTCTCGTCGATCACCACGCCGGTGGTCCCGGTTTCCAGCACCGTGGCGACATCACCGTCACCCGGCTCCAACCGCGCATTGACGCCGTATAGGCTGATCACGGTTACCACACGCTGGACGACGGTTGCGGGCGTTGCAGTCGGCGCTTCGGTGGGCTCCGGCGGCGGCGTGGCCGTAGCAGGCTCAGCCGTGGGCGCAGCAGCTGCGTCATCGGCTGTATCGGCGGTTGCATCGGAAACCGCAACCACGCCGGGTTCGCCGCTGGTATCATCAGGCAGAGCCGTGGGCGTTGCCTGATTAGTCGGCAGGCCGATCTCAAAACCGTTCATAGCCAGCCAGCCGATATACCCCATAACCGCCAGAAGAGCGATAATGATCAAGGTGGGCAAGATCCAGCCGCCGCGGCCGCCGCCCTCATCCTCAGCATACGCCACCGGCGTCCACTGGGCAGGGGGTGCGCCCGTCTCCCGGAGTCGCATATCTTCCGGCAGGCTCTGCTCCTGGTCGAGCAACTGCCACTGATCGCCGGCCTGACCCGACCCCTCAAGTTGCCAATCATCCAGGGAATTACGCTCGCTCATGACTTCTCCTCTTTAACGGGGGTATCCCAGCCGTAGCGTGCACCCGCCAGGCTGTACATGATTGCTTGAATGCCAAATAGAATAACGAAAATTGACCACGCTAAAGTTTCCCACCACGGCGAATGACGAAAAGCCGCCAGGCCGGTCATGGCCATGCCAATGCTGAAAAATTCTATGCCGATACAGAGGGGAGCCAGAAAACGCGGCGTGTGCATGACCACGCGCAAAGGCCGATTTGTAACCGGCGCAAGCCAGACCGTATAGCTAACGGTGGCTAAGACGACGGCAAGCCCCAGTATCCAAAGGAAGTCAGCCAGCAGGCTTTGCCAATACATAGAAAAATAGTCGTGAGTTGATGGGTTGTTCAGGATTGACGAGCAGGCGTCGCGCACCAAAACCAAACCGAGCGACAAGTTGACGCTCACGCACGAGGGCTGCTACCATGTCTCCCGTTGAATCATACTGGAAATCACACTGGTTATACCACACTGGGCCATTGTAGCATATCCCGGAAGATTCAGCCTAGAATCTGAATTTCAGCACGGTTTTTCGTGGGAGGGAGCGCCACGGCTTGCAAATAGGAATCGATGCTTCGCGCGCGCTGCGGGCCACGCGAACCGGGACCGAGCGCTACGCATACGAAATCATCCGCCACATCCTGCGTACTGCCGGCGCGGATCGGCACGATTGGCGCCTCTACGTTGATGAACCGGTTCAGACGGATGCGTTCGCACCGGCTGACGGCTTCCTGCCCGCTCGGGTGAACGTTGAGTATCTTGCCCCGGTGCGGGGCTGGACTCACCGGGCGCTGGGTCCGGCGCTCCTGGACGACGGACCGGATACGCTTTTCGTGCCCGCCCACGTGCTGCCCCTGGCCATGCGGCAGCGTCAGGCTCCCGCGGGCGTAGTCACGATCCACGATCTAGGCTACCGCTTCCTGCCCCAGGCCCATAGCCGTCGCCAACGTTGGTATTTGGAATTAGGGACGCGCTGGAGTGCAAGGCAAGCCGAGCGCGTTATCTGCGTCAGCCGCTCCACGGCCCAGGATTTGCATGCCGAATACGGGACGCCGTGGCGGAAAATCGAAGTCATTTATGAGGCTGCTGCGCCCCCGCCACTCCTTCTCTCTCCGGCAGAAATTCAGTCGGTTCGCCGGGAGTGGGGGCTTACGCGTCCCTTTGCTCTCTATGTGGGCACGCTCCAGCCGCGCAAGAACCTGCTAAGGCTGATCGACGCCTTTACAAAATTGGCGGAAGCAGGAAAGATGGAACATGATTTGGTCCTGGCCGGCAACCCGGGCTGGCTGAGCGAGCCGATTCTGGCGCGCATCCGGGCCCACAGCCTGGCGGGACGCATTCATTTGCCCGGCTATGTGAGCGACCAACAGCGCGGCGCACTGCTCCAAGCCGCAGCATTTTTTTGCTTCCCATCGCTATACGAAGGATTTGGCTTGCCCGTTTTGGAAGCCCAACAAATTGGAGTACCCGTTATGACGTCCAATAACTCCTCCCTGCCCGAAGTCGCGGGCGACGCGGCCCTGCTGATAGATCCCACCGACGTGGACGCCATGGCCGCGGCCATGTTGCGTCTGAGCCGAGACGAAGCGCTGCGGGCCGATCTCATTGCAGCCGGTTATGAGAACGTAAAGCGCTTTTCGTGGGACAAAGCCGCGGCCGAGACCCTGGCCGTCCTGGAAGCTGCCGGACGGGCCGGGTAAGCGCGGGAAATATGCCCTCATCCCCTGCTCCGGCAACGTTCAACATCGCCGGCGTCCATATCCATTGCGTAGACTTCGCGGCCATGTTGGAGATTCTGGCCGCCTGGCTGGACGATCCTTCGCCTTCCTCCTGCCGCCAGATTTGCACCGTCAATCCCGAATTTGTGGTCGACGCGCAGACCCAGCCGGCGTTTGCCGCGGCCCTGGCCCGGGCCGACCTGCGCGTCCCCGACGGAGCGGGCATTCTCTGGGCAGCGCGCCGCCAGGGCATACGCCTGCATGAGCGGGTCACCGGTTCTGACGGCATCTACCGCATCTGTGAAAAGGCAGCCCAACAGGGGTGGCGGGTCTATTTTCTGGGCGCGGGACCGGGCGTAGCCGCAGAGACGGCCCGTCGGCTCGCACAGCGCTATCCCGACCTTCAGGTAGCAGGGACCTATAGCGGCGATCCCGGTGATGCAGCATGGCCGGACATCCACGCACGTCTGGTTGCCGCGCAGGCCGATATCCTTTTCGTTGCGTTTGGTCACCCCAAGCAGGATTTGTGGATCGACGCCCATCGTCACGAACTGCCGGTCCGGGCGGCCATGGGCGTAGGCGGCGCGTTCGACTTTGCGGCCGGGGTGACGACCCGGGCGCCGGCCTGGATGCAGCGTCTGCAAATCGAGTGGCTTCACCGCCTGATTCAGGAGCCGTGGCGCTGGCGGCGGATGATGAAGCTGCCGATTTTTATCGGGCTGGTCCTGGGGCAAAAGGGCCATATGACCAGAACCAATTCGGATGCATCACCCCGCCATTTTTTACACGATTGACATCCCGCACAAAATTCTGTACCATGCAGCCGCTTTGAACAAGCCAAAGTTCAAAACAGCCAGTTTCCTCAGATGCAGGGCGTAGCGGCGCAAACAAGCCAATAATGCGCTCAGAGCCGGATCCATGACCCAGCTCTTCAAGCAACTGCAAGCGGCGGACGAGCCTACGTCATCCAGCCCAAGTTCGCTTACCCGCCCTCACTTTAACCTGTAGCAGAACGTCAGTTTCCTTCGATCAGTGTCAGCGCTTACGTCGATCAAGTAGATCAAGAAGATGAGCGCATTCTTCAAATTGTGTGCAGCCACATACTGTTTGTCCCGTTTCAGCATGTGTTGCCTTTCAGTAAACTGTGCAGTACCCACTCGCTCACACTACGAGTCACAAGGAGAACAACTCTATGATGCAACACAAGTATCTGCGTAGCGCCATCCTACTGGGTCTGTTGCTGACCCTCATACTGTTGGTCGGCGCGTGCGCGACGCCGTCAGCTCCCGCGGACACAGGCGCAGCGACCGACAGCGGCGCAGCGGCCGCCGACGCCGAGCCCGCCGCGACCGGTCGCGGCGCAGGCGGCGATGTCAACATTTTGTTCTGGCAGGCCGTTTCCATTGCCAACCCCTATCTTTCCGGCGGCACCAAGGATATCTTCGGGGCCTCCATTGTCGTGGAACCGCTGGCCAACTATGCGCCTGACGGCGTCATGGTGCCGCGCCTGGCAACCGAAATTCCCACGCTGGATAACGGCGGCGTAGCCGAAGATCTCATGAGCATCACCTGGACGCTGCGCGATGACATCATGTGGGCCGACGGGACGCCCTTCACCGCTGCGGATGTGGTCTTCACCGGCGAATACTGTATGGACGAAGAAATGGGCTGCAACGCAGCCAGCAACTTCACCAATGTAGAATCCGTCGAAGCGGTGGACGACTACACGGTGAAGATCAGCTTCAGCGCAGCCATGCCCTTCCCCTATGGCCCGTTTGTCGGCAGCACGTCGCCCGTTCTGCAACAGGCGCAATTTGCCGACTGCATGGGGCTGAAAGCTCAGGAATGCAGCGACCAGAACTTCTACCCCGTCGGTACGGGCCCCTACAAGGTCACCGACTTCCGGGCCAATGACACGGTCGTCTACGAAGTGAATGAGAACTATCGGGAAGCCGACAAGCCCTACTTTGCCCGCGTCGTGCTCAAGGGCGGCGGCGATGCTGCATCGGCTGCCCGGGCCGTGCTGGAAACCGGCGAAGTCGATTACGCCTGGAATCTTCAGGTGGAGCCGCAAATTCTCAACGCCATGGAAGCTGCGGGCAATGGTCAGGTAGTGGTGACCTTCGGTCCGGCTGTAGAGCGCCTGATCGTCAACTTCACCAATCCGGATCCGGCATTGGGCGACAAGCGCTCCGAGTGGACGCCGGATGATCCCAATCCCCATCCCTTCCTGACCGACTACAACGTACGCAAGGCTCTCTCCATGGCCATTGATCGCACAACGATTGCCGAGCAGCTTTACGGCGCAGGCGGCACGGCCGGCTGCAATATCGTGCCCAACCCGCCCGCGGTTCGGTCACCCAACAATGATGATTGCGTTACGCAGGACATTGATGGGGCCAATGCATTACTGGACGAGGCAGGCTATGCGGATACGGACGGCGACGGCGTGCGCGAAACGCCTGACGGCATGCCCATGAAGATTCTCTACCAGACTTCGGTCAACCCTGTACGTGAGAAGACCCAGGCGTTGGTCAAGCAGTGGTGGGAACAAATCGGCGTCGAGGCTGAACTCAAGAGCGTGGATGCCGGCGTCTTCTTCGGCGGCGATCCGGCCAGCCCGGACACCTACGGCAAACTCTATGCCGACATCGAGATGTTCACCAACACGTGGGACGGCACCGACCCTTCCTCCTACATGGGCAACTGGCAGTGTGAGGAGATCGCCCGGGCCGAAAATCAATGGCTGGGCAACAACATTCCGCGCTGGTGCAGCGAAGAATACGATCAACTCTACACCGAGTTGACGGAGACGGCTGATCCCGATGCGCGCAATGCCATCATTATCCAGCTCAACGATCTCATCGTGCAGGACTATGCGATGATTCCGCTGGTCACCCGCGGCGACGTCTCGGGCATCAGCAACTCACTCCAGAACTTCCAGATGAACAGCTGGGATTCTGAAATCTGGAACATTGCTGACTGGACCCGCGGTGAATAAGACGTTGTTGATGCGTTGTTGATGCGTTGATGTTGCAGGAACGGCGGTGATGTAGAGACGTAGCAGTGCTACGTCTCTACATCACCGTCATCCCTGCCTTTCGGGAATAATTTTATGGGCCAATATCTGATCCGCCGTCTGCTGACGGCCATCCCCACCATTATTATTATCAGTTTCATCATTTTTCTGATTCTGGACATGGCCCCTGGCGATCCCACGGCCAGCCTGCCCATGACCATTCCCCAGGAAGTGCGCGAGCAAATCCGCGAGTCCCTGGGACTGGGTCAGCCGTTCCATATTCGCTACGGCAAATTCATGAAGCAGTTTTTCTGGTCGGAGCCGCTCAATATTCTGGAGGAGATGACGGGGGCGCAAATCGGCGATCCGAATCGGCTGCGCCTGCGCTCATGGCAAACCCGCAGCCCGGTCATCGATCTCATTACCGACAGAACGCCCCAAACCCTCTGGGTAGTGGGCCTTTCCTATGTAATTGCCGTGCTGCTGGCCATCCCCCTGGGCACGATTTCCGCAATCCGCCAATATTCCATCTTTGATCAGCTCGGCACCGTTTTTTCCATCATCGGCTATTCCGTACCGACCTTCTTTACCGGCCTGCTGCTCATCATTATCTTCAGCGTGCGGCTGGGCTGGTTCCCTTCCTATTATGACACCACGCTGGTCGTTCATGACTGGCCCAGTTTTGTCAAGCAGATCAAGCAGATGATCATGCCTGTTTCGGTGCTGGCTCTCTTTCAGACGGCAGCCATCAGCCGCTATACCCGCTCCGCTGTGCTGGATAATCTGAAGCAGGATTATGTGCGCACGGCCTATGCCAAAGGGTTCCGAGAGCACGTTGTGGTGGTACGTCACGTATTGCGCAACAGCCTGATTCCCGTCATCACCCTCATCGCGCTGGGCATTCCCCAAATTTTCGCCGGCGCCATCATCACCGAACAAATATTCCGGGTCAATGGGCTGGGCGAATTGCTCATCCGCGCCATTCAGGGCAGCGACGTACCGCTGGTCATGACGTTGACGCTCATCTTCGCCATCCTCATCGTCTTCTTCAATCTCATTGCCGACATCATTTACGGCATTCTCGATCCGCGCATTCGCTATGGGTAAGGGGATAGAGCGGGCATTGATCTGATTTCTGCGGATTATTTTTTATCCGCAAAAGCCGCCTGATCCACGTTCTATCAGACAAAGGATATTGGTTATGGCAGTAGGGACGGCAGACCCGGGAGGTCTGCAATTACAGGCAGAGACGCACCGTAAGCAGCGGACGCTGTGGGGTGATGCATGGGTTCAGTTTCGTCGCCACAAGCTGGCCATGTTCGGCCTCATTATCCTCGTAATCCTTGTCTTCGGCGTCGTGATCGGGCCGCTGGTCTGGAAGATCGATCCCGAGTATATTGACTTTGCGATTTCCAACCAGGCCCCGAGTCTGGCCCATCCCTTCGGCACCGACGACTTGGGACGCGACCTGCTGGCGCGCAACCTCTACGGCGGGCGGATTTCGCTGGCCGTAGGCGTTGCGGCCATGACGGTTTCCATGCTCTTCGGCACGCTCATCGGCTCTATGGCAGGCTACTTCGATCATCTGGACAACCTGCTCATGCGCTTTACCGACATCATGCTGGCCCTGCCCCAGCTTCCCCTGCTCCTGGTCATCATTACCCTCTTCCGCGACACGTTGCGCGATGCATTCGGCCCCGAGATGGGCATCTTTCTGTTGGTTGTCTTCGTGATTGGGATTCTGGGCTGGATGCCCACGGCGCGCATTGTACGCGGCACGGTTCTTTCGATTAAAGAGAAGGAATTTGTGGAAGCGGCCGTTAATGTGGGTTCCCGGGAGACGCGCATCCTCAGCCGGCATATCCTGCCCAACGTCCTTAGCCCGGTGATTGTTTCCTCGACGCTGGCCGTGGCCGCGGCCATCCTCACCGAATCGGCACTCTCATTTCTGGGCCTGGGCTTCCCGCCCGATGTGCCCACCTGGGGTCGCCTCCTCTTTGACGGCCAAAATTTCCTCACCTACACGCCCTGGGTCGTGATCTGGCCGGGCATGTTGATTTCCCTGACGGTGCTGAGCATCAACTTTATCGGCGACGGGCTGCGTGATGCGCTGGATCCGCGCCAGCGGAGTTAATTCGTTACTCGTTACAGAGTGTAGTACGGGTCACGCATCACGTGTCAGATATTCACTTACGCCTCACCCATTGGCCAAAATTCGGCACGTCACGCGCCCGATAATGCTCGCAGGGCTAAGGGGACCAAAGGCGCGGCTGTCGCTGCCCGCTGCCGCGTTGTCGCTGAGCAGGACGCAGCGTCGGTCGGGCGTGATCTCTGCGATACGCTTGATGATGGTCAGGTCCCGGTGAAAAGGATGCCGGGCAATAACGATCTCATCGGGTTGAGGCAGCTTCCGGCGATAGGCGCGGGGGTCAACGAGAACCATATCATCAGCCCGCAGCGTGGGCAACATGGAATCGCCCGTCACCTGCTTACGCACGCGGCGGCGCAACAGCCAGAGCAGCAGTTCACCTAGCGATGCAGTAGGAAGCGGCGTAACGGGCGGAGACATTTAATTTAACCCAAATTGAACCGGCGGATGGTAAGAAAAGAGGGATCGGACAAGTATATCCGATCCCTCTTTATCAACAAGATATGATATCAGACGCCTGCTGCATTAAGAAGCAGTGTAATACTCCACATCGCGCCCCTTGGTCGCCCAGAAGATGTTGTGGATGTTGTGAATCGCATCCATCAGCTCATTGGCATGCTCCAGGCTTACTTCTACCTTGCACGAGGAGCAGAGCTTGGTCGCATTCCAGAAGGTGGTGTGAAGATCGGGGTACTGCTCCAGATGCACGGGCTTGAAGTAATCCGTCCACAGCACCAGCAGCTCGGTCTTGGCGATATGAGCCTGCTCCTCCTTGATGGCTACGTAGCGGGAGAAGGTGTTGTGATAGTGGATCATGGCGTCCTTATCGCCCTCAGCCGGCACATCCAGGGCCAGAAGTTTCTTGGTCATGGAGAGAACCGCCTCGGCAGCAATGCGGGCGGACGCGGGATCGTAGACGCCGCAGGGGCCGTCGCAGTGGGCGCTGACTTCGTCGGCGGGCACAGCATAAGCAAGTTTGGCAAGCGCTTGTTTTAACATGAATTGACTTTCCTTTCGATAGGGTTATCAATAAATTATGTGGGGCGTTGCACGGAATCCGCAGCGGAACGCCTGCAGAGAGAGTAGCATTCCAGCGTATTCAATGCCGTACTTAAGTATACAAAGTCCCTAAGCCGACGTCAAAGTCGGACAAGATTGGGGGCATTTCAGGTTCCGTGACGGCCCGCCTTCTCGCCAAGCACCGTAATCAGCCCAATCTGGGGCTTGGCCGCAAAGCGCAGGGGGATGCCCTCGCCTATGCCGCGTGTAATATAGACCTGGGTGCGTCCTCGCCGCAGATAACCGGCTACGTCCCGCCGCTCCAGATAGCGAGCCTGGGTGTGGGCCGGTCCCCAGAAGGGAAGCACGATCTGGCCGCCGTGGGTGTGGCCGGCCAGGACCAGATCCGCCTGCCCCACACGCGGACTGCGCAGGATATCCGGATTGTGACTCAGGAGGATAGTGGGCGCGCGTGGGGGGACGCCGTCCAGCGCATTGTGGAGATGGGGCCGCCCTTCGCTTACGTCATCCACGCCGGCCAGATAAAAATCGATTGCCGCGTGGCGAATGTGCACGGAGCGGTTATGCAGAACCTGAAAGCCGCGCTGAAGCAGGGCCTTCCGCAGGCCGGTCGCATCATTGTAGCCGCTGCGGCGGGTCTCCACCGGCGTTTGACGCAGATAGCGGCCAAAGTTAATCATCTCCCACGGGCGGGCCAGCAGTTCCCGATCGCTATAGACGCCCCTGCGCTCAATATCCCGATAGCGTTGCCACATGGTCGGCAACATCGCGCGCATGGCATAGTAGGAATAGTCGTGATTGCCCAAAACGGCAAAGCGCCCCAGCCGGGGCGCCGGCAGGGCATCCAGCAGCGCCAACACGTTCTCCAGCCCGCTGTCATAGTGAATGAAGTCGCCGGTGTGGACGAGCAGATCGTAATCCAACCCTTGGGTAAAGCGCACGATGCGGGCGATTTTGCGCCGCTCGCGCAACTGACGGGCGCGCCCCTGAAAGTGCGTATCCGAAAGATGCAGGATGCGCAGCCCCTGTTCCGGCAGCTCTCCCTCCGTCGCCTCAATACGCACGGTCAGGCGCTCAAAGCCGATATCCATGGGCTCGTGGAGCAACGCATAGCCCAATAGCCCTGCCCCAAGACCGGTCAGCAAGCTCAGTCCGGCAGGAATGGGACCGCCGAGCCTTGTAGGCGCGACGGCTCTATTCTGGGACCCCATCATCCTTCCTGCGCCATATGATAGACGATATCAGCCGCGGAGAGAATCCCCATGGGAATCTGACGACCGTTCTCGTCACGGACCGCAACCACCCGGTGGATGTGACGGTCGATGAGCAATTCCATCACGCGCTGCAACGTATCGTCCAGCTTTACCGTCACCACGTCGGGATTCATGTAGTCCCGCACCAGACCTTCCGCCCAATTGGCCTCCCAGTAGGCGGCGCGCACCAAATCGATGCGGGTAATGATGCCCTTTAGCTCAGCGTAATCGCCGACGACGACCAGGCAACTGATGTTGCGGACGGTCATGATCTTAGTCGCCTGCTTCAGCGTATCGCTCATGCGGCAGCTATAGACGCCAAAGCGTTTGGCCTGCAAGACAGGAATATCTTTCATGGAAGCGCTCCTCTTGCTGGAAATGCGGAAGGATGATTCAGCATGGAAAAATCAGGGCCAACCGCGGATGAACCAATTCAGATTCCAAGCGGAAACACAATTTCTGCAGTACAGTCTGGAGATGTTACCTCAATATGATAAACTCATTGTATCCTACTCTCCCTAACCTTGCATCCTTTCAGCGCCCGTGACAAATCTGCACGTTCCAGATCGCGAGATCAAAAAGCCAATGAGCGACCCAATTCCTCTTACCCAATTCCGGACATATGCGCCCGACGTGATGGCCCAACGCGCGACCGAGTTCTACACCCAGATGCGCCGCCGACGTACCGTGCGCGACTTTTCAGACCGCCCGGTAGAGCGGAGGGTGATCGAAACGTGCCTGCGCACCGCGGGCACAGCTCCCAACGGAGCCAATCTCCAGCCGTGGCACTTTGTCGTCGTAGAAGATCAAGCCGTCAAGCGCCGCATTCGCCAGGCGGCCGAAGCTGAAGAGCGTGAATTTTACGCCCGCCGCGCGCCCCAGGATTGGCTGGATCAGCTGGCCCCGCTGGGGACGGATGCCCGCAAACCCTTTTTGGAGATCGCCCCCTGCCTGATCGCGATCTTCGCCCAGCCCTACGCGCTGCAACCTGACGGACGCAAAATCAAGCACTACTACGTGAGTGAGTCGGTGGGCATCGCCACCGGCTTTCTCATTGCCGCGCTCCATCACGCAGGGCTCGCGACCCTCACCCATACGCCCAGCCCCATGCACTTTCTCAACGAAATTCTGGAGCGGCCCGGCTATGAACGGGCGTACCTGCTGCTGGTCGTGGGGTATCCGGCCGAAGACGCGCACGTACCGCGCATTACCAAGAAGCCGCTGGATGAGATCGCAACGTTTGTGTAGGGGAATTTCTGTCAGAGAGATTGGCGATTTGGCGTGCGGTCCCTCTCCGCTCCAATCTCCCAATCTCTAATCGCCAATCTCTAATCGCTCGTCTCGAAAGGAGCCGAACCATGACCGCTAATGTCAATCCTTACCTCACCAGCGCGCTTGACCAGTTCCGCAAGTACAAAACCATGGCCGAACGCGCGGTCGCCCAGATCGACGACGACGCCTTCTACGCCACCCTGGACGCTGAGGCCAACAGTATCGCCGTTTTGATGAAACACATGGCGGGCAACATGCGCTCGCGCTGGCGCGACTTTCTCACCAGCGACGGAGAGAAAGCCGACCGTCTGCGGGACAATGAGTTTATTCTCACCGACGACGACAGCCGCACCGCCATCATGGCGGCGTGGGAGGCGGGCTGGGGCCTGCTCTTCGCCGCGCTGGAGCCGCTAAGCGACAGTGATATGACCCGGGAGGTCACCATCCGCCATGAAACGCTCACCGTACTGGAGGCCGTCAACCGCCAGCTCACCCATTATGCCTATCACGTGGGACAAATCGTGCTATTGGCCAAACACGCCCAGGGTCCAGGGTGGCGGACGCTGAGTATTCCGCGCGGCGGCTCAGACGCCTATAACCAACAAATGGCAGTTGATCGTGACGTATGACGAATTGCGGAGTCTGTCATGCCTCAAATATTCACACGTCACGCACCAGCTGACCATACGGATTCCGGTTACCCAAACACATTTTCGACAGGACTAAAGTTTGCTCAGGAGAACAGGGTAGGCTAAGGTAAAAACTCACTTATTTTCGGCTTTATACAACCCACTTGCTCAGGAAAGGAGCAGACAGATGGAAGAAAATTCGCCCCTCTATTCCTTAATCACCACGGTAGCAGGCGTGTTGTTGGCGACGCTCCTGGTCGCCATCTTGGGCGTGACCCTGTTTACATGGGCGGGAAGCAGTAGGGAAAGGGCTGCGGAAGCGGAATTTGTGGTTGCAAGCGGAGACGGCGCAGAGGTCGTCGGGACGGGCGCCGGTGCAGCTGCCTCTGCACCAGCCGTTGCTTCATCCGCGGGTGCGGCAAGCAGCACAGAATCCGCCGGCGCGACCGACGAAACGGCAGTTGCGCAGGATACAAGCGACACGGCCGCCGCAGAAGCGCCTGCTGCTGACTCCTCTGCCGGCTCTCCGGTTGATGTGGTCGCAGCCATCACCAAGGCGACCTGCATCACCTGCCACATTATTCCCGGCCTGCCCGATCCGCCCAGCCCTCTGGGCCCGGACCTGACCCACATCGGCACAGTCGCGGCGACCCGGGTAGAAGGCGAATCGGCGGAAGAATACATTCGCATTTCGCTGCAGGATCCCGCAGCGTTCACAGTCTCCGAATGTCCTTTGGGCCCATGCACTGCGGGCCTCATGCAGCCGGCCTTCGCGCAGATGCTGACGCCTGATGAGTTTGAAGCCGTGGTCAACTATCTCTTGGAGCAGAAGTAGACGCCGGTCGGAATCGAAAAATTGAGCGGGGCCGTACGCGGCCCCGCTTTTGTTAACTGAGATGTCAACGGAGACCGCTCATGCAATTCAATACCATCATCGAGCCTTTTCGCATCAAAGCGGTAGAGCCAATCCGGTTCACAACGCGTGAATACCGGGAAACCGCCTTGGCCCAAGCGGGCTACAATCCCTTCCTCCTGCGCGCCGAAGATATCCTCATCGATCTGCTGACTGACTCAGGCACGGGCGCCATGTCCTCCCGCCAGTGGGCCGGCATGATGATGGGCGACGAATCCTACGCCGGGGCCCGTTCCTTCTACCGCTTTGAGGCCGCGGTCAAGAAGATCACCGGCTTGGCGTACGTATTGCCGACGCACCAGGGTCGGGCGGCCGAACGCATTCTCTTCGGAACCATGCTCAAGCCGGGCGACATTGTGCCCAACAACACCCACTTTGACACCACCCGCGCCAACATTGAAGATCGGGGCGCAACCGCGCTGGATATTCCCGTCGCCATCGCCCGCAGCCCCCAATTCATCGCGCCTTTCAAAGGCGATATGGACCTGGCCGCTCTGGAAACGCTTCTGACGGAAAAGCGCGAACAAATTCCCCTGGTCATGCTGACCGTGACCAACAATTCGGGCGGCGGCCAACCCGTAAGCATGGCCAATATTCGGGGCGCAAGCGAGCTTTGCCGCGCCCACGACGTACCCTTCTTTCTGGACGCGTGCCGCTTTGCCGAAAACGCCTGGTTCATCAAGTTGCGGGAAGAGGGCTATGCCGACAAGACGCCCCTGGCCATTGCCCAGGAGATGTTCTCCTACGCCGACGGCTGCACCATGAGCGCCAAAAAGGACGGCATGGCCAACATCGGCGGCTTCCTAGCCATGAATGACGGCGCGCTGGCCGAAGAGTGCCGCAACCGGGAAATCCTGGGCGAGGGCTTTCCCACCTACGGCGGCCTGGCCGGATACGATCTGGAGGCCATTGCCGCAGGGCTGGAAGAGGTAGTGGATGAAGATTACCTCCACTATCGCATTCGCTCGGTGGAGTATCTGGGCGAACGCATGGACGCCATCGGCGTTCCCTACATCAAGCCGACCGGCGGCCACGCGCTTTACCTTGACGCCGCGGGCATGTTGCCCCACATTCCCTGGTATGAATATCCAGCCTGGGCGCTGGCGCTGGCCCTCTACGTGGAAGGCGGCGTGCGCGCGGTGGAGATCGGCTCGGTCATGTTCGGTCATCAGCCTGACGGCACGGAGAAACCCGCGGCCATGGAGTTGGTGCGCCTGGCCTTTCCCCGGCGGGTCTATACCCAGAGCCACGTGGATTACCTGGCCGAGGTGCTGGAGTATCTCAACGGGATGAAAGAGGAAATTCGCGGCGTGGAAATGGTCTACGATCCCAAAGTGCTGCGGCACTTTACCGCCAGGTTTGCAATGCGATGAGCCGAAAAGAAAAACCTTCGCTCTTCGACTTTGCCGAGGCCTGGCGCAGTCTGGCGGAACAGGACCCCAAGTGTCGCTATACCAGAGAGGAAGACCTGGCACATTGGGAGCGCCGGGCGGTTCGTTATGCCGAAGAGGCCTGCCTTCCCGGCCGCTATGAGGCAACGCTGGCCGCGCTCACGGAGTTGGTCCGGCCGACGGATACGCTGCTGGACGTGGGCGCGGGCGCAGGACGCTTCGCCTTGCCCCTTGCCGCCCATGTCCAGCAAGTCACCGCGCTGGATCAGGCCGCGCCCATGCTGGATATCCTGCGCGCCAAAGCGGACGCTGAGGGCATTGCCAACGTGCAGTTGCTCCGCGCGGCCTGGGAAGATGCTACGGTCGAGCCCCATGACGTGGTGCTGGCGGCGTGGTCCCTCTATCGCCAGCCCGATCTCGTCGTAAGCATGCAGAAGCTGATTGCCGCCACCCGCCGGACGCTGGTCATCGTCGCGGGTACGGACGACTCCATCCGCGGTAATCCCAAACTGGGACGATTCTGGCCCCAGGCGGAAGACGGGCGGCGGCCTATGCATCTTTACCTCTACGGCGCGCTCTGGCAGGCGGGCGTCTACCCCGACCTGCGCATCGTGTATGAGCAGAATCAGGTGACGGGCGCTACGCCCCTGGAAGTCGCGCAGGCGCTGGCCCCGGCTAACGCGAGCGGGTCCGAGGTAGAAGGCTTCTGCGCTGCCATCACGCCGGAACTGGAGGAAACATCATCCGGTTGGCGCTATATCCGCCCCGAGCCCGTCGCCCTGATTGTGTGGCAGCGGCTCTAACCGGGCAATCGCCTCGGCCGCCGGACCGTTCATCGCGTGCCAGAGATCCCAATCCTGCTGCAGGCCCAGCCAAAAATCGGGCGACATGCCGACTACCCTGGACAGGCGCAAAGCCGTGTCCGGCGTGACGGAGCGACGCCCCTTGATGATCTCATTGAGCCGCGGGTACGAAACATCCAGCCGGCGGGCCAGTTCCGTCTGGGTCAGACCCAGCGGCTTGACAAACTCCTCAAAGAGCATCTCCCCCGGATGGGTCGGAGGGCGGTGCGTAGGCAGACGCCGAGCGGTTATTTCTTCAGCGGTAGTCGGTGATTTCAGCTTCGTAGGCATGGCCTTCCTCCCAAATAAAGCAGATCCGGTACTGGCGATTGATTCGGATGCTGAACTGGCGTTCGCGATCTCCCTGTAGTTGCTCCAGCCGATTGCCCGGCGGAATGCGCAATTCAGTTACGTCATCTACGCGGTTGAGCTGGTCGAGCTTGCGACGGGCAACTGCCTAAATCGAGGGAGGACAGCATTTACGCGCCGCGCGCGATGAGATACCGTCAAATGTGTCCTCGGTTCCGGAGGAGTTGAACGTCTGTATCATGCCCCCCATTATAACGCTACCCATTATAGGCAGCAAGCGCAAAACAGGCCGCGCCCCTGCCATCGTCCATATTTGACCGATTCACCCTTATCGCCGAAAATTTTGCCTGCACAGGGACTTCCTGACGCATCAATCCCACCATCCATGCTCCCATGGCCCGCATCTGGTTTTACAACATTCCCTATCACGGTCACGTCAATCCGACCCTGCCCCTGGTCCGGGAATTGGCGGCCCGGGGCAACGAGATAACCTATTTTGCCGGGCCGGCCTTTGCCCAGCGCATTGCCGCCACCGGCGCGCAGGCGGGCGAATATAGCCGCGCCGACGCTTTTGTCACCTCGCGCGACAACAATCATCTTATTCACCAGGGCGGATTGGTGGCAGGATCGCTTCACATGCTGCTGGGCGATATCCTGGAGGAGGTAGCAGTCGGCCGGCCCGACCTCATCATGTTTGATGTGAGTGCGCCCTGGGGCAATGTTGCGAGCCGGCGCTTTGCCATTCCCTCCGTGGCGGCTTATCCTCACCTGCCCTTTTACTGGCGCACCACGCTGAACAAGCCCAGGGTTCTGCGCAAGACCGCGGCCGCGGTCCGACCCGGCCAGGGGCATTGGCGCGTGCTGGGACGCCGCATGACCGAAATCGTGCGCGATTATCGCCTGCGCAAGTTCGGCGACATCAACGTTCTCTCCACCTCCGCGGCGTTAAAGATCCTCTTTCTCACCCGCTACTTCCAGCCCTATGCCGATCACTTCGACAGCTCCTACGTCTATGTCGGTCCCACCATCGATATCCACCGGCCCGAGGAGCCCATGGTCCTGGAGAAAGGGGCGGATCAGCAGCTCATTTACATCGCTGTGGGCACCCTTTACAAGGCCAACGTAGACTTTTTCCGCGCCTGCATGGAGGCGTTCGCCGATCCCCGCTATGCGGTCATTCTCTCCATCGGCAAGGCCGTGGACCCCGGGAGTTTGGGCGAGATTCCGCCCAACTTTACCGTGGCTCAATTCGTGCCTCAGCTCCAGATTCTACAGGCTGCGGATCTCTTCATTACCCATGGCGGCATGAGCAGCATCAACGAAGCCGTCGTCTTTGACGTCCCCATGGTCATCGTGCCTAACACGGTGGAGCAGGCCATCAACGCCGCGCGGCTGGAAGAACTGGCCTGCGGCCTCTATCTGGACCAGGCCGACCTCACCGTAGAGAGCCTGCGCGCCGCGGCCCGGCGCGTCCTCGCCGAACCAGAGCTGAGCCAGGGCCTGCCTCGCCTGCGCCAGTCCTTTGCAGAAGCCGGCGGTCCGCCCATGGCCGCAGACGCGATTGACGGGCTGAAGGAGAGGTTGGGGATTGCATAGGCCGGGGAGCACAGGTCGCCGATTGAAATCGGCGCCTGATATGGAAAGTGCGTTGAAACGCACTGCGCACACGGCGAGATCGGCCTTTCCGCAACCGGCTTGAGCCGGTTTCCCATAGCAGACACCGGTTTGGAACCGGTGTCGGGTCTACGACCGCGTCATCGCTCTCAACCCCGACGACGCCAACGCCTACTTCAACCGCGGCATCGCTCGTCGAAAACGCGGCAATATTTTCGGTGCGTTCTTAGGTGGGTATCGTGCAGCTCAGCGAGATCCAAATATAATTCAGAGGACACGGCGGTGAAATGACATTCTGGAGTGGTTCCGCACGCAGGCTGAGGAGGCGGGCGGCGGCAACTATCAGACACTCATTAACAACGTGCTCAAGGAGTACGTCTACACGCGCAGCCAACCCTTCGAGGAGACGCTGCGCCGCGTCCTGCGCGAAGAACTGGAAAACAATGAGTAGTCCGTCGATCCGGCATGGCCGGCCAAGCGCAGCAGGATACGGATTTAGAAGCAATAGAGGTCACGCCGGTGTAGGAAAATTAACTCTTCAGCCCCCATGATAACAAACCGCCGACGATCAGATTATAGCATAGGTCCATCCGTTTGTGCGGCACATCCCATTGCCATACAATAGCCGCATGACCTATCTCGACTTCTACACCAACCAATCGATCCTCATCACCGGCGGCCTGGGTTTTATCGGCTCCAACCTGGCCCGGCGGCTGGCGGACCTGGGCGCACGCGTGACGCTGGCGGATTCCCTCATTCCGGCTTACGGCGGCAATCGCTTCAACATCGCGGGCTATGAGGATCGTGTACGCGTCAACATCGCGGACGTGCGCGATCCCTACTCCATGCGCGCGCTGGTGCAGGGCCAGGACGTCCTCTTCAACCTGGCCGGCCAGGTGAGCCACCTGGACTCCATGGAAGACCCCTTTACCGACCTGGAAATCAACGCACGTAGCCAGCTCTCCATCCTGGAAGCGTGCCGCCACGAAAATCCCGATATCAAGGTCATCTACGCGGGCACCCGCCAGCAGTACGGCAAGCCTGACTACCTGCCTCTGGACGAGGAGCATCTCCAACACCCTACCGACGTCAACGGCGTCAACAAAATGGCGGGCGAGTGGTATCATATCGTCTATCACACGGCCTATGACCTGGCCGCCGCGTCCCTGCGCCTGACCAACATCTACGGTCCGCGCCAGCTCACCCGCCACAATCGCCAGGGCTTCATCGGTTGGTTCGTGCGCCTGGCCGTGGAGGACGAGACCATTCGCCTCTACGGCGACGGTTCGCAGCTGCGGGACCTTTGCTACGTGGATGATGCGGTGGATGCGTTTTTGCGCGCGGGCGCAAGCGACGCAGTCAACGGCCAGGTCTACAACCTGGGCGGTCCCGGGCCCGTGAGCCTGCTGGAACTGGCCAATCTCCTGGTGAAGATCGCGGGAACGGGCAAGGTGGAGCTGATTCCCTGGCCCGCGGCGCGCAAGCGCATCGACATCGGCGACGTATACTCCAGCTCCGCCAAAATCGAGGCGGTTCTGGGCTGGCGCCCCACGACGAGCCTGGAAGAAGGGTTGACGCGGATGGTTGCGTATTATCGACGCTATCGTGAGTATTATTGGTGATGAAAGCGAACGAGAAACAAGGAAAGAGAAAAGAGGAACGTGGTATGTCAGCGCCCCTTCCCTTTAACGATCTCAAAGCCCAATACACCGCGCTCCAGGCTCAATTGGACGCTGCGGCGCAACGCGCGCTGGCTTCGGGCTGGTATATTCTGGGCCGGGAGTGCCGGGCTTTTGAAGAGGAATTCGCCGCGTATTGCGGCGCGGTCGATTGCGCGGGCGTCAATTCGGGCACCGACGCGCTGAGCCTGGCCCTGCGCGCCTGCGACATCGGTCCGGGCGACGAGGTCATCACCGTCTCCCACACCGCGGTGGCCACGGTCGCGGCTATCCGCAATGCAGGCGCAACGCCGGTTCTGGCCGACATCGACCCCGCGACCTTTACGCTGGACGTACAGGACGCGGCCGCGCGGGTCACGCCCCGCACGCGGGCCATTATCCCCGTGCATCTCTATGGCCAGGCCGCGACGATGGACGAGGTGCTCAACCTGGCCCAGGCGCATGGCTTGCGCGTCATCGAGGATTGCGCCCAGGCTCACGGGGCCGCTTATCACGGTCAAATCGTAGGCACGCTGGGCGATCTGGGCTGCTTTTCCTTCTACCCTACCAAGAATCTGGGCGCGCTGGGCGACGGCGGCGCGGTCGTCAGCCGTGACGCCGAGTTGATCGAACGCGTCCGCCGCCTGCGGGAGTACGGCTGGACGCCCGCAGAGCGTTACGTTTCTCAGATTGAAGGGACCAATAGCCGCCTGGACGAAGTGCAAGCCGCGCTGTTGCGGGTCAAATTGCCCCTGCTGGATGAGTGGAACGAGCGCCGGCGCGCCCTGGCGGCGCGTTACGACCAACTCCTGCCCCCGGTCCTCATCCGTCCGACGGAAGGTACAGGAAACTATCACGTCTATCACCTCTACGTGGTGCGCATTCCGTCCGAAGCGGGCATGAGCCGGGACGCGCTGCGCGATGCCCTGGCCGAGCAGGGCATCGCCACGGCCATCCACTATCCCGTGCCCGTTCACCGCCAGCCCGCCTACGCGTCCCTCTTCGGCGATCTGGCCCTGCCCGTCACCGAGACCATCGCCGCCCAGATCCTCTCCCTGCCCCTCCACCCCCTGCTGGAGACGCGCGATATCCAACGCGCGGCCGAAGCGCTGGATAAGCTGCTGCCCTGATGTCCCGCCTCGCAACCGCCATACGCCAACGGAGCGACGGCTATCGTCTGGTCCTGCCGGCGCTCATGCTCCTTTACGTCAGCATCTTCACCGGCATGGCGTGGCGGCTCCACGCGGGCATGCGCACCCACAAAGCCGACCTGGGCCAGATCGACCAGGCCATCTGGAATTCCAGCCGGGGCCGCTTTGTGGAGATGACCGATAACGGCTATCTGGCCACCCGCATGAGCGATCACGTGGAGCCCATTCTGGCCCTCATCAGTCCGATCTACTGGTTCTGGAACGACACCCGGGCCATTCTGCTGCTGCAAGCCCTCTTCGTCGCCGCGGGCGCCTGGCTCCTCTACGAGCTGACCCTCGCCCTTTTCGACAAGAGCATTCCGCCCAACGAACGTGACTACGTCTGGCGCAGAGAGCCGCTGCGCGCCCTCAGCCGACCGATTGGGCTGGCCCTGGCCGCGGCCTATCTGCTTGCGCCCCAACTCCAATCCGCGCTTCTCACCGAATTTCACGCCGCGCCCCTGGCCGCGCCCTTGATCCTGTGGGCCCTCCTCAGCATTGAACGCCGGCGCCTGGCGCAATTTGCCGCTGCCGCGCTTCTGTTGGCGGCTGTCAAGGAAGAAATGGCCCTGGCCGCTGCCGGGTTGGGCGTGTGGGCGATGATAAGATTTAAGATTGAAGATTTAAGATTGAAGATTGGGCAGAGGGCGTCCCGGGAAGGTACTCTACCAATCTTCAATCTTCAATCTTTAATCATCCCTGCTTTTGTTACGATTGCTGCCCTCGTCTGGTTTTACCTGGCGACCTTCGTTATCGTGCCGGCCCACGCGGCGGAGGTCTATGGCGTGGCCGAGAGCGGCTATTTTCAGCGTTACGGCGCGCTGGGGAATTCGCCGGCGGAGATGGTGCGGAGCATCTTCACCCAGCCGGGACTGGTCCGGCAGATCGCCGTCGAACCGGCCCGGGTGAACTATACGCTGCGTCTGCTCATGGCCTTCGGCTTTTTGAGCCTCCTGGGTCCTGAGCTGCTCCTGATTGGGTTGCCTCTCTTTCTGGCCAATCTGCTCAGCGCCTACCCCGCCCAGTACTACGGCGAATTTCACTACAGCGCGCCCCTCATCGCCTATGCAGGCGCGGCCGCGGCCCTGGGCGCAAGCCGGATCTGGCGCATGCTGGCCCGGCGCACAGAGGGTTCATCCGCTGCGTTTCAGCATTTACCCGCAGCCCGCACGGGAACCATGGCCGCGGTCTCCCTCTTCACCAATGCCCGCACCGCCTTGCGTCCCCTGCTCGCGGCCGCACTCTGCATCTGGATTCTGAGCTGGGCGGGCGTCGGCTATCTCCGCTACGGCCGCGGCCCCCTGGGCGGGCGCTATGACCCGACGCCCGTCACCGCACACCATCGCCTCCTCGCCCGCTTCGTGGATCAGATTCCGCCTGATGCGGCCGTTACCGCCACCGCGGCCGTCCACCCCCACGTAAGCCATCGGCGCTACGTCTATCAGTTTCCCACGGGGCTGGACGCTACCGCGCCCCTATTGGGCAATGCGGAATGGGCCCTGCTGGACGTAACCGCCAACACCGACATGGCTCCGGGCGATCTCTACGCCCAGGTTCAGGCCATGTTGGCAGGCGAGTGGGGCGTGGTTGATGCGGCCGACGGCTTCCTGCTCCTGCACAAGGGCGCGCCGCAAAAGAGCATTCCCCGCGAGTTCTACGATTTTGCCCGAACCGAGGCCCCATCCGCCGCGTCAGATGGGCCCCTCCGCGTCAGCAATGTGCGCGTGGAGGATTGGCCCCGCTGGCGGCAAAGCCGGGTCAGTGTCACGTGGACGGCGGGCGCGGAGTACGATCCGGCGACGGATGCGCCGGGGCTGGAGATCCGCACGCCCAGCGGCGAGGTCATCTACTCTTCCGCGCAGCTGACGCCGCCCGCGCTTCTCTGGTATCCGGCCGAGGAATGGCAACCGGGCGAGGAGATCACTGTGACCACGCTGCCGTTGACCTTGCCCAGGGATTGGGGCGTGGTGACGGTGATGGGAGAGGGGGAGGAGTTGGCGGGCGCGTATGGACGCGGTGAGGATGGGGAGATTGGAGAGATCAGGGAGATTGAAGAGATTGGAGAGACTGGGGCGCCGATGGCGTTTGTGGGTGGCGGGCAGGGGATTAGCCTGCGCGGCGCCATCGTAGAACGGGACTACGCGCCGGGCGATCCGGTGGATGTGCGGCTGTGGTGGGAAGGCGACGCCTGGCCGGTCGGGATGACCGTCTTTGTTCATCTGCGCGGGCCAAACGGCGAGCAGGTCCAGGCCGACGGGCTGCCCCGCTATTTTGGCGCGTATGACGCGGATGCGGCACTGGCGCGTGACGGCATTGCGCCCGATTGGCGACAACTGCCCCTGCCCGCCTCTGCCGCGGCGGGAACCCAATGGTCGGTGGTCGTAGGCCTGTACGATGAAGCCACCGGCGAACGCGCCGCGCTGGCCGACGGCGCCGGCAACGAGGCGACCATAGGCCGCATCACCGTTGCCCGGCCCCGAACGCCCGACCAGGCCTGCGCGCTCAATCCGGCTGCGTGCGCGTCTCAGTAGGCGGAAAGTGCATCAATAATCAGAAATAAAAATCGCCTAATCGCTCAATCTCGATTTCGCAACGTGAGATTAAGCGATTAGGCGATTGATGATCTGCCCGGACAGATGGTCCGTTATGTCGGTCGCAGGCCCAGGTACGTCCGCTGGCCGCCGATGGTGTTGAGGATGGAGTCGGCCGAGCGCCACGGCATGAGGCGACTCAGCTCAGTGGGCGAGAGCGGGGCGTTGTTGTTGGCCAGAAAGATGCGAAAGACGGCCGAGGCCACGGGCAGCCGCTCGTTGATGTAATCGGGATCGTTGGCGCAGCGCATGCGCAGACACTCGCGCAGCGCGTCGGTGCGCCGCACTTCGCCCGTTTCGGGGTTCACCCAATCCACATCTTCCGTGTTTGTGTGGTCGGAAAAGCGCTCGCGACACTCCTCGCAGAGTTGATCGCGCAGGTAGAGGCGGAAGTCGCGGCCGCTCTTCTCCCACCAGTCGTAATCAATGTGAAATTTACTCTCCACCGTAGGGCGAAAGCGGGCCAACCGGCCGGCAGCTAAACTCATGGGGTACTCCTTTTATGAAGGCAATCTCTCAATCTCCTTAATCTCACGGCGGGATTTAAGGAGATTAAGAGATTGGGAGATTGGTCAATTCAATGTCGCTATGCCAGGGCGAACAGACCGCCGCCTACATCCTTAAACCTCGGGTTGCTGATTAGCGCATAGAAAACCGGGCCCGGCGGCGTGCGTCGCACCATGTTGACCGCGCTGTAGACGCTCTTGGCGTGAACCGTTCCCTGGGGATTGAGGCCCGTTAATTCGCGCACGATCTGCTCCACCAACGGCGCCAAATTATCGTCGGCGCTCTCCATGGCCTGACGCAATTGGGCCAGAGCCTGGGGATCGCTTTCAGCTACGATCAGGGTATCGTCATATTCGCAGGCGACCTTCACCTTGTTCATGTCAAAAGTGAGGCGCATGGTCTCCAGATCGGCCGTCGCGACCCGGGCCCATTCGCGCTTGGCCCGGCGGGTGCGAAAGTCGATGATCAACTCGTTTCCCTGCTCCGCGCGCTCCAGCGTAATGTAGGCGCCCACGGGCAGCTCATGGTCATCCATCCACTTGCCCAGCCCGGAAACATAGCGGCCCTGATGCGCGACCCAGCCTTCGTATCTGGTGCCCCAGCGTCCGTCAACCAACGTCACCAGGGACTTGCCCCGTTCCTGCCGGGGGAAAAAGCTCTTGGTGCGGCTGGACAGGGGAATCGTACCGTATTTGCGATGGGGATAGATGAGGGTAAAGCTGGTGCTGGGCACCAGCGCAGGTACGTCGCCGACGATGCTGCTTTCGCCCCACTCGTCATCCAGCTCCCACTCCAGTTGCAGCATCTCAACGCTGAGGAGCGAGCGATTGTAAGGAACGGGCGTATAGCGCAGCAGAGCAGGCGTCGTGCCGACTACCTCGGGCTCCATGCGTTTGAGGTACCACAGCGTCCGGCCGTCCTTTTCAACCGTGTCGAAGCGCTTGTCCTTATTCAAGGCATGGTTGAGGCTGATGAGGCGCATGGTTTTGGGCACATTCTCATCCAAATCCAGATCGCCGAGCATGGTTTGAGCGGACAGAGGATGGCCGGCGACTTCGATGAGCGCCTCGGCAATATTGAGATGGCCGATGTGGACTTCCGCCAGCATGTCGGCCAGCAGCCACTGCGCCTCCACCTCCACGAAATCCTCACGCCGGCTGCCCTCTTCCAGCGCAAAGAGGAGGCTGTCATCGATGTCGTCATTATAGAGCGAGTAGATTTCCTCAGCGGAAAGGAGCGCGCCGTCATCCAGCAGTACGTTGCCGCCGCCTTCGCTCAGGCGATGGGGCGTCTGCAGAGCAGCGGCGAATTCCCGGGGCGCGTCTTCTCCCGCCAGCTGCACCGCGATGACGTCAAATTTGCCGTGTTCGGGATTTTGGCCGTCGCGCACCGACAGCACGTCGCCGACCGCAAAGTCCAGGGCGGGAAAGACCAGGGTTTGGCCCTCCGCATAACTCTCTTTGGGCAGATAAATATCGCCCTTGGCAAGCTCGGTTTCAATCGTTGCGTTCTCCCGGCGGAGATACTCACCCGCCAACGCAACGGCCAGGTCTTCCCGACTTTTCGGCGCCTGCGCATCCAACAGCAGATTATACAAAAATTCCAGATCATCGGATGTGACCTCGAATTGATCGCGCCAAAAGGCTGCTGTTTGGGTCGGTCGTTGCAGCACGCTTTCCCCCTCGTTTTATTTAGGTCTGATAGTTAAACCGGATTTCATGCGATCGACTGATCCGTGAAGGAACGCTTCGTCACGCATCACAAGTCACGTTTCAGAAAGCGAACCACGTGAATTCCGCAGGAGTCACTCTGATAAAGAACGACAATACGCCCGGCGCGCCGACAACGACGCACCATGGCAAACGCCAATTATACCAGTGGTGCAGAGATTCTCAAAATATTATAGCCAAATCCGGACAACGAAATTTTTTGGGCTCGGCCGGAATCACGCATCAAATGTTCACGCATCGTCTGTCGCAAAACTCTTTACGGATTGCAGCGGATCATTTACAATAGGAGGCAGGATGCGCCGGTTACGCCGAACTTACTTTTCGGTCGGCTCGTTCGCCCACCACAACACATCACCAGAAGGGCAGCGCCTATGAAAACCATTGCCATGATTTTGGCCGGCGGCGCAGGTACGCGTTTGACCGTCCTCTCTGAGGAACGGGCAAAACCGGCAGTCCCCTTTGCCGGCAAGTTCCGCATCATCGATTTCCCCATCAGCAACGCCGTCAACAGCGGCATCTACACGGTGGGCGTTCTTACCCAATACCGCCCCCACAGCCTCAACGACCACATCGGCATCGGCAAGCCATGGGACCTGGACCGCAGTCGGGGCGGCGTGCGCCTGCTCCAGCCCTATCAGGGCCGCCGCGGCGAGCAGTGGTACGGCGGCACGGCCGACGCCATCGTCCAAAACCTGAACTTTATTGAAGAAAATCGGGGCGACACCGTCCTCATCCTCTCAGGCGATCACATCTACAAGATGGACTACCGGCCCATGATCGAGTTCCATCGCAGCAAGGGCGCTGACCTGACTATCGGCGTCATGCCCGTGCCCCTGGAGGAGACCCATCGCTTCGGAATCATGGAAGTGGGGGAAGAGGACCGCATCACTGCGTTTTACGAGAAGCCCAAAGAGCGGGACAAAGGCAATCTGGCCTCCATGGGCATCTACATTTTTGACGCCCGCACCCTGGCCCGCCGCCTGGTCGATGCAGACGGCAAGACCCGGGTCGATTTCGGCCATGACGTCATTCCGGCCATGCTGGAAGCCGAAGACAAGGTCTACGCCTATACATTCAAGGGCTACTGGGTTGACGTGGGGACGGTGGACGCTTACTGGTCCACCAATCTGGCCCTGCTGGAAGATGAGCCCCAGCTTGACCTCTACGGCGACCGCTGGCCCATTCATACCCGCTCGGAAGAACGGCCGGCCGTCAAGCTGGGCCCCCAGGGCAAAATTACCCGCAGCATGGTCTCCAACGGCTGCGTGGTGCGGGGCGCGGTGGAAAACAGCGTGCTCAGCCCCGGCGTCTACGTCAGTCCGGGCGCGGTGGTCAAAGACAGCGTGGTCATGAACGACGCATGGATCGGGCCGGGCGCGCACCTGGAGAAGGTGGTCATCGACAAGCAGGTCATGGTCGGGGCCGGCGCAATCGTCGGCACAGGCGACATGAGCGTACCCAACGAACTGCTGCCCGATCGCCTCTACGCGGGCATCACGGTCATCGGCAAGAGCGCCGTCATACCGGACCGGGCCAAGATCGGCCGCAACGTCCTCATCAACAGCAACCGGGATGAGGATGCCTTCCCCGCAGACGGCATCGTCGCCGACGGCCAGACAGTCTAAAGGAGAGCAGATCAATGAGTAGCGTATTCGCCTTGATCATGGGCGGCGGCTCCAGCGAGGCCCTGAGCGTACTGACCGAAGTGCGGTCCGAGCCCGCGGTCCCTTTCGGCGGAAAGTTTCGCCTGATCGACTTTCCCTTGAGCAACTGCGTCAACAGCGGCATCAATAACGTCGCAATCCTCACCCAATACAAGCCCCGCAGCCTGAATGACCACATCGGCATCGGCAAGCCGTNNGTGGGACGGAACGTGCTCGTCAACAGCAACCGGGACGAGTCCCACTTCCCCGCCGATGGGGTCGTGGCCGACGGCAAGACGATCTAAGCAACCAGCCAACCTTGGAGAGCAGACCAATGACTGAAGTCTTTGCCATGATCATGGGCGGCGGTTCCAGCGAGAGTCTCAGCGTGCTCACCGAAGTGCGCTCCGAGCCGTCGGTGCCCTTTGGCGGCAAGTTCCGCCTCATCGATTTTCCCCTGAGCAACTGTGTCAACAGCGCCATCTTCAAGGTCGCGGTGTTGACGCAATACAAGCCGCGCAGTCTCAACGACCACATCGGCATCGGCAAGCCGTGGGACCTGGACCGGGCCACGGGCGGCGTGCGCCTGCTCCAGCCCTATCGGGGCGGCCCCTACGGCGACTGGCAAAAAGGCACGGCCGACGCAGTGCGCCGCAACCTGGACTTCGTGGAGGCCCAACAGGAAGAGAATGTGCTCATCCTGGCCGGCGATCACATTTACATCATGGACTACACGCCCATGATGCTTCAGCACGCCAACCAGAACGCTGATATCACCGTGGCCGTACGCCGTGTCAGCCCCCACGAAACCCACCGCTACGGCATCGTCGCGGTGGACAGCAACAGCAGCATCGTCGAATTCCAGGAAAAGCCCAAGCGCAGTCGGGATACGCTGGCGTCCATGGGCATCTACATCTTCCGCAAGCAGGTGTTGATGGATCTGCTCATGGAAAACAATTACGTTGATTTCGGACGCGAAGTGCTGCCCGCCATGCTGGCCCAGCGTTACGGCGTCTACGCCTACACCTATCCCGGCTACTGGGCGGATGTGGGGACCATTCAGGCCTACTGGGAAGCCAACATGAGCCTGATTTCCGAAACGCCGCCCCTGGACCTCTACGATCCCAACTGGGTTGTCCACACCCGCAGCCAGGAGCGTGCCCCGGCCAAGGTCGGTCCCAATGCAGAGCAGGTCGGCGGCAACCTGATCTCCAACGGCGCCCGCATCTACGGCGCCATCGAGCGCAGCGTCATCTCGCCCGGCGTCGTGGTGGGCAACAATGCTGTCGTGCGCGACTCCATCATCCTCAACGATACGATCATTGAAGACGGCGCGGTCATCGATCGAGCCATCATCGACAAGCGCGCCGTCATCGGCGCGGGCAGCGTCATCGGCGACGGCGAAGACAATACCGCCAACCAGGACTATGCCGACGTCCTCAACACGGGCATCAGCCTGGTGGGCAAGGGCAGCTTCGTTCCCGCGCAAATGAGCATCGGGCGCAACGTGGTGATCCACGCCTTCACCACCGAAAAGCAATACGGCCGCCGCAAAAAGGTCGCCAGCGGCCTCAGCGTGGGCCGAAATTTGCGCTGAGGCATTTGACTCGTGACTATTTGACTCGTGACGAGTCAAATAGTCACGCCTCACGCATCCACATGGCGGCCCTACATGAACGCCTCCCCTTGCTTAAGCGTGAGCGGCGCCTGGTCCATGCGCTCCTGGCCGGCGCGCTGCTGGTCGGAACAGCCCTGCGCTTTTACGCGCTGGGCGCCAAAAGCTTATGGGTGGACGAGGCGTTCAGCGTCTGGCTGGCCCGCCAAAGCGCGCCCGAACTGATTGATTGGGTTGTCCGCATCGATCAGCACCCGCCCCTCTATTATCTCCTGCTCCACGTCTGGATTCGCCTGCTGGGGGATGGACCCGTCGCGGTGCGCAGCCTTTCCGCACTGGCCGGCGCGTTGACTCTGCCCGTCTTCTATCTCATCGCCCGGCGCGTAGGGCCCAGCCGGCGGACTGCGCTCCCGGCCACGCTTCTCCTCGCGCTTTCGCCTTTCCACATTCGCTACGCGCAGGAAGCGAGGATGTACGCGCTGCTGACCCTCTTCGCCGCGACGGCAATCTACGGGGCCGTGAGCCTCCTGGCGCAGGCGGATAAAAAAAGCGTGAATTCAAAAGAGGCCGTTCCGGCCGTTTGCCTCCTCCTGACCGGCCAGGCCGCGGCCATGTGGACCCACAACACCGCGGCCGTCTTTTTGCCCGCGGCGCTCCTCATCCCCCTGCTCGTTTGGAAAACAACGCCCGCCTTCCGGCGCGTTTGGCTGGGCGTACAGGGCCTGGCCCTGCTGCTCTGGCTGCCGTGGCTGCTCGGATTCATGCGCCAGGCGCGGGGCGTAGACGCTCGCTTCTGGCTGCCCGCGCCCACGCCGGGCAGCATGATCGACGCCCTGGAAACCTTTGCCTTCGCCCACCTGCCCGATGGCGCCTGGCGGTTGCCGCTCCTGGCGCTCATGCTCAGCCTGGCCGGTGCAGGCGTCTGGTCTCTGCGCCGACAGCCCCGCCGACGGATCCTGCTCCTCTCGCTCTGGCTGACGCCCATTGCGGGCGAATTGCTGATCAGCCTGCGGCGTCCCATCTTTTCCGTCCACACCCTCATCTGGACGACGCTGCCCTTCTACCTCTTCATCGGGCTGGGCGTGCAAGGTGCGACAAGTCGCAAATGGAGCGGATCGCCCCGGTCGCCCGCTTCCCGCTCCGCCCTGGGCCTGAGCCTGACAGCTGCAATCGCCTTCATCAGCCTCGCGGGCGTTGCCGGCTATTTCCAACAGTTTGAGAAAGAGGATTGGCGCGGCGCGGCCCGCGCCATTGCCCAGGAAGCCCAACCGGGCGATCTCCTCCTCTTCCACGCATCGTGGGTTCAGTTGCCCTTTGATTACTACTTCCGCCATGAAGCCGCGACGCCGGAAAGCCGCGGCCTGCCCGCTGACCTCTTTGACCGGGGCGAATTGGAGCCGGTCATGGAGCCAGGCGACCTGCCGCGCCTGCAAACGCTGGTTGACGGACGCGACCGGGTTTGGCTACTCTATGCCCACGATTGGTACACCGATCCGGACGGGCTCATTCCCGCGTACATGGAGCAAACAATGCAGCTCGTCGGACAAACTGAATTACAGGGTCTACAAATTTTTGAATATGAGCAGAAAGCGGAGGAACGACAATGACGCAACAGTACGATCTCATCATCATCGGCGGGGGCATCGTGGGCGCGGCGGCCGCGTATCGCGCCGTACGCCGGGGTGCACGGACCCTCCTGTTGGACCGCCGGGACCCGGGCCGGGCCACTCATGCGGGCGCGGGCATCCTGGCGCCGCCGGTGAGCAACCACCGCTCGCCCATTTGGTTCGATTTTGCCGTAGAGGCGGTGGACTATTACCCCCTCCTCGTGGGGCAGTTGGCGGAAGACGCAGCGGGCGAGACGGGCTACGCCCGCTGCGGCATGCTGAACGTCGCCGCCACAGAAGATGAACTGGACGCCTTCGCCGCGGCCGAGGCCAACATCTTCGCCCGACAGCAGGCCCGGGGCGCGCCGTCATCCGACGCGCTCCACCGGGTGACGCCGGCGGAGGCCAAGGCCCTTTTTCCCCCGCTCGCCCACGTCCACGCTGCGCTCTATTATCGGGACGCCTGTCGGGTAGACGGACGCCTGCTCACCGATGCCATGACCCGCGCGGCCGCGGGCCAGGGGCTGACCGTGGAAAACCGATCCGCTGAGCGCCTGATCCTGGAGGCCGGACGCGTGCAGGGTGTGGAAGCGGGCGGCGAGGAGATCCACGCGGGCGCGGTGATCATTGCGGGCGGGGCGTGGTCGCCTGCATTTGGCCGCCAACTGGGCGTCGCCATCAACGTAGAGCCCCAGCGGGGCCAGATCATTCATTGGGACCTGTCGCCTCAGGAGGCGGAAGCATGGCCCATTGTGGGCGCGTTTCGGGGCCACTACATGCTCACCTTTCCCGGCGGGCGGGTGGTGACCGGCGCCACCCGGGAAACCGGCTCAGGCTATGCGCCCACAACCAGCGCGGCCGGTATCCGGGAGGTCATTGACGAAGCCCTGCGCGTGGCGCCCGGTCTCGCCCAGGCCCGCTTGCTGGAAGTGCGCGTGGGCTTGCGGCCCTTCACCCATGACGGTCTGCCCGTCCTCGGCTCCGTACCCGGCACGGAGAACGTTATTCTGGCCACGGGCCACGGCCCCAGCGGCTTGCAGCTCGGCCCCTATTCGGGCCTCATCGCCGCGGAGATGGCCCTGGGCGACGAATCCCCCGCGGATATCGCCCCATTTTCCGTAACCCGATTTGGATAATCGCGGCAAACGATCCGTCATCCCGCCGTAGGGACCGGCCTCCGTGCCGGTCCGCCGCCTCAGTAACGCGGCTGGGTTAATTTTGCAGACCATCCGGCTACGCGGCGTCCGCCCGGCCGTCAAACGGCCGGGCTATTAAACAACGCCCGCTGAACCGGGCTGGGTATCCTGCCGATGTCGCGTCGACACGCGGCGGGAGGGCACGGAGGCCCTCCCCTACCACTACCACCCCGCACCCTCCGCCGTAGGGACCGGCCTCCGTGC
>JAGRCP010000164.1 GCA_020433455.1 Caldilineaceae bacterium | reverse complement strand
ACCAAACATGCACCGGAGCCGGCTAAATCTCGGGTAAACCAAGTTGTTCGCCCGCTTCTACGAGTCTGGTCAGCGACCGATCGCCACGCTGCCCGCCCGGCCGGTAAGCTCCCCGTTGGCGGCCTTCCGGTGTCAATGCTCGTGAACGCGATCTGTTAATGTGGCCGTCTCTAACGGTTCAGGGAATAGCGATAGGCTCGCTTAATGCCGGTTGGCTGGAGAGATTCGTACAGGAAATTGGAAACATCCGGCTCGGCATGAGAGGCAATCGTTGCGCGCGCAACGCCCAAGCCGGCAAGGCGCTTGAAGCACTCTTTGGCCAGGGCCGTGCCGAAGCCCTGGCGCCTGTGCCCGCTGTGGACGCCCATGGGCTCGATGTACCCGGCTGTAGGGTCGTACTCCGTCACCCATCCCATGCAGTAGGCCACGCTCTCGCCCCGGACATCTACGATCACCAGGTCCAGTTCGGGCAGGTAGGCGGGAGAGCTTTGCAGCGAGCGTAAGCGGGTTTCGTTATAGGCCAGGTTGCCGAAGGCGTTATGGACCAGCTTGACCCGACTATCATAATTTCCGTATTCAGGAAAGGTCATCAACTTGAAGCCGGGTTGCAGACCGTAGCGGAAGTCATAGTCGTGCAGGGTATACGTTCTGAGGTTCTCCTCAGGGCCGTTCTCATAAAAGCCCGCGGCCAGCAGCTGCGCGATTTTCGGCCGGCTGTAGGAGAAGACGGCCGTGCTGATCTTCGCTTTTCCCCGGGCCCAATAGTCCAGACCCCACTGGAGTACGTCGGGCAGGATCTCAAAAAAATCGGGATGCACGACGGCAAAGAAATCATCCCGCCCATATTCGGAGATGAAGAGCCCCACAACCCGGCCCGTCTCCGTCTGCCAATAGTGGGCATTGGCCGCAAAAAAGTCCGGCTCCTTTTCCACGTGAATATTGTAGCGCCACCAGTCCATGCGGCCGGGGTCCCAGTTGTTATCGACCTCGGGACGGGCTTCGATCTCCAGCAGAAGCCTTTTGATCCGGTCGTATTCATCGTCGCGGTTGGTAAAGGAATTGTCGGTGATTAGCATGAGTTTCGCTGCTTTACGTGTAATCCTGAATGAAGTCCAGATAGCCCCGGCGGCCGCCCCGCTTGGTCCACTTATTGACGGAACGCCGCAAGCGCTTCAGACAGGCGACAATGACCTCGCGCGACACCGGTTCAAGCCCGGTAGGCAACTGAAGCGGGCTGTCCGGGTCGCCCAGGCGGAAGTCACAGACTATCTTGGCCCGGGCGTAGAGAGCGGCGCGTTCTTCCGTGGGGAATTCCGGCGGCGCGCTTTCCGAACCTTCGGGGCGGGAATATTCCTTGATCAAGGCGTCGTAGACCCGCTCCACGTCGAAATCCGTCAGTTGCGGATGCTCCCGGTAGACGCTGGTGACGCTGCTTTCGATATTTTGCAGAATATCCAGATGTTCTTCTTCAACGCTCATTGTTTTCCTCGTTTTTTTTCATAGAGAAACCAAATGGATTTTAGACAAATCGTACGGACATGAGGTGCGGCGGAAAAACTTCTCGCTCAGCCTACACCCGGCCGGCCGCCGCACCTCGTGTCCCTACTGGAGGCGCTCCTGGGAGACGCCTGTGGTTGATGCGAGCCGATGTATCCATATTTTCTGCGTTGGCCTAAAACGGATAGAGCAGGGGGACGATGAGCATGGCTGCCAGTCCGGTGACGATGGTGAGGGGAACGCCCAGCTTGACGTAGTCGATAAAGGTATATTTCCCCGGCTCCTGGACCATGAGATTTGTCTGATAGCCGGCCGGATTGATAAAGGCGTAGGAACAGCCCAGCATGAGAATGACGATAAACGGGCGGTGGCTGACGCCCAGCCCGGCCGCCATGGCCGTCGCCACTGGAAACATGAACGCGGCCGCGGCCGCGTTGGTAATAACGTTGGTCATGATGATGCAGCCCAGAAAGACGACCAGCAGCGCCAGATAAGGGCTGCTGCCGCCCAGCGCGCCCAGGGTTGAGGCGATCACCGCGGACAGGCCGCTCCCCGTGACCGCGGCTTCCAGGCCGACCGCCGCACCCAGCACCACGATGGTCGTCCACTCGATGCTCTGGAGCGCACGGTTGATGGTCAAACAGCCGGTGAGAAGCATAGCCGCCGTCGCCAGCAGCGCGGCATTGAGCATGCTCATGACGCCGAAGGCGGCCAGCGCCACCATGGCCACGGTGACGGTCGCGGCCGTCAGCGCCCGGTCGGTGCGCTGGATGCGGAACCCCTGCAGCCGCTTGGTGAGCAGAAAATCCTGCTCCCGATGAACGTCGTAAAAGAAGCTGTCGGCCACTTCGATAATCGCGGCATCCCCTGCCTGGATCACCACGTCGTCAATCGATCCTTCCGGCGGGCGATTGCCCCGGGCGACCGCGATCAGGGCCGCTTCGTAGGGCTCGTTCTTCATGGGCAGATCGCCGATCCGCCGCCCGACCTGGCGCGCGTCCGGCGCGATCACGACTTCTACCAGGCGATGCTGATGGCGGGGACTGTCCGGCGGCAGCGCGCCGTGACGTCGGGGATCCAGGCCGATGACGCCCCAGAGCGCGGGGACGGCGTCGGCGTCGACCTCATAAGTGAGCACGTCGCCGCCGTGGATGGTTGTGTCGGCTGTCGGGTCCACCACCGTGTTGTCGATCCGGCGCACGCGGATCAAGCGGTAGTTGGGCGTCTTGAAGAGCCCCTGCTCGCCCGCGGCAACGCCGTCTAGCCGCGATTGGGGCTCCACCCGGAAATCGGCCCGGTAGCGGCGTTTAACCAGCCCCGGATCCTCCCCCGAAGCCCGGTTGGGCAGCAGCAGGTTGCCGATGGTCATGAGGAAGATGATGCCGATGATTGCCGCCGGGAAACCGGCCAACGCGGGGAAGAGAATGTTGAGGTCTTCGCCGAATTTGTCCAGCACCAGACCGGCGATGATCAGGTTGACCGAGGTGCCGATGAGGGTCGATGCCCCGCCGAGCATGGAGGCGAAACTCATGGGCATGTACAGCTTGGAACCGGCCAGGTCCGTCGCCCGGGTGATGTCCTTGATGACCGGGATGGCCATGGCCACCAGCGGCGTGTTGTTGAGAAAGGCGCTGCCCAGGGCAATGGGCGGAAAGAGCTTGAGCTGGGCCTCGCGCAGGCTCCTGGGGATGCCGATGGCCTTGTTGGCCAGCAGGGTAATCGCGCCGGTGGAATACATGCCGGCCGCGACGGGAAAGAGCGCGGCCACGGTAATCACGCCGCTGTTGGAGAAGCCCTTGAGCAAATCCTGCTCGTCAGCCAACCCAATGGTCATGGCGACCAGCAGGGTGCCCATAAAAACGACCCAGGTGGGAAAATGGTCCCAGATGAGCAGGGCGAACATGACCAGAAGCAGTCCGAGCATGATCCAGGCGTCGGTAGACATGAATCTCCTCTTCCATGGGTGAAATGGTTTGTCTGCCAACCTCCCAGGCGGGAGATTCCGGCTATTTATGATAGGGGATCGCCTGGCACATGACAAACGGCGCCGGACGCTTCCGCCCCATCCGAAATCTATACCGAACTTGTATGGCAGCCGGCGTCCTGTGCATCGTTTTGGGGTGAAAACATGGTACAATCCTCTGCATGACTGACTACGATCATCGCTATATTATTGGTATGGATTTGGGTACGACCAACTCGGCCGTGGCCTATGTGGACCTGGCGGATGAGGACGCAAGCCGGCGTCGCATTCGCCGCTTTGATGTGCCCCAACTGGTGGGGCTGGGTGAAGTGGCGGCCCGTATGGTGCTGCCCTCTTTCCTCTATCTGCCCGGCGCGCATGACTTGCCCCAAGGCGGTGCGGCCCTGCCCTGGGACGATGAGCGCGCTTACGTGGTGGGCGAATTCGCGCGGGAACAGGGCGCACGCGTACCCGGTCGCCTGGTCAGCTCGGCCAAATCCTGGCTTAGCCATGCCGGCGTAGACCGCACCGCACCCATCCTCCCTTGGGGCGCGGGCGACGACGTGGAAAAGGTCTCGCCCGTCACCGCGAGCATGCGCTACCTCCAGCACGTGCGCGAAGCCTGGAACGCGACCCTGGCCGGGCCTGACGATGAAGATCGCTTCGAGGAGCAGATGCTCATCCTCACCGTACCCGCTTCCTTTGATGAGGTGGCCCGGGAGCTGACCGTCACCGCCGCGCACGAAGCGGGCCTTACCCGCCTCATTCTGCTGGAAGAGCCCCTGGCCGCATTTTACGCCTGGCTTTCCAACCATGAGCAGGATTGGCAGGGCATCATGGCTCCGGGGCAGCTCATTCTGGTCTGCGATGTGGGCGGCGGCACCACCGACTTCTCCATTCTGGGCATCCGCGCGGGCAAGACGGGTCTGCGCTTTGATCGCCTGGCCGTGGGCGATCACCTCATGCTGGGCGGCGACAACATGGACCTGCTCCTTGCCCGCCTCATGGAGCGGAAGCTCCTGGGCCAGGCGGGCAAGCTGGATGCAGCGCGCTGGCATCAGCTCGTCTACCAGTGTCGTCAGGCCAAGGAGCAACTGCTCTCCCGCCGGGGGCTGGATGACGAGGAAGGCGTGCGCATCACCCTCATGGGCGGCGGCGGCTCCCTCATCGGCGGCACGCTGGCGGGCGAGCTGACCCAGGCCGAAATTGAGCAGGTCATTGTGGAAGGCTTCTTCCCCTTTGTCCCGGCTGATGCTCAGCCTGATCAGGGCCGGCGTACGGGCCTGACCGAATTGGGCCTTCCCTATGTCCAGGACCCGGCCGTCACCCGTCATTTGGCCGCTTTTTGGCAGCGCTTCACTCCTTTCCTTGCGGGGGAAACGGGGCGCAGCCACGTCTATCCTGACTACATGCTTTTCAACGGCGGCGCGCTCACGCCCGGAGCCCTGCGCGACCGCATCCGCACGGTGACGCGCGCGTGGTTTGCGGACGTAACCGGTCCGGACTGGGCGCCGACCGAACTCCACAATCCCCGACCTGAGGCCGCCGTCGCCGCGGGCGCGGCCTACTACGGCCTGGTGCGCCTGGGGATGGGCGTCCGCGTGGGCAGCGGTACGCCCCGCTCCTACTACGTGGCGGTGACGGGCGACGCCCATTCCGCTAACGAGTTGGCGGCGGCCGTCTCTGCGGTCTGCCTCATTCCCCGGGGCGTGGAAGAGGGGTTTACCGCCCACCTGGATCAACTTGATTTTGAGGCGCTGGCCAATCAACCCGTGGCGTTTGAGGTCTACACGTCCAGTACGCGCCTGGGCGATAAGCTGGGCGATGTGGTGAGGCTCCTGCCCGATGAGGTGAGCGTCCTGCCGCCCATCCGCACGGTGCTGCGCTACGGCAAGCAGGGCGAGGCTCGGCGCATTCCTGTGGGCTTGTCGGTTACCCTGACTGAAGTGGGCACGCTGCAACTCTTCTGCGAGTCGCGCATCAGCGGTCACCGCTGGCAGCTCCAGTTTGATGTGCGTCAGGCCGCGGACGCGGGCGATGCCGCGGGGATGGCCGAAACATTGGATGATGCCGTGGTGGATGAAGCGTTGGACGCGATTCAGGCCGTATTTGGGCCTCAGGGCGCGGCCGCGCCGGCCCAATTACGCGGGCGGCTGGAGGAGATCCTGGAATTGGAGAAGGAAGCGTGGCCCACGCCTCTTATCCGCAAGCTGGCCGACGCGCTGCTGGAATATGAAGCCGGCCGCCGGCGCTCGGCTGAGCATGAGGCCCGCTGGCTCAATCTGCTGGGCTTCTGCTTGCGGCCCGGCTACGGCGATCCCGTGGACGAATGGCGCATGAAGCGGGTTTGGAAGCTCTACTTCGCGGGCCTGGCCAATCCCCGGGATACGCAATGCCGCACCCAGTGGTGGATCTTTTGGCGGCGGGCGGGCGGCGGCCTCAAGGCCGGCCAGCAGAACGAACTGTATAATCTGGTGCGCAGCTACGTCAACCCTGACGCCAAGAGCGGCAAGCGGCCCGGCGGCGCACTGCCCAAGAGCATCGCGGGCGGCGAGACGCTGGAAGTATGGATGATGCTGGCGAATCTGGAGCGCATGCCCGCGCGGACCAAGGCGGACCTGGGGCGACGCCTGCTGGCCCAGACGCTCAAGGGCAAATCCATGGCGCGGGAGCTGTGGGCCCTCAGCCGCCTGGGCGCGCGGCGGCCTCTGTATGGTCCTGTGGATCGGGTGGTTCCGCCTGCGGATGCCGGCGCCTGGGCCGAAAAGCTGCTGGCCGCGAACCTTCCTCCCACAGAGCGGACGGCGCGTACGTTGGTCATGCTGACCCAGCGTACGGGCGACCGGACGCGTGATGTAGAGGATACCCTGCGCAGCCG
Source organism: Caldilineaceae bacterium (assembly GCA_020433455.1). Taxonomy (GTDB): domain Bacteria; phylum Chloroflexota; class Anaerolineae; order Caldilineales; family Caldilineaceae; genus JAGRCP01. The sequence goes on along the minus strand of JAGRCP010000164.1, from coordinate 169 downwards.
GGTAGAGCAGTGGCTGGGCCGGCTCGATAATGCCGAGCGCCTGCAGGAGATGCTCAACAACCCGGAGAGCGTCAATCAGGCGGAAGAAGAGGCATACGTCTTCGGCGAGTCTCTGCCGGCGGGGTTGGTTTTGGTGTAAAAATTTGTGACTTCACTGCGAAAAGGTAGG
>JAGRCP010000005.1 GCA_020433455.1 Caldilineaceae bacterium | reverse complement strand
TTCAAAGTCTCGTTGTAGTAATAGCCCCTCTGCATTATGCAAACCGGCCCGGCAGGCGCTTGAGCAATGCCCTGCATTCAATCACGCTGAAAACGATTTGGGCGCGGTCGACCTGGTTGATAAGATAAGAACTTACTATCTGCACGCACGCCGCATTTTGACCCCACCGGGAAGGTATCTTGCTCATGTCCGAACGGGCGCTTCGTCTTCTCTCTAATCTGCCCCGACCGAATGAACGGCGCATTGCGCTGCGGGTGACGCCTGGGGCCGAGCGTATGCTCAGAGACGGCCACCCCTGGCTCTTCGACGGTTCCATCACCAAACAGAGCCATGAAGGCGAGCCGGGCGATCTGGGCGTGGTCTTTGACCGCAAGGGGCGCTTCCTGGCCATCGGCCTCTATGATCCCGCTTCGCCTTTACGCGTACGCATTCTGCATGCGGGCGAGCCGCGGGCAATCGACTCCCTTTTTTGGCAGCAACGCATTGAAAGCGCGTTGGCCCGGCGGGCTCCGCTGGCTGCACGCGCGACCGGGACTACTCACCCTACTGACGGTTATCGGCTCATCCACGGTGAAAATGACGGCTTGCCCGGTTTGGTCGCCGATCGCTATGGGGAGACCCTCGTGGTTAAGCTCTACACGCTCGCCTGGCTTCCCCACCTGAACGACGTTTTGACGGCACTGTTGGCCCAACAGCCGGCCACGCGCCTGGTTCTGCGCCTCAACCGCGCCATGCAGCGTCGGCTTGCGCAGCTCTACGGCCTGGCTGACGGGCAGATACTCTTCGGTCCACCCCTGGAGGGACCGGTCCTCTTTCAGGAGAACGGCATCTGTTTTGAAGCCGATCCCGTCCGCGGGCAGAAGACGGGCTTCTTTTTGGATCAACGGGAGAATCGGGAGCGGGTGGAGCGGTTGGCCCAGGGCAGGGACGTTCTCAACGTTTTTGCCTACAACGGCGGCTTTTCGCTCTATGCGGCCCGGGGCGGGGCCCGGTCGGTGACGAGTCTGGATATCAGCGCGCCCGCGTTGGCCGCCTGTGAACGCAATTTTACGCTCAATCCCCGGCTGGCGAACATTCGTCATCGTACCGTGGCGGAAGATGCCTTTTCCGCACTAGCGTCCATGGCCCAGGATGGAGTGCAGTTCGACCTGGTCATTCTGGACCCGCCCGCCTTTGCCAAGCGGCAGGCGGAAGTGGAGGGCGCGCTGGCGGCCTATCAGCGCTTGACGCAACTGGGGCTGGGCGTACTGAAGCCGGGCGGAATCCTGGTCAGCGCCTCCTGTTCCAGCCGGGTTTCCGCCGACCAGTTTTTTGCCGCGGTGTCGGCCGGCGCGCGCCGGATAGGCCGTCCCCTCCTGGAACTGGAACGCAGCGGTCAGCCCCTGGATCACCCCGCAACCTTTCCCGAGGGCGCATACCTGAAGTGTCTCTTTGCTCAGGGGTGAGCTGCATATTTAGTCTTTATCAAGATCATCAAACAGGCTGAGTTGCGCCATATCATCCAGCGTATTCAGGTCAAATCGCCGGGGTACGTGCCGGGCATCGTCCAGACCGCCTAGGCGGTTAATGTTGTCCAGGATGGCCGGCACGCAATAGTCAGCCATCCGTTCTCGAATTTGTGTCGTGCTGAAGCGTAGCACCAACCAGCCTGCGGTACCTAGACTGTTGTCGCGCACGTTGTCGGATGCTACGTGCTTCCTCTGCGTATGATACGTATCCCCATCGGTTTCTAGGTCGAGTTGTCCTTCTCTGCAATAGACTGCGAAGTCGAGCGCGTAGTCCTGACTTTTCACTTTGATGAATTCCTGCCGCTCTGCTGCAATCCGCCGTCGTTTCAATTCGGCCCATAAGCGATCCTCAAGCGGACTGTCATCATAGAGGTCATTAATCTCTACGGCGGAAAAGAGTTTCTCCATCGTGGTCTGGATGAAGACAATGCGACGCCATCGGCGGCTCAGAATTGGCTTCGGGAACGCTTGCAGCGGCTCAAAAAGAATCTGATGGTAGAGCCGTTCGCTTTTATTGTTTCGGGGTTCATTTGGAAACAATTGCCATCGATACATTCGTCGGATATCGAGCACGCGCGCATGATGGTAAATGCCATAAGCAAGCGGAGCCAACGCCTTTGTGTGATAGAATGCAATCCAGGTTGGCGGCTAGCGCTTGAGCAGCCACTTGTTGGCGCTGGCTACCGGAATCCGGTACCAATGCCGATCATGAGCCAGCTTAAAATCCTGCTCATTGTTGATAATCGCGATTAGCGCTTCTCGCTTGTTTGGCATCGGGGGATCTCCCATCTGATTCAGTCTGCCCTATGCAGGCGAGGCAAAGGCGGGGTTCAGTGTAACGGTTGCCGGACTGGAGTCCGGCGCTCCCGGAAACATCTCCAATTGATAGGGGCATGAGAACGCTGTTGCTCAGTGGCTATTGTAACCCATCGTCATATCAAAAACAACCATGTCCAGCGTCCCGATCAGTGAGGTGGGTGGCGGACGCTGTCGGCAGGCATGCCCACAATGTGCGCCCGTCATCATTATGCTATACTGACGGCAATGAAAAAGCAGAAATGAGAAAGCAGAAATCGCCCTGAACCCGCAAGCCGTTCCTCATTCCTCATTCCTCATTTCTAATTTTCTCCTTCCCTATCCCTGATTCCCACCACCACCCGCCGCCATGCCGTCCATTCCTCCTCCCAACAAACTGGTTACCGTTGCCGAGATGCAGGCCATTGAGCGTGAAAGCGACGCGCGGGGGTATTCCTACGCAACCATGATGGAGATCGCCGGTCATGCGACGGCCGACGCGGTGCTGGCGCGCGTGGACGGCGCCGCCGTCGTGCTGGTGTTGGTCGGGCCGGGCAACAATGGCGGCGACGGCCTGGTCTGCGCCCGTTATCTGTACCAGGCGGGCGTGGACGTGCGGGTCTACCTCTGGAAGCGCGGGACCGACGCCGCGCACGACTATGAGCAGCATTTTGCCCGACTCATGGCCCTGGGCGTGCCGTCGATGCACCATGATAGCGATGCAGACTTTGCCCAATTGCACGCCTGGCTGATCGACGCCGCCGTGGTGGTGGATGCGCTTCTGGGCACGGGCAGCAATCGTCCCATTGCCGGCGCGCTGGCCGAGTTGCTGGACGCCGTCGCGGCCCAGCGCGCCCGGCTGGACGTCATTGCCGTGGATTGTCCCAGCGGCCTCAACTGCGACAGCGGCGCGCTGGATCCCCATGCCGTGGCCGCAGACCTCACCGTCACCTTTGCCCACGCCAAAATCGGCCACTACCGTTTTCCCGGCGCGGGCGCGTGCGGCGACATCCTCGTTGCCGATATCGGCACGCCGGCGGATTTGGCCGACCCGTTGACCACCTTTCTGCTTACGCCTGACGTGGTTACGGCTTGGCTGCCGCAGCGGGACGAAAACAGCCACAAGGGAACCTACGGCAAGGTGCTGGCCGCGGCGGGCTCGGTCGCCTATCCGGGAGCGGCCTATCTTGCGTGCAGCGCCGCGGGTCGAGCCGGGGCCGGGCTGGTGACCGGAGCGGTGGCGGAACCGGTGTGGGCCATTACTGCGGCCAAGCTGGCCGAAGCCACTTGGTTGACCCTGCCCGCCACGGCCGACGGCGGTATTGACGCGTCCGCTGCGCCTCGGATTGCCGAGCATCTTGCGGGCTACGACGCGTTGATCCTGGGCTGCGGTCTGGGCCAAAGCGAGGGGACGCGTGCCTTTGTCGCCGACCTGCTGGCGACGCCGGAATTGCCGCCCGCGGTGATTGACGCCGACGGCCTCAATCACCTGGCCCGGCTGGCTGATTGGCCCCGACGCTTGCCGGCGCAGTGCGTCCTCACGCCCCACCCCGCTGAAATGAGCCGTTTGTGCGATCTGCCTCTTGCGGAGATTACCGCAAACCGCTGGGCGCTGGCCCGAGAGAAGGCCCGCGCCTGGAACGCGGTCCTTCTCGTCAAGGGCCCGTACACCGTTGTTGCCGAGCCGGACGGGCTGTTGGCCGTTTTGCCCGTGGCGACTTCGGCCTTGGCCACCGCGGGAACGGGGGATGTCCTGGCCGGCATCATCGGCGGCCTGTTGGCCCAGGGCGTAGAGCCGTTCCTCGCGGCCTGCCTGGGCGCGGCCATCCACGGCGCGGCCGGCAAACGCTGCGCGGCCGAGATCGGCCCGGCCGGAACCGTTGCCGGCGACCTGCTGCCGCGGATTCCTCAGGTAATGCAGTGGCTGGACGCACTGTAGAATAGTTAATGCAAAATGGTTGATGCGTAATGGTTAACGCCGTCGTGCCGAACCGATCGACATATCCTGATCGGTGCATTACAGAGAAATTCGTTGCGCAGCACGCCTTACGCCCTACTCAGTATCCCCACTCCATCTACCCTCTCTCCAACTTCGTACTTGGTCGCCAATGGTGTACCATGCATTAGTTTGTGACATTTGACGGATTGAAGCGACTTTTGGAACCAGAGGCGAAGCGTATGAACATTGCATTAGACGCCATGGGCGGCGATCATGCCCCCCGTGAGATCGTCGCCGGCGCGGTTGAGGCAGCGCGTGAATATGGCGTTGTGATTTCGTTGGTAGGACGCCCCGCGGCCATTGAGGCGGAATTGGCCAAGCACGACACAGCCGGACTGGGATTGGAGATCGTTCCGGCCGCCGAGGTCATCGAAATGGACGACAAGCCGGCCCGGGCCGTGCGCAACAAGCCGGACAGCAGCATGGTCATCGCGTGCAATATGGTGCGCGACGGTCGGGCCCAGGCCTTCATTACCGCGGGGAATACCGGCGGCGCGTTGACCGCAGGCATCCTGAAGGTCGGCCGCATCAAGGGGGTTATGCGCCCGGCCCTGGTGACGCCCTTTCCCACCCGTAAGGGCTTTTGCGTCATTTTGGATGTGGGCGCCAATGCCGACACGCGACCCGAGCACATGCAGCAGTTCGGCATCATGGGCAGCATTTACGCCGAGCGCGTCTTTGACGTACAGAACCCCGGCGTCTACGTGTTGAGCAACGGCGAAGAGGCAGGCAAGGGCAATCAGCTGATTTTGTCGGCCTATGAAGCGCTGGAGCAGACGCCCTGCATCAACTTTTGCGGCAACGTGGAGAGCAAGGAAATCATGGCGGGTAAGGCCGACGTGGTGGTGACCGACGGCTTTACGGGCAACATTTTTCTCAAAACGTCCGAGGCATTGGCCGGGCTGGTGCAGAGCGTCATGTATGAAGAGTTTAAGCGCGATCCCCTGAGCATGGCCGGCGCTTTGCTGGCCCGGGGCGGCCTGCGCCGGGTGCGTCGCCGCATGGATGACAGCCAATACGGCGGCGCGGTGTTGCTTGGCCTGCGCGGCCCCGTGATTGTGGCCCACGGCCGCAGCAACGCCACGGCCATCCGCCACACGGTGCGCGTTGCCAAGACCGCCATCGAGCACGATCTGACCCATCGGATTGAAGAGGCCGTTCTCCTGAGCGAGGGCGAATCCCTCTCTGAATTGATTCCTGAGCCGGTAATAAGGAGCGAATAGCCGTGTCATCTCTTGTGCTTCCTCTTCTATCGCCCGCCGTGACCGACGGCATGGCGGATTTTCTCGTTGATCTTCTCAATACGCCCAGCCCCACCGGCTTCACGGATCAGGCCATGGACGTAGTCGCCCGGGCCTTTGCGGACCTGCCGCTTACCCTGCGGCGTACGCCCAAGGGGCTGCTCATTGCCACGTGGCCGGGCGAGGAGGAGGGCGCACCTCGGGGGCTCACCGCGCACGTGGACACGCTGGGCGCGATGGTGAGCGGGATCAAGGCCAACGGCCGGCTGCAATTGACCCAACTGGGCGGCTGGATTTGGTCGTCGGTGGAGGGGGAAGGCGTCACCGTCTTTGCGTCCAATGGCGCGACCTACCGCGGGGCCATTCTGCCGACGTCGGCTTCTATTCACGCCCACACACGGGAAGAAGGGACGGAAGTTCGCTCCGAAAAGAATATGGAAGTGCGCATTGACGCGCCCACTGCATCGGCCGAGGAAACCCGGGCGCTGGGGATTCGGGTAGGGGACATCATCGCCTTTGATCCCCGGGTCGAGCGGTCGGAATTCGGCTTTATTCGCAGCCGCCACCTGGATGACAAGGCCAGCGTGGCGGCCATCTACGGCGCGCTGTTGGGCCTGGCCCATGCCGGGGTGACGCCTCGCCGTACGACCGTGATCCACATCAGCAATTATGAAGAGGTGGGCCACGGCGCGGCTGCCGGACTGCCCGGGGATTTGGTTGAGCTGGTCGCGGTTGACATGGCGGTGGTCGCGCCGGATCGCACGTCGAACGAGCGCATGGTGACCGTCTGCGCCAAGGATTCGGCCGGTCCTTACCATTACGGACTGCGTCGTCATTTGGAGCGTTTAGCCGCGGCCCACGCCATTCCCTTCTGTACGGATATTTATCCCTATTACGGGTCCGACGGCGAGGCTTACTGGCGGGCCGGGGGCGATGTGGCCGTGGGGCTTATTGGGCCGGGCGTAGACGCGTCCCACCATTACGAGCGCACCCACGTGGACGCTCTCACGGCGACCGCGCGCCTGATTATGACGTACTTGCTTTCTGAACGGCAATAGATGCCTTCAGCCGTGCATCCGTTTCACCATTACTACTGATTCTACTGTAAAATCTTTTTTTTGCTCTGACGCATCTTTTGCCGCGGGGTCCCCACTAAGTTTGAGAGGCTTATGAAAATTTATCGCAATCTGGAGAATATGCAGCGCAAGGAGCGCCTGGGACGGCGTCTGAGCACTGCCGGGCTGGTGGTGCTTCTCATCGGCCTCTTTGCCAGCTTTACGCCCAACCTCTATCCCCTGACGGAACCGGCTCCGGGTTTTCTTGGTCAGTTCATGCAGCGCTGGTGGACCTATATCAGCATGGCAGCGCTGCCTTTGGGTTTTATCCTGGCCAGCATCGGCAGCTACTTTATCAATCGCTTTGCCCGGCGTCGTTGGCCCGGCAGCAAGAAAGTGGAACGGCCGGATGAGGTCCTCTCTCGCAACCTCAAGGGCTTTGATGACAAGGTGGCCTACTATGCGTACAGCCTCCCGCCCAATTACACGGTGGTGGGGCCGGCGGGCATTCAGATTTTCGCCGTACGCAGCGACAAGGGACGCGTGGTCATCGACGGCGAGAAGTGGCGGGAACCTTTCAACTTTGGGCGCATTTTTACCGTCTTTGCCCGGGAGGGCGTGGGCAATCCCAGCGCTGAGATTGGGGACCAGGCCGGCAAGCTGCGTGCTCTGCTGAATGAGGCCGATGCAAAGCAGGCCGAATTCTTCGCCGATGTGCCCATTGAAGGGGCGGCCGTTTTTCTCAATTCAGATGTACAGCTGGAGATCACCAATCCGTCCGTGCCCGCGCTGCGCGCCGATCAGGTGAAAGACTATCTGCGCCGCCGGGCCAAGGAACTGAACGTCCGCAACTCAACCGTGCGGGAACTGAATGACTATTTGGCGAGCCGGGCGATGTATCAGGATGATGAGGAATAAGAGATAGAGGAGAAGGAATGAGAAAGGAGAAATAAGAAATTGAGGAACGGCTACTTTTCTTATTCTTCCTTTCTCTTTTCGCCTCATGCACCGAACCCCAATTTCCGCTCCTTCAAGCTTACATAGCGGTTGCGGCCGATGATGACGTGATCGAGGACGCCGATGTCCAGCAGCTTCCCGGCCTCTACCAGCATTTCGGTGACGCGGACGTCCTCGGCGCTGGGCGTGGGGTCGCCGCTGGGGTGATTGTGGACCACGATGATGGCCGCAGCATTGGCGCGGATCGCGGTGCGGAAGACTTCGCCTATGCGCACCATGGCGGCGTTGAGGCTCCCGGCGTAGACGTCGGCAATGCGCAGGACATGGTTCTTGGTGTCCAGCAACAGGGTGCGCAGATGCTCCTGCTCCAGCAGGCTCATCTCCAGCATGACCAAATTGGCGACATCGCCCGGCGTGCGGATTTGGGGGCGCTCTGCGGGGCTGGACGCTAAGAGGCGGCGCCCCAGTTCCAGCGAGGATTTGATCTGGGCAACCTTGGCCTCGCCCAGACCGGGGCTGCTGCATAACTCATCAAAATCGGCCTGGGCCAGACCGGCAATTCCGTTGAATTCGCTCAACAGACGTTCGGCCATGCGGATAGCGCTCTCGCCTCGATTACCCACGCGTAGAATAACGGCCAGCAGTTCAGCCGTACTCAATGCGTTCTCGCCGGCATAGCGCAGCCGTTCGCGGGGACGCAGATTGGCTGGCAGGTCGCGAATCATGGGGCTGTACTCGGGGGATGGTACGCTGTCCATGGGGGCTCTCCTTTTGTCACGGTGTGGTATACTCAATCCGTCCGCATTATAACCCAATCCGCAGCCGGTTGCCACCGGTTTTTTGTCACTCGGCATGAAGACACGATTTTACGAACGCACGGCCTATCGCCTCTCAGATCAGCCCGTACCCAATTGCTTTCTCAAACTGGATGATCACTTTGACGGCATCTTTACCGACGGCCAGACCGCGCCCATGAACTATGGGCTGGCTCTGGCCGAGTCGGTCTGCGCGCGTATGGCCGACGTGGAGATGTACGCCTTCCTCATGGAGGACGCGGGCAAGCGCCACTCGCTGGACAAGACCGAAATTGATCGCGCGGCGGACATGAAGGCAGCGGTCCTGACCCGCTCATTCGTCCTCGGCTATCTGGGCGCCTGCCGCGGGCTGCTGGACAGCGGCGCGGTAACTCTGTCCACTATCTACCGACTACAGTTGCCCAACAGCGAGCGCACGTTCGCCCATGCCAACTTTTGGCATCAACTTGTCTCCGTCGCGCCCAACGTCTATCGACGTTACCATCCCCTGCGCCTCTTCTTCAGCGAAGTTTTCCAGTGGTGTAATGAGACGGCCGTACGCGTGCCGCCCGTCTCGGTGCTTCAGTTTCAGTTCGGCGAATACTCCCGTCGTGAACTCATGACCCAACTGGCGGACGACCGGGACGCAGACCTGGAGCGCATGGCGACCAAAAGTTACGCCCTGCACTGGATCAATCCCCTGGATTTGGATACGCGCTGGAAAGTAAAATTTATTAACCTCTGTGAAAAACTTTGCCGGGACATCGAGGAAAACACGTGATAGAACGAGCAACACGCGCTTCTATCAACTCACCCACATGATTTGAGAAGGTACGAATATGGAAAAAGGCGCAATTTCGGCCGGCGATCCCCAAACCGCGGCGGCGGGCGCCGAGATACTCGAGCAGGGCGGCAATGCTGTGGACGCTGCCGTGGCCGCGGCTTTTACCTCCTTTGTGGCGGAGACGACGCTGGTCAATATCTCCGGCGGCGGTATTGCGCTGGTCATCGACAGCCAGTCGGAGCGGGACGTCGTCTTCGATTTTTTCAGCGACATGCCTCGGGGCGCATATACCCCGGCCGCGGACTTCCGCCAAATTATGATCGACTTCGGGCCCGAGCAGCAGGCCTTCCAGATCGGCCGGGCCAGCGTAGCCGTACCGGGCGCGGTGGCGGGCCTCTGCCGCATGGCGCAGGTCTACGGTACCTTTGATCTGCCTGCCCTGCTGGCCCCTGCTATCCGTCTGGCCCAGGCCGGTACGGTCATGAATGAGGCCCAACATTACATTTACATGCTGCTTCAGCCCATCTTCCAGGCTACGCCGGGAATTGCCGCCATCTACGCGCCTGGCGATCGTCTCTATCAGCCGGGCGAGCGCATCCCCCTGCCTGCACTGGGCCGCACCCTGGAGGAGTTGGCCCGCCGCGGACCGGATTACTTCTACTGCGGTGAGTTGGGCCAGGCCATCGTATCCGATCAGCAAGCCCATGGCGGGTTGGTCACCGCCGCAGATATGGCCGCTTATGAAGTCTACGAGCATACGCCCATCGCCCTAGACTACCGAGAGCACACCGTCATGCTGCCGCCGCCTTCCTCCAGCGGGGGCGTACTGGTGGCCTTTGCCCTCAAGCTGATGGCCGGTCAGGAGCCGGCTGCCTTTGCCCATAACGGCGTGGAGCACCTGCGCCTCCTCAGCGAAATCATGCGCCTGACCAATCTTGCCCGGGCCGATTGGGATGCGCTCACCGGTCCAGTGGACGAGCGCATTGCCTGGTTCCTGTCGGATGAACACCTGAACCGCTATCACTCTCGTCTGAACGACCTGTTGGCCGGCGCGCCCGCTCCGGTTGAGCCGAGCTTTGTCCCAGGGCCGGAGGATACCACCCACATCAGCGTTGTAGACGGCGCGGGCCTCCTGGTCAGCATCACCACGTCTGCGGGCGAAAATGCCGGCTATGTGGTGGGGGATACGGGCGTCTGTCTCAACAACATGCTGGGCGAGGCGGATCTTCACCCCCAGGGCTTCCATCGTTGGCCCCCGGGCACGCGCCTCAACACCATGATGACGCCCACGGTGGTGGTCAAGGATAAACATCCTGTATTGGCCGTTGGCAGCGGCGGCAGCAACCGCATCCGTTCGGCCATTCTCCAGGTTTTGAGTAACGTCATCGACTTTGATCTGCCCGTGGACGCGGCCGTCAACGCGCCCCGGATTCATTTTGAGGCGGGCTTGTTGCAGGCGGAGGGGGGGATCAGCCAGGCCGCAATTGACGGGCTGCGGGCGCGGGGCTATGTCGTCAACCAGTGGCCGGACAGGAATATGTTTTTCGGCGGCGCCCACGCCGTGGGCTTTCAGGCGGGACGGCTCGTGCCCGCGGGGGATGTCCGGCGGGGAGGCTCCGTCGCGCTGGTGCAATGAGACCCGGACGATGGCTCTGTCGGCAACCTCAGGAAGGCGTGGGACGCCCCCTTCTGCTTGAAAACATTGACGGCCTGTCTGGAAGATGTTAAAATTTTGCCATGGCTAAAAGTAACGCTGCTTTGATAAAAAGTAGGCTGTCCGCCGCCCACGAAGACTATCTCAAGGCGATCTACATCCTGGGCGCACAGGGCGCGCCGGTGACCAATTCGGCCCTGGCTGAGTTTTTGGGCGTCTCTCCCGCGTCGGCCACCAACATGGTCAAGAAGCTGGATGAATTAGGGCTGGTGGAATATGAGAAGTATCGGGAGATTCTTCTCAATGATTCGGGGCGCCGGGTTGCGTTGGAGGTGCTTCGCCATCATCGCCTGCTGGAACTTTACCTCCACGAACAGCTCAACCTCACCTGGGATCAGGTTCACGATGAGGCCGAGCGTCTGGAGCACGTCATGAGCGACGTGCTGGAAGACGCCATTACCGCCGCGTTGGGCGATCCCACCCACGATCCCCACGGCGATCCCATTCCTACCAAAGACGGTCGCATTGCGCCGGTGGAGGGGATGCCCCTTTCCCAGGCTGAACCTCGCCAGGCTTACCGTTTGGTGCGCGTTCTGGTGCAGGACGCCAAGCGTCTGACCTATCTGGGCAGTATGGGACTGTATCCCAATGCAACCGTCATTCTCTCCAAGCGTTCGCCTTTCGACGGGCCCTTGCTCATCGAAGTCAACGACGAGCCCCAGGCGCTGGATTACCGTCTGGCCCGCCAAATTTTGGTGGCGCCGGCAGCCTGAGCCCATGACCGACGATTCCTCACTTCCTACATTTACCGAACAGGCTTTGCATGCGTATACGGGCGAGGGAGGGCGCCCCATCTACATTGCCTATGGGGGCGTCGTCTACGATGTTACCAATTGCCCCAAATGGCGGCGAGGCCTGCACGAAAATTTGCACTGGTCGGGACAGGATTTGACGACCGAACTGGGCGACGCTCCCCATAGTGCGAGCGTTTTTGACCACCCGTGCGTGCGCATTGCGGGCAGGTTGGTACAATAGCAATTTCTACCCGTCAGGCGACGAAGCGAGTTGGGGAATTCAGGCGAAAATATTGCGAAGGGTTGGGAGTTCGTGCTAAGATTGACTCATATTGCCTGTTCGTTTTTGATTATTCGTTTTTGACTTCCCGTTTATCTTACTGGAGTTGATCCATGAAAAAGCTTTTTCGATTTTTCCTGTTTGCGGCGCTTATCGGCGGGATTGCCTATGCAATTCGTGAGTTTATCTCTCCGTCTGGCGACGATTACACCAAAAGCGGCAGCGGCGTTTTGCCCTCCGAGCCGGTTAAGTCTCTGGATGAAGCGCCTCTGGGGGGCGAAATCAGCGACGACTTGCTGAGAATCCTGGTCTGCCCCGAGGATAAAGGGCCGCTGGAATTGGTGGATGACGGCAAATTTCTCCTGAATCCGCGCAACGGCTATCGCTATCCGATTCGCAACGGCATCCCCGTCATGCTGATCGAAGAGGGCAAAAAGTATCGGGTGGAGACTCAGGAGGCCTGAGTTTCCGCCACGCAAAAAAGGGAAGGACCCAACACGGAGAGGAGCAATGCGTCCTCTCCGTGTTTCCTTTTATGAACGCATCTTTTCCCTTCTATTTCCATCTTTTTAATCTGAAAGGCCCGCATCGTCATGTCCACCCAATCTGTTGCCAAGCAAGATATCCTCAACCGCGCCCATGCCCTCCACGAGCGGATTCGTCAATGGCGCCGGGAGATTCATATGTATCCCGAATTGACGTTTGACGAACATCGCACTGCTGCGCTGGTCCACTCTACCCTGGACAAGTTGGGCATTGAGAGCGAGACTGAGGTGGCTAAGACGGGCGTGGTCGGCCGGATTGGGGGCGGAGAGGGTCCGGTAGTCGGGCTGCGGGCGGATATGGACGCTCTGCCGATTCTGGAGAGCAACGGGTCGGCTTTCGACAGCGCGCGTCCGGGCATTATGCATGCCTGCGGACATGACGCACACACGGCTATGCTTCTGGGTGCGGCCACGATTCTCAAGGGATTAGCTGATGAGGGCCGCCTGCCGGGCAGCGTGCGCCTCCTCTTCCAGCCCAGCGAAGAAGCCCAGGACGCAGAGGGCAAATCGGGCGGGATGCGCATGGTGGAAGAGGGCGCGCTGGACGGACTGGATGCCGTCTTTGGCCTGCACGTTGATTCTGATTACGACACGGGCTACGTGGGCAGTCGTTCCGGCCCCATGATGGCCGCGGCCGATCACTTTGTTCTCACTATCCACGGCAAGGGCGGTCATGCCGCCAAGCCCCACGCCGCGGTGGATCCCATCGCCCTGGCCGGCGTGGTTATCAGCGCGGTGCAGCAGATCGTCAGCCGACGCCTGGACCCCCTTGAAGCGGGCGTCATCACCATCGGCACGATTCACGGCGGTACGGTTAATAACGTCATCCCCGACAGCGTCACCATGGAAGGCACGATTCGCTCCTTCACCGAAGAGAGCCGGGACCTTCTGCGCAGCGAGCTGGCCAAAACGGTGACGCTGGTCGAGGCCATGGGCGGCCGGGCCGAGTACACGCTGCATCCGGGCTATCCGCCTACGGTGAATGCCGCCGAAGCGACCGCTGCCTTTCGTCGGGCCGCGGGGGGATTGCTGGGCGAGGATCACGTGCTGGAGGCGGACATGATCATGGGCGCGGAGGACTTCAGCTACATGGCCCAGAGCGCGCCCGGCTGCTTTATCCGCCTGGGCGTCCACGATCCCGCATGGGGCGACAGCTATTATCGGGTACACCGGGCGGACTTCCGCCTGGACGAGGATGCCTTGCCCATCGGCGCGGCCGCGCTGGCTTCGGCCGCGGTCGAGTGGATGGAGAGCAATCGGGCATGAGCGTGCGGCGCGTAGTGGGGCTTTTGCTGGGCGCAACGCTGCTTTTGGCGGTCTCAACGGCTTGCAGCAGGCCGGAGGTCCAGCCGTTGGTTATGGGCGCTGCGCCGTGGAGCAATACTGAGACCAGCCGGTATGCCATCACCAACCTGAATGGCGACTTTGCGGGTACGCTCCAGTATCAGATCCAACAGGCGGACGGCGGTTGGATCTTTCGGCGAGAGATTTCGTCTTCCGAGACTCAGGAGGTGATCTCCGTAGAGACCGATGACGGCGTTTTTCTGCCCCGCAGCGCCCTGCTGGTCCGAGTCTATGCTACGGGCGAGGAGCGGGTCAATACAACCTACGCCGGCGGCCAGGTGGACATGGAGTTGACCACCGTCCAGAACGTGACCACGAATGAGCGCAACCATATTCCGTCGGATGCCCGGGATCAGCGTACGGTGCTCATGCTGTTGCGTACGCTGCCCCTGGAGAAAGGTTATAGCGCGCGCATGAACAGCTTCCTGCCGGTGGCCAATCTGCTGGATCGGGTGACCGTCAACGTGCTGCGGCGGGAGGAGATTACCGTGCCCGCGGGGACGTTCGATACGTGGCTGGTGGAGCTGGATACGGGCGATAGTGAAACCCGGGCCTGGATCGGCGTGGACGCGCCCTATCCGCTGGTGAAGTTTACGGAAAGCCGCAACGGCGGATTGTTTGAGTTGGAGGCGTTTGAGGCGCGGTAGCAACAGGCGCAGAGGGCGCACAGGAAACGATAAAGACAGAGGGCCGCAGAGTGGATAATCTCTGCGGCCCTTTTGCTTTTCGGCTCCCTGGTTTTTTGCGGGGCGATTCGTCGCCGAATCAATCGCCGCTACTTTTTCTTCTTTTTCGCCTTCTTGTCGGCGATTAGCTGCACCGCGGTTTCCAGCGTGACGTCCTCGGGCGCGACGTCTTTGGGCAGGGTGGCATTGGTGCGCTTATATTTGACATAAGGTCCGTAGCGGCCGTCCAGCACCTGGATCGGGCCGCCGTCGGGATGCTCGCCCAAATCCTTGAGCACGCTTGTGCTGCTTCCCTTTTTCTTCTGGGCCAGCAGTTCCACCGCCCGATCCAGCTCAATATCCAACACGTTATCGGGCTCCTTCACGCTGGCGAAGAGGCCGTCATGCGAGACGTACGGCCCGTAACGACCCACAGCAGCCTTGACAACCTTGCCCGTATCGGGGTGCTGGCCTACGGTCCGGGGCAGCTCCAGCAGGCGTAAAGCCAGGGCCAGGTCCACATCTTCCGGCTCCATGCCTTTGAGCAGGCTGGTGCGCTTGGGCTTTTTGACTTTTTTGCCCTTCTCCGCCGGCTCGCCCTCATCGCCTAGCTGGACATAGGGGCCGTATGGCCCGTTCTTCAGGTAGACCTGCTTTTCCGTGACGGGATCCACGCCCAGGGCTTCGGGACCTTCGGCCTTTTGGGTCAACAGTTGTTCGGCCAGCTCGGCCGACAGATCGGCCGGCGGCAGATCGCCCGGCAGGCCGGCCGTGACGCGCTCTCCATTCTCCTCCCGGGAGAGGAAGGGGCCAAACTGGCCGATGCGCACCTCCACGTCCGCCAGATCGCTGAGCGCGATGCCGCTGGCAATCCGCGGATCGATGTTCGCTTCCTTGGTGCGCACCTGATTCTCCAGCCCGCCTTCGCCCAAAAAGAAGCCGCGCAGGTAGGCGAGGTAATCCAGATCGCCTTCCGCGATCTCATCCAACTGCTGCTCCATCTCCGCGGTGAACTGGACGTCTACCAGCTCGTCGAAGTGATTTTCCAGCAGTTCGGTAACGGCAAAAGCCGTGAAGGTGGGAACCAACTCCTTGCGCTGCTTGAAGGTGTAACCCCGGTTAATGATGGTGTCGATGATGGTGGCATAGGTGCTGGGGCGGCCGATACCTTCGGCTTCCAGCGCCTTCACCAGCGAGGCTTCGGTGTAGCGCGCGGGCGGCTTGGTCTCGTGGCCCACGGGGTTCAGCTCCCGGCAGTCCACTTCCTCATCTACTGAGAGGGGCGGCAGGGAAGTATCCTGGTCTTCCAGCGCGGCTTCGGGATCGTCGGAGCCTTCTACGTAGGCGCGGAAGAAGCCGGGAAAGAGAATGGTGCGGCCGTTCGCCTTGAAGACGGCATCCTCCACGTCGATGGTGGCGGTCGTGAAGCGGAGCCGGGCATTGGCCATCTGGGTGGCCACCGTGCGCTTCCAGATTAGATCGTAAAGCTGACGCTCCCGGCCGGAAATGGGCAGACGATCCGCGGGCAGCATTTGGTCGCCAGCGGGCCGGATGGCCTCGTGGGCCTCCTGCGCGCCCTTGCTCTTGGTTCTGTAGCGGCGGGGCTTGCTGTAGAGATACTCCTCGCCGTAGAGCTCCACCACGCGTCGCCGGGCCGCGTTGACGGCCTGGTCGCTCAGGTTGACCGAGTCGGTGCGCATATAGGTGATGTAGCCGTTTTCGTAGAGCGCCTGCGCGGTGCGCATGGTTTCCTTGGCGCCCATGCCCAGCTTGCGATTCGCCTCCTGCTGGAGGGTGCTGGTGGTGAAGGGCGGTGCGGGCGAACGCTCGCTGATCCGTTCGTCGATGCCCGATACGCGCCAAAGGCCGTTGATGAGCCGTTCGCGCAGCGCGGCCGTCTCTGCTTCATTGAGCAGGAGCACATCTTTGCCTTCGGCAATCTTCCCCGTATTCTCATCGAAGTCCCGTCCGCTGGCCACGCGTACGCCGCCCACCGAGACCAGATCGGCCTCGAAGCGATGGGCCGGCTTGTCCGGCCGCTTGTTGAGGAGCGCCTTGAGGTCCCAATAGGCGCCCGATTTGAAGGCCCGGCGCTGGCGTTCCCGCTCCACCAGCAGGCGTACGGCTACGCTCTGGACGCGTCCGGCCGAGAGCTTGGGCGCGATCTTTTTCCACAGCAAGGGCGAGACGGTGTAGCCCACCAGCCGGTCCAAAATGCGTCGGGTCTCCTGCGCGCGGACCAGGTTATCGTCAATGCTGCGGGTTTGGCCCAACGCTTCCTGAATCGCTTCCCGGGTGATCTCGTGGAAGACCATGCGCTGAATGGGCACCGTGGGCTTGAGCACCTCTACCAGGTGCCAGCCGATGCTTTCACCTTCCCGGTCCTCGTCTGTGGCCAGAATGAGTTCGTCCGCGGCTTTCAGCTCTTTGCGCAGCTTGGTAACGACTTTCTTTTTGCTGCTGGGGATGACGTAGAGGGGATCAAAGTCCTCCTCCACGTTGACGCCCAGGCGCGCCCAGGACTCCCCTTTATACTTTGCGGGAATCTCGCTGGCCGAGGGCGGCAGGTCGCGTACGTGGCCCATGCTGGCTTCCACCTTGTAGCCGCTGGGCAGGAATTTACGAATCGTTTTCGCCTTTGTGGGCGATTCGACAATGACAAGTTTAGACATAATCTCTTTCACTCTACGAGAAAACAAAAAAATAGCTCGCCGGAGGCCGAGCGTGGCAAGTGTAGCATAGGGGGGGAGGTGCGATCAAATAAGGGGTGGAGATTGAAAATTGAAGATTGAAGAATAATGATTGGGCCGAACGGGTCGCCGCCTCCAATCTCCCAATCTCTAATCGCTCAGTCTCTAATCTTCAATCTTCAATCTTCAATCTTTATTCTTTATTCTTCTATCAGCCCCGCAATCGCCTCTCGAATGCGCTCCTTCCGTTCGCTTCTTTCCGCTGCCGTCTCGATGGGCAGGATGATGGCGCGCTGCTCGGCCGGGGTCAACGCCTCGAAGCGGACCCGGGCCGCGGGCCTGAGCACCATGGCCGTCAGCAAATCGGCCGGGATCGATGTTTCTTCCTGCAGGTCGCGATCCGCGGCATAGCGTACCGCCACGATGTTGGCCCAGCGTTCCGAAAGCCCGTAGATCGCCTGAAGATGGCGCACGGCGGCTGCGTGGCCCTTTTGCGGCGCGCCCCAAGCGTCGAGCAGGATATTCCAGCCGGCGGAGAAGCGGCCGGTCTCCTCCTGAATCAGATCGTCGGGCAGGTTAAGGGGGCTGCGAGAACGCATTTCCATGGCAAGTTACTCCGCGGCCGGTTCGTCCGGCGTATCCATATTATCGAACCAATAGGCCAGGTATTGCCAATCGCCCCAATCGGCATAGACGGCGGCCAACTCTTTGTCGTCGACCTCTGCGCCGTCAAAATAACGGGGCCGGACAAAGGCGCGGAATTCGCTGTCGATGGCCAGATGTTCATACCGCCCCAACAGCATCATGATGGTATTGGCCGCGTAATCGCCTACGCCCTTGATGGCCTTGACCGCTTTGCGCAGCTCGGCAGGCGGCAGATCGGCGGCGGCCAACCCTTCCAGGTCCAGAGAACCGTCGGCTATCCGGACGGCCAACTCCCGCACGTAGGCATTGCGATAGCCCATGCGTGCAGCCGCGTCAAATTTATCCGGTTCAACGGCTGCCAGTTGTTCCGCAGTGGGAAAAGCACGACGCGTCGGATCCGCGGACCAGGGCGCGCCGAAGGCGTCAACCAGGCGTGCGACCATGGCCTTGGTTTGAGACCAGGTAATGTTGGTGGTGCAGATAGTCTTGACCACGTCCTCAAAGAGCGTTGGGGACCGGAGGAGGCGTCCCCGACCGTCGCCTACTTGGGCGTAGATGGCGGGATGTTGCGCCGCTCGGGCGTAGAAGTCGCTCATATCTTCGTCCAGGCGCAGGGCCCGGCTCATCTTGCGGGAAACTTCAACGACGATTTTGTCGTCTATCTCCACCGGCCCCTCCATGGCGATGGCGATGCCCGGGCCGGCTTCCGCCGCCTGGAGGCGCAACAGCGCGACCGAGCCGTTGTCGAGTCGTTCCGTGCGCTCCAGCGTTTGGGTGGCGCTATCCCAACGCCAGGGCGCAAGCGCGGGCCAGCCGTGATCCAGGACGCTGAGAAAGAGATAGGGGGCGGGCGTAGCCAGGGTAAACGTTCTTTGATGAGCCATGACGTAAATTTGGGTGACGGTCGTCGGTCGGTTATGCTGCGCATCATGGTAGCCAGTGGATTGGATTCTCGCAAATCCTTGGCCATGCACAGTACTTTAAACGAGGTAAGGCTTTATTTTTATGTATGACGAATTTTTATTAGGCGCGCAGTATACGCCCGGGGCCACGGCTTTTCGCGTTTGGGCTCCGTACTGCGAAGAAGTGGAAGTACGCTTATTGGACGCTCGCCGGTACGTCCGTTTGCAGCCGGAGGCGGGCGGATACTTTAGCGGGATTGTGGCGGATGTGGCGCCCGGCGAGCGCTATTTCTATCGCCTGGACAGTGAGAAGGAGCGTCCCGATCCCGCATCTCAAAGTCAGCCCGACGGCGTCCATGGCCCCTCTCAGGTTGTGGACCAATCTTTTGCCTGGCGTCATCCCGTTTGTGCGCCGCTTTCCCTGCGCAACAGCGTTTTCTATGAACTCCATGTGGGCGCCTATACGCCCGACGGCACGTTTGATGCTGTCATTCCTCATCTGCCCGGCCTGGCGGACCTGGGTGTTACCGCGCTCCAAATCATGCCTGTCGCCCAGTTTCCCGGCGCGCGCAACTGGGGCTATGACGGCGTCCAGCTCTTTGCGCCCCACAGCGCCTACGGCGGCGTGAACGGCCTCAAGCGGCTGGTGGACGCGGCCCATGGTCACGGCCTGGCCGTGATGCTGGACGTGGTCTATAACCATCTGGGGCCGGAAGGCAACTATCTGTGGGATTACGGTCCCTATTTTACGGACCGATATAAATCGCCGTGGGGCGCGGGCATCAACCTGGACGGCCCGGACAGCGATCCGGTGCGGCGCTTCTTTATGGCCAATGCCGTCTACTGGCTGAGCCGCTATCACTTTGACGGCTTACGCCTGGACGCCACCCATGAGCTGCTTTCTTTCTCCGCTCGGCCTTTCCTGGGCGAACTCACCGCGCAGATCGCGGATTGGGCGGCGCGGGATAACCGCCACGTTCACATCATTGCCGAGAATGACCAGAGCAATCGCCTGTTGACGTTGAGCCGGGACGCCAATGGTCTGGGGTTGGACGGCCAGTGGCTGGATGACTTTCATCACGTGCTCCACGTGGCGCTGACCGGCGAGTCGGATGGCTACTACATCGATTATCAGGACTTCACCCTGTTGCCCAAGGTGCTGGGCGAGCGCTTTGCTTACACGGGGGCTTATTCGCCTATCCGTCGCCGTCAACACGGGACATGGGCGGGCGATGTTCCCGCGGATCGCTTTGTGGCGTCTACCCAGACCCATGATCAGGTGGGCAACCGCATGCTGGGCGAGCGCCTCTCGACGCTTACCGATTTTGACGGCCTCAAGCTGGCCGCGGGGCTGCTGCTCACGTCGCCCTTTACGCCCATGCTCTTTATGGGCGAAGAGTACGGGGAGACCGCGCCCTTCCTCTTCTTTACGTCCCACGGCGACGCTGACCTGATTGAAGGCGTGCGTCGGGGGCGGGCCCAAGAGTTCGCCGCGTTCGACTGGCGGGGCGAGCCGCCTGATCCCCAGGGAGAGGAGACTTTTGCGCGCAGCAAGCTGAATCACGCCCTGGCCAATCAGGGAACCCACGCTTTGCTCTATGCGCTCTATAAGGAATTGCTGGCCATGCGCCGCGCCTACCCCGCCCTCACCAATCCGGGACCCGACGATACCCTGGTCTATCACCATGGAAAGAACCGCATGATCTGTGTCGAGCGTCGATTTGGTCGTCAGACGCTGCGCGTGTTCCTCAATTTTGAATTGACGCATACCGCCGGGCTGGACGTGCCGGGCGGAGATGTCGCCTGGCGCAGGGTGCTGGATTCCCGGGATGCCAGGTGGTCGCCAAAAGCAGATCCGGACCTTTCTCCGCCGGCGACAATTGGGAGAGCCGAGTCGTATACGGTTTCCCTGGCCCCCAAAGCGTTTGCCGTCTACTTGCAGGAGGATGAACTGTATGACCGCTAATCCGCAGAACAGCCCAATGATAAATCATACAACTTTGACCGATGAGAATCCTGCGTCAGCGCGGGGCCAGGCCGAGACGCTCCTCGATGAGCTGCTGGCCGGGCCCTATTTGCCTCGGGCCACCTACCGCGTTCAGCTGGGACCGGAGATATCCTTTTCCCGGGCCCAGGAACTGCTGCCCTATCTGGATGCGCTGGGGGTAAGCGACTTCTACGCCTCCCCCCTCTTCAAGCCCCGCTCCACCAGTACCCACGGCTACGATACCGTGGATCACAACCAGTTTAATCCGCTGCTGGGAACGGAAGACGACTTCAATTCCCTGTCCCATGGGTTGACCGAGCGCGGCATGGGGCTGCTGCTGGACATTGTGCCCAATCACATGGGCGTGAGCACGGAAAACGATTGGTGGACCGACGTGCTCAAGCACGGGCCCTCGTCTGAATACGCCGCTTATTTTGACATCAACTGGCGACCGCCCAACCGGGCTATGGATGACAAGGTGCTGCTGCCCGTGCTGGGCGGCCACTACGGCGAGGTGCTGGAGGCCGGTGAGCTGAAGGTCGTCTACTGGCACGGGGATTTTTATATCCACTACTACGAGCATCAGTTCCCCATGACGCCTGAATCCTATGCGCGGATTCTCTCTCAGGTGCAGGAACTCCTGCCCAGGGAATTGGACGCAACCGAGGAGTGGGTCCCCGCCGAAGTCGCCAGCATCGTCTACTCCCTAGGTTATCTGCCCGCCTACAACGTGCGCGATTTGGTCCGTATTGCCGCGCGCCAGCGGGAGCAGACCATCGTCCGCTGGCGTCTGTTGGGGCTTTTTGACAAGAGCGCGGTCTTCCGCACCGCCCTGGATCAGGCGCTGGACATCATCAACGGCGAGCCGGGCAATCCCGATTCCTTCGACACGCTGGATTGGCTCCTCTCGGAGCAGCCCTATCGCCTGGCTTTCTGGCGTACGGCGACGGACGAGATCAACTACCGGCGCTTCTTTGACATCAACGACATGGCCGCGGTGCGGGTGGAAAACGCCCGGGTTTTCGACGGCATGCACAAGCTGACCCTGCGCCTCATGGCTGAGAAGAAAGTCACCGGCCTGCGCATCGACCATCCTGATGGCCTGTGGGACCCCACAGGCTACTTTCGCCGGCTGCAGGCGGCTTACCTGGAGACGGTCCTGCGCCTGCGTTTGGGCGATGAGGAGGCCGGCGTGGATTATCATGCTTTGGCCGAGGAGCGGCTGAACGCGCTTCAGGCTGCCAGGACGCCGGAAACCCCCGAGGTCCATTGGCCGTTCTACGTGCTGGTGGAGAAGATCCTCTCTGCCTCCGAGCCCCTGCCCGACAGTTGGGCCATCTACGGCACCACGGGCTATGACTTCATGTCGCTGCTCAACAATCTCTACGTCTACGGCGATCATGAGGCTGAATTCAACCGCCTTTATGCCGCCTTCACCGGTGAGGTGACGCCCTTTCACGAACTCATCACCCGGACCAAGCGGCTGATGATGACCCAATCGCTTACCAGCGAAATCCACGCCCGCAGCGCGGAGTTAGCGGCCATTGTGGAGCGCAATCGCCGTTTCCGGGGCTTCACCCAGAACAGCCTGGCCTTTGGCCTGAGCGAGTTCATCGCCGCGCTGGACATCTATCGCACCTACATCACCGGCCCGGATGACGTGAGCGAACGGGATCAGGCTTATGTGGAAGAGGCCATCCGCCTGGCAAAACAGCGGAATCCTCTGGTGCCGAAGGGGCTGTTCGACTTCCTGCAGGATACGCTCCTCATGCGCAACCTGGACGACTTTACGCCCGAGAGCCGGGAGGACCTGCGCGAGTTTGTCATGAAATTCCAGCAGATTACCGGTCCCGTCATGGCCAAGAGCGTGGAGGATACGGCCTTTTACATTTATAATCGCCTGGTTTCCCTCAATGAGGTGGGCGGTCATCCCGAACAATTCGGCGCGAGCGTGGCGGAATTTCATCGCCACAACCAGGAGCAGAAGTTTCCCCACACCATGCTCGCCACGTCTACTCATGACACCAAGCGCAGCGAGGACGTACGGGCGCGCATCAGCGTGCTTTCCGAGCTGGCGGATGAGTGGGCCGGCCGCATTGACGTCTGGTCCCTCATCAATGCCGGAGCCAAAACCCGGATCGGCGATCTCCTTGCGCCCACGCCCAATGACGAATACCTGATTTATCAGACGCTGCTGGGGACGTGGGACCCCCTGCAAGATGATGACGCGACCTTCGTCGCGCGTATGGCGGCCTATATGCACAAGGCCATCAACGAGGCCAAAGTACACAGCAACTGGATTAACCCCAATGAGCCCTACGCCCAGGCCATCACCGACTTCATCACCGCCATCTGGCAGGACGAGGAATTCCGGGCTACGTTTGATCCCTTCCAGGCGCGGATTGCCTACTTCGGGCGTATCAATTCCCTCTCCCAGACTCTGCTCAAGCATACGTGTCCCGGCATGCCCGACATCTATCAGGGCACGGAACTGTGGGATTTCAGCCTGGTTGATCCCGATAATCGGCGGCCTGTGGATTTCGGACTACGCCATGCCTTGCTGGATGAGTTGAAAGCCGCGGCCGCGACTGATCGCCCGGCCCTGGCCGCCGCGCTCCTGGCAGACGCGCCCTCCGGCCGCATCAAGCTCTATCTGACCTGGGTCATTCTGGAGCATCGCCGCATCCACGAACCCCTCTTCCGCCACGGCGGCTATCTGCCCCTCACCGTTACCGGCGAGTATGCGGATCACGTTTGCGCCTTTGTTCGCAGCGACGGCGACGATTGGCTTCTGACCGTCGCGCCGCGCTGGAGCGCGATTCTGAGCGACGGGCGGGAATTGCCGCCCACGGGCGATATATGGGGTGATACGCAAATTGTGCTGCCGCCTGAGGGACTGGCAGATTCGTTCTACAATCTGCTTACCGGTGAGACGCTTACGCCAATTAAGCAAGGCGGCCACCGCATCCTCGCCCTGACCGACGTCCTGGACGTGTGGCCGGTGGCCTGTTTTGGCACTATATAATGCGTACTACGTACTGCGTAAGGTCGCCATTACGCAGTACGTAGTACCAATTTTTCATTCCTAATTTCTCATTTCTTCATGTCCTCTATCTACCTGATCAACATTACCGGGCGCGACCGGCCCGGCCTCATGGCCCGGTGTACCGGCGTGCTGGCTGAGCACGGCCTCAACATTCTGGATATCGGCCAGGCGGTGATCCACGACTATCTCTCGCTGGGTCTGCTGGTCGAGATTCCTGCAGCTGTCGGCGTGCCCGGCGATATGGTGACCGCGGCCGTACTCAAGGACCTCCTCTTCCTGGGTCATGATCTGAACGTGACGGTGAATTACGCTGCGGTCGAGTCAAACCGGTATGAAGCCTGGGTCGCGTCCCAGGGCCGGCCCCGGCGCATGATTACCCTGCTGGGGCGCAAGCTTACTGCCGCGCAGCTGGCCCAGGTTGCCCACATTGTGGCCGAGAACGGCCTCAACATCGAGGTGATCACCCGCCTTTCGGGTCGCATCTCCCTGGTCAATCCCGCGGGCAGCACCAAAGCCTGCGTCCAGTTCTCCGTGAGCGGCCACGTGGATGACGAGGCCCATATCCGCGGGCAGTTGCTGGCCGTTTCCCAGGCCACGGGCATCGATATCTCCTTTCACGTGGATGACATCTACCGACGCAACCGGCGGCTGGTGGTCTTCGACATGGATTCCACCCTGATTCAGACCGAGGTCATCAACGAACTGGCCAGGGCCGCGGGGTCGGGCGAGGAAGTGGCCGCCATCACCGAAGCCGCCATGCGCGGCGAGCTGGACTTCACCACGAGCCTGCACCGGCGCGTGGCCACCCTGGCCGGGCTGGACGAGGCCGTGCTGGACGAAATTGCCGCGCGCCTGCCCCTCACCGAGGGCGCTGAACTGGTGACCAGCACCCTCAAGCGGCTGGGCTACAAGATCGGCATTTTGTCAGGCGGTTTTGACTTCTTCGGCCGACGCTTGCAGGAACGTCTGGGGCTGGATTACCTCTACGCCAATCAACTGGAGATCGTAGACGGCAAGGTGACGGGACGGCTGCTGGGCGAGATCGTGGACGGCCCCAAGAAAGCCGAGCTGCTCCGGCGCATTGCTGACGCGGAAGGGCTGCGCCTGGAGCAGACCATCGCGGTGGGTGACGGGGCCAATGACCTGCCCATGCTCAGCGTGGCCGGGCTGGGCATCGCCTTCCACGCCAAGCCCATCGTCCGCGAGCAGGCCGCTGAAGCCATCAACACCCTGGGCCTGGACGGCCTCCTCTACCTCATCGGCATCCGCGACCGGGAAGTGGACCACGCGCGGGAGGGAGGTGCGGTTGGGTAGGGGGGGGGCATGTTGATCGCTCGCGAGCGTGAGGCGCTTGGTTTAGCGCATCATTGAGGGGATGCAGAAGCGCAGCCGCGTCTGCAAGCGTGCACCTGGCGTGGGGGATTCTGCGGTATTTTTAAGCGCTCTTCCGCTTCGAGTTTTTTTATACTCCCAAGTATAGTCTCTGCCCGCCCACACTCAGGTGACGCTGGCCGTTGGGAGGATTGGAGACATTGTGATGATACAAAAATCGATAATAAACAATCGTCTTGTAAATGTTAGTCTGATTGTTGTGATAATTTGCGTTATTGTTGCATTGGCAAATAAATTTGGTGTATGGGCGGTTGTAGCAAGCTCAGATGCAACCACAACGCCCGCAGCTCCAATCCATCTTCCATATATTGCTAAAGAATATACTCCCACAAATAATGGTGAGGATTGCTATCAATGGGCGGGGCAAATTCCGCTTCAGACGGCTGTAGATGATTATGTCTGCGTTGAGATGCAGCCAGGGATTTGGGCGACGACGGTTCAAATTGTAATGAAATCGGGACATAAACTTGTCGGCAAAGATCGGGACGACGTTGTTTTAATGGCTGCGGCTCCTTGGGAAGGGAACGGGACCAATAATCAGGCGGAAGCAGTTGTGCATAATAATGAAAGTATAGGCGCGGAGCTGTCTAACTTTACTATTGATGCTAATCATCTCAGCACATTCGGCATTGGGGCAAGAGATATAACGGTTGATTCTATGAAAGTAATCAACGCTAAATGTGACGGGATAGCCATAGCCGGCAATAATATGATGATTCAGAATAGTTTGATAGAAAATAATGGCAACGACTGTCTTAATTTGGGGTTTGCGGTAGAAAATTGTCCCGTTGATTTGAGGTACGAAGGAAAATGTTATTTGCCGGCGGCCGGGATATACGTTGTAAATTATGAAGAAGAGGATGATGTAAGGGAATACGCGCCGATTATCAGTGGAAATACAATTCGGTACAATGGCGGGCCGGGATTGGATGTAGATCGGGTTTGGGGCGGTATTTTTACAAACAATCGAGTTTACAAAAACCGAGCGTGGGCGGGAGTCAGCTTATATTCAGCGAGTAACTGGTTGCTTGAAAATAATGAGATTTATCATCCGGCGACAAACAGCATTATGCACCCTAATCATCCGATTTGTCATGGCGGACCGCAAGGAGAGCATTCAGCCGGAGTATATTTGTGTCAGGATAAAAATCTTGAGACAAAAAACAATATGGTTCAGAATAATCAAATTGCGGGTTATTACGGCATTCTATCCATTGGAGATGATGAGAACGGGCATATGATAGTTCCTCATGACAATACTTTTCAGAATAACAATATCGGTTGGTCACATGTCGGATGCGCGGATGACCTTGATCCTGCTTCCGATATTGGCGGGTTAAACAGTTGGGAGAACAATAATTGTGCGGGAACAGCGGATACGCCGCCGCTTTATTTTGCGGCAATGTGTTCAGATACGGTGAGCCGTAGCACAATTCAAGAGTGGGGGATCGGAGAAACCAATTCATCAACAGTGACGACGGCGTATGTGGGGTGGTTTAACGCGCTGCGGACGGAAGGTGGAGATTTCTCGAGCGGAGATCGTATCGCTTCCGGTATTGTAATAGCAACGAGCTTTGATGAATCCGGAACAATGTGGGATGAGTTTCCTGTAATGCCAATTGTTCATACCCAAAATTATGGTTTGTTTGAGGTGACGGAAACATACATTGCACCCAATGCGGGCGCCTGTTTAACCATTGTTCCGTAGAGACAAATCACCCAATGTGCCCATACACTGAATTGCTGATCTTCGCATTTGTTGAAGTTGATTTCGGTTACGGGACTTTGAGTAATTGAGGGTACATTTATAGATCATAGTTTCATACCTTCTACTGGATTCCATTTTAACTTTGGGGTCATTCTGTGCCGTCCCTACGCCAACCGACGACAGAAGCAATGCGCTTGCGCGGTCTCTCCACGCACGCAGCGAAGGCTCGGCAAGGCATGGGCAGCCTGTGTGCCCGCGAATAAGCGGCGGCAGCGGTTGAAACCGCCGCCTGCTACGGGAAACCGGCTCAAGCCGGTTGGAGCGCCGGTCTGCTCAACGCGTTTCAACACGTTTACCGTGACAGACGCCGAATTGATTCGGCGTCGCTTGGCCGGGCGGGCAAGACGATATCCTGCGCCGACCGACCCCCAATCTATCCCCTATCCAACTCCATAAAGCGACCATAGGCGTCATCCCAGCCCGGGGTGGAACCGGGCGTAAATTCCTCGCGCACGATGGACGCGGCAATGGCCGCACGACCCTCTGCCATGTCGGCCAGGTGACCGGTGGCCATAGCCTGGACCATGACGTTGCCCAGGGCCGTGGCTTCGGCCGGGCCGGAGATGACCAGCCGTCCGCAGGCGTCGGCTGTGAATTGGTTGAGCAGCCGGTTCTGGCTGCCGCCGCCCACGACGTGTATGGTCGGCAGGCTGTGGCCGGCCAGCTCTTCCAGATTGGCCACGATGCTGCGATAGCGCAGGGCCAGGCTCTCCAGGCAACAGCGCACGACCGCGCCGGGACTCTCGGGCGCAACTTGGCCGGTGCGGCGACAGAAGGCCCGAATCGAGCCGACCATGTCCTGGGGATTGTGGAAGAAGTCATCGTGGTCGGGATAGATGATGCTGCGAAAGGGCTCTGCCTCCTGGGCCAGCGCCATGAGATCGTCCCAACTGTACGCATCACCTTCCCGCCGCCACTGGTTGCGGCACTCCTGCACCAGCCATAGGCCCGTCAGGTTTTTGAGCAGGCGAATCGTCCCGCCTACGCCGCCTTCGTTGGTGAAATTGTAGCGCAGCGCGGCATCGGTCATGACCGGCTCCGACGTTTCCATGCCCATGAGGCTCCACGTGCCGCTGCTGATGTAGATGCTCCGTTCATCCAGGCCGGGGATGGCCGCGACCGCGCTGGCCGTGTCGTGGCTGCCTACGGTGATGACCGGTGTGGTCTGGATCAACCCGGTCTCCTGTGCAACCCCTTCCAGCAGGGGGCCGAGAATCGTACCCGGAGCGATGATGTCGGCCATGATCGCACGCGGCAGGCCCAGCCGCGCCATGAGATCGTCGGACCAGTTTCGGGTCTCGGCATCCAGCATTTGGGTCGTCGAGGCAATGGTGTATTCGGCCGCCTGCCGTCCGGTGAACCAGTAGTTGAAGAGGTCGGGCAGCAGGAGCAGGCGCGCAGCGTGGGTTAACTGGGGATCGCGGCTCTGCCGCATGCTGAAAAGCTGGTAGAGGGTGTTGAGCTGAATGAATTGGATGCCGGTGATCGCAAATAGCTCGCGGCGGGAGATGATGGAGAAGACCTGCTCCATCATGCCGTTGGTGCGCGCATCCCGATAGTGGACGGGATTGCCCAGCAGCGCGCCGCTTGCGTCCAGCAGGCCGTAGTCTACGCCCCACGTGTCCAATCCGATGCCGGCCGGCGTCGTACCGTATTCCGTGGCGTAGCGGGCTAACCCGTGGGTGATCTCTGACCAGAGTCCCAGGACGTCCCAATAATCGCGCCCCAGGATGGTTGTGGGTCCATTGGCGAAGCGGTGAATCTCCTTCAGGGCAAAGCGCTCGCCGTCCCAGGATGAGAGCAGGACGCGTCCGTTAGACGCCCCCAAATCAGCGGCGAGAAAGTCGGCTGTGGCGGGCATGATCAACCTTTCTGCATGATGACGGTTTATGACGGCGTTATGCCAGTTCCAGATTGATGCCCAGTTCTGCAATCTGAGCCTGCTGTTCAGCGCTCAGACCCGTGTCGGAGATCATGTTGTCGATCTCTTCGGGCAGGAGGGAGCTGGCGGTATAGGAGCCGCCGAATTTGCTGTGATCGATAATCGCGAACGTCCTCTGGGCCGCCTGGGCCATATAGCGCTTAATCTGGGCCTCGCGCAGGTCCGACTCCATCATGCCGTTCTTCATGGTGAAGGCCCGGCAGCTGAGGAAGGCGACATCCACATGAAGGCGGCGCAAGAGCGTCGGCGTGAGCACATCGACCAGGCTGCTGGTGCGGCGGCGCAGGATTCCGCCTACGACAATGGTAGTCACTTCGGGCGCAAAGCTTAACTCCAGCGCGGCGTAAAGGCCGTTGGTGATGACCGTGATGCCCTGCTGATCCCGCAGCAGGCGGGTCATCTGAAAGGTAGTGCTGCTGCCGTCCAGGAAGATGGTGTTGCCCGGCTCGATGTAGCGTGCGGCGCGCTTGGCCATGCGACGCTTCTCATCCAGCATGAGCTGCTGGCGCGCGGCAAAGCGTAATTCCAACTGCCCCCGACCGGACATGACGGCGCCGCCCCGCACCCGGGTCAGATAGCCCTGCTCTTCCAGCAGTTGCAGGTCCTTGCGCGTCGTCACCTCCGTGACGTTGAGGCGCTTGCTCAGATCGTTAACGCTGACCTGATCCTGTTCGCGTAGGGTTTGGATGATGATTTCGCGGCGCTCGTTACTGGAAAAATGGGCGCCCTCCTGGGGGCTGCTGTTGTCGCTCATCGGGGATGATTCCTTTCTGCTTTCGGCGCGTGGCTTTCCGTTGTAAATCGCTACCCAGTCAGGCGTGAATGCCGTGCGGGAAATCTGATGGCTCACCGCAGGTGGAGACGGTATGCGGATTTCTGCCGAAATTTATTGCCTGCTGGGATTTATGGATTGATTGTACTGAATAATGATGGTTGCGCCAAAAAGCATTAACGAATTGCGGTGCATCCGAAAGTAAAAAGAAAATGGGTTCAACCGGATTTCATGTGCTTGACTGATGTTGGAGACGTGGGTATTTGACGCATGATGGGTGAAGGTCTGCGCTGTCGCGTATCACGTTTCAGAAAGCGGACCACATGAATTCTGCAAGAGCCAGAAAATTATGCTTGGCGCGCGGCTAACGCTTTCCCGGCTGCATGCAGGCGAAGGAGAATCGCGTCTTGTTCGGTCTCGTCCGGCTGATCGACCGCCCAGAGCTGAGACAGGGTTGCGGCCATGGGGCGATTGGCTAACGCCGGATCAATGGCTGCCCAGTACGCATAGGCCGCGGCCGCGCCCATGGCCAAGGCTTCCGGTTCCCGCCCGGCCGTAAGAGCCAGGCGCATGGCCCCGATGAGGCGGTCATGCCAGGCCAGCTTGCGAGCGGGGTCCCGCGCGACTCGCTCAATGGCATCGCGCAGATAGGGGTTCACCATGCGTAGGAGGAGATCGTCCACATATTCGGCAAAGCCCGCCTGCGTGAAGAGGGGATCCAGGCCGGCATAGCGGCGACAGAGGGCGGCTCCCGCTTCGTCCTGCGCTGCCCGGCGGGCAAGCAGCAGAATGTCCGGCGCGGCGCTGAGTTGCGCCATATCATCCAGCCCCTTCATCCAGCCCAGATAGGCGGCCGTTGCGTGGAGGGCGTTGTGGCCGTAGAGCTTGGCTTCTTCAAAGGGGAGGAGATCATCTTTTTCGTCAAAGACGGTTATCTGCCGGGCATAAGGCGAACGATTCGGCAACCGGGGCAGGCTCGGCCGGGTAACCAGGATGTGATTGAAGGCTTCAACCAGAAACGACTCATCTGCACTGGGGGTGAAGGGGACAAGATTATCGCGTCCCCCCGCGGGTTTGACGCCGCTCATCTTGCCCACGACGGTATTGAGGAAATTTACGTAGCGCCGGGCCTGGGGCGGATCTGCCATTTCACCTTCTACGGCCGCGGTCAGAATTTCTGCCGCATGGTTATTGTTTTCGGCGGCATAGACCACGGCCTGGGGGCCTTTTTGCGCGTGCTTGCGGGCGATTCCCGCGGCCAGCACCCGGTGGAGGCTGCCGGGACCGTCGCCCGCGTAAAAACGCACGCTGGGAATCGCCGTCGCTATCTCTGCGGCCTGGGCGACGGCGTCTACGAGCGCCGCGCGATCCGCCTCCACATGGGGATTGTAGATCTCCGCGGGTCCGACGCTGATCCGCTCAATGCGGTCGGCATGGGCGATATTGAGATGGAAGACGCCGCCGGCCCGGCGCAGGGCATTCACCCGCTCCGGCGCGATCTCCGCCACGACCAGGCGGTCAAATGCGCCGCTCTGCTGGGCCTCGTATAAAAAAAGTCCGGCCTGAATAGGACCGAAACCAAAGCCGACGAAAGTAGACATGGGGAGTAACAATCATGAATGAGAGACGGGCGAGTAATGCGTAATCCGTAATCCGTAACGCGTAATCCGTGACCCGTCCTGAATATAATTGACACCGTCGTATATTCACGCTCGCTCGTTACGGGGATTATGCATTACTTCCTATTTCATCTCTTGACCGCCTGTGACGTTGACGGCCTGACCCGTCATGTAGGAGGACTGGTCGGAGCAGAGGAAGGTGACGACGTTGGTGATGTCGTCATAGGTACAGCCCCGCTTCATGGGCACTTTGTCGATATAAATCTGGCGCACTTCATCCTCGCTGATGCCCAGGCGCTTGGCGTATTGGCTGTAGAGCGAGTTGACCCAAAGCGGCGAGTCCAGGAGGTTGCCCGGACAGACCGAATTGACCCGAATGCCGTGCTCAGCCAGCTCCAGGGCGATGCTCTGGGTGAGGCCGATGCCGCCGAATTTGCTGGCTGAATAGGCCGAATTTTTGGAGCTGCCCTTCTTGCCCGATTTGGAGTTGATCTGGACGATGACGCCGCTGCCCTGGGGCTTCATCGCCCGGGCCGCGTGCTTGGCGCACAGGAAGTAGCCGGTGAGATTCACCTCCATGACCTTGCGCCAGTGCGCAACGGGCAGTTCATCCACCGGTCCCGAGAGGACGATGCCTGCATTGGCGACCAGGATGTCCAGCCGGCCAAACTCGGCAACCGTGGCCTCCACCAGCGCGGCGACCTGCTCTTCGTCCGTGACGTCTACCGCCGCTCCCTGCGATCGACGACCCTCTGCCCGGACTTCCGCCGCCGTCGCTTGCGCCGCCTCTGCCTGGAGATCGGCCACGACCACGTGCGCGCCCTCCCGGGCCAGGCGCAGACAGATTTCGCGACCCAGTCCCTGCGCGCCGCCGGTTACAATCGCAATTTGGTCGAGTAAAGGTTGTGGATTCATGTTGTTTGCCTAAATGGAGTTAAGGGGCAGGTGGGCAGGTGGGCAAGTTGCACGTTGCGAAGTGGCGAGGTTGCGAAGTGGCGAGGTTGCGAAGTGGCGAGGTTGCGAAGTGGCGAGGTTGCGAAGTGGCGAGGTTGCGAAGTGGCGAGGTGGCGAGGTTGCGGTCGGTCGGAGATAATCTTCCCTGCCACCTGCCACCTGCCACCTGCCACCTGCCACCTGCCACCTGCTACAACTTTAACCGCAGCAATTCCTCTTCCGCTTCCCGGGTCCAGATGCGGCCGTCCTGTAATTTGGCGTAGACGCTGGGCAGGGTATCGGCCAGTTCATCCAGCGTGGTCAAGGGCAGATCGTCAATGTGAGGGTAGATGACAACCTTGCCGGCAAAGCGCCCGTCGGCCACGGCCCGCAGTCCTTCGGGGACGGCTTCCAGTCCGGCTACCGCGGCCACGGCTCCGTTGGTGGAGAGAACGTCGCTCTCCACCAGCGCCAACATGTGGCGCAGGTCCTCTATCGACGAGCCGCTGGTGCCCACGAAGCGATTGCCGTGCGCGGTGACAAGGTTGTAGTCAAAGGCCGCCATGGTGCCTCGGGGCAGGCCGGCAAAGACGTTCATGACGCCATTCTCGATGAGGAGGGGCATGGCGTCTTCAATCACTCGGGTGCTGGGCGCCATAACCACGATATCGTCAAAGCCGCCGTTGGTCACTTTGCGTAACTCTTCATCCATGGCCACGTCCGAATCGAACTGATCACGGGCAATGAAGTGAAGCTCAACGCCCTCTCGCTCGCCCATGGGCGCAAATTTGTCCCGGGTCGGGCCCATACGCGCCTCATGCAGATTGGTGGCAACAATGCGGCCCGGCTTGCCGTCCATTTCCAGTGCGCGTTGCAGATGCATATGGCCCATGGGACCGGCCGCGCCCAAAATCCATGTCCGTCCGCCCGGCCTGAGTTGGGAACGGATGGGCGTATAGGCTGCGCTGACTTCCGATTTGTCTGTACCCGCCAGCGACAGCAGATCGTAATGAATGCGGCCGATGTCCAGACTTACCCGCCGGGGAATCGGCCGCGGGCTGATCACGGCGAAAATGCCGCCGTTAGCCAGGCGCGGAAAAGTCCGCTCGATGCGCTCCGGGTCATTGCCCAGCAGGACGATGTCGTCAAACTGCGTCTCGCCGTCGTCTTCGATGATGGGGATTCCCTGCGCTTCCGCCCATGCCTGCACCGCTGCGGCGAATTCTGCGTCAGCCGCATCCAGCACAATCCGGCCCGGCTCCCAATTGGCGGCCGCGCCCAGAGTGACGCCTGCGCCGTCACCGCTGACGAGAAGCGTCCCGCCCGTCTTCCACTCGTTGCGATAGCCGGGCGTATAGGCCGCTTCGACGCAGGCCCACGGCTCGTTAAGCGCAGCTTCGGCAAAGCCGGTCTCCGGCTGCACGGGAATGAGGTAACTGCCCCCGTCGCCGTTGAGCACCCGCTGATCGATGATGTTGTATTCGGAAAAGCCGCCCTGGATTTCGTAGCCGTAGGCGTAACTCACGCCGTTGATATAGATGTCGGCCTGGACGATGTAGCGCTGGCCGACGGCGAATTCGTCCCGCAGATTTTCGCCGACTTTGACAATGGTCAGGCTCACCTCGTGGCCCAGAGTGACGGGCTGCTCGCTGATGTCCCGATGAATGCGCGGGTGGTTATTGCCGGCGCGAATGACCTTGATATCGGAATAGCAGATGCCTACTGCATCATGGCGCACCAGCAGCTCATCGGGCCCGGGTTCGGGCAGGGTTACTTCAATCATCTCGCCGTTGAGGCCCAGGTTTTCAAAGCCCGCGCCATAGAGCGGCCAAAGGCGATACTGGGCGGGCAGCGGTTCTTCCACTGCCCGATATCGGGTAAGTTTTTCAGCCATGTGAGAGCTTCTCCTGAATGATATGGCGTACCCGGAACGGGCGCAGCATTTCTGCCGGGATTTACTGTGCAAGCAAAGCCAGAATATCCGTCGGCATCCGGCAGGACGATATTTTTTCCAGCAGCGGGGCTCCGGCCGCGCCCGGCGGCAGACGCCGGCCTACTTCCGTATAAAATGCGTTGCGCTTCGCCCGATCGAGCAGATGCTCGGCGGCCCAATCGCTCTGGTAGCCGATCCCTGCGTGGCGGGCCAATGCCGTGTGGCCGTAGAGGAAGTGGGCTCCGTCTATGAACGTCCCGCGCACCGGCTCCAGCTCCGGCGCGTCAAGCTGATCCGCCAGGGGCTGGCCGGGGCTGTTCATCTCCGTGCCCACAATGACGGGCAAATCCCGTTCTTCCGCCAGCCTCACCGCGGTATAAAGATTCTGCAATTTGATGCGCTTTGTTTCCGGATGGGAGATGTTCCAATTGCGGTCGGGGATGATGTTGAGCGCCACTGCGCCCTTGCCCATGAGCAAATCCATCAGCTCGGGCAGGGCCTGTTCGCCGGCAGAGGTTCCATCCAGCCAGGTGATACAGGGCAATGCGCCGCAGCCGATGATCAGGCAGTGGACCTCTTCCACGTGGGGAAAGGTTTCCGGGCCCGGCTGGATATAAGCCGCGCCGCCGCGCTTCATAAGTCGCTTGCGGATCAGGTTGACCAGCCCAAACGGTACGTCCAGCACATCCTCAACCTCACTGCGACTCACGCCTAGGTGATCAGCCCAGAATGCGACGGGATCATCGGTGTACGCTTCGACCGCGTTCAGGTAGGCCATGATGATGTGGCGCTCGGTGGCGTTGCCGCTGGGCGTCAAGGGCAGGACGTCCAGCTCATAGTTGACGGCGACGGGCGCAAGGTACTCATTGACCCGCGTAACCAGCGCTTCGTTGCGCATGCGCGCGCGGTCGGCCAGATCGGCCAGTAGTGGGGCTACGCTCGGATCAGGCTCGCGGGCAGTAAAGCCGATGCCCATGTGGTAGAGCACGCCCGGTTCGCCCGGCGAGTTGATCTCCCGGTCGGCAAATTCGGGTACGTAGAGGCGCGTTTCCATGCTGGCGCCGCCGCGTACGCCCAGCAGTGCGCAGGCGTCCAAAAACTCATCCACACCGTCCAGTACGTCAAAATCGACCAGTCCCAGCAGGTCGATATCTTCTTCCCTGGCCATAACGGCTAATGCGCTGGGCGACAGGCCCAGCGCATTATAGGAAAAGAAGGAGTGACAGTGCATATTGGCGACTCGATCCGCCGCCGGTTTGGGCGCGGGATCGGCGGCCTCTTTGGCGTAGCGCGCCAGCGCATCTTTGCGCACCTGCGCGTCGAATGAACTAAGATCGGGAGCAAGATAAGATGATTCTGTTTGTCGGCTCATGGTTTGTCCCGGGAAGAGTGAGTAACGATAGCAAAACTATATCACAGCCAAAAGCCTTGTGCAATCAGAGGCTAAAAGCATAATCCGGGTATTTCAAAAGCCAAAAGTAACTTTAGGCAAACAGGTTGCTCATCTTCTCTTCCCTCACCATTGCGCGCATCTCTGCATCGCTCGGCCGACGTTCAAAGCGGGCGGCAGCATCCAGCACTTTGGGTAAAACGCTGATATCCCCGACGGTGTTCAGGAAAATGCCGGGACGCCCCATGACCCAGTGCACGGCGCGGTCAATGTCGTCCTGCTCCAGCAGGGGTTGGTACCACGTGGCCGCCCAGCGGTCCTGGGGCCCCCACGGCCCGCGGGTGATGGACTTGATGGTCTGTACCGCGACGCCGCGCGCTTCGCATAGGGTCATCAGGTCTTCAAAATCGGCAATATACTGTTGATCCAGCTGCATGGTGTAGTTGTAGGGTAGCAGCACTGAGTCAAACGCAAAGCGTTCCAGGCTGCGTTTGTGAAAGGCCGCGATATTGAGGCCGTGTCCCGTCACGCCGATAAAGCGCACGAGACCTTGTTCCCGCGCCTCCGTCAGCGCGGCAAGGGCGCCGTCCGGCCCCATGGCCTGCTCCCACTCGTCGGGATGACCCAGGTTGTGGAGCTGGATGAGATCGATGCTGTCGGTCTGGAGTCGGTCAAGTGAGCGGTACAGTTCTTCTCTGGCCGCGGCGTATGTGCGCTCTCCCGTTTTTGTGGCCAGGAAGAAGTCGGCTCGATGGCGCGCCATCCACGGCCCGACGCGCAGTTCGGCATCGCCGTAACTGGCCGCCACGTCAATGTGATTGACGCCGTACTTCAGCAGAAGGTCGAATGTACGGTCCGCTTCGTCCTGGGTTACCCGGGAGAGGGCTGCTGCGCCAAAGAGGGTTGTGGAACTGAGGTGTCCGGTCGTACCGAAAGGTCGTCGTTCGATCATGCTGGGAAGCCTCCTTCTGGCTAAAAATTGGCTCTTTCTGTCTGCGGGCCCGTCGCGTTTTATCCGCAAACAGACGCCTCCGGGCGGGAATAAGCCCCGCCCGGAGGTTACCATAACCCGATGATTTTTCTAAACTGCTTCAGCTTGGCGTTACTGCCGGACTGGCGTCCGGCGCTCCCGGCGGGCAGGCGCTTTGCGCCAATCAAACTGTGCCGATGGTAATGTCGGTCTCTTCGATCTGGCCGCCCCGGACGTACTGCGCAAGCACGGTTGCGCCCGCACGGTCGCCGGCAAGCAGGGCCTGGAGCGCATCCACATGAGTCGTCGGCTCGTCATCCAGGGCGAGCAGGACGTCTCCCTGCACCAGACCGGCCGCGGCTGCGGGACCATCCGGCTCAACGGAGAGGATCATGAGACCGGTTTCCTGTTCCAGCGTTGCCTGTAGCGCTTCGGCCAGGCGAACCGGCTGGAGACCAATGCCCAGGTAGCCGCGGGGCATGCGCCCATGGGTGAGCAAAGTTTCCACAACCCGGGCGACCGTTTCGCCGGGGACGGCCATGCTTGCGCCGTGGCGCAGCGCCGAAGTGTTGACGCCCGCCAGTAGGCCGTCCGTCATGACCAATGGGCCGCCGGAAAAGCCGGGATACATGAGGATGTCGGTGCGGATATACGGCCCGCCCCCTGCTCGGTCCCAGGCATGACGTTTGGTATCCTCGTTGGGCTCGCCCCGGCCGCGTCCTTTGCCGTGGCCATGCCGGCGGCCATGGTGATGGGGGCCGTGGCCGTGATGGCCATGTGGTCCATCGCCCACCGCGCTGATGATGCCCCCGGCGGCCTGGATATTTTCTCCCGGACGGGCCAGCGCCAGGCCAATTTCGCCTACGCGTACATCCGCGCTTTCCCGCCAGCCCGGCACGGCCAGGTCCGCGGCATCCACTTTGAGGATTGCCAGATCCGTTTCCGGATCCCGACCGGCCAATGCGGCCTCCACGCGTCTTCCATCGGGCAGGCCGACAAAGAGATCGTCTTCCCGCTGGACCGCGTGGTGGCTGGTCACGATGACGCCGTCAGCCGACCAGATGACGCCCGTGGCGGGCATCCTGCGCCGGGCTTCGACGCGTACCGCATATTCACCCGCAGCCTCAGCCAGATCGGCGAGTGCGTTGCTGTATGATTGAAGATTTTCCATCTAGAGTACTCCTTTGGGTAAGGGAAAAACATACTGTTACATCTCTGCGTGAATACCACGGCGAAAATCAGGGCCTTCTACCTCTGGCAGGAACTGTCAGCTTATTTCCGCCGGGATTCACTGTGACGCCAGTATCTCACAAAGACCGACGCCCGCACCCCACCCATTCGATCGGGCCGCACCCGTCAATCCGTTTGACAGGCAACCAATCTCCCAATCCCCTAATCTCCCCAATCTCCAAATCTTTATTCTTCAATCCCCCCCTCACAACCAAATCAACCCCATCCGCGTCGCGCGCACCACCGCCTCCGTGCGGCTCTGCGCGTCCAGCTTACCCAGAATGGCGTTGACGTGATACTTGACCGTGTTTTCGCTGATCTCCAGTTCCCGGGCAATTGACTTGTTGGCTGCTCCCTCCGCCATGAGCTGAAGGACGTCCATCTCCCGGGCCGTCAGTTCCTCGACCAGTGGTTCAGGCGCTGCGGCCAGCCGCGCGGTGAGCGCACCGGCTAATTCCGGCGTCAGCACGAGCAGATTCTGTGCAGCCGCCAGGAGGCCGTTTTCCAGCGCGGGGGCGGGGGTTCTGCGGCTTAAGACGCCCCGCACGCCTGCCGCCAGGAGCGATGCGACCAGATCGGTCTCGTCGGCCAAAACGACGACAGGCGGCAGGATGTCCGTTACCTGGGTCAGCAGGTCGAAATCGGGTTCGGGCTCCCAGCCAAGGTCCCACAGCGCGACATCCGGCCGGAAAAGCGCGGCTGCCTGGGCCAACTCCTCACCCGCCGCGGCCAGGCCGACCACGTCGCAGCTGTCGCTGTCGGCCAAAAGCGCGGCCAGGCCGGCGCGGGCAAGGGGATCATCGGCAATCAGGAGGACCCGAACAGGCAACGGCATGGGAAGCGCTTATCCGTCCAGGCCCAGCAAGTCGCTCATCCGCGGCGTGAGCAAATCCTGGATGGCGTCCAGGGGCACGGTTATTTCCGGATTGCCCCAGGCGCCGGGCGCAACCTGATACTTGTCGAAAACGATTAGGACCGAGTTGTCGGCCTGAAAGACCAGACCGTCGAAATTTTTAGCTTCCGGCGTTGTGCCCGCTTCCACCATGCTTTGCATGTTGTCCAGATATTCCTGTTTGGCGGCATCCGAATCGAAGCTCATATCACCGGTTTCATTCGTATAGCGCTGGATGAGCTGGGCGCGCGTCAGGTCCGACAAGCGCGCGAGGTAGCTGTCGTCCACGAAGAAGTCGGTTAAGGTCAATTCTTCGCCGGTGCTGCGGTCAAAGGTGTACCCGGTGACGTCGTCGCTGCCAGTATTCCCGGTGTTGCGGTATTGCTCCACGACAAAGGCCAGGAGAGCCTCGTCCGCCCGGGCGATGCGGAAGCTTTGCATGTAGTCGGCGTGGAAGGTCGCGGCGGTCTCTCCCGTCTCTTCCCGGTATTTCCGGTAATCGGCGGCGACTTCCTGTGCGGTGTTGTGATACTCGGTTATAAACTCGTCGGCCATGGCGCCCAGGCGTGCATCGATGGCTTCATTGTCGGTCACCGGTATTAGGAGATTGAGTTGATAACGCTGGTCGCTCTGCTGCTCCTGGACGGTATAGACCAGAATGCCGGCATCTTCGGCCGCACTCAGTATGGCCGCGTTGGGGTCCTCTGCGGTTGCAGTAGCCGGGTCAGAGACTGTGCCGGGCGCCTGGCCGTCGGGGCTAAGCGGGACGGCGCACGCGGCCAAAAGCATGACCGCAAAGCTGAGGAAGAAGAAACGAACCTGTTTTATTGACATAAACATGCACCTTGCCTTTTTGGTTGATTGACTCTACTGCAAAAAGTGCGTCGGAGCAGAAACCTGTAGTTTCTCGCGCCCATGCACGATGACCCCCGTCAACCGGGACCATGGACCTGCCGTAGAGTCACGATTGGATTGATACAATATCGGCCAACGTCTGACGCCCGGCACAAGTTCCTTGTTGATTAGCCGATTTCCTGCAATTACTGTCCGGCCCACTGCATAGTATAAAGCTGATAGTACCGCCCCCGCCGGGCCAGCAGCTCGGTATGGCTGCCCCGCTCTACAATGCGGCCCCTGTCCAACACGATGATCTGATCGGCATTGACGATGGTGCTCAGACGATGGGCGATGACAAAGCTCGTCCGCCCCTCCATGAGGCGATCCAGCGCCTGGTCGATAACCTGTTCCGTTGCCGTGTCTACGCTGGACGTGGCCTCGTCCAGGATGAGAATGCGCGGGTCGGCCAGGAGCGCACGCGCAAAGGAGATGAGCTGGCGTTGACCTACGCTCAGGTTGACGCCGTTTTCGCCTACGTCGCTCGCATAGCCGTTAGAGAGCTGGCGGATGAAGTGATCGGCGCCCACGGCCGCGGCGGCTTCCGCCACCGCCGCGGCATCTGCATCCAGCCGACCGTAGCGGATATTCTCGGCGATGGAGCCGCCGAAGAGAAAGCTGTCCTGCAGCACGATCCCCAATTGTGAACGTAGGCTGGCCAGGGTCACTTCGCGTACATCATAGCCGTCGATGCGGATGGCGCCGCCCGTCACGTCAAAGAAGCGGGCCAGGAGACGGATGATGGTGCTTTTGCCCGCGCCCGTCTCCCCCACCAGGGCGATGCGCTCGCCCGGCTCGGCGTGAAGATTGATGCCGCTCAGGACCGGTTCATCGGGCTTGTAGGCGAAGTCCACGTTGTCAAAGTCCACGCGTCCCTGGATCGGCGGCAGGGGAACGGCCCCGGGCGCATCGGCCAGATCGGGCGGCGTATCCAGCAGCGTGAAGATGCGCTCGCCCGCGGCCATGGTCGCCTGGAAGGTGTTGTAGCGCTGGGCCAGTTCGCGGATGGGATCAAAGAAGCGGTCCACGTACAGGACGAAAGCAACCAGCGTTCCCGCAGTCAGGGAATCACGCAGAACGAGCCAGCCGCCCACGCCCACCACCAGCGCTGTCGCCAGGGAGCCCATAAAGTCTACGCCGGGGAAGAAAAGCGCCGCCAGGCGCGTCGCTTCCACATTGGCGTCGAGATAGGAATGGTTGAGGTCGTCAAAGTGCCGGGCGTTGACTTTCTCGCGTACAAAGCTCTGGGTGACGCGGATGCCCGTGATGGACTCGTTCAGGTAGCCGTTGATCAGCGAGAGTCGTCGCCGGGTAGCCCGATAGGCCTGGCGGACGTGCTTGCGCCAGTAGTTGGTCAGGAGAAGCATAAAGGGAAGTACGGCAAAGGTGACCAGGGCCAACCGCCAGTTCATGAGCAGCATCGCGCCCATGATGCCCAGCAAAATGAAGACGGAACGGGCCAAGCCGGTGATGGACCAGGTGACGAAATCCTGGAGCACACCCACATCGCTGATGAGGCGACTCATGAGGCGCCCCACCGAGTAGTTGATGTGAAAGGTGTGGGAGAGCTTATGCAGGTGACGGAAGAGGAGGCTGCGCATGTCGGCCACCACCCGCGTGCCCACGTAGGCCATGAGCGCGATGCGGCTGCGGTTGAAGAGCCATTCGAAGACGGCGGCAATCAGGAAGGCGAAGGTCCAGAAGCGAAAGGTCTGGGCATTGCCGGCGCGGATGCCGCTGTCGATGGCCCGACCGATGATCCACGGCCCGGAGACGCTGAGCAGCGCCGTGATGATCATGAGCAGGATCGCGGCAACCAACTGCCTGCGATAAGGATTCATGAAGCCCAGCAGGCGGCGTACCAGGCGGTCGTCGTAGGCCTTGCCCAGCATGACGTCCGCGTCGTCATCATCATCGGGCAGGAAATGACGGATGCGCGCTTCACGCTCCGCTTCGGCGGCCTGATTGCGCGCGCTGCGCAGGGGATCGAACCAGCCGATGGACTCGCGCTCGATTGTGGAATGGGGTAAATTGCTTGTCATATTGCATTGCTCCGGAATTTCCGTCTGCCCTATACGGTCGTCTTTCCGCCCATTGTTGCGCGGAACTCTTCCTGATCGCGCAATTGGAGATCGTAGATTTCCCGATAGAGGCCGCCCGCTTCCAGCAGTTGGTGATGGGCGCCGCGGGCCACGATTTTTCCCTCATCCATAACCAAAATTTGGTCGGCGTGCTTGAGGGTCAACAGCCGCTGGGCAATCACGAAAGTAGTGCGGTTGGCCATGAGCCGCTCCAGCGCCTCCTGAATGAGATGCTCGGTCTCGGTATCCACGCTGCTGGTGGAATCGTCCAGCACCAGAATGCGGGGGGCCAGAAGGAGCGCGCGGGCGATGGCAATCCGCTGCTTTTGTCCGCCGCTCAGGGTTACGCCCCGTTCGCCCACAATCGTGTCATAGCCGTTGGGAAAGTGCGTGATGAAGTCATGGGCATTGGCCGCGCGGGCCGCGGTGATGATGTCGTCCCCTTCTGCTTCTGGCTGGCCGTAGGCGATGTTCTCGCCGATGGTCATGCTAAAGAGGAAGGGGTCTTGCAGCACCAGGCCGATCTGCCGGCGCAGGCTGTGCAGAGTGACGGTGCGAATGTCCACGCCGTCAATGCAGATGCGCCCCGCCGTGGGGTCGTAGAAGCGGGGCAGCAGGTTGATGACCGTGGATTTGCCTGCGCCGGTCGGACCGATGAGCGCGATGCGCTGGCCGGGTCGGGCCGTAAAGGTGATGTCGCTGAGCACGGGACGCGTGTTGCGATAAGCAAAGTCCACCTGCTCGAAGCGCACTTCGCCCTGCACGTCGTGGAGAGTTTCGGCGTCGGGCGCTTCGGGGATGTCGCTGGGGGTATCGATGATCTCGAAGACCCGGGTCGCGCTGGCTCCTGCGGTGGCGGCCAGATTGGTCAGGAAGCCCAGGCGCTGGGCCGGTCCGTTGAGCATGAGCACGTAGGAGATCATGGCAAAGAGCGCGCCGACGGTGATCTCGCCGCGCAGAGCCGCGTTGCCGCCGAAATAGAGGAGCAAAAAGACGCCGAGCGCCAGGAGAAAGGTAAAGAGGGGCCAGTTGTTGGCCCATGTGCGAATAACCCGGAAGCGGCGGTCAAACCAGATATCGTTTTCCCGGTCAAATTTTTCCAGCTCATAGGGTTCCCGGGCGAAAGCCTTGACGACCGCGATGCCCGTCATGCTCTCCTGCATGGTGGTGGAGAGGACGCCCATCTGCTCCTGTACGACCTTGAACATGGGGCGTACGACGCGGCCGAAACGGATGGTTGCCGCAAAGAGCAGCAAAATCGGCCCCAGGGCCAACAAGGCCAGATGCCAGTCCTCCCATAGCATGGCGAGGATGATCCCCACGCCCAATACGATGACGCCGGCCAGGTCCATGAGGCCGATGCCGGCAAAACGTTCGGTTTCGCTGATGTCGCTGGTGGCCCGGCTCATGAGATCGCCGGTTTGGGCCTGATCGTGGAAGGCGAAGGGCAGGTGCTGGACGGCCGCATAAAAATCCGTGCGCAGATCGTAAGAAACCCGATGGGTGAGCCACTCGCCGTAGAAGCGCTGGGTAAATGCCGCCAGGCCGCGTACAACTGCAATCCCCAGGATGAGCGCAGCCGCGTTAAAGAGCATGCGCCCCGACCCCGCGGCCAGGCCGTTGTCGATGGCGCGCTTGATGATCTGGGGAACGAACAGGTTGATGACGGCTGCAATGAACATGGCCCCATAGCCCAGAATGACCTGCCGCCAATAGGGCCGCAGGTATGCCAATAGGCGCCGGTAGACGCCGGGCTGCTGGTCCACACGTACCTCCTTGTGCCGATTCGGACGGCGGCGCAGGCGTGTCGCCCCCGTCAACAACGCGAAGCTTCAAGTGTAGCGGGCGGATCGGGGAAAGTCAATTCGGGGGACAAGATTTTTGGTTCCATGCGGCGTAGAGAATCGGCGCACTTTTGTGGTACAATGCTCTCTTGTCTATGACCAATTAGTTAGCCGACCAAGTGAGCTATGAAACGCACGTTTGAAGAATACGACGACTGGGAGAACGGAGAAGACGAGGTTCTCTTTGAGTCTCAGGAATTTGCGGAAGAGTTCGATCCCGAACCGCAGAAGATCGATCCGTTTTTGGCCGATGAGCTGCCCGTTCTGCCCCTGCGCGGGGTCGTTGTCTATCCCATGATGTGGCTGCCTCTTCCTATCGGCCAGGAGCGCAGCCTGCGTCTGGTGGAAGAAAATCTGCCCGACAATCGCATTATCGCCCTGGTGACGGGGCATGATGAGGACGTGTCCGAGCCCGGTCCTGATCAGGTGCACTCTGTGGGAACGGCCGCGCAGGTTCATCGCGTTCTGCGCACGCCCAACGGCACGATTCGCCTGCTGGTTCAGGGGCTGGAGCGCATCCGTATTCTGGAATACACCCAGGAAGAGCCCTACCTGCGCGCGCGGGTGGAGGCTCTGCCCGAAATCATGGAAGAGGGCCTGGAGATGGATGCGCTGGTTCGTACCGTGGAGCAGCTCTTCCGCCGCCTGATTGAGCTGGAACCCCAGCTACCCGAAGAATTGGCCATGATGGCCATCAATGCCGAAGATCCCCTGCAGCTGGCTTACCTCACGGCCAGCAGCACGCGCCTGAGCACGGAAGACGCGCAGAAGCTGCTGGAACTGGACAGCGTCCAGGATAAGCTCCGTTCCCTGACCCAACTGCTTAACAAGGAAGTGGAAGTATTGGAGCTGGGCCGCAAGATTCAGTCCGAGGCCCAGGGCGAGATGGAAAAAATGCAGCGGGATTATTTCCTGCGCGAGCAGATGAAGGCCATCCAGAAAGAGTTAGGCGAGGATGA
Source organism: Caldilineaceae bacterium (assembly GCA_020433455.1). Lineage (GTDB taxonomy): Bacteria > Chloroflexota > Anaerolineae > Caldilineales > Caldilineaceae > JAGRCP01. Next base: position 1,449 of record JAGRCP010000005.1, on the reverse strand, counting down.
CGAGCAGACGGCCGACATCAATGAGCTGGAGGAGCGCATCGCGGCCGCGGGCATGCCCGAGGAGGCGGAGAAGGAGGCGCACCGAGAGCTGGGCCGCATGAAGCGTATGCCCATCCAGGCCGCGGAATACAGCGTCATCAAGACCTACCTCGATCTCATGGTCAGTTTGCCCTGGCAGACCGTCACCGAGGATAACCTGGATATTGAGCACGCGCGGCAGGTGCTGGATGAGGATCACTACGGGCTGGACGAGATCAAAGAGCGCATTCTGGAATTTCTGGCCGTGCGCAAGCTGCGCGCCGAGCGTAAGGATTTGGCGGAGGAAGACCTGCGCGACAAGATTCGTCGGGAGCGGGAGGGCGTTGTCCTCTGTTTTGTGGGGCCGCCCGGTGTGGGCAAAACGAGCCTGGGTATCAGCATCGCGCGGGCCATGGACCGCAAGTTCGTGCGTCTGGCGCTGGGCGGCGTGCGCGACGAAGCCGACATCCGCGGCTTCCGGCGCACCTACATCGGCTCCATGCCCGGCCGCATCATCCAGAGCTTGCGGCGGATTGAAACCAAGAACCCCGTCTTCATGCTGGATGAAGTGGACAAACTCAGCCGCGATTACCGGGGTGATCCCTCCAGCGCGCTTCTGGAAGTGCTGGATCCCGAACAGAACCGGGAATTCCGGGATCACTATCTGGATGTGCCGTTCGATCTCAGCCAGGTCATGTTCATCACCACCGCCAATGTGCTGGACACCATCCCGCCGCCGCTGCGGGATCGCATGGAGATTATTGAACTGAGCAGCTACACCCAGGACGAAAAGGTGCAGATTGCCCAGGGTTATCTCATCCCGCGTGAGATCAAGGAGAACGGCCTGCGCAGCAGCGAAATCAGCTTTACGCAAGACGCACTCATGGAGATGATCCAGGGCTATACCCGGGAAGCGGGCGTACGCGGCCTGGAGCGCCAGATCGGCAAGGTTTGCCGCAAAGTCGCGGCCCGGGTCGCGGCCGGGAGCCTGGAGGAAGGCCTGGTGATTAACGCGGATAATGTGGTGGAATATCTGGGCAAGCGCACCATTCACCGGGACGAAATTATCGAGCGTACCGAAACGCCCGGCGTGGCTGTGGGCCTGGCGTGGACGGCCACGGGCGGCGACATCATGTTCTTTGAAGCGGCCCGGGCGCCGGGTGAAAAGGGTTTTGTGGTCACCGGCCAGTTGGGCGACGTGATGAAGGAGAGCGCGCAGGCTGCGCTAAGCTATGTGCGCAGCCGGGCCGATGCGCTGGGCATCGACAGCGAGCTGTTCCGCACCTCCGATATCCACATGCACATTCCTGCCGGCGCGATTCCCAAGGACGGCCCCAGCGCAGGCATTACCATGGCCACCGCGTTGGCCAGCCTCATGACCCGGCGGCCCGTGCGCTCTTTCCTGGCCATGACCGGCGAGATCACCCTGCG
>JAGRCP010000035.1 GCA_020433455.1 Caldilineaceae bacterium | reverse complement strand
AAAAATATTCTAGACGCTCGATTAGCAGCCTCTGAATATAGATGGCCATTTCGCTACTGAAAAGCGGGTAATTGACGGCGGCTTCAATTACGCCGGGATCATCACCTGCGTTTGGGAATTCGACGCTCTCGTGAATTTTGGAGCTATGGTCGCGTTCGAATAAGAAACGAAAAACAGCAACATCTTCGATTAGTTCGGCGAAGTCATAAATATAATCGCCTGAGAAATTAACCTTGTCGATATCAATTAATTTTACATTGTATTGTTCGTCAACCATCACGTTACGGCCGTGAGCATCACCGTGAATCAGCATCAGCTGCCGTATTTGCAGGCGCTCTTTGTAGCGGTCAAGTTGCTGGAGATAGTACTCAATGGACTTATAGCGACGACCGTTAACGTGGAATCCCCCAAACCAGGATTTTATGACGGGAAATCGGTCTGGCTGAACACACTCCATTAGCCTCGCCTCAAAGCGAGAGAAATAGAGCCGTGCAGTCTGGGAGCCTACCATGCTATCCATCTGAAGCGTGCGTCGATAGATGTCTAATAACGTATTTGCGACTGCATCGATATAACCTCGAATATTTTCCTTATGGTAGTCGGTAAGGTGTCGTTTTTCGTAGGTTTGCAATCGGTTATGCAGCGTATCAAATTCGTCGGTTAGGTCTTCTAGTACGAGATAGCTGGGCGAGTCCGGGTGATCGGAGAAGATATCGTGGTTTGTTGCATGTTTAGCGAAATATTGTTGAACATTGCCTGGTATCGATTGATATTTTTCTACTGCTAAGCCCAGTGCATCATAGCGGCCTACTTTGACAATTAGTGAGGGCGCTGCCTGGAGAGGCATTCCTTTCACCCTGCCGTCTTCGTAGACTTTCATCGTGATGTCATACTCGATCTTAAATAGGTCTGCTACTGATAAGCCTCCGACCAATGGCGTTGTTTTTTTGATGTGAATCTGGCATCGGCGCAGGATCAACTGTTGAAAAGCTGCCTGATGCTGCTGCGCCTCCGCTTGCTGCAGATTGGAGCGTGACTTGTCTTCATTTTCCAGCATCAGTCGGATCATGGCCGGGACTAAAGTTTCGCGATCTGCTTTCATCATCACGCGCAGAAGCAACGGATGTAACGAAGTCGACTCGCGATTAAAGTTCTTCTGCGTATATTTATATTTGATATTTGTATAAAAGGTGCGAAGGGCGGCAATGGTCTGCGGTTCTTCGCGGAAATGGGTGGCTAACTGAAGCGCGGCGTAGAGAATTTCTGTGGGAAGGGGAGTCGGATAGTGATCTTGACTCACGCTTGCTATCATGCGGTCACGGATATCGACAGCGAGCGTATTGCCTGCGGTAAGCCGGCCTTCATTGAGCAATATATCAAGGCCGTAAGAAATGTTATTTTCGACGAGGGGAAGATCTTGTGCATTCCTCCCGGAGTGATCGGCATACGTTTCTTGTTGCTCCGTTAGAATTTTTTCAACGGCGTCTACGCATCTTTTTCGTGTTGCCTGCCAGCGTGTTTGCAACTCAGGATTCTGGGCGTAAGCGAGGCTATCTACGATAATCATTGTCGCGAGATTGGAGTCAGGAAGTATGCCGTGAAGAATCCCGTCGTCTTCTATCCTGCTAAGTAATGACTCGTACTCGGTGTAAATATTCCCGTGTTCCAACTCCCCGACTAATGCCAGCGTTTTGAATCGACTGGGATGGCGCCGGATGGAGTTTCCGTCTTCTGTATCCACTTCTTCTTCGTCGGACAAATTGATCAGCCAGTTGCTGCCGGCCTCCATCGCAGTCGCAAGTACCGGCCAGTCGAGGAGATGGAGCGCCTCAAGCGCTTGTGTGGTTTGACGCAGCGTTGTATTGATCTGCCCATCTCCCCAGCAGCCATCGGGAAAATTTTGCGTATTTCGTAGGTAGAGAATGAGGTCAAGAGCCAAGCGTGCATTGTTATCCAACTCGCTGACCGTCTCGTCAAGATAATTGGCGCTGGGGATATGGGCAGTCATATGATTTGTCGCATTGATAGGCTACGATGACAGAAGAGAGCGAACTACAGACCTTGCGAAGCTATATCTTATATAACGTTTAGAGTATAGCGCGTCATCCGCCTGTTTACCAAATGCAAACAAACCCAAGCGTTGACCTCACCCCAGCGCTGCCGTCATCTTGTCCAACGCCTCTTTCAGCGTTGCACGCGTGCAGCCCAAATTCAGCCGTACGAAGCCTTCGCCGCCCTGGCCGAAGGCGGTGCCGTCGTTGAGCGCGACGCCGGCTTCCTCCAGGAAGAATTGCTGGGGGTTCTCCAGCCCCGCACCCCGGCAATCGATCCAGAGGAGGTAGGTGGCTTCGGGCACGGTGGTGCGCAGGTTGGGCATGTGCCGGGCGATATAGTCAACCGCGTAGTCCCGATTGGCGCGCAGGTAGGCCAGGAGTTCAGCCAGCCAGTCGTCGCACTGGGTGTAGGCGGCCAACGCTGCGTGCATGCCCAGCAGGTTGCAGTGGGGCACGATGCCGGCCATGCCCTGCTCCAACTGCTTGCGCAGCTCTGCATTGGGGACAATGGCCGCGCTCAGGCCCAGGCCGGGCACGTTAAAGGTCTTGCTGGGCGCAATGAGGGTGATGGTGCGCGCCGCGACGTCCGGCCCCAGGCTCGCCAGGGGAATATGCTTCACGTCATCCAGAATCAGTTCGCAGTGAATTTCGTCGGAACAGACGATCAGATCATGGCGTGCGGCCATATCCGCCAGGCGCTCGAGTTCCTCACGGATGTAGGCCCGGCCCGTGGGATTGTGGGGATTGCAGAGGATGAACATGCGCGTATTGGGACGAATGGCCGTCTCCAGCGCGTCAAAGTCGATTGTGTAGCGAAGCGTTCCTCCCTCCTCCTCCGCCCGCTGCTCGGCCGCGTGGAGTTCCCGCCCCTGATTTTCCGGCGCGGTGAGGAAAGGCGGATAAACGGGCGTGTTGACCAGGATGCCGTCGCCCGGCGCGCCGATGGCCCGACTGACTGCGTTGAGGCCGGAGACCAGGCCCGGCAGGAAGACGATCTCTTCCGGCGTCACCTGCCAATCATAGCGATTGGCCAGGCGCGCCGCAATCGCCTCTTTCAGTTCGGGCAATTCCAGCGCATAACCGAAAACGCCTTCCTCCACCCGCTCCGTGAGGGCGTCCAGAATCGGCTGGGGCGAGCGGAAGTCCATATCTGCAACCCAGAGGGGCAGGGCCTCGGGAAAATAGCCCCACTTGGCGCTGTCGGTTCCGCGGCGATTGACGACCTGATCAAAATTGTAAGATGACATAAGATTGAAGTCCTGGCAGTGTGGTTAGAGAAAACGAGAAAGTTAGGTTGTGACGGGTGAGGCGTAATGCGTGACGTGTGAGGGTTTCCCAGAAACAATCACGTATCACGCATTACGCCTCAATTTCATTCCACGTTCAAGATATGAACCTTGGCATGGGGGACTGTTTCGTGCGCACCGAAGTGGAGCTTGAGCGTGTAGCCGCTGGTCAGTTCCGGATAGTTAGCGGTCTGGGCGTTGGCCTGGTCAATGGCAAACTCCACCAGATTAAGGAACTGCTCGCCGTCGGCTGCCTCCAATGCCTCGGTGCTGGCGACATGCTCCACGGGCATGGCCAGCCAGTGGACGCTGCTTTCCGGGTGAATGCTTTGGATGAGAACAAAGCCCTGCTCATCATCCCGGGCGATGACGGTTCCCGGCTCTTCGCCGCTGAGGATGGCGCAGAAGGGGCAGTCATTGTCCTGCGTGTTAGTTGACATAATTTCTCCTTGGCTGAAGGTAGGACGAAACCTGCTACGTTTAGTAAATCCCCGCGAAAACAGATTGGCTGTTCCTGCCCGAGGCGGGACATCATTATTTTCATCGGGTTATTTATGCCGTCTCGCACGAGGAAAAACGTCGGCGCTAGGCGCACATAGGCGCTTCAAGCGTCCGGTCGGACTTCAGAAGGCGCGCTTGATGAAGGTCCCGTCTCCCGGTGCGCCCACAAATTCTTCCTCCTCAACAAGCAGCCGGCCCCGCTGGAGTACGGTCCGGGGCCAGCCGGTGAGGGTCATCCCCGCGTAGGGCGTCCAGTCGCACAGTTCGTGGAGCGTATTGACGCTGAGCGTGCGTCGGCGGGTCGGATCGAAGATGACCACATCGGCATCATAGCCTGGGGCCAGGCGGCCTTTGCGGGACAGGCCCATGCGCCGGGCCGGTTCGGTGCAGCAGATTTCTACCCAGCGGCTGGGGGAAATCAACCCCGTGCGCACGCCGTGGTGGTAGATGAGGGAGAGCCGCGTCTCTATGCCGGGAACGCCGCCGGGAACGAGGCTGAAATCCGGCTGATCTTTTTCCGCCCGGGTCCAAGGGCAGTGATCGGTGCTTACCATCGCCAAGGCGCCATTGGCCAGCCCCCGCCAGAGGGGAACATGATCCGAAACGTTGCGCAGGGGCGGTGCGCAGATGAACAGCGCACCGTCCGGTCCGGCCAAATGCTCTTCGGCCGTGAGGAGCAGGTATTGGGGGCAGCTCTCGCCGCTGATGTCGATGCCCGCGGCTTGCGCCCGGGTGATTTCCGCCACGGCTTCGGCGCAGCCCACATGAAAGATATGGAGGGGACATTGGGCCAGGTCGGCCAACTCCGCGGCCCGGTGGATGGCCGTCGCTTCCAGCCGCGCGGGTCGGGTGCGTTCATGCCAGATAGGCGCGGTGTAGCCCGCGGCCAGGGCCTGACTACGTAATAGCTCCAGCACGGGCCCTGTCTCGCTGTGGAGGACGGCGAGCCCGCCCGCCCGGGCAATGGCCTGGAACGCGCGCAGGAGAGACGGATCATCCAGCACCATGCCCGTGTAGGCTTGATAGAGCTTGAAGGTGGCGCAGCCCGCGGCCACAGCCGCCGTTGTTTCTTTTAGTCGCGTCTCTTCCGCCCCGTGCCACGTAGGAATGGTCATGTGCAGGCCGTAGTCAATGACCGTCTCGCCGTCGGCTTCGGCCTGCCGCGCGTGGAGCGCATCCAGCATGGACTGTTCCGGCTCGGGCGTGACGAAGTCAATGAATGTGGTGGTGCCGCCGTGCGCGGCCGCGATGGAGCCGCTGAGAAACGTATCGGTGCTGACGCGTCCGGCCAGGGGCATTTGTAAGTGAACGTGGGGATCCACGCCGCCGGGCAGGACATAGCAGCCCGCGGCATCAATCACGCGCTCGCCTGTGAGCCCGCGCCCGATGGCCGCGATTTCCTGGCCGTCAATTGCCAGATCGGCTTCAACTACGCCGTCAGGAGTGATGAGTTGACCATTGGTAATAAGTAGCATGGTGCAGGTGGCAGGTGGCAGGTGGCAGGTGGCAGGTGGCAGGTGGCAGGTGGCAGGTGGCAGGTGGCAGGTGGCAGGTGGCAGGTGGCAGGTGGCAGGTGGCAGGTGGCAGGTGGCAGGTGGCAGAGCGGCGGGGTGCGCTTTGCCACTCCGCAACTCCGCCGCTTCGCCCTCCCTTATGGCGTCAGGACGCGGACCAGGGTCGCGTCCTGATTGGCGGTAACGGCGTATTTACCCAGAGCCGCGGGCAGCAGGGTCCATTCGATTGCGTTAAGCTGGAGGGGCTTGCCCGCCCAGCTAAGCGTGGCCGAGCCTGCCAGCACGCCCCAGATTTCGAAGGTGCTGCCGTCGCAGCGGCCGCCGAATGTACTGCCCGCAGGCATGAAAAGGCGCTCGGTCTGAAAATAGGCGCAGCGGCCGATCTCTTCCCGGCGCAACCCTTGGGCCGGCAAGGGCGTCGGCGTGAGCGCCTCCGGCTCCACCAGATCGAAGTTGAGCACGTCCAGCGCCTGCTGCACGTGGATGGGGCGGGGTCTGCCCCAGTCGTCAATGCGGTAGGTTGTGTTGCTGTTCTGCTGAATTTCGGCGACGATGGTTCCCGGCCCCAGCGCGTGGATGCTCCCGGCCGGTACGAAGACCACATCCCCCGCCTGGACCGGCAGATGATGGAGCCACGCATCCACCGTCCCGTTGGCGATGGCTTCTGCAAACGCTGCCTTGCTTACGCCCGCCTTGAAGCCGTAGATCAACTCGGCCCCGGGCTCGGCGTGGAGGACGATCCACATTTCCGTCTTGCCCAGATCGTCTTCGTGGGCCAAGCCGTATTCGTCGTCAGGATGGACCTGAACCGAAAGCCAGCGGTTGGCATCCAACAGCTTGATGAGGAGAGGGAAGCGGCCCGTTTTCAGAGCCGCCTGATTGCGCGTTCCTGTCAGGTCCGCGCCCAGCAGGGCCTGGACCTCGGGCAGCGTCTTGCCTGCGAGGGGGCCGTCGGCCACCGTGCTGGAGCCGTCGGGATGGGCGGCGATTTCCCAGCTTTCGGCAATAATGCCGTCGGGAATGGTCCGACCCAGCTTATCGGCCAAATTGCGCCCGCCCCATACGTAATCCTGAAAGATGGGCGCAAAGGTCAGGGGGTAGAACAGAGAATCCGTCATCGTCGTTCCTTACGCACTTCCATTATCCGTTATCTCTTGCTGGTCATCGGAAAAGGGCGGCAGATCCAGCATTTTGCGCCAGAAGTAAGAGCCAAAGAGCTTGATGGTGGCGGTGACCGGCGCGGCCAAAACGGCCCCCAGGATGCCGGCCAGGCTGCCGCCCAACATAACGGCCAGGATGATGATGATGGGATGCAATTCCAGCGCGTTGCCCACAATGCGCGGCACCAAGACCGCATTTTCCACCTGCTGAACGATGATCATGAAGATGAGGACCATGGCCGCCACCATCCAGGGCGAGAGGCCGGGAAAAGCGGTGCTGCCCAAAAAGAATGCGATCCCCGTGCTGATGCCCGCGCTGATGACCGGCCCGGCAATGGGGATAAACTCCAGCAGGCCGGCCAGTACGCCCAATGCCAGAGCATTGCGGATGCCCATGAGCCAAAGGCCAACGGTCACGATGGCGCCGATGACCAGGGCCAGGGTTACCTGTCCGCGCAGATATGAGTTCCAAATTTGCACAAATTGGGTCACGAGCCGTTGGGTATCGTCCCGGTAGCCCGTCTCGTCGCCCAGATCGACGATCATATGCCCGATGCGGGGGAAGTCTCGGGCCAGGTAGACGGAGATGGTCAATATAACGAAAGCCGTGCCCGCGCCCGAAAAGATGTTTCCGGCCAGTCCCAAAACCAATCGGCCGCTGCCTGTGATAATTACTTCTGTCCATCGAATGATTTGGACCCGGCCGTTGGCAATGGTCTCGGCCAGGGAGATTTGGGGCAGGGTAAAGGTGATGAAACCCAATTCGACTGTGCGGCCGCTGAGCGACTGGGTCCACGTTGTAGCGTTGTTAATGGCAGTCTCTATGATTTGGGGCAGAACGTTAATGAGGCGCGTGACCTGCTCGATGACCATCAGGCCCAGCGTTAACGTCAGGAAGAGGCCAACCAGAATCGTCACCAGGTAGACGGCAAAGATACTCCAGCCCCGCGTCCAATGAAAGCGCCGCTGCAGAAAAGAGATGAGCGGTAGGAGCAAGTAGGCCAGGATTGCCGCGAAAATAACCGGTTGAAGCAGACTGCGAAACGTCCAGAAGAAGATGCCCATGAGCACCACTGCAAAAAATGCGACGATGGCTTTGGTCATCATGCTCCAGGGCGGAGAGGTTGATGCCGCCGGGTCTCGGTCAGCGTCGGATGAGGCGGAAGTAGGCAGCGCTTGCCCCTTGCCTGGCTCCTTGTTTTTCCCTTTACTTTGCTTTTTATTTTGCTCTGTGGGTTTCTGACCTTCAGGCGCTTGCTCTTCAATCGATTCCGATGTCATGAGGGTTGCTCGTTTCCGGGAAGGTTGTGTGATTTGAGGATCGGTGAAGCAAAAGCCTATTCATTATACCATGATCATATGTCATGATCATGCTGTGCGTACTCATAATTTTTTCAGATCGGCTATGGCCGCATCCAGCCGCTTGATGCCCACGCCGGGGAAGGCAATCGTCACCTCTTCCGTGCCGCCCGCCAGATTGCTTTCAATGACCGTGCCCACGCCGAAAGTTGGGTGCTGTACGCTGTCCCGGCGCTTGAATTGGGTGGCCGGCTCTGCTTTGCGCGGCTGCTTACGCGTGATGGGATCGGCTTGACCGGGCGACCAGTACGCCTGGTTCGGCTCCTGTTGTCTGGGGCTGCTTTTGGGCGGCTTGGTGCGGCCCCAGCCGCCCCGGGTGCTGGACGAGCCGCCGTATCTTTGGTAACTATCTGAATCGCTTCCCCAGTCGGTCATGCGGCTGTAGCTTTGCTTGCGCCGGCTGCGCTTGTCCACCATGCCGGTGAGGAGTTGGGCGGGAATCTCGTCCAGAAAGCGGCTGGGCTCCTGGCTTTCACTGCTGCCCCACAGGCTGCGTCGAAAGGCATGGACAAGGTAGAGCCGTCGCTTGGCCCGGGTAATGCCCACGTAGCAGAGGCGACGCTCCTCCTCCATATCTTCCGGATCGCCGCTCTCCAGGCTGCGGGCATGGGGCAGAATGCCGTCTTCCAGCCCCACCATGAAGACGACGGGGAACTCCAGCCCCTTGGCCGTGTGCAGGGTCAGGAGCGTGACCGCGCCCGCCTCCTCATCCACCTGATCGGCGTCGCTGACCAGCGCGACTTCTTCCAGCAGAAGGCCCAGGGGCGTCTGCTCGGGCTGGAGGCCGGCCATACCCAGGCGATATTGCGCGGCCACGCCGCGCAATTCCTGGAGATTGGCGAAGCGCTCTTCGCTCTCATCCGTCCCGTCGCGCAGCACATCCACATACCCTGACTCGTAGAGCAGCGCATCCAGCAGATCGGCTACGCTCTCGAATGCGTGGCTCCGCTGCCGGGTCAGCCAATCGTTGAGCAGGCGGGCAAACTCCGTCAAGGCGTTGCGCGCGCGGGCGCTGAAAGGCGGGGCAATCTGCGCCGCTTCAGGCAGGGTGATGCCAAAGCGCAGCGCGGTGGCGTCCGACCCGGCATCCAGGATGGAGAGCGCCACGCTTTCGTTGACCTCCATCTCCGCGGCCCACTCCTTGAGCGCGGCCTGGGTCTTGAGGCCGATGCCCCGGGGCGGTACGTTGATGATGCGGTCCAGGGCTACGCTGTCGGCCGGATTGTGAATCAGGCGCAAAAAGGCCAGGGCGTCCTTGATCTCCTTGCGTTCGTAGAAGCGGGTGCCGCCCACGAGCTTGTACTTGAGTTGGCGGTAGACGAAGGCCTCTTCCAGCGCGCGGCTTTGGGCGTTGGTGCGATACATGACCGCGAAATCCCCCTCGCCGAACGCGCGCGAGGCGATGAGCCGTTCGATCTCATCGCATACATATCCGGCCTCTTCCACCTCGTTGTACGCTTCGTAGACGGTAACTTGCAGCCCCGCGCCGTTTTCCGTGTGGAGCGCCTTGGGCGTGCGGTTGCGATTGTGGGAAATGACCGAGTTGGCTACGTCCAAAATGATCTGGGTGCTGCGGTAGTTCTGCTCCAGCAGGATAACCCGCGCGTCGGGATAGGTCTCTCGGAAGCGCAGCACGTTGCGGTAATCCGCGCCGCGGAAGCGATAGACGGACTGGTCCTCATCGCCTACGCAAAAAATGTTGCGGTTATTGACGGGCTCGCCGGCCATGAGGCGCAGCAGCTCGTACTGCGCGGTATTGGTATCCTGAAACTCGTCCACCAGAATGTAGGGCCACTTCTGCTGGTACTTGACGCGTATCTCTTCATTGTCGCGCAGGAGCAGCGAGACCCGCATGAGCAAATCGTCGAAGTCCATCGCGTTATTGGCGCGCAGCGCCTCCTGATAACGTTCGTATACCCTTCCGGCAATCTCTTCAAAATAGCCTGTACTTTGATAATCGCGCGGGGTGATCAGCTCGTTTTTTCGGCGCGAGAGGTGGGCCCGGATCGCTGTGGGGCTGTAGCGTTTCTCATCCAGATTCAGTTCGCGCATGACGGCGCGGATTAAGGCCAGCTGATCCGCGCTATCGTAGATGACCCAGTCCCGTTCATAGCCGATAGCCGCAGTTTCCACGCGCAGGATGCGGGCGCAGATGCTGTGGAAGGTGCCCACGGAAAGGCCGCCCAGGCGCGGCTTTTCGCCGGGCAGGGGCGCGCCGAAGCGCGCGGCCATGAGTTGTTCCACCCGCTCGCGCATCTCCCGCGCGGCCTTGTTGGTAAAGGTCACAGCCAGGATATTCCACGGCGCAATGCCCCGCTCGTCAATCATGTAGGCAATGCGGCGCGTCAGCACCCGGGTCTTGCCCGAGCCGGGGCCGGCCAATACCAGCACCGGTCCGTCCACTGCCTCCACGGCCGCGGCTTGTTGTGGGTTGAGGTCTGTTGTGTAGTTCATGGGTGAAGGCGCTTACTCTTCTTCTTCGCCCCGCAGCAGCCGCAAATAACTCTCATAGCGCTCAGGGTGGATGTCGCCCGCTTCCACCGCGGCGCGGACCGCGCATCCGGGCTCGTGATCATGGGTGCAGTCGGGAAAGCGGCAGTTATGAATGTAGGGTGCAAATTCCCTGAAGTAAAAGCCCAGCTCATCCGGCTCGATATCATAGAGGCCCAGCTCGCGGATGCCGGGCGTGTCGGCAATATAGGTCCAAGCGCCAAAGGGCAGGGGCAAAAGCTGGGCCGTGCGCGTCGTGTGCTTGCCCTTGTTCATAAAGTCGCGCAGGTTGCCGATGTCCAGCGCCAGTCCGGGATGCAGGGCGTTGATGAGGCTGCTTTTGCCTACGCCGCTGGGGCCGGTGACCACGGTGATGCGATCGGTGAGGATCGCCTCCAATTCCTCCAGTCCCAGGCTGTCTTCTGCGCTGGCATAGATGACCCGGTAGCCGATCTTTTCATAGGGCGAAAAAATTTGCTTCGCGTAGTCAATGTCAACCAGGTCAATTTTGTTGACGCAAATAATTGTGGGCAGAAGATTCGCTTCGGCAATCACCAGGAAGCGGTCCAGCATGCGCAGATGCGGGTCCGGCCGGGTGACGGCAAAGACGATGAGCGCCTGGTCCGGATTGGCCAGGATGACGTCTTCGGCGGGCACGTTTACGCCGGGCTGCTGTCGGCTGAGGACGCTTTGGCGCGGCTCCACCTCCTCGATGAGGCCCTTGTCCGCGCCGTGGGGCTTGATCATCACCCGATCGCCGGCCGCGATAAGGGTGTCTTTCGTCCGTTCCTGAAGCAGGCGGCCCCGCACCTCGCACAGGCGCACGTGGTGACGAACGCCATATTCATCTTCCACGCTGGTGCGCACTTCGTAGTGGTGGCCCAGGGAGCGGAGGACCACGCCGGAAATCAGATCGGCCGAAGCTTTTTTCGGCTTGGGCTTGCTGCTGCGCCGGTCCCAGTAAGCTTCATCAATATCTTCGTACTCTTCGTACATGTCTGTTGTACGAAATTTCTGGCGTCGAGCCAAGGTTTTCCTCCAAATGAACCTGCATAAGGGATGGGTAATTTGCGTCCCGCGCCCTCGAGAGGAGCGGATTAGCGACCATATGCAGGAGTGTATCAATACGGCCGACGACTGTCAATTGCACAGGTTGGTTTTTTGCGGTCCTTCGCAACAGCAAATGGCGCTGCCACTGCCGCGACAGATCGCGGGAATATCCGCCTCTATCTTTATTCCCCGGGCGCACAGCAGCATACGCACATCATTCAGGGGAAAGCCCATGACGCCCGCGTAGCAGCCGTCCAGTTGGGCAACGGGCGCAAAGGCGGGGTGCTGGATCGCGTAGGCGCCGGCCTTGTCCTGGGGATCGCCCGTGGCGATATAGGCGTCGATCTCGGCGTCGGTGTATGCGCGCATGGTGATGCGGCTGCTGTTCAGGCGGGTCTCCGTACGTGGATGGGGATGGCTGCGCACAGAGACTGCGGTGTGGACCAGGTGCGTTTGCCCGCGCAGTTGCTCAAGCATTCGCCGCGCGTCCGCTGCGTCTGTCGGCTTGCCCAGGATTTCGTTGCCCAGCGCCACCACCGTATCTGATGCGAGCACAAGCGCTCCCTCTGTCGGGTCAAGCCTGGCGGCGGCGGCTTCCGCCTTGGCCTCGGCCAGGCGCACGGCCAGGTCGGCGGGCGCTTCATTTGGGCATGGCGTTTCGTCAATATCCGTAGACAAGGTTATGAAGGAGAGGCCCAACTCGGCCAGCAGACGCCGGCGTCGGGGACTTTGGGAGGCGAGGATCAGCTTCATGGTGAATGACAGACGTTCTTTCGATTGGGGCGGATTGAGATGACGCCACGCATGATAAGCCAAGCCGCCCATTGCCATCAAATGCGGAGAGCCGTTTTAACGCCCGCGGACGTTTGACAAGCATTTTGATCGGCGATATACTCTTGCCCGTCTCTGATTGCGAATTCAAAATTGATTGGAAACGAAACTCTATGTTGTCCGCTGTCAGCAACCTGTTGCTTGTAGGCCTTATTCTTAGCGAGCTTTTGGTCATTGTAGTACGCGACCAAAAGCCATTACCGGTTGGAGCGGGCACGTAGCAGCGAGCTGTTTTGCGCCAGGTCATTGTAGACTCTTCCCAACCGGGGAGAGTCTTTTTTGTTTCGCACTATTTATCCTATTCGCATTACGATCAATCAATTAAGGAGCCGTACATAATGTCTGAATCAGCCGAGAAGAAACCGGCCCAAAGCCCGCTCGATCCTGGCGAGCCGAGGCGTATGACCGGTGCGCAGATGGTCTGGGAAGCCATGGTTCATGAGGGCGTAGATACTGTCTTCGGCCATCCCGGCGGAGCTATTCTGCCTGCGTATGACGCGCTGTCCGCGTATGAGGATGACGGCCGCATCCATCATGTGCTGGTGCGCCATGAGCAGTGCGCCGCACACATGGCCGACGGTTACGCCCGTTCTACAGGCAGGGTGGGGGTCTGCATCGCCACCAGCGGCCCGGCCGCAACCAACCTCATCACCGGCCTGGCCACGGCCCAGATGGACAGCGTCCCCATGGTGGCCATCACCGGCCAGGTGCCCACCGACCTCCTGGGAACTGACGCCTTTCAGGAATCGGACGTGGTCGGCGCAACCCAGCCCGTCTGCAAGCACAATTACCTCGTTACCGATGTGCGGGAACTCCCCCTGATTTTAAAAGAAGCGTTTTATATTGCCCGGGAAGGCCGCCCGGGCGTGGTGCTCGTCGATATCTGCAAGGACGTGCAGAACGCTACGGGCGAGTTTCGTTATGATATGGAGATCGATCTGCCCGGCTTTGAGCCCTACCCCGTCATGGACGCTGATGCCGTCGCCCAGGCGGCCGACCTCATCAACCGCTCTGAACGCCCATTGGTTTTGGCCGGTCACGGCATTCAGTTGGGCGGCGTGAGCAAGGAACTGCTGGAGATGGTGGAGAGGGCCGAGCTGCCGGTTGTCACCACGCTGTTGGGTACGGGCAACATTCCCGAAAGCCACCCTCTTAGCCTGGGCATGGGCGGCATGCACGGCGAAGCTTTTGCCAACCGGGCAATCCAGAATTGCGACGTGCTCATCGCCATGGGCATGCGCTTTGATGACCGCATTACCGGACGCCTGGACCGTTTCGCGCGGCAGGCCAAGATCATCCATTTTGAGCTGGACAAGGCCGAGGTGGGTAAGAACGTGGTGCCCGACGTGCCGGTCATCGGCGACCTGGCTGAGACTCTCCCCGCCCTTCTGCCCCAGATTGAAGAACGCCGCCACCAGCTTTGGCTCCAGGAACTCAAGGAATGGCGCGAGGATACCACCCAAACGGACATCATCAACTTTGAAGTGGATGAGCTGATTCCCCCCTATGTCATCCGTCAGCTTTGGCACTCTACCAAGGATACCAAAGAGGGGGCGATCGTTGTCACGGACGTGGGTCAGCATCAGATGTGGGAATCCCAATATTATATCCACGACCATGCCGGTCAGCTCCTCACCAGCGGCGGTTTGGGCACCATGGGCTACGCTCTGCCCGCGGCCATCGGCGCGCAGATGGCCAACCCGGACCGCCTGGTCTGGGCCGTGGCGGGCGACGGCGGCTTCCAGATGACGCTGCAGGAACTGGCCGTCCTCAAGCAAGAGCGGGACCTGCCCGTGAAGATCGCCATCATCAATAACGGCTTCCTGGGCATGGTGCGTCAGTGGCAGCAGATTTTTTACGATCGACGCTATACGGGGACGCCCGTCTGGTCGCCCGACTACGTGAAGCTGGCCGAGGCGTATCAGATTCCCGCCCTCATCGTGACCCGGCCGGATCAGGTTCCGGCCGCTTTCGAGCAGGCCAATAATACGCCCGGCCCTTTCCTCATCGATTTCCGGGTGAGGGAAGAGGTGAACGTTTATCCCATGGTCGCGCCGGGTAAGGCCGTGGACGAGGGCATTCGCCGCCCCAAGCCCGTAGTCGTTCAGGGTTACAGCGGCGTTGCGCCCAGTTGGTAATAGATAGAGACGTTGGGTAAGCGATCGGTTATTTTTTCGGTTCCGGCGGAATTCATGCGGCGGCCTTTGCGAAGCACAATGCGCGATGCGTGGCGGATCGTCTCTCCACGCATCACGGCTCAAATATTCACGTGTCATCCGCTCAGTAACCGCATGCAATCCGCTGAACTTTTTTTCATCAAAGGATCTCACTTATGAAGTACACTCTTGTCGCCTGGATGCGGGACAAGCCCGGCGTACTGAACCGGGTTTCAGGCATGATGCGCAGGCGCAACTTTAACATTGACAGCCTTCAGGTCGGCCGCAGTGAAACGGAAGGTATCAGCCGGATGACCTTTGTGGTGGACGGCAATGACCGCATGGTGGATCAGGTAATCAAGCAACTGCGCAAGGTGGTCGATATTACCCGGGTGGAGGATATCACCCATCGTCCGTCCGTGGTGCGCGAGCTGGCCCTCATCCGCGTCGCCGTTACGGCCGACAATCGTTCGGAGATCGTCCAGATCGTCAACATCTACCGGGGCGAAATCGTGGACGTCTCCCTGGAGAGCATGGTCGTGCAGATCGTCGGTTCTGAAGATCGGGTGGACGGCCTCATCGGGCTGCTGGAAAACTTCGGCATTCTGGAGATGGTCCGCACGGGGCGCGTCGCCCTTGTTCGCGGAACGGTGAATCGTCGCCTCACGAATACCACGGCTGTCTGGAAGGCCAGCGCGAACGGCCAATACAGTGAAGCCGGACGCCAAACCACCGGCGGCGTATAAAACAGCCAATCAATCAGTCAACTATTCAACCAATTAACAGAAAGTACACTCATGGCACAAGTCTATTACGAATCCAGCGCTGACCTAGATCGCCTCAAGGGGCGTAAAATTGCGATTATCGGTTACGGCAGTCAGGGCCACGCCCACGCCCTCAATTTGCGCGACAGCGGCATGGACGTGCGCGTCGGTCTGCATGCCGGCAGCAAGAGCAAGGCCAAGGCCGAAGCCGACGGCCTGCGCGTCCTCAGCAACGCCGAAGCCGCGGCCGAAGCCGACATCATCATGCTGCTGCTGCCCGATCCCATTCAGGCCCAGGTTTATGAAGCGGACGTGGCGCCTACTCTCAAGGCGGGCGATACGCTCATGTTTGCCCACGGCTTTAACATTCGCTACGGCTTCATCTCGCCTCCGGCCGATGTGGACGTCTCCATGGTGGCGCCCAAGGCGCCCGGTCACCGCGTGCGTGAAGTCTTCACCGAAGGCTCGGGCGTGCCCGGTCTGGTAGCCGTGCACCAGGATGCCAGCGGCCACGCCCTGGCCGATGCCCTGGCCTACGCTAAAGGATTGGGCTGCACCCGCGCCGGCGTCATTGAGACCACCTTCAGCGAGGAGACGGAGACGGATCTCTTCGGCGAGCAGACCGTTCTCTGCGGCGGCGTGAGCGAACTGGTCAAGGCCGGCTTTGATACGCTGGTGGACGCCGGCTATCAGCCGGAGATCGCCTACTTCGAGTGCCTGCATGAGCTGAAGCTCATCGTAGACCTCATCTACCAGGGCGGCCTCAACTACATGCGCTACAGCGTCAGCGACACGGCTGAATGGGGCGACTACAAGAGCGGTCCCCGCATTGTCACCGACGATACCCGAGCCGCTATGCGCCAGATTCTGGACGAGATCCGCTCCGGCGCGTTCGCCGAGGAGTGGATGGATGAATATCACGGCGGCGGTCAGGTTTACTACGAACGCCGCACCGTGGAACAGGCTCTGCCCATTGAAGTCGTGGGTAAGGAGTTGCGCAAGATGATGACCTTCATGGATGCGAAAGAAATCTAGCCGGTATGACAACTGTAATCGCCACGATTGGCCCGGCCTGCGCGTCGGTTGAGACGCTGAGTGAGATGATCGAAGCGGGAATGCGGGTGGCGCGTATGAACTTCAGCCATGGCGATTACGCCTTTCATGCGCGCATGGCCGGCATGGTGCGCGCGGCCGCGGAAGCCACGGGCAAGCCGGTGGCGCTTCTGGCCGATCTCCAGGGCGCCAAGGTACGCCTGGGCTGGATCGAGCGGGAGATCTCCATCCATGAGGGTCAGCAGGTTATCCTGATTGGCATGGAGATCGACGCCCGGGAACGTCCCGATCAGCTGGAGGACGACGCCGTAATGCTGCCTGTGGACTTTGACCTTGCGCCCCACATCAAGCCCGATGCAACGGTGCTCATTGATGACGGGCTGCTGGAGCTGCATGTGGAAGCTGTGAGCGGCGGCCACGTCCATTGTCGGGTGGTGCATGGCGGGGTGGTCAAGCCGCGTAAGGGCGTTAACGTGCCGTATACGCTGCTGCCCATCCCCGCCCTCACCGACAAGGATCGCGCGGACGCTGCTTTTGCCGTGACCCTGAATGTGGATTGGATCGCGCTCAGCTTTGCGGGCAGCGCCGAGGACGTGACCGAGTTGCGCTATATCTGTCGCGCGGCGGCCCACGGTCGCCCGATTCCCCGCATCATGGCCAAGATCGAACGGCCTGACGGCGTGGAAAACCTGGATGACATTGTGGCCGCCGCCGACGGCGTCATGGTCGCCCGGGGCGATCTGGCTCTGGAAACCAGCCCGTGGCAATTGCCGCTGCTGCAAAAACGCATTGTTCGTACGTGCAGGCAGGCCGGCAAGCCCGTGGCCGTGGCCACCCAAATGTTGGAGAGCATGATCACCAATCATCGACCCACCCGGGCCGAAGTGAGCGATGTCGCCAACGCCCTGCTGGATGGGGCGGACGCGGTTATGCTCAGCGCCGAAACCGCTGTGGGCGACTACCCGGTCCAGGCCGTGCGCACCATGACGGTTATCAGCCAGGGAGTTCTGCCTTCCATGGCTGCCCAGCCGAGGCCCCTTTCCCTGTTGTCCGAACCGTCTAACCCGTCCGGGCAGTTGGCGTCGCTTCAGGTGCGTACGCAGGAAAGACAGAAATTTGTGCTGTAATGCAGGCGGGCAAAATATATAAGATGACGGAGTTTGAAAGGGGGTGATGGTCAATGGATGATGGCCTTAGCGGACTTGGTTTGAACGGTATGTCGGGAATCGGCGAGCATGCGCCGATTCCGCGGGAGAGCACCAGCTTTGATGACAATCACCTCTTTGCAGCAAACGGAGAATGAACCCATGAGCAGACAAACCAACGGCAGCAGTAAGCCGACGAATGACGGCGCCGAAATAGAGCCGGATATTGACGTAGACGTACGCGACGATAAGTATGCGGATGCGGTTGAGTTTGACAATGTAGACGTCAGCCAATTTGCGATCGACGACGTGCGCGCCTGGGCCCGGGATATCGCCCACGGCAATACGATCATGATCTTCGACACCACCTTGCGGGATGGCGAACAATGCCCCGGCGCAACCCTCAATACCCAGGAGAAGCTGGACATCGCCAATCAGCTTTCCCGCCTGGGCGTTGACATTATGGAAGCGGGATTTCCCGCGGCCAGTCCCGGCGATCTGGAAGCCGTGCGCCAAATCGCCAATACGGTAGGCTGCCGTCCGCGCGTCAATAAAGACGGCGAACTTTCGGCTCCGCCCGTCATTGCGGGTCTGGCCCGGGCCAACAAGGATGACATCGACAAGGCGTGGGAGGCGGTGCAGGGCGCGGTTCGGCCCCGGATCCACACCTTTATCGCCACCAGCGAGATCCACATGGAGCACAAGCTCAAGATGAGCCGGGATGATGTGCTGGAGACCGTGGGCGATATGGTCCAATACGCCGTAAGCCTCTGTCCCCATGTGGAATTCAGCCCCGAGGACGCGGGGCGCAGCGATCCGGACTTCCTGGTTCGAGTGCTGGAGGTTGCTATCCAGGCGGGCGCGACCACGCTCAATATCCCTGATACCGTGGGCTATACCACACCCGATGAGTTTGGCGGCCTCATTCGCCACCTGCGCGAGAATGTGCCCGGCGGCGAAGACGTGATTTTCAGCGTCCACTGTCACGATGATTTGGGACTGGCTACGGCCAATACTCTGGCCGGCTGTCGCAACGGCGCGCGCCAAATGGAGGTAACCCTGAACGGCATCGGCGAGCGCGCGGGCAACACCAGCCTGGAAGAGACGGTCATGGCGCTTCACGTGCGCGAGCCGGTTTACGGGCTGACCACCAATGCCGTCACCCAGGAGATTCATCGCGCCAGCGATATGGTCAGCCGCTATACGGGTTTGGTGATCCAGCCCAATAAGGCCATCGTCGGAGCCAACGCGTTTGCCCATGAGGCGGGCATCCATCAGGACGGCATGTTGAAGAACAAGCGCACCTATGAAATTATGGATGCGTCCACCATCGGGCTAAACCAAAGCCGCCTGGTGCTGGGCAAGCACAGCGGTCGCCGCGCGCTCAACGCCCGCCTGGTTGAGTTAGGGTATCACCTGACGCGGGAGGAGTTGACCGATGTTTTTCAGCGCTTCAAGGAGCTGGCCGACAAAAAGAAGACCGTCACCGACGCCGATTTGGAAGCGCTGGTGGGCGACGAGATCTATCAGCCTGAAGAGCGGTGGGAATTGCTGGGCGTTCAGGTACAATGCGGCACCAACATGACGCCCACGGCGGTTATCACCATACGCAACGTGGAGCGAGACGAGATCATCACCGATGCAGGCTTTGGTACCGGTCCCGTGGATGCGGTCTATCAGGGCATCAACCGCATTACGGGCGTACGCAACAACCTGGTTGAGTTCCTGGTGCAGGCTGTGACGGAGGGCATCGACGCCACCGGCGACGTGACCGTGCGCATCGAAGTGCCCCAGAATAGCGCAGGCTTCAGGGAAACTGCCCAGGGTAGGCCGCGGCGTCGCCTCTTTAGCGGTCGCGGCGTGGATACCGATATCATTGTGGCCAGCGCCAAAGCCTATATGCAGGCCATTAACAAGGCCCTGGCTTCTGAATCGGCCGAAGGTGCGGCTGCCATTTCCATCGCAGCCGACGCACCGGTAGCCGCCTGACGATCAGGTTTCTGCCTGGGAGCGCCAGGCTCCAGCCTGGCGTGTGTGGCGTTGTCACCTGCCGGGCCAGGGAACCCGGCGGTTGGATGTGTAACGTTTTTGCCCGCCGGACTGGAGTCCGGCGCTCCCAGGGAGTATGACGACCGGAGTGAAACGATCTGCTAAATCCGTGGCTTACCGAATAATTCAACTATGATCCCATCTCCCTCCGAGGCGACGCTCCCCCGGCGGACTCGGCTTCTCCTCTATCTATTGATTGGCGTTTTGCTGGGCGCGCTTGCGCCCGGCGGGAATCTGCGCGCCCAGGCGACATCGACCTCTCCGGCTTTTGAAGCCTGCGCCGATCTCAATGAAGAAGACCTGCGCAGCGAGCTCAATCGCATTTCACAGGAGATATTCACCGAAGGGTCGCCCAACGAGATCGATCTGGATGCCGTTGTTGCCCGTCAGTGGACGGCTCTGGGCATGGACGCCGTTGTAAATCGTGCAGTGGATGCGGGCGTGGATCATGTTACCCAAAACGAGGACCTGCTGGACAAATTCCTCTCCGGTTGGTCGCCCGGCAAGGCCGAGGAGTTGACCCGAGCCGTGGCTCAGGACGCCTTCAACCAGGAGCCGTTCCGTCAGGCTATTGATGAGTTGGCGACCGCGGTGGCCGGCGAGATTGAGGAAGAGATGGCCCGCTTGTCCGCTGAATCGGTCTCCATCAACCTTCTCTGCTTGCGCGAGTTCATCGACCGTCACTATTCGACCGCCATCGTCAACGCCTTTGCCGCGGATATGCGCCAAACGACGGCCAATATCAATCTGGCCGACAGCGCCGCGGTGGACAGCGGCATCATGGCGGTCGTGGACCTGCACAAGAATGCGCTGGGCGGCGTAGGCGTCATCGTCGTGACACAGATCACCCGGCGCATCGTCATCAGCATTACCCGCCGCATTTCCGCGCGGGTGGCCGGTCGCATCACCACCCGCATCCTGGGTCGCATTGGTACAGACCTGATCCCCGTGGTGGGATGGATCATCGGCGCCGGGCTCATCGTCTATGACGTCATGGAGAATCTGGATGGCGCCTTGCCCCAGATTCGGGACTCGCTCAAAAGCGAAGAAGTGAAGGCCGCCATTCGCAGCGAGGTCGCTCTCTCCGTCGAGCCTGAGTTGCGGCGAGAACTGCCTGTCCTGGCCCGGGAGATTGCCAATGATCTCTATAACGCGTGGCTTGATTTTCAGCGCAAGTATCGCCAGGTCCTGACCCTGGCCGAGCAGGACCCCGATTTTGCCACGCTGGTGAGTCGCACGGACGATCTGC
Organism: Caldilineaceae bacterium; assembly: GCA_020433455.1. GTDB lineage: Bacteria > Chloroflexota > Anaerolineae > Caldilineales > Caldilineaceae > JAGRCP01. Next base: position 82,169 of record JAGRCP010000035.1, on the reverse strand, counting down.
CCAAACTGGCCGAGATGACCGACGAAGTGCTGCGCCAGAGCGGCGCAGACGGCCTGCACAGGGCTGTTGTTGACGGTTCTCTGGAGGCTGCTGCGCAACTTCCCTCCGTTGCGGTAGAGATGCTGGCCGAACTGGGTTCGTTGGAGACGGTGCTGGCTTGGGGTGAACTGGCCGGGGCCGATTTCGGCGTGATGGCCGCGGCGGAACTGTATAAGTATCAGCAGCCGGGCGATCTGGATCCCGAGCTTCTTCATGATTTGCTCGCCCTGGACGATCCCGGCCTTATCAGCGAGTTGGCGCTTCTGCAACCGGACCAAATGCGGACCTTGCTGACCCTCTCCCGCGCGGGATTGCGCGATCTGACCGCAGCTTTGTCGGTGGCGGAATTGGGGCAACTGGCCGACGTACTGGCGACATTGGATGTAACCGAGCGCAGCCGTCTGCTGGTTGTCGTTGCCGAAGACCCATCGGCGGTCGAGTTGCTGGATCAGCCTGCCCTGCGACGCTATCTGGCTGACGGCGGCGACATCACCAAGGCGCTTACGTTTTTGCGCAGCCCCGCTGACGTGGGCGGCTACGTGACCGACATTTTGCGCGTCGCCACGCGTAACGCGACCGTGCGCCTCTTTGCCGCCAAATACGGCGGGCCGCTGACCGCGATGACATTCGGCGGCCCGTTATTATTGCTCCTGGTTTTGCTCTCCATCATTATGCTGCCGCCCTTGTTTATTGTGAAGCTCCTGCGCGGCGGCGGAGAAGAGGACAAAATTCCCGAGTGATCGGCGAATAGGGCCAACGCAAGAAAATATTGATACGTCGGTCCACATTAGTTGCAGCCGTCCCTGGGAGCGCCAAGCTCCAGCTTGGCAAGATTTGCCGGACTGGCGATCAAAATGACGATCCAGGCCTTGGTATATCCCTCGTTTTATTTCTCCTTCCCTTACCTCTTAAAAGTAGATTCAAAGGCCGCTGACGCGCAGCAGATGACCGTTGGGACGCGCTCATGCCGGCCCAATTCGTTTTATCTATACCCAAAACTTCAAAAATTTTATATTCCGGCGCTTATCTCTAGATCGTGCCTAATTCTGTTTTTGGCCAGACATTTTGACCGTTCTGAATTGATTAAAAGTCAGATTGACAAAAATGGGCTTGACAAATACCTGAATTACATTCATAATGAGCGTTAAATTTCACCCAGGCTCATAAATTATAATGAACGATCTCCAAATTCTCCAATTAATTCGGGCAAATCATGGGGCTACTCGTGCACAAATCAGCGACTCAACAGGCATGAGTCCCGCTACTGTTGTTCGCGCTGTGGCGGATTTACTCAATGCTGGATTTCTTTTCAAAATGAATTTAAATGAGCCAAAGGGGGGGCGAGGCCGTCCTTCAGAACTTCTGCAGATTGCTCCCGATTGTGGGTATACACTGGGGGTAGAATTCGGTCAAAAGCATATTATTTACAGCGTACTGGATGCCGTTGGTCGTCAGATTTATTGGGGACAACAGCCATCTGTCTTGCCGTATCGAGCCGATGATATGGTGATGGACGGCTTGGTTGACGCAGCGCGGAGAATCGTGGGTGAGCTGCAATTGCCATGGGAAAAAGTCGGTTCTGTCGGGGTGGCGGTGCATGACGTGGTCACTGCAGGGGGAGAATGGATCCCTTGGCAGCAGGCGCAAACCATGCCTTACAACGCTGCGCGCTATTTGGAGGCGGCTTTTATGCGGCCGGTTACGATTGAGGATATTTCGCGCGCATCCGCCGAGGCGGAGCACCGCTATGGTAGCGGACGAGGGCTGGCCGACTTCATATACCTTTTTGTGGGCGATTCGGGCATTGGATCTGGAATCTTTATCAACAACAACTTGATGAAAAGCTCCTCCGGCGTTTGCGGCGAGATCGGCCATCTCGTTGTTGAGGCGGACGGGCAACTTTGCCAGTGCGGTAATTACGGTTGCTTGGAGACGATCGCCTTACCCCATGCCGTCATCAGCCAGCTACAGTCGGTATTGTTAGAGGATATCTATTCTCATTTGAATACCCAGAAGCAGTTGACTTTTGCCGACGTATGTCGCGCTGCGCAAGAGGGTGATAAGCACGCCTATATTGCTCTTCGTCGTCAGGCTGTTTCGATCGCTACTGCCCTTACGTATGTCATCAATATCACCGGCGCTTCATCCGTTCTTTTAGGCGGAGAGTTACGCCATGTTGGAGAGAGCTACCTAGCGGACCTGGGTAGCGATTTACGCCAGAATGTTATGCCTGCCCTTGTCCCGCGCGTTGAGGTAAGGCATGCCGAGCTTCACGGATATGCGGGGGCAATGGGTGTTGCGGCTCAGGCGCTGGACCTAGCCTGGGATAGCGGTCAATTTCTTGCTTGATAAGCAGGAAATCTGCCATAGAAACCGTCTTGTCGTTAGTCAAAATCGCTAGGAGGCAGTTGGTCATGAGAGAACGGAAGCAATTGTGGGTATGGGTAGCTTTATTGGCGCTCCTGTTGGCCGGATGCGCAGCGCCTGCCGGAGACGCTGGGGGTATCGATTCCGGCCAGGCGAGCGCTGAGGCCGGTCAGAGCGCCGACGGGGAACAGATTGACGTGACGCTGTGGATGCACGAACATCCGCCACGGATTGCTTTGGATGAGCAGTTGATTCAGCAATTTATGGATGAGAATCCGCAAATTCATGTGAATTACGAGGTTATTCCTGTTTCTGAATACGATCTCAAATTGCGTACGGCTATGGCTGCCGGTTCGGGGCCAGATCTGTTTAACCAATGGACCGCAGAAATTGGACAGTTTTATGCGTCGGACATTTTGGCCCCGTTAAATGCCGCAGCAGCCGGGTATGCAGATGATGCGGCCGTGGTCGCGAATTACGACGGCGGTGAGAGCCTCATGGCGGGCATCATGTTTGATGATCGTCTTTATGGCTTGCCGACTGAATTCAGTATCTATGCCTGCTACGCTAATGATGATCTGTGGGCGGAGGCGGGCCTAGATCCCGCGACGGATTTCCCGACAACCTGGGAAGGTCTACGCGACGTGGCTGAGCAGCTAACCGTACATGAAGATGACACCATTGTTCAACGTGGCTTTGACTTCAACTGGACGTGGCCTGGCTTCATGTGGCTACAGTTCAATCCCCAGGTTACTCAACTGGGCGGCTACATAGTTAATGACAGCGATTACTCGGTGGCTGTTGATAGTCCAGAGGTGGCCCAGGCTATGAGCTACTGGACAAACTGGGCGACAGAGTGGGATTTGGGTGGTCCCCAATACCTGGGATCGCGCGACGCCTTCCTTGCCGGCGAGTTGGCAATTGAGTGCAGCTTTGGCAACTGGGGGGTGCCTCAGATGGAAGAGGCAAACATTAACTGGTCAGTACATAAGGCCCCGCGCTGGGAAGCTGCGGTAAATGATAACTATCTGGACCTGTATGCCTACTACTTTATGGTAAATGCTCAATCAGACCCGAACGTTCAGGAAGCAGCCTGGAAGCTGGCCGGCTATTTGACCTCGTTCCCTGAGGAGTACTTTACGGAAGCGGGGCTCTTTCAGTCCCAGGTTGACTTCGTGAACTCTGATACGTTTAAGAACGATCCGGTAATGCCTATCTTCCTGGAACAGATGCGTACGAGCCAGTTCTCTCCGCGCATTGTTGCATGGAATGAAGTGGCGGAAGCGCTGGCCGGAGCAAGGGATCGTGTTGTTATCGGCGGTGAGGATTTGGCCGATGTTTTGCCTGAGACCGATGTGGAGATTACTCGCATTCTCGAACGTGCATTGGCTGATCTGGGTCAATAGCTCTTCGGCTATTTCTTTCAGCCCTTTTTACTAAGGCATTCCACGGTTGGTTCTTCATCGTGCTAGCGAAAAATCAACCGTGGAAATCATGTCATGAGGCCGGCGGCGATTTGAGCAAGTAATCTGCATTGGTTAGCGCCGCCGAGACCCTTTCAACAGAGTCTGCGAGACGATATGAATCAGCGACTTATCTTTTCCGGCTGGCGGATAAAGCAAAAGCGGCAGCTATGGGGGTATTTGTTTGTCATGCCGGCTGTGCTTTTCTTTGCCGTCTTTATGCTGTATCCCATGATTAACGGCATATATCTGAGCCTGACGACTTTTACGCTTTTGAAGCCGCCGACATTCATCGGCCTGGAAAATTTTGTTGACATCTTTTTCCGAGATCGCCTCTTTCGACAGTCAGTTGGCGTCACCATTTCCTTTGTCCTGGGCACCACAATTCCCGTTTGGGTCTTATCTCTTCTGATTGCCTTGCTATTCTATCAGAGATTTCCTGGTCGTGAGGTTCTGAAATCGCTCTTCTTTATGCCCTTACTGCCGTCTCTGACCGTAGTCTCTATTGTTTGGCTTGTTCTACTTAACCCATCGGGGCTACTAACAAACCTGCTTTTTCCTCTTACCGGAACAAGACAGATCCGCTGGCTGAGCAGTATTGACTTGACACCCCTTATGGTCATCGTGGTTAATAATTGGACCACGATCCCGTTTTATATGATTATCTGGCTTGCAGGACTGAGCAGCATCCCACCGGTTTTTCGGGAAGCGGCAATGGTTGACGGCGCCTCGCGTCTTGTATCGTTTTGGCGCGTTGAACTGCCTCTCTTGCGCCCTACAGCCGTTTTAGTAGCTGCGGTTTCTACAATTACGGCTTTTCAGAGCTTTAACATTCAGTATGTGCTAACGCCCAATCATGGCGGGCCCGTCGATTCAACAACGACCCTTGGCATTTTGATCTGGAAATATGGCTTTCAGTTCTATCGGATGGGTACTGCTGCCGCAGTTTCGGTTGTTCTTTTTGTGGTCATTCTTTTGATTACGATGTTGCAGATTAAATTGGGGCGCAGCGAGGAGTACACAATATGAACATGCGTCTTAGAGACGGCCTGAATCAGTCAATCCTAACGCTCATAGCTCTCTTTGTCGCTATACTTTTCTTTTTCCCGATTTTTTACATGGTGATGACCAGCTTTGAAGCCGAGTCGAACGTGTTTTCCAACACCGTACGTATTCTGCCACAGGATTTTCAGGGCTTGCGCAATTATCAGCGAGCATTCGAGATCGCACCGATCGCGCGATTCTTTTTTAACAGCGCATTCATGGCTGTAGTCGACGTGATTTTTACAGTCTTTTTCTGCGCTATGGCCGGGTATGGTTTCGCCAAATTCAAATTTTTTGGGCGCAATGCGCTCTTTATCTTTATTCTCAGCACAATGATGGTGCCATTCCAGATTCTGCTAATTCCTCTCTACGTTCAGATCCAGGCATTTGGCTGGGCTGACAGCTACTACGGACTAATCATACCCGGCCTTTTGAACGCATTTGGCGTCTTTATGATGCGGCAATTTTGCTTGGGCATCCCGGACGATCTAATCGATGCCGGGCGGATAGATGGCGCAGGCGAACTCCGTATTTTCTGGAATATCGCTCTTCCTCTTCTTACCGCGCCTGCTGCCAGCCTGGCTATCATTATTTTTTTGTGGAGCTGGAATAACTTTCTCTGGCCTCTGGTCGTGGTGCAAAGCCAAGAGTATATTACACTACCAGTAGGTTTGACCGTCTTTGCGCAAGGATTTCAGCGACAGCCTATGTGGGCGGCGGCCATGGCCGTGTCAGTGATGGCCACGATTCCGATTATGTTTCTATTCATTTTTTTCCAGCGCTATTTTGTTGAAGGCATGGCGCTTTCGGGTATGAAAGGATAGGAGGATTACCCCAAATGTCTACAGTTGAACCGCTTCTTCCCTACGAGTGGCCGGGCAGCTTCTTTATCGGTGAGGAGGAGATGGAAGCTGTGAGTTGTGTGATCAGATCCAGAAGCCCATTTCGATTTTATGGCCACGATTTGCAGGGCTATGTTCAAAAACTGGAAGATGCTTACTGTGCGCGCACGGGACAGCCGTATGCCCTGGCGGTCAATAGCGGAACTGCCGCACTCTCCATCACGCTCAGCGCGATGGATGTCGGCCCGGGTGATGAGGTCTTGCTTCCTGGCTATCTTTGGGTTTCCTGTATTGCTGCCATCGTTCGTGCCGGCGCTATCCCGCGCCTTGTAGAAGTCGATGACACCTTCTGCATGGATCCCAATGACCTGGAACAAAAAATCACAGAACACTCCAAAGTGGTTATGGTCGTACATATGAGTGGGATGAGCGGCGATATCGAACGCATTGCTGCGATTGCGCGGAAGCATGGGCTATTGTTGCTGGAAGATTGTGCGCAAGCTAATGGCGCTCTGTTTCGCGGGCGTCCGCTAGGCGGTTTCGGCGATGCGGCAATATTTAGCTTTCAGCTAAACAAAAACGTTACTGCTGGCGAGGGAGGGATGTTGGTCTGCGCCGATAAGATGCTCTATGATCGCGCAGTCGCTTTTCATGACTTAGGATATCCTCGCAATGAGCAGGGTCGCCTGATTACCGATAATCCTGACTTGCAGCTTTGGGGGCAAGGCAGCCGTATGAGCGAGCTCTCTGCGGCTATGATGGTGGCTCAGGAACAGAAGTTGGATGAGATAACCGCGGCTATGCGCGAGCGTAATCATTATCTTTATAAGCGGCTGTCCGGAATTGGCGGCATGAAGCCCCGGCAGGTCGTTGATCCCCAGGGCGATTCAGGGGCCTTTGCGCTTCTAATCTGGCCCGATGCAGAGACCTGCCGGGCGATAACACACGCCACGCGTGAAGCCGGTGTGCGCCCTGGCCCGCTCGGTCTCAATAATGTTACCATGCAGGATTGGGGACTGCACCTCTATTATAATAATCTGAGCCTGGTTAATAAACGCGGCCTGAATTCATCTGGCTATCCCTGGACGGCGCCGGAAAATGTATTTGCTGCGGACTACGCGTATGGTCGCGGCTCCCTGCCGTATGCGGATCAACTTTTTGATCGGACCAGTGTGTTGCAGGTTCCGCCTATCCTCGATTTTGCATTGTGTGATCGGATCGTAGAGATTTTTTCAGAATGCGCGGAACATTTGTAGGAGGCGTTCCGCGGTCTCTTTGCAAGCGTCACCCAGCGTGGATGCAGTCAGATCACGCGCTGGGTGATGGCGTATCAAGGCTGTCCAACGGACACATTAATACAGTTCGGCGTGAATACCACGGCAGAGATCAGAGCCTTCTATCTCTGGTAGGAACTGCCAGTCTATTTCCGCCGGGATTCACTAAGCGCAAGCCTCGATGGGAAGGGCATAACGATGATCCAATTGTATGCAGGATTTGGTTTAAGTGACATTACGCCTGATTATTTGGGGCGTCCGCTAATGGGATACGGGAACCGCCAGAGCGGAGCTGAAGGCGTACACGACTCTCTCTGGTCGAGAGCGCTGGTTATGCGCGCTGGTAGCGCCGCCTGGGCGTTATGCGCGGTGGACTTCTGCTGGATATCTGCGACAACCGTCGCAAAAGTCCGCGAAAAAGTCAGCCAACAAACCGACCTTGCTCCAGCAGCGATAATTGTCGCTGCGGTGCATACGCATTCGGGGCCCAATGACTTGGATGAAGCGAATTGGGCAGGATCCCTGGCCGACTTAATCGCCGCCTCCATTGTGTCCGCCTGGCGCGCATTGGAACCTGCCCGCCTAGCCGTCGGGTCCGGCTTCCTTTATGGGCATAGTTTGAACCGTCGTTGGTTTGATCGGCCGGTTGATCCAGCGGTCAGCGTCCTGCGCATCGATAACGCCGCTGGGGAAATACTCGGTACAGTAATCAACTTTGCTTGTCATCCGGTGGTATTGGGCGCGGATAATCTGGCTATTTCCGCTGATTTCGTCGGATATGCGCGTGACGAAGTCGAGGCCGAATTGGGAGGCGTGTGCGTCTTTACCAATGGCGCCTGCGCCGATGTGAACCCGCTGACACAAGGGGTTGGTCGTCAACTCGCTGAGCGGCGATCCTTCCGCACTATGTCGCGGGATGGCGAATATTACGGTTCCTCATCCAATTCCATTGAGATTGAAGATCGGATTGGCGGAACCTTTGAGGAAGCTGCGATAATTGGCCATTGTGTAGCGCAAGAGGCCCTCTACGTTGCAGAGGGCCTCTCTGGAATAATTTCCGATAGTTCGCCTTGGCATTTGCAATTGTGGGTCAATCACCTAGAGGACGGCGAAGCGTTAATCGAAACGAGCGCCATCGGTATCGGTGACTTTGTTATGATCGCTCAGCCGGGGGAGATTTTTGTTGAGAGCGGGTTAGCGCTGAAGTCAGAGCTGCGTCGGCGAGGCTACCGCTATCCCTGGGTTATAAGTTATGCAGATGATTGGCAATTCTACCTGACGCCGGCTAATGTATTTCATGAAGGCGGATATGAGGTGGAGCGGGCGCGCGATATGAATCACTCGCCTGATTTGCCGGATCGGTTGCTGGAGGCAATGATAGATGCCATCGATTTGCAAAGTCGAACCTGAAGACAGGACCGGATTGGTCGGGCCTCAGTTTGGTATCCCCGCTGTAACACACGCCTTGAAATATTTAAAAGTTCCCCGCACGGCCATTATGCAGGTACAATGGTAGCGTCCATGAGGTTTCCCCACGCATGTTGCTTAGTCTCTGACCATCAACTATAGTGGGGATTCTTGGATCCTACTTTTGTGTTAAAAGCGAGCTGAATGCTTATATGCGCAAAGATGAGCGACAGCCATCTGAAATTCTGCATATAGGTGCCCGTTTTTGCAATGTTAACCTGAGCATAGAATATGGAAAAAATGTCCCGCTTTTCTTTGATTGCCCTGGATAGCCTTCCCGAGGAAAACATGGTCGTCGGCGAGCTGCTGACGGCGATAGCCGTGCCCGCGGCGAATGTGGTGCGCGATATCCGCGAAAATATCCGTAATCTTACCGGCGGACGCATGATCCATTACGAGCGCCTGGTGCAGAGCGCCGTGGACTCGGCCCTGGCCGATCTGGCAGCCAAGGCGCAAGCCCGGGGATATGCAGGGGTGATCGGTCTGAAGATTTCCCATCCAAATGTGGTGGACGGCGGGGTGGAGGTGATTGTTTACGGGAACGGCTTTACGCGCCGGGAAGAAGCGGACGGTGATGATTCGTAAATCCCGGCGGCAATCCCATGCGAGAGCCGCGGGCGGGCTCCTGCCGCGATTCGCCGGCCTGGCGCAGGCGACGGCTGCGCTCCTTGTCGCTCTGACAAGTTGCCTCGTCGGACCGGCTCCCGCCGCCATGGCGGAACCTGCGGCGCAAGGATACACCGTGCAGGAGTGCGGTGCGGTCAATCCGGACTCGTTGCGGGAAGAGATCGAGGCGCTCTCCCTGACCATCTTTACCCAGGAGACGGCAGCGATTGACATTGACGCCATGGTGAATCGCGCCTGGCAAGCCCAGGGCATGGACGCAGTCATTGACGAAAGTGTGGCCGCGGCCGTGGCCAGGGTAAGCCAGGATTCGACCTACCTGGACCGCTTCCTCTCCGGCTGGTCCACGGGGCGAGCGGCCGAGTTCGCCACGGCGATTGCCGATGACGCCTTTTCTTCGCCCCAGTTCACCCGTGCGTTGGAGGGACTGGCCGCCGATGTGGCCGACGATTTGACCGACGAACTGGCCGCTATGACGGCCAGGGCGGGCTCGACGGCTCTGCTCTGCCTGCAGGAATATGTGGGGGAGCGTTATTCGACTACGCTCTACGAACTGTTTACCCAGGAAGTCACCGCAGGCATCGATCAGGTGGACCTGGACGCGGTCGCCGATTTGAACATTGATGCGCTGGATGTCCACGGCAAGGGGCTAACGGGGCTCGGCATCATCATCGTGACGCAGTTGGTGCGCCGCATCTCGGTGCGCCTGACGCGGGAAGTCGGCGAACGCATTGCCGGTCGCATTGCCAGCCGGGTGCTGGGGCGGCTTGGCTCGTCATTAATTCCTTTGGCCGGCTGGATTATCGGCGGCGGATTGCTTGCCTGGGATCTCTATGAGGGCAACAAGGGCGCATTGCCCCAGATTGAGGAATCCCTGACCAGCCCCGAAATCAAAGCCGCCATTGCAGCGGACCTGGCTGCGGGCGTCAAGGAGGAATTGCTCAGCGAGTTAACGCTGACTGCCGGGACCATCGCCACGGATATGGTGGAAGAATGGCGACTCTTTTGCAGCCGCTTTCCCTATCTCTGTTCCCTGCCGGCTGAGAACGAATCCCTGCGCGCGATCCTAGACACGACGCCCGTACAGGAAGTGGAGCCGCTCTCCGTCCTGGTTGACGCCTACATGGACATTCTCGGTCGCCGGGCATTGGAAGATGCCGTTGCAACCGGGCGCTTTGAGGACATGCTGAGCGGGCCCCTGCTGGCCGCGGCCGTTATCCGCTCCAGCGCATCGGAAGAAAAGGCCCTGGCGTGGCTGGCCCGAGGCAGCGCCCGGGCGGACGGGATCACAACGCTGGCGCTTTATCGCTATGTGGAGCCCGATGAACTGAGTGATGGGGAACTGGATGTCCTGTTGAGCCTGGAAGACCCGGCCGGCGCGGCCGCGCTGGCGGAGCTGGAGCCGGATTTGCGCAGCGCGCTGCTAACCGCGAATCCGTCTGATGCCGTCGCTGTTGCCGTGCGGCTTTCTCCTTCCGATCTGCGTGATCTGCTGGACCTTACACGCGCCGACCCCGCATCGCTGCCCGACCGGGTGCAGGAACTGGCCAATACGACCGTTTCGCTGGCCGACCTGCGCGTGACCGCCACCATCCAGGCGGAGCGCAATGCCCGGGCTACGGCCGTCAGGTTGACGGCGGCGGCTCCTACGGCCGCGGCCACGCTCGCCGCCGCTGATGTCGCTGTGTCCGAGCGCTCTTTTCGGGAAGCCAGTCCCATCCTGATTGTGGGCGGCGGGCTACTGCTGCTGCTCTTGATTGCTTGGTTGTTCATTCGTCTGCGCTATGGTATAAAAGTAATTTGATAAATTTATGTGTCGTTATCATTGTATGTTTGTTTGGGTACTGTTTTGTCAGCCTTTGCTGATGTTCCCTTCAATGTGGAAGGAATTGAGTCGTCGCTGCTCCAGCATCATGTCAAATACGGATCGAAGCGTGTCGTCGCTATTGCCTCGCCTTCATCGATTTCGCTCCGTTTATCAAAGGAGTAGCTACGTTGAAATCATCTGACTTTTCCCCGAATCTTCATTTTAATGGCCCGGCTGATTTGCCTGTCGATTTGCCCGCTGCAAACGGCTATGGCCTGCCCGCGCGTCAGGGACTCTACGATCCCCGCTTCGAGCATGATGCGTGCGGCATCGGTTTCGTCACGCACGTAGAAGGCAAGCGTTCGCACCGCGTCCTGCAGATGGGTCTGGAGGCGCTTTGCAACCACGCTCATCGGGGAGCCGTGGCTGATGATCGCAAGACCGGCGATGGAGCCGGCATTTTAACCCAGTTGCCTCACGAATTTTTTAATCGTGAGTTGCAGCAGAACAACATGGCAACGGTCGCGCCCGCGGATTTGGCCGTGGGACAGCTCTTCCTCCATCGTCAGGACGGTGAAGATCGCGCCCGGGCCCGGGCCGTCATCCGTGAAGTGCTGGAGGAGTTAAAGTTGGAGGTGCTGACCTTCCGCTCCGTGCCCGTTATCGAGAATGCGCTGGGCCTGCGCGCCGAGCAAAGCCGTCCGTGGATGGGGCAGGTTATTCTCCGTCGTACGGAAGAGGCGTGCGAGGCGGGCGATGACTTCGAGCGCCTCCTTTACGTGGCGCGCAAGCAGATTGCCCACCGCGCGCAGGCGGCCGGCGTTCAGCGTCTCTACGTGTCCAGCCTGAGCAGCCGCACCATTGTCTACAAGGGGCTGGTTCTGGCCGAGAAGCTGGCCTATTTTTACCCGGACCTCTCCGACCCCGATTTCAAGACCGCCATTGCCGTCTTCCATCAGCGCTACAGCACCAACACCTTCCCCACATGGGAGCGGGCCCAGCCCTTCCGCCTTCTTTGCCACAACGGCGAAATAAATACTCTTCAGGGGAACGTAAACTGGTTTATGGCCCGCAAACCGGACCTGGCCAGCCCCTACTGGGCGGACGTTTCCGCGGCCCTCACGCCCATTATCGGGCCGGACGGCAGCGATAGCGCCAAGCTGGACAACGTGATGGAACTGCTGGTGCGCAGCGGGCGGGACGTGCGCCATGTCGCCATGATGATGATCCCCGAGGCGTGGGAGCGCATGCCCGAAGGCGAAATGACGCCCGAACGCCGGGCCTTTTACGAATACCACTCCGCGCTCATGGAGCCGTGGGACGGACCCGCGGCCGTGACCTACACCGACGGCCGCATCGTGGGCACGCTCCTGGATCGCAACGGCCTGCGTCCGGCGCGCTATGTGGTGCTGGATAACGGTTACGTCATCACCGCCAGTGAGGCGGGCGCGGTTCGCTACGATGAAGAGCGGGTGATCCGCAAGGGACGTATCGGACCCGGCCAGATTTTCTGCGTGGATACGACCCGCGGCCTGATCATGAACGATGAGGAGATCACCCAGTATTTTGCCAGCCGTCGTCCCTATGATCGCTGGGTCAAGAAAAATCTGGTGCGCCTGGATGATCTCACCGCGGATGGGGTTGCGGAAGCGCCCGGTGTGGTCATCACCGAACACCCGCCCGCCAATGGTGCGAACGGGACCAACGGCGTGAACGGCCGCAACGGGCACGTTGAGACGCCCCGCATCCCTGCGCCACTCTCTAATCGTCAGGCGGCCTTCGGCTACACGCGCGAGGAATCCATCGTGGTGCTGCGGCCTATGATCGCGGACGCCAAGGAGCCGGTGGGCGCCATGGGCGACGATACGCCGCCTCCGGGCATGAGCAAGCTGCCCCGCCCGCTCTTTAACTACTTCAAGCAGCGCTTTGCCGAGGTGACCAATCCGCCCATCGATCCCCTGCGCGAGGAGCTGGTTATGAGCCTGCGGGTTCTGCTGGGCAAGCGGGCCAATCTCCTGGCCGAAGAGGCCGAGGCAACCCGCCTCATCGAGTTGAAATCGCCCGTTCTCTTGCCGGAACAGCTCTACGCTCTGCGCACTATGCCCGAACCGGAATTCCGTAGCGCAACCATTGATGCTACCTGGCCCCTGCCTGGGGTGAACGAGCTGGACGGCCCAGCCGCGGGCGCGGTCCTGCGGGCGGCCGTGGAGCGTCTCTGCCTGGCCGCAGAGGAAGCCGTGCGTGACGGCGTGCGGACGCTCATCATCAGCGATGCCAGGGCGGATCGCCATACGCTATCCATTCCCTCGCTGCTGGCCACGGGCGCGGTTCATCATCACCTTATCCGACAGGGCATACGCATGCACGCAAGCCTTGTGCTGGAAAGCGGCGAACCGCGGGAAGTGCACCACGTGGCCGCTCTCGTCGGATATGGCGCCAATGCCGTTTGTCCGTACCTCATTTTTGAGTCTATTACTGAATTGGTGGATGAGGATCGCAAGCTCAACCATCTGAGCCCGAAGCAGGGCCATGACAACTTTGTTAAGGCTGTGAATAAGGGGCTCTTCAAGATTATGAGTAAGATGGGCATCAGCACCGTTGATAGTTACTGCGGCGCGCAGATTTTCGAATCGCTAGGTATCGGCACGGAACTGCTGGATGTCGCCTTTACAGGGACGCCCGGTATTTTGGGCGGCGTGGGCTTTGAGAGCCTGGCCGAGGACGTGTTGGCCTGGCATGCTGCGGGCTATCCCCGCAGTTATGAAGACGGCCGCGCGGTTGAGGCCGTCAAGCTGGGGACGTGGGGGTTGTACAAGTCGCGTCGGGGCGGCGAGCTGCATGAATGGAGTCCCCAGGTGGTTCACGCGCTGACCGCGGCCGTGCGCGCCGAGACCGATGAGCAGGCTAAGCTCGAATACCGCAACTATGCAGACCTCATGCGGGAAATGAACCTGGCTCCTCGTCATCTCCTGGAGTTTCGGAACACGCGCCCTCCCGTGCCGGTAGAACAGGTGGAGCCGGTGGAGCGGATTCTCAAGCGCTTCAGCACCGCTGCCATGAGTCACGGCGCGTTGAGCGTGGAAGCCCACGAAACCTTGGCCGTTGCCATGAACCGCCTGGGCGGCATGAGCAACAGCGGCGAGGGCGGCGAGTCCAAGGACCGCTATTTCACCGAACGGGCCAGCCGGGTCAAGCAGGTGGCGTCAGGCCGCTTTGGCGTTACGCCCGAATACCTCATGAGCGCGGACGAATTGCAGATCAAGATGGCCCAGGGCGCCAAGCCCGGCGAGGGCGGCCAATTGCCTGGTCATAAAGTCAGCGCCGAGATTGCGATTCTGCGCCACTCTACACCCGGCGTTGCGCTGATCAGCCCGCCGCCCCATCACGACATCTACAGCATCGAGGATCTGGCCCAGCTCATCTTCGACCTGAAGACCATCAATCCCAACGCCAAGGTGAGCGTAAAGCTGGTCTCCCAGATCGGCGTGGGGACCATCGCCGCGGGCGTGGTCAAGGGTTTCGCCGACGTGATCCACATGAGCGGCGCCAACGGCGGGACGGGGGCCAGCCCCCTGAGCAGCGTGAAGAATGCGGGGCTGCCGTGGGAGATCGGCCTGGCCGAGACCCATCAGGTCCTGCTGGCGAATGGCCTGCGCACCCGGGTTACCCTGCGCACCGACGGCGGACTGGCGACCGGCCGCGACGTGGTCATGGCGGCCATGCTGGGCGCAGATGAGTACAGCTTCGGCACCAGCGCCATGATTGCCGAGGGATGCATCATGGCCCGGGTCTGTCACAAGAATACGTGCCCCGTGGGCGTGGCGACCCAGGCGCCTGAACTGCGCGCCAAGTTTGACGGCACGCCCGAGATGGTCATGCGCTACATGACTCACCTGGCCCAGGACGTGCGCGGGATTCTGGCCGAGCTGGGCTATCGCAGTCTGGATGAGATTGTGGGCCATCCTGAGATGCTGGAGCAGGTGATCTACGGACGCGAAGCCGGCTTTATGGATTTGTCGCCGCTGCTTTATGTACCCGATACGGGCAGCGCACGGCGTAATGTTTTGCCCCGCAACGAGGTAATTGCCGACTCCACTGTGGGCGACCGCATTGTGGAGCAGGTGCTGGCCGGACTCACGGCCAATCCCGATGCGCCCGTGCGGCTGGCTCACCCCATTCGCAATACCGAACGCACGGTGGGGACGCGGCTTTCGGGCCAGCTTGCTCTGCGCTACGGTGATAGCGGCCTGCCCGACGGTCAGGTGCACGTCACGTTCACCGGAACCGCCGGTCAGAGTTTTGGCGCCTTCGGCATCAACGGCTTGAATCTTACGGTCATCGGTGAGGCCAACGACTATGTGGGCAAAGGGTTGGGTGGCGGTGAAATTGTCATCAAGCCGGCGGAGGAAGCCCGCTTCGTGCCCCACGCCAACGCCATTTTGGGCAACACGGCCCTCTACGGTGCGACGGGCGGTCGTCTCTTTGCCGCGGGCATGACGGGCGAGCGCTTTGCTGTGCGCAACAGCGGGGCTACCGCCGTGGTCGAAGGGGCAGGCGAACATTGTTGCGAGTACATGACCGGCGGTACGGTGGTGGTGCTGGGCGATACGGGCCGCAACTTCGGCGCGGGCATGACGGGCGGCCAGGCTTTTGTCTATGATGTGAGCCACAAGTTCGAGCGCCGCTACAACCAGGAGCTGATCGCCATCCGCCGCCTGCGCGGCACGGGCTATGAGGAGCAGCTCCGGCAGCTCATCGAGGACCATTTCCAGCGCACGGCGTCGCCGTTAGCCGGGCAGATTCTGGAAGACTGGGCCGTGCAGCGCCAGTTCTTCTGGCACGTTGCGCCCAAGGAAAACGTGGTGGCAATCGAAGCTGCAACCGAGGGATCGGGAGAAGAATCCGCCGATGCCGAGGCGGTTGCATCGTAAAAAAAATAAGAAATGAGAAACAAGAAATTGGCTCTGCTTAAAAGGCCGTTTCTCATTCCTTATTTCTCATTCTTCATTTGTCTATTAAATTTGACTTAATCTCATCTTGGAGAGGACCTATCTGTGAGCGGACAGACCCTGTTTGAAAAAGTGTGGGACGCCCATGTCGTGGCCCAGGAGTCGGGCGCGCCGGCGATTTTGTATGTCGATGCCCACTTGGTGCATGAGGTGACTTCGCCCCAGGCGTTCAATATGCTGCGGGCGCGGAACCTGACGGTTCGCCGGCCGGATCGCACCTTTGCGACCATGGACCATGCGATCCCCACGCGCGATGTTGACATAATGCTTTGGCCCAGCGATGCTGCGATCCAGGTGCGCACCCTGCGTCAAAATTGTGAACAATTCGGCATCACTCTTTTTGATATCGAAGGCGACGTCCAGGGGATTGTTCATGTGGTTGGGCCGGAAATGGGCATTACCCAACCGGGCATGACCATCGTTTGCGGCGACTCCCATACCAGCACACACGGCGCGTTCGGTGCGCTGGCTTTCGGCATCGGCACCAGCGAGGTGGGTCACGTTCTGGCCACCCAGTGTCTGCTCCAGCAGAAGCCCAAAACCATGGCCATCAACGTGGAGGGGGAACTGGGATTCGGCGTCACGGCCAAGGATATTATTCTGGCTATCATCGCCAAGAACGGCGCAGGCGGCGGCGCAGGCTATGTTTTCGAATATCGCGGCAGCGCCATTCGTAACTTGACCATGGCCAATCGCATGACTATCTGTAACATGAGCATCGAAGGCGGCGCGCGTGCCGGCATGATCGCGCCCGATGAGACGACTTTTGACTATATCAAGGGACGTCCCTACGCGCCCCAGGGCGAGGAGTGGGATCGGGCCGTGACTTACTGGCGCACCCTGGTCACGGACGATGACGCGATCTTCGATCGGGAGCTGGACCTGGACGCCAATCAGCTTGCGCCCATGGTGACTTACGGCACCAATCCCGGCGAGGGCATTCCCGTTACCGGCCACATTCCTACCGTGGACGAGATCGAAGACGCGGCCGTGCGGCGCAGCCTAATCAGCTCCTTGGAGTATATGGGCTTGCAGCAGGGCCAGAAGATGGCGGGTCAGCCGGTAGACGTGGTCTTCATCGGCTCTTGCACCAACGGCCGCATCGAGGATTTACGCGAGGCCGCGGCCGTCGTCAAGGGACGTAAGGTGGCGGATACGGTCTGGGGCATCGTCGTGCCCGGCTCCAAGGCCGTCAAGTCCCAGGCCGAGGCCGAAGGGCTGGACCGCATCTTCAGCGAGGCGGGTTTTGAGTGGCGGGGCGCAGGGTGCAGCATGTGCCTGGCTATGAACGACGATAAGGCCGGCGCAGGCAAATATGTCGCCAGCACCAGCAACCGCAATTTCCGCGGCCGTCAGGGCCCCGGCGCGCGCAGCTTCCTCATGAGCCCCATCATGGCCGCGGCCGCGGCGGTGAACGGCCGCGTGGTGGACGTGCGTGAGGAGATTGGTTGACTTGTTCACTTGTTGATTTGTTGATTTGTTGACTTGTTGACTTGTTGATTTGTTGACTTGTTGATTTGTTGACTTGTTGATTTGTTGACTTGTTGGGTGGGGTAAAGGAGGGAAGGGGCTGTGGCCTGGGGCGAGTTAGAGGATTTGGAGATTTTTGGCACGGCTGAACGAATTTGCGATCGGGTATATAAGCTGGTTGCGGAGTGGACGGATTTTGACCGCCGCGCAATAGGCAGCCAAATGGTGCGGGCCGCAGATAGTATCGGGGCTAACATTGCCGAGAGTTATGGTCGCTACCACTATGGCGAGCAGATCCAATTCCTCTATTACGCACGGGGCAGTATCTATGAATTGCAGTTTTGGCTGCGTCGGACGGGTAGGCGCAATCTTTTGCCCGCGGAAACGGTTGCAAACGCCCTTGACCTGCTAAACGAATTGGCTGCAAAGCTCAACGCCTACATCCGCAGTATCCGTAACAAGCGCAAATCATCGCCGCACAAACTCGCAGAGGACTCATTCCCATATGACATCGACACCCCATTCAACCAATAAACAAATAAACAAATAAACCAACCAACTCCCAGGAATTTCTGTTATGCAACCTTTCACAACCCTGACTGCCACCGCCATGCCTTTGCGCATGGAGAACGTGGATACCGATCAAATTATTCCGGCCAAGTTTCTCACCGCCGTAACCAAAGACGGCATGGGCGACGGCCTCTTTTCGTGGCTGCGCTATGATGACAAGGGCGCGCCCCGGCCTGATTTTGTCTTAAATCAACCTCAATTTGAAGGCGCGGAGGTATTGATTGCCGGACGCAACTTCGGCAGCGGTTCCAGCCGGGAGCACGCGGTTTGGGCCCTTACCGAATACGGCTTTCGGGCCGTGATCACGCCCGGCTTTGCCGATATCTTCTACAACAACAGCCTTAAGAACGGTTTGCTGCCCATCACCCTGCCCGAGGCGACGGTCAACATGCTGCTGGACCTGGTGGAGGAAGAGCCGGAGGCTACTATTCGCATAGATCTGGATGCGCAGGAAGTGACCCTGCCTGACGGTCAGCGATTCGGCTTCGCGATCGACGCCTTCCGCAAGCACTGTCTGCTCAACGGCCTGGACGACCTGGGCTATATTGAATCCAATGCCGCTGCGATTGACGCTTACGAAGCCCGTCCTGTCTATTGAGACGTTCCCGCTCGACCAATTGGTGGCGCAAATTCTCCCGTGTGCTTCATCCTGACGTGAATTGGGCGGGCGGTTCCAACCATCCGTTCCGGAGGGCAATAAAATCTCACAGGGCCCTAAAAAATCAATCACCTTCTGAAAGAGAACCTATGCAAGCAAAGATTGTAGTTCTGGCCGGCGACGGCATTGGCCCGGAAGTGACCGCGGAAGCGCGTAAAATTTTGGACGTAATCGGTGAAAAATTCGGCCACACCTTTATCTACGATGAACAACTCATGGGCGGTTGCGCGATCGACGCCACGGGCTCCAGCCTGCCGGATGAGACGCTGGCCGCTTGCGAGCAGGCCGACGCCATCCTTCTGGGCGCGGTGGGCGGCCCCAAGTGGGATAACCCCAGCGCGGCGGATCGACCCGAGCGGGGGCTGCTGGCTTTGCGCAAGGCGCTGACCCTCTTTGCCAATCTCCGTCCTGTGAAGCTTCACCCGCACCTGGTCGGCGCGAGCACGCTCAAGCCCGAGGTGCTGGAAGGCGTGGACTTGTTGGTGATCCGCGAACTGACCGGCGGCCTTTACTTCGGTCCGCGTCAGGAAGCGGGCGAGGCGGGCTACGAAGCCTATGACACCATGCTCTATACCCGGCCGGAGATCGAACGGGTGGTGCGCCTGGCGGCTGACGCGGCCATGCAGCGCAGCAAGCGTCTGGCCAGCGTGGACAAGTTCAACGTACTGGCGTCGGGTCGGCTCTGGCGGCGTACAGCCAACGACGTGCTGGCCGATTATCCCGAACTGACAGTCGAGCACGTGCTGGTGGACGCCATGTCCATGCACCTTATCCGGCGCCCGGCCGACTTCGACGTGGTGGTCAGCGGCAACATGTTCGGCGACATCCTCACCGACGAAGCCTCCATGTTGGCCGGCTCCATGGGCATGCTCCCCTCGGCCAGCCTGGGCGATATCCATAACAGCTACGATCTGCCTCTGGGCCTCTACGAGCCCATTCACGGCAGCGCGCCCGACATTGCCGGTCAGTCTATGGCCAATCCCCTGGCTACCATCCTGAGCGCGGCCATGCTGCTCCGCCATAGCCTGGGCCTGGAGACGGAAGCCGCGGCCGTCGAAGCTGCGGTTGACGCGGTCCTCAACGAGGGCGTGCGTACCCGGGACATTGCCCACACGGGCACGGAGGAAGTGACGACCCAGGTCATGGGCGATCTGGTAGCCGATAAGCTAACTGCTAATTAGTACTGCGTACTGCGTAATTGCTCTGCTGACGCACGGCTCGAGGCAACTTGAGTCGTGTGTCACCGCGAGCCATCCACGCAGTACGTAATACGCATCACTGATTAATTTTTCATGAATGAAGAACAGAAACAACGCCTCAGCAACACCATTCGTATGCTGGGTAATTTGCTGGGCGAGATCATTATCGAGCAGGAAGGCGAAGAGATATTCGCCATTGAAGAAGAGATTCGGCGCGGGGCCAAGGCGCGCCGCGCCGGCGATGCCGAAGCCCGGGCCCGGCTGGAGGAGCGAATCCCTGAACTGGCTGCGGATCTGCCCACGGCCCTGGCGGTGCTCAAGGCCTTTACAACTTATTTCCAGCTTGTGAATCTGGCTGAGGAAGACCAGCGCGTCCAAGTGCTGAGCGAGCGCGCCCGCATCGCCCAGGAAGAAGATCGGGCCATGAGCGAGACCATTCTCCACGGCGTGCAGCGCCTGCAGGAGGAAGGCCTGAGCGCCGATGATATCCGGGCTATCCTCAGCCGGCTTTTCATTGAGCCCGTCATCACGGCCCATCCCACCGAGACCAAGCGGCGCACGACTCTCCTCCAGCTTAAGCGCATTGCCCAGCTTTTGGAGGTCCTGGTTCAGCGACGGGTTACGCCTGCCGAGCAGGAGCGCATCCTGCGTGACCTGCGGGAGAATATGGTCCTGCTCTGGCAAAGCGATGAGACCCGGGAGCATCGGCCTTCGGTGCTGGATGAGGTGCGTAACGCGCTCTATTTTGTAGAGCAAACTCTTTTTCAGCTTGTGCCCCAAATTTATGAGGAGCTGACATCGGCTCTGGCCCAGGTCTATCCGGGGGAAGCGTTTACGATCCCCAACTTTCTGCGCTATGGATCCTGGGTAGGCGGTGACCGGGACGGCAATCCTTTCGTCACGCTGGATGTAACGGAAGAGACCTTGCGCACCCACAAGGAGTTCATTCTTCGCCTCTATAACATTGAGGTAGACAAGCTCTACAACCTGCTCAGTCCGTCCACCCGCCGCGTGCAGGTGAGCGATGAACTACTGGCGAGTATTGAGCGGGACTTTACCCTTGTGTCCGAGGACGAGTATGAGGTTCTGGATCGTTTTCGCAATGAACCGTACCGCCTCAAGCTCATCCTCATGTTTCGTCGCCTGCGCGCCACCCGCACCGAGAACCAGCAGCCGTGGGACGACAAAGCCCACAATCTACGGGCCTACGCCGAGGTGGACGAGTTCCTCGCCGATCTGCGCCTGATTGACGCCAGCCTGCGCGCCAACAAGGGCGAGCGCCTGGCCGATGGTCAGCTTGCTCACCTGATCCGTGCGGTGGGCGTCTTCGGTTTTCATCTGGCTGCACTGGACATTCGCCAGCATGCAAGCCGTCATCGCCAGGCCGTCGCCGAGGTAATGGCCCGTTATCGCATTTTTGTCGATTATGAAGCGCTGGCCGAGGAGGACAAAATAGCGCTGCTCACCCGGGAGATTCTCAGCGAGCGGCCCCTGACGGCTCAACTGCATTTTTCGGATGAAACCAATGCGACCATCGGCCTTTTTCGCTTGATCCGCCGGGCCCGGCGGGAAGTGGATAAGGAAGCCATCACTACGTACATCATCAGCATGACCACGTCGGTGAGCAACCTTTTGGAAGTGCTTCTCTTTGCCAAGGACGCGGGTCTCTTCGGCAAGATCGACATTGTGCCTCTCTTTGAGACCGTCGCGGATCTGCGGGATGCGCCGCAGATGATGGCGCAACTCTTTGAGAATGAAGCCTACAGCCGCCATCTGGCCCTGCGCGAGCGCAATCAGCAGATCATGATCGGTTACAGCGATTCCAATAAGGACGGCGGCTATTTGCAGGCCAACTGGCTCCTGTTCCGCGCCCAGCGCGTCCTGGCCCAGACGTGCGATGACCATGACGTGAGCCTTACCCTCTTCCACGGCCGCGGGGGGACGCTGGGGCGAGGCGGCGGGCCGGCCAATCGGGCGATCCTGGCCCAGCCGCCCGAGTCGGTGCGGGGACGCATCAAGATCACCGAGCAGGGCGAGGTCGTCAGCGGACGCTACGCCAATCCGGCCATTGCGCATCGGCATCTGGAGCAACTGGTGAATGCCGTGCTTCTTTCCAGCGGCAAGCGCCCTCGCTTTGCCCGGGAAGACGAGTGGTCCGCCATGATGGATGAGCTGAGCAACCTCTCTTACGTCAAGTATCGCAGCCTGGTGGAGAAGCCCGAATTCATTACCTATTTCCATCAGGCCACGCCCATTGATCAGATCGGTACGCTCAACATCGGCTCCCGCCCCGCCCGGCGCAAGGCATCGGCGCAGATCAGCGATTTGCGGGCGATTCCCTGGGTTTTTGCCTGGACCCAGTCCCGGGTCAATCTGCCGAGTTGGTATGGCGTGGGCTCGGCATTGGAGACGTGGCTGGGCGACGATGCAGACGGGGCGCGCCTGTGCGAACTGCGCAGCCTTTACCAGGGATGGCCCTTCTTCCGTACCGTGATGGATAATGTGCAGTTGGGGCTGGCCAAAGGGGACATCGAAATCGCATCCCTCTACGCCCGCCTCACCGATGGGGCGACGCGCCACGCGGTTTTTGACGACATTGAGGATGAGTATTACCGCACGGGGCGCATGCTTTTGGCCGTGCTGGAAGCCGATCAGCTGTTGGAGAATGATGCCTGGCTGCGGCGCAGCATCAAGGTGCGCAATCCCTACGTGGATCCGCTCAACTTTATTCAGGTCGCGCTGCTGCGCGCCCTGCGGAACAACCCGGACGAAGACGCGCTGGAGGAACTCAATCGGGGCATCCTCCTCAGCGTCAACGGGATTGCGGCGGGGTTGCAGAATACGGGGTAGGGAGGGATTAGAGATTGGGAGATTAAGAGATTGGGAGATTGGTCTGGAAACGCAATCTCGTAATCTCGAAATCTCCCAATCTCTTAATCTCGTATTCTCTAATCCTCATATACCTCCGGATTGACGCAGTTAGGCAATCTCTCCCCCCTTACGCCGGCGATGAGGTTTTCGGCCGCCATGCGGGCCATTTTGTCCCGCGTGGCCGCGCCTGCGCTGGCAATGTGGGGGGCGAGGATGAGGTTGTCCAGGGCGAGAAGCGGGCTGTCCATGGGCAAGGGTTCGGGATCGGTTACGTCCAGCGCCGCGGCGAAGATGCGTTTGGCCTTGAGCGCGGCGTAGAGCGCGACTTGATCCACGACGGGCCCCCGGGCCGTGTTGATGAGAACGGCAGTCGGCTTCATCTTGGCCAGCGCCGCCGCGTCAATGAGGTGACGCGTTTCGGGCGTCAGGGGCATGTGCAGGGAGACGAAGTCGGCCTCGCGCAGGAGCGTGTCCAAATCAACGGGCCGGGCGGCCGCAGGCGGATTGTCTACCGGACGCGGCGAGTGGTAAATGACCTGTATGTTGAAACCAGCGGCCCGCTTGGCCACTGCCTGGCCGATGCGCCCGAAGCCGATAATGCCCAGGGTGCTGCCGGCCACTTCCGGGCCGAGGAGAATGGACGGCCCCCACGTGCGCCATTTGCCCGCCCGCACGTAAGCGTCCGCTTCCACAACCCGGCGCGCGGCGGCCATGAGCAGCGCAAAGGCGAAGTCGGCCGTGGCATCAGTGAGGATGCCCGGCGTATTGCCCACGGGAATGCCCCGGGCCGTTGCCGCATCGACATCGATATTGTCGTAGCCCACGGCATGATTGCTGACCACCTTGAGCTGAGGGCCTGCGGCATCCAGCAATTCGTCGTCTACCCGATCGGTGAGGAGGCAGAGAAGACCGTCAACGCCGCGCACCTTTTCCAGCATGACGTCACGCGTTGGCGGCAGCTCATCCGTCCACAGATCGACCTGACACGCTTCCTGCACCCGGGCCAGGCCCGGCTCGGGAATCATGCGGGTGACAAAAACGTTGGGTTTTGACATGGCGGCTCCTCACGCGCGAAGGGGCGGATAATTTTTCCGTAGCATAACTTGGCTCCCCGCCATGGCCAAACTATAATCATAGGCTACTTCGTTTGCTGAACGCACTACTGCATCTTGGCGTGAATATCCCGGCGGAAATTAGGGGCTTCCGCCCCAGGTGGAGATTGTCAGCTTATTTCCGCCGGGATTTACTACAGCAAGGATTTGATTTTGACAGACTTACTTTCCACCGTCGATGGGCTGCTGATTGATATCGACGGCGTACTCATGCTGGGCGAAGAGGTGATTCCGGGCGCGGTTGAGGCTATTACAGCCCTGCGCGCCCGGCGTATTCCCTTCCGCTTTATGACCAACACCACCATCTACTGTCGCTATACCCTGCTGGATCGGGTGCGCGCCCTGGGCTTTGACATCGAACTGGACGAGCTGTACACGGCCACCTATGTCGCGGCAAATTACCTGCGTGAGCGTAAGGCCGGCACTTATTACCCGCTTCTGCTGCCCGATGCGCAACTGGAATTTGACGACATGGAGATCGACGAGATCAATCCCGAGTACGTGGTGGTGGGTGATATGGGCCCCGGCTTCACCTTTACCCGTCTGAACCGCGCTTTCCGCGCCCTCATGGAGGGGGCGGAGTTGGTGGCGCTCCACAAGAAACGCCATTGGCGCACGAGCGACGGTCTTTTTCTGGACGCGGGCCCCTTTGTCATTGCGCTGGAGTATGCGGCCAACGTCAATGCCACGGTTGTGGGTAAGCCCAGCACGGAATACCTGCAAATGGCGTTGGATGACCTGGACCTGCCCGCGGTACGGGTCGCCATGATCGGCGATGACGTGGAGATTGACGTAAAGGGCGCGCAGGCCATGGGCATTCAGGGGTGGTTGGTCAAAACAGGGCGCTTTCGTCGTTCGGACCTGGGGCGCGGCATCTGGCCGGATCGGACGCTGGAGAGCATCGCCGATCTCACCGCCTGAGGTCCTGGTCTGCGGCCATGGGCGCCCCAGACGACAAAACCGGCCCGACAGACCTCTTTGTCAAGCGGAGATAATCAAGCGGAGATACAGTACGCGATCATGAATACAACATCGAACAACACAGCGAACAAAACAGTCCTGCTTTACGATACGACCTTGCGTGACGGCACCCAGGGGGAAGGCGTTTCCCTAAGTTGTGATGATAAGCTGCGCATTGCCCGCCGCCTGGATGAATTCGGCATGCACTATATCGAAGGCGGTTGGCCCGGCTCTAACCCCAAGGATATTGAATTTTTTGCCCGCGCCCAGAATGAGTTGAACCTGCGCCATGCCAGGCTGGCCGCCTTCGGCTCCACCTGCCGACCGGACGCTGACCCGGCCGGTGATCCCCAGGTGCAGCTTTTGGTCGACGCCGGGACGCCCGCCGTGACCATTTTCGGCAAGTCGTGGGACCTGCATGTGACCCACGTTCTGCGCACCACGCTGGAAGAGAACCTGCGCATGATTCAGGCGACCGTCGCCTATCTCAAAAAGAACGGCCGGGAAGTCATCTACGACGCCGAGCACTTTTTTGACGGCTACGTCGCCAATCCCGAATATGCCCTGGCTACGCTCCAGGCCGCGGTAGTAGGCGGCGCTGACGCCGTGGTCCTGTGCGACACAAACGGCGGCAACTTGCCCTGGCAGATCGCCGAGGCCGTGGGTGTGGTCTATCGGGACGTGTTGGCCAAGGACGGGCAAAACGGCAGCCGGCCCGCTTCCGCGGATGTGGTCCTGGGCATTCATGCCCATAATGATAGTGAATTGGGCGTTGCCAACTCTCTGGAGGCCGTGCGCGCGGGTTGCACCCACATTCAGGGCACCATCAACGGCTATGGCGAGCGCTGCGGGAACGCCAATCTCATGAGCATTATTCCCGATCTTCAGCTCAAGATGGACGTTGAGTGCGTGGATGGGGCTCGCCTGCGCCAGCTTTCTGACTTAAGCAACTTCGTCAGCGAGATCGCCAATCTCAACCCCGACGATCACCAACCCTTCGTGGGCAACAGCGCGTTCGCGCACAAGGGCGGTATGCACGTGAACGCAGTGGAAAAGTACGTCATGAGCTATCAGCACATTGACCCTGCCACCGTGGGCAATGAAACCCGGGTTGTGGTCAGCGAGCTGAGCGGGAAGGACAACATTGCCATCAAGCGCCGGGAGTTTGGGCTGGACGGCCTGAGCCGGGAGGAAGAACGGGCGGTCCTCCTCCAGATTAAGGAGATGGAGAATGTGGGTTTTGCCTTCGAGGGCGCGGAGGCCAGCGTAGATCTCATGCTGCGGCGCCTGCTGCCCGACTACCGGCCTCTCTTTGAGCTGGTCGATTTCACCGCCGGTGTAGAGCATCGCAGCGGTCGGGGCATGTTTGCTGAGGCTACGGTTAAAGTGCGCGTCGGCGACGCGATGATGCACGAAGTGGCCGAGGGCAACGGCCCGGTGAATGCCTTGAATCTGGCTTTGCGCAAGGGTCTGCTGCGCTTCTATCCGGAACTGGAAAACGTTCACCTGACTGACTACAAAGTGCGTATTCTGGACGGCCGCACCGGTACAGCCGCGGTGACCCGTGTGCTCATCGACTTCTCTGACGGCGAGCGCCAGTGGACCACGGTGGGCGCGAGCCCCAACATTATCGAGGCCAGTTGGATCGCGCTGGCCGATGCAATGGAGTATTTTTTGCTGACGGAAGGGTCAATGGAGATCGCCCCGCAGGAGGCGCAGGTTTCCGGTTAGGCCTCATTTCGTACGGACATGAGGTGCGACAACCGGCCGAGTGTGGTTTCCGCCTCACCTCGTGTCCCTATCGCAATGTTTCAACCTTATTGGTTTCCACGATCAGGACCTATGCGGCGAAGAGCCTGTCCAGCGCATAGCGGAAGCCGGGCAGGACCTCTTCGCCCTCCAGCGTATCGCTTGCCTGGAGCACCGTAGCCGACCCATCGGGACGAAAGACGGTTACCGTGCGGCTCTGGGGCTCGACGATTTCAGAATCAGGCCGTCGCATGCACGGCCATCTTAGCACGATTGTTCGTAATCATCAATCAACTGGAGAAATTTTGCTCATGTCAACTACAACCGTTAACGGCCACAAGCTCAATCAATATTCCAGTCGCCTGACCCAGGTGCGCTCCCAGGTCGGCTCCCAGGCCATGCTCTACGGCATCGGTCTGACCGAGGAGGATATGCAGAAGCCTCAGGTGGGCATTGCCAGCATGGGCTGGGAAGGCAACACCTGCAATATGCACCTCAACCGACTGGCGCGGTTGGTCAAGCAGAGTGTGCAGGATCAAGACATGGTCGGGCTGATCTTTCACACCATCGGCGTCAGCGACGGCATCTCCATGGGCACCGAAGGCATGAAAGCATCGTTGGTCTCGCGCGACATCATCGCCGATTCCATCGAGGCGGTCATGCGCGCCCAGTGGTATGATGCCAATATCTCCCTGCCCGGCTGTGACAAGAACATGCCCGGCGTGCTCATGGCCATGGCGCGGATCAACCGGCCCAGCATCATGGTCTACGGCGGCACCATCAAGCCCGGTCATCTCAACGGAAAGACGTTGGATCTCGTCTCCGCTTTTGAAGCCTATGGTCAATACCTGGCCAATGACATTGATGTGGAAGAACTCAACGCCGTGCTCAAGAACGCCTGTCCCGGCGCGGGCGCGTGCGGCGGCATGTACACGGCCAACACCATGGCTTCGGCCATCGAGACGCTGGGTATGTCCCTGCCCAATAGCTCCTCCTACCCCGCGGTCAGCGATGAAAAGAATGGGGAGATGCTACAGGTTGGTCCGGCCATTCGGCATTTGCTGGAGGAGGACATCAAGCCCCTGGATATTCTGACCCGCAAAGCCTTTGAGAACGCCATGACCGTGGTCATGGCTCTGGGCGGATCGACCAATGCCGTGCTTCACCTGCTGGCGATTGCCAAGGCCGCCGACGTGCCCCTGACCATTGATGACTTCCAGGAGGTTTCCAACCGGGTGCCCCTTATTGCCGACCTCAAGCCCAGCGGCCAGTACGTTATGGAGGACCTGCACGACGTGGGCGGCGTGCCCGCGGTGCAGAAGTTGCTTCTGCGCGCGGGTCTGCTCCACGGCGACTGCCTCACCGTTACCGGGAAGACCCTGGCTGAGAATCTGGAAGCAATGCCCGATCTGACGGAAGGACAGACGGTCATCTATCCCCTGAGCGACCCCATTAAAAAGACGGGCCACCTCAACATTCTCTACGGTAATTTGGCTGTCGAGGGTTCGGTAGCCAAGATCACGGGCAAGGAAGGCGAGCGCTTCTCTGGTCCGGCCAAGGTGTATGATTCGGAAGAGCTGACGCTGGAAGGGCTGGAGGCCGGGGAAGTCGTGCCCGGCGATGTGGTAGTCATCCGCTACGAGGGGCCCAAGGGCGGGCCGGGCATGCGCGAGATGCTCACCATCACGTCGGCCATTATGGGCGCGGGCCTGGGCAAGAGCGTGGCCCTCATCACAGACGGGCGCTTCTCCGGCGGCACCCACGGTTTCGTGGTGGGCCACATCACGCCCGAAGCCCAGACCGGCGGCGCGCTGGCTCTGGTGGAGAACGGCGACATCATTACCATTGACGCCGTGGCCAACACCATCAACGTGGACCTGAGCGAGGCGGAGCTGGCCCGGCGCCGCGCCGCCTGGACCGCGCCGGAACCTCGCTACACCAAAGGCGTGCTCTACAAGTACATGAAGATCGTTTCGTCCGCCTCGGAAGGCTGCGTGACGGACGAATAGGGAGCAGCGTCGCCCTTCGTATGTTACGCCTTCGATAACTCAGTGAATAAAAGCGCGGTTACGAGTCTGCGCCTGGGAGCGCCAAGCTTCAGTTTGGCGTGTCTGCCGGACTAGAGCTTGGCACTCCCGGGTTTTGGCCGCAACGTTGAACTGCCGATCAACTTAACTTGATGGTTCGTTCCCAATCACGGTCAGTCCCTGCTTGAATGTAGTGACGGGAAAACTGGGGAAACGCGCCTTGAACTTGTTAGATAGGAAGATGTTATCCACGCTATAGCGGGGCAGCAGCTCCGCCGAGTCCCGGATCTTTTGGTTTAGTAGGCCGGCTAATGCGAGCTGCCAACGCTTCAGTATCTTGTAGCTGGGCTCTACGCCAAATATGCCGGCCGCTAACTCAATGAATTGACGATAGGTCAGGCGATTATCGTCACAGGGAAGATGCCAGGTTTGATTATAGGCATCGGGCGTGTTGCCGAGAACCCCCATGGCCCGGCTGGCATCCGGGGTGTAGATCAGACTGCGCAAAGTGTCATCGCGCAAGAAGACTCTGGCCGTCTTGTCGGATTTTAACGGTTCGATGATGGTTGAATTGGTGATGCTTTGGGTCTTGCCTGGTCCGTAAAACTCAGGCGCCCGGCAGATCATGGCTTGTACCCGACCCTCTGCCATCGCTTGTTGGAGTTCTGTGACGATTGCCGCTCGAACTTTTCCCTTCGCTCCGTTGGGCAGAAACGGCGTCTCCTCCGTTTGCGGTTGCGCCGTCTGAGGATACATATAGGTGTTGTCGAAAAATACCAGCTTGGCTCCTTCTGTGGCGCATGCGTTAATTGTGTTCTGCATGAGAATCGGCCATTGCTCTGTCCATAGCCTTGTCTCCAGAGGCAGCCCTACCGTCATGTAGACGATTTCTGATCCCTCAATTGCTTTGATAGCCTGTGTCGGGTCAAGCAAGTCCGCGCTGAGCAATTGGTCTGTCGCGTTGACCTGTCGCGGGCGTCTACTTACCAATCGGATATCACTAGTAAAATTACGTTTCAAGCAGGCTGCTAACCCGCTTCCGATCTGGCCGTTAGCTCCTAATATTGTCTGCATGCAGTGCTGCTCCCCTGACTGTGCGTTATGCAAAAACTTAAGTGAGTTTTCGAGGCGACTATTTCTATTCGAACAGAAAGCCCTTGTGAAAATGGATGGGCCGAAAGAGCTCGGCTTTGATTTCTCGCATCTCGAACCAAAATTAACGAAAAATTTAAAATTGTTGTTCAATTATTACCGAAAAGGAACACCTGTCGAAATGACTAAACGGATACTGCACGTTGTTACCAATGTCAATCACTACATAGACCCTGCCGAACCGACCGGCCTTTGGTTATCCGAGTTGACCCATGCATGGCATGTTTTTGATGAGCAAGGATACGAGCAACATATCGTCAGTCCCAAAGGTGGCCTTTCCCCTCTGGAACCGCGGGCGCTCAAATGGCCGCTTCTGGACGTAACCGCGAAAGCCTGGCTGGCTGACGAGGCTAGTATGGCGCTATTGGCCAATACGGCCCGTCCCGATCAGATCGATCCTGCACAGTTCGATGCCATTTACTTTACCGGCGGCCATGCGGTTATGTGGGACTTCCCGGATAATGTCGGATTGCAACAGATCACCCAGGCCATATTTGAACGAGGCGGTATTGTCTCGTCTGTTTGTCATGGCTATTGCGGCCTGCTGAACACCAGACTGTCGGATGGCTCGCTACTGGTGGCGGGACGCCAACTTACCGGCTTCTCCTGGACAGAAGAAGTCTTGGCAGGGGTGGTCAAGAAAATTCCCTACAATGCCGAAGCGGAGATGAAAGAGCGCGGCGCGATTTATGAGAAAGGTCTCATTCCTTTCACGCCCAAAGTTGTTACTGACGGATGCTTGGTAACCGGCCAAAATCCACAATCTGCTAAGGCTACGGCCAGAAGGGTTGCGGCTCTGCTCTAGGCTTCGTTATCATCTGTCTGGATGGACGTTGGAACCTCAATGCTCAGCGCAGATATTATTTATGCGTCAAACATTTGCTCAAATTAGGGTCATCCAGAGAGGGGATCGATGCGTCTATTTCTATAGAGGGGGGCTGGATTGTTCTTGTTTAACGCTGGAGAGCAATTCTTCTCGTCTATGGCAGGAGGACGCTTATCGTATATCCACATGGAATTATCGATCCGGACAATGACGCGGACATTGTAATTGTATCCGCCATCTATCCGTTTATTATCAACGAGAATCGGTTATGCCGTCGTCGGTCGCACAGCGTCAAGTGCAAAGTGACGAACTCCTGTTGCGCGCCATTGCGCGGCAGGATCAAGATGCATATGCGCTCTTTTATCAACGCCACGCAGGTCAGGCCTATGGTCTCATTTTGCAGATTGTGAAGGATCGAGCTGGTGCAGACGAGGTATTGCAGGAGGCATTCTGGCAACTTTGGGAGCGGGCCGAACAGTTCGAGGAACGCGGCTCAGCGCTTGCGTGGTTTTTTCAGATTGCGCGCAATCGCAGCCTCGACTATCTGCGCAGGCAGAAAGCGCGCCCGCAGACTACTGGTGACGGCGCCGTTGAATTGGCCGATGCTGCGGGGGGGGATCAGCGAACGCCCGAGAGCGAACTCTGGCTTTCTCTGCGGAGCGATCACATTCGCGCGGCGCTGGCGCAGATTCCGTCGGATCAAATGACTCCATTGCAAATGGCCTATTTCGACGGCAAGACCCAGCAGCAGATTGCGCAGGAACTGGGAGTTTCCCTGGGAACAGTCAAGAGTCGGCTACGCCTTGGGTTGGAAAAGCTCGAACACCTGTTGCGCGCGCAAGGATATCCATAGGGCTTGATGCGTAAAATGCAATAGGTGATTATTATTGAGACCGAAGACTGTAGTTGAGAGTGTGATGGCATGAACAAGGATGAGGAACGTCAGCGAAATCAATCTGATGGATGGAGCCGGGCCGAAGTGGAGGCCATGTTGCCTGCATTTGCGCTGAGGGCGCTGGAAGCAGACGAGTTGCTCGCAGTTGAGACCTATCTGCGCGGTGATGCAGCCATGCGTGCACGCGCAGATGAGCTGACCGCGTCCATGCATGGACTTGCTTACAGCGTTCCTTCCGTCGCGCCGCCGCCAGAACTATCGGCGCAGATCCTCGCGCGCGTGGGCGCTCAGACTCCACCCTTGACTGCTCCGGCATCGGCTGCGTCCAAATTAACGCGTCCCACTGCTGTATCTGCTACTCACTTTCGCAATCGTTCCGGCCTTGGGAGGCGAATCGGCATCTGGTGGCGTGCCAATGCCGCCTCTGCCGCCATTGGCGTTGCCGCAGCCGCACTTCTGCTCTTTACCGGACTCTACATGGTTCAGCTGCAAGGGCGCATCGGCGATTTAGAGGATCAGCTGTCCGCCGGCGTGCAGGAATTGGCGGCGCTTCAGGCCGAGATGGTACAAATAGAAGAGGTCAATGCCCTGTTGCAAGAGCAAATCCGCGGACAGAATGCTCAGCTTGCCTCACTGACCAGCGCTGACCTGGTTCTTGCCCTGGCGGGCACTGAAGACGCACCCAACGCAGGAGGACTGTTTAGCCTGACTGCGGATCAGGCTACGTTGGTTGCCTCTAACTTACCGCCCATCGGTGAAGACCAGACCTATGAACTCTGGTTGATCCCTGACGGTGGCGCACCTGCCCCTGCCGGTCTTCTGTCCGCGCAATCCGGCGAACGGGCCATTTGGACCATTACAGTTCCGCTCCGCAGCGGCGAGTTTGCGCTGGTGGGCCTCAGTATTGAACCGGCCGGCGGCAGCCCCGCACCGACCGGCCCGATTGTGTTGCTGGGCGGATAATAGAATACGCTTTTTCTGGCTTTATTTAAACGCCCAGTCACTTTTCCTTCTCCGGCCGATCCGGAATAATCGACCAAGGAATTACTCGGCGTTTTCCTCAATTACCTCTCTAATTTTCCCTAATTTCAAAATTCATGTGATCCAAACCGGATTTCCGTGCGCCTTTACTGTTGAAAGGGTTTTCATCTGCTCCTGATGGAGCAGCGCACACAAAGGAAAATCGGTATGATCGCTTCTCTCAATTTTCTCTCAATCTTTAGACACAATGATCGCTTTCGCTTGTCGCATTTGATTCGCGGGGCTCTGCCTCTATTAGTCATCGTATTGCTTTTGACTCCCGTGACGGTTTTGGCTCATCCGTTAGGTAACTTTAGCGTTAATCGCTATACACGCATCGAACTGGGCAGCGAAAGGTTGGAGCTGCTTTATATCATGGATATGGCCGAAATTCCTACCTTGCAACTGCAAAAGAGCCTCGGCTTGGAGTCCAATGACCTGGCTGATTCGGCTACCGTTACCGACTATGTTGTTCAAACCGCTGCGACGATTCAGAAAAACTTGACATTGACGATTGACGGCAAAGATGTGCCACTGGCGTTGGTGCAGAGCGACATCATCTTTCCCCAGGGACAGGCCGGTCTGTTGACCCAACGACTGACTTTGCGCTTTTCCTCGCTAGCGCCGGCCGGGTTGGAAAAGGGAACGCTGTTTTTTGCAGACGGCAATGAACCAGAGCGGCTGGGCTGGCGAGAGATCGTCGTGCGGCCCGTGGGCGATCTGCAACTCGCAACGGATATGCCGATAGACGATGTAAGCAACGAACTGCATGATTATCCAACCGATCTCATGCAGGCGCCGTTACAGAGGGAAGCAGTCACGCTACGCTTTGCCGCAAATTCGGCCGCACTAGGCGCATCCGAGAAGATATCTCCTATGGGTAACTCGATGGCTATGGGCAGCGCGGCCGAAACTGACGGCTTTGCGGATCTGATTACCATTCCGGCCCTCAGCCCCATGGCACTGCTGCTGGCGCTTTTGGCGGCCTTCGGCTGGGGAGCGGCCCATGCCATGACGCCCGGCCACGGTAAAACCATTGTGGGCGCGTATCTGGTCGGCTCCCGGGGTACGAGCCGCCATGCCCTCTTCCTCGGCCTGACTACGACCATCACCCATACTGCGGGCGTCTTTGCCCTGGGGCTGATCACCCTCCTCGCCTCCAATTACATCTTGCCTGAGACTCTCTTCCCGTGGCTGAGCCTTCTTTCCGGTCTCTCGGTCGTCGCCATTGGTCTTTTGATGCTGCGCAACTACATGCGGAATCGGCAGTCTGTTCACGGGCGCCATCATCATGGGCATCATCATCACAGCCATGATCATCATCACAGTCACGAGCATGGGCACATTCATGATCACACTCATGAGGATGGGCATGATCATGGGTACAGCCATATGCCCCCCGGCGCGGATGGGGACCCGGTGACGTGGCGCAGCTTACTCGCGTTAGGCATTTCGGGCGGGTTGCTCCCTTGCCCGTCAGCTCTGGTAGTTCTGCTGAGCGCGGTGGCATTGGGCCGGGTGGGCTTTGGTCTGCTACTGATTACCGCCTTCAGCCTGGGGCTGGCCGGCGTATTGACCGCTGTGGGCATCGCCATGGTTCACGCCGGTAAGCTTTTCGACCGCATTCCCAGTAGCGGACATCTGCTGCGCTTGATGCCTGTAGGCAGTGCGCTTTTCATCACCATTGCCGGAATTGGCATCACCTGGCAAGCCCTGGGTGGCATGTAGCAGTTCATCCAACCGTCAACCTGAATCATCTCCCGATCGCGAACAGCCAAGCGCCTGTCCTTGGCGATAGCTTTGTCCAAAAACGGGTGTAATAAGTGTCCAACCCAGAAGGAACGAGATCATGCAAAGCAGTCGAATCCCCCATCATCCCGCCCCAAATCGACCCGGCCTGCGGACGACCCTCATTTCCCTGCCGCGCTCTGTCCGCCGACTGGCGATCCTTTCTCTGCTGCTGGGGACGGTCGTTTTGGGCAGCCTGGCTGTGAGGCACGGCAGTGAGGCTGCGGTTCCGGTCGCGGCTATAGAGGTAGAGAGCAAAGACGGAATAGCCCAGTTGCGGATGCAGCTTCAGCGTACCCCGAGGAACCCGGCCCTACAGGCACAGCTTGGCCTCTCTTTACTTGCTCAAGTCCGCACCAGCGGTGACCCCCTGCTCTACCTTCAGGCTGAAGAGGCGCTCAACCGTGCGCTGGCGGTGGCGCCGGATCAGCTGGATGCGCTCATTGGCCAGGGCGTGCTGGCCTTGGCGCGACATGATTTCGACGGCGCCCTTCTTTGGGCCGAGCGCGCGGAGGTGCTCAACCCTTACCGCGCACAGATCAAGGGGATTCAGGTCGATGGGTTAGTTGAACTGGGGCGTTATGCGGAGGCCGCGGCCGCAGCTCAAGCCATGGTCGACCTGCGGCCGGACCTGCACTCGTATACCCGGGTATCTTATGTGCGTGAACTGTACGGGGATGTGGATGGTGCAATCGAGGCCATGACGGCCGCGGTCGAGGCCGGAACCCAGGGCAGCGAACCTGCTCTCTGGTCTCTGGCCCAATTGGGCGATCTTCATCTGGGCCAGGGCGACCTCGCCGCGGCCCGGGAAGCCTACAGCGCGGCGCTGGCGTGGGTTCCTGACTACCCTTATGCTCTGGCCGGGCTGGCTCGCATCCAGGCGGCGGAAGGGCGTTCAGATGATGCAATCAGCGCCTACGAGGCCCTGGTCGAGCAGTTGCCCCTGCCTGCATTCGTGACCATGCTGGGCGATCTCTACGCCGCGGCCGGCCGGAACGAGGAGGCGCAGACCCAATTTCAACTGGTCCTCGCCATGGAGGCCCTCAACGCCGAGGCGGGCATGGATATAGAGTTGGAACTGGCCCGCTTTACCCTGAATCACGCCGGGGATGATACCGCTCTGTTGGCGACGGCGCTGGAGCAGGCAGAAGCCGTCTACAGCCATCGGCCCACTATCTACGCGGCTGATACGCTGGCCTGGGCTCTCTATCGCACTGGTGATTACGACCGGGCGTGGACGCTGAGCCAGGAAGCATTGCGTCTGGGAACCCGAGATGCCATGCTCCACCATCATGCGGGGATAATCGCCCGGGCCCGTGGCGACCAGGTGAATGCCAAGGCACATTTGGACAAGGCGACGGCGATTAATGCGTATTACGCGGTGAGTGTCAGGTGACACGTGACGAGTCATGCATCACCCATCAAAAAAACTTTATCCCAGCTGTTTCTACTGACTGTTTCTATTATCTCTCTATCAACCAATTTTCAGAAAGGAAAGCACTATGAAATTTACGTCAACCGCCAAACGCCTAAGCATCGGCATCGGTCTCACCGTCACGGCATTGGCCATGCTCGTCGCGTCGGTTTTGGTGACTGCGCCCGCTGTAGACGCGTCCAGCCACCGGGAGGCTCCGCTTATCTCCAAGGATGCTTCCGCCGATAACACAGACACCTATGTCTTCGTCTCGCCGGATAATCCGGATAACCTGGTGCTCATCGGCAGTTGGATCCCTTTTGAAGCGCCCGAAGGCGGCCCCAACTACTTCGAGTGGGATGAGAATGTGCTCTATGATATTCATGTGGACAACAACGGCGATGCCGTTCCGGACTTCACGTACACGCTGGA
Source organism: Caldilineaceae bacterium (assembly GCA_020433455.1). Lineage (GTDB taxonomy): Bacteria > Chloroflexota > Anaerolineae > Caldilineales > Caldilineaceae > JAGRCP01. Next base: position 46,090 of record JAGRCP010000035.1, on the reverse strand, counting down.
TGCAAGCGTTGATGTGCAGAATGGCGCGACCTTCCTCTACAACACCGGTCCCATCGGTGCGGACGGAACCAACTGGAATCGTCGGCAGCGCTACACGATCACCGAGACCAGTGCGAACGGCAGCGTTGACCTTGTCAGCGACGTGTTGGCTCCGCCGGTGAACATTGGCAGCAAGTCCACCGGTAACTACGACGATCTGGAAGCCGCGGGCGTGCATATGGTTGAGAATGACGGCGACATGATCACAATCTTCGCCGGACAGACTGATGACCCCTTCTGGGTCGATCTCCAGGTTTTTGATCTCCTCACCCTGCGCGGACAGGATTCGCCCATCGGCTACGAAAGCAACAACATTCCGGTCGATTCTCTCTCCGGTTTCAACGTCCATTCGCTGGTGATCGAAGTGCCCATCTCCCGCCTCACCCAGGGCGATGAGCCGGTGCTGGGCGTCTGGGCCACGTCCCGCCGTCCCTCCATGCAGGTTCTCAACGGGTTGGCCGGGGTGATCAGCGGTGACGGCCTTCAGACGGTTAGCGGCGATCCGGTGCAGGTTTCCCGGCTGGGCATGCCGCTGGTCAACGAGGCGGTGCTGCCCATTGCGCTCAAGGACGCCTTCAACACCCTCAAGCCCGAGCAAGACTTGACCATTTACACTGATCCGACCTTTGGTCCGATTCTGCAGAAATCGGTGGAAGATCCTGAGCTGGGTAACCTGCTCTGCGGTCTCTACGGCGTGCCGTTGCCTGGCGATATGAATGACGATTGCGCCACCGATGTGGAACTGGGCACGCCCCGCTCCGGCCGCGGCGATATCTTCGACATCTTCCTGACGGGCATGGTGCTGGCCAATGAGTTCACCATCACCACCGCCAACGGCCCCATGACGCTGCCTGCAGGCTTCAACGTCAACCAACCGGCCGGCGTACAGCCTGCCGAGATGATCCGCATCAACACGAACATCAAGGGCGATCTCTGCTCGCCTGTGCCCAGCCGACTGGGCGTTTTGGGTGGCGATGCCTGCGGCTTCCCCAATGGCCGTCGCCTGAGCGATGACGTGGTGGAGATCGAACTCCTGGCTGTGGCGGGAGCCGCCTACGGTGTGCTGGATGGTCGTGATAGTGACTTCAGCTTCAATCCCGCCTTTATCCAGGTGCTGGATGACGGACTGGACGGCAATGACGTGGCCTTCCGCTCCGCATTTCCCTATGTGGCCCAGGCCCAGAGCGGCCAGGATCACATCCATCAGAACCCGATCATGAGCATCTACTTGCCCATGATTCGCCAGAGCGCGCTCTCACTCCAGGTGATCCCCCGCCGGGTGCAGGAGCGGCCAATCCAGAGCGCGGGCGCGGGCGTGCTTCTACTTCTACCGGCGCTGGCCTGGGTGACTCGCCGCCGGCAGGATGAGGCTGAATAGAACTCAGGGGATAATCGAATAGCATCTCAAGGAGAGGGGGGGAGCGCAGCTCCCCTCTTTTCTTGTGCGGCATTCGGTTGATCAAATGCTAGCCTGTGCGGGCGCATTTCGGATTTGAGGCGCGTGGTATCCTCTCTCCCCCAGCCTGTGTGACGAGGTTGCCCTCGCTTCTCTTCTTGTCTACAATGCCTGCGCCGCCGCGATACGATCGCGATCATATTGCGACCTTCGAACATCCGCGAGGAGCTATCAAACTTACTATTTAAAGTTACCCCTCAAGTTGCCACTCAAGATTGCCGCTGGAGAAAGGTGCATATGAGAAAGCCAATACAGTGGGCTGTGCTGACCATCATTGCGATCACGCTGTTTGGTTGCGACGGTGAACCGCGCCCGCCCGTAGAGAACCCTCGAGCGTATATCATTGAGTCGTTGCAAACCATGGACCTCAATACCTGGTGGCAGGCATACCGTAACCCTGACCCCGTTCTGCTGGAGCGGATTGTGGATGAGGCCGTTGCCAAGCGCCCCGACGACTTGACGACAGACGCCCGCAAACTGGATACGTTTATTCGCAACTACGTCGCTTCACGCTATAAGCAGTACATGGAAGATACGGACGAGGGCAAGGCCTTCATTCTGGCCCAGGCCGAGGCGCGCTTGGCCAATCCGCCCATGGCCCTGTGGGATACGGATGGCAATATCGCACTGCTGGATTACTACGTTCTGCCCGGCGAGTGGAAGTCGATTAGCCGCCTCAGCGAGGGACTGAAAAATCCGCCGGTAATAGATACCCAGCCCTTCCTCAGTCCGGATGTCCTGGCGGATAGCCTGCATAGGCTGGTTGCTGCTTATCCCGATGCGGGGATTTACCAGATTCGGTATCAATACCACGCCGGCAGCGATCTGAAAAAGGTGCTCATGATCTTTCATCCCGACCGGTCAATTGTCTACCGGCAGGGCGTCAACGTGCTCTTTACGCCCGAGGCGGTTGCGTGGGAAGATTTGCTCACCGGCCGTATTGCCCTGGCGGACCTGGAGTGGGACGCCCCCATGGAAGGATACCCCGCGCCGCCCATTGACTATCCGCCCGATGAACCGCTGCCGTCCGGGCAATAACCGGGGAGGGGACGAGTACCTGCCCCGCAGGCTGCCTTGCCCAGGCCCGGCGCAGCGCGGCAAGGCGGCGGAAGCGCACGCATGTCCGCTTAAGCGGCCGGGAGTCGCTGTGGGCTTGCGATCCCGGAAGCCGGAAGGAATCGGAGGCAATCCTGCATCATCCATGCCGGTCCCGGATTTGTTCCCACCGGCGTCACTTGGACGACAAACACGATTGCTTGTATAGTTGTTTTTGACGGCGTTAGACATGTTCCACTCCTTCTTATGGTTTTTCTCAACCACGTTGTGGACTCTCTTTCGCCGTCTTGCACATTTCCCTTCTCCCCGTTCAACTTTTACCGGAAACTGAAGGAAATAATTCATGTTGGAAATCGGCGCTATCGTATGGGGGGTACGAGACCTTCAGCGAAGTATAGAATTTTGGAGTGAGGCGCTGAATTATAGATTGCGCAGAGAACCCGATGAAGATTTTGCCATCCTGATTCCCCAAAAGGGAGGAGGCGTACAACTATCTCTGAATGGGGCAGTCACTTCGGACAAACCCAAGCGGCACCACATGGACCTGTTTACGCACGACCAGGAAAAGGAAGTCGAGCGGTTGCTGAAGCTTGGCGCAACCCGCGTGGCTTGGCGATATGAGCAGGATGCAGATTATGTTGTGTTAGCGGACCCGGATGGCAATACCTTTTGTGTTGTTCAACTCTAGAAATCATGGCAGAAGCATCATTATAACCGACACCTACCCCACCATGAACACACGCACACCCTTCCTCACCCATACCTTGCCCACGCCGCTGGTGCTGGCCAGCGGAATTTGGGGGACGACCGTTTCCCTGCTGGTGCGGGCTGCTCGATCCGGCTGCGGTGCGGTGACGGCCAAAAGCTGCGGACCCGCGCCCCGCGCGGGGCACGTCAATCCCAGTTGCCTGGATTGGGGCGGCGGTCTCATCAACGCGATTGGGCTGGCCAACCCGGGCGCGGAGGCCGAGGTCGAGTTGCTGGCCCAGGCCAAAGCCGAGCTGGAACCCCTGGGCGCGCCCCTCATCGCCAGCATCTTTGCCGGGCCGCCTGATGAGTTCGCCACGGTCGCGGCCACGGTGGCCCGGGCGCGCCCCGACTTCGTGGAAGTCAACATCTCCTGCCCCAATGTGCACAGCGACTTCGGCGAGCCCTACGCGGCTAGCCCCGACGCGGCCGCGGAGGTAACGGGGCACGTGGTTGACGCCCTGGCCGAGCGCAATATTCCCGTCATCGTCAAGCTGGCGCCCAACGTGCCCAGCATCGGGCGCATCGCCCAGGCCGTGACGGCCGCAGGCGCGGACGCACTCTGCGTCATCAACACCATGCCGGGCATGCTTATTGACGCGGAGAGCGGCCAGCCCATCCTGGCCAATCGCAGCGGCGGGCTGAGCGGACCCGCGCTCAAGCCCATTGCCCTCAAGTGCGTCTATGACGTGCGCAAGGCCTGTCCGGAAACGCCCATTATCGGCACGGGCGGCGTGACCACGGGCGTGGACGCGCTGGAGATGCTCATGGCGGGCGCAAGCGCAGTGGGCGTGGGCAGCGCCATTCATTTTCGCGGCCCGGACGCGCCCCGCCTCATCCTGGATGAGATGACGGCCTGGCTCGCCGCGCGGGGGATGGATGACCTGAATGCCGTGCGCAACCGGGCTCACCACGAGCCTCTCTATGCCGCCGTACCCACCGGCGCGCCCGTGCCCAGCGCCCACTGACCGACTCACTCCGACCGCTAGACAATCAGCATGGCGTCGCCGAAGCTGTAGAAACGATAGCCTTCCTGCTTGGCAACTTCGTAACTTTCCAGCAGGATGCGCCGCCCCGCGTCCGGGTCATCCGGATGGGCCTGGCCGATGAACGCGCTGACCAGCATGAGCAGGCTGGAGCGGGGCAGGTGGAAGTTGGTGATGAGCGCATCCACGGCCCGGAAGCGATAGCCCGGGCGAATGAAGAGGTCTACGGCTCCGGCAAAAGCCGCGGTGCGTTGCCAGGGACAGGCCCGGTTGTCGTAGGGATCGATGCCCTGCGCGCCGGTGGCCGCGTATTCCAGGGTGCGCGTGGCCGTCGTGCCCACCGCGACGATGCGCCCGCCCTGAAGCGTTACGTCGTTGATGTGGCGGGCGGTTTGGGCCGAGAGCGTGGCCCATTCGCTGTGGATGACGTGATCGTCGATTGCTTCCGCCTCTACGGGCTTGAAGGTGTCCAGGCCCACGTGAAGGGTGACGGTATCGAAGCCCACGCCCTGCTCGCGCAAAGCGACCAGCAGATCGGGCGTGAAGTGCAGACCGGCAGTGGGCGCGGCGACGCTGCCTTCGGGTCGGCTGTAAATGGTCTGGTAGCGTTCCCGATCTCCCTGATAATCGGTGATGTAGGGCGGCAAGGGGATCTCGCCCAGCTCATCCAGATAGGGCGTCACCGGTGCGGAGAAATCCACCAGGCGGCTTCCTGTCGCCGTTACCTCGACGATGGTCGCGGTCAGCCCTGCATCGTCGTTGCCCAGGGTAATTTCCACGCCCGGCTGCAGGTTGCGTCCCCGGGTCAGACATTCCCACCGGGTCTGGTCCTCATTCTGGGGGGCGAGCAGGAATATTTCCACCTTGCCGCCGGTTGCCTTATGGCCAAAGAGCCGGGCCGGGATCACCCGGGAATCATTTGCCGTCAGCAGATCGCCCGGAGAGAGAAATTCGCCGATTTCATGGAAGCGACGATGTTCCAACCGGCCGTCCTCACGGTGGAGCACCAGCAGGCGGCTGCTGTCGCGCGGTTCCGCCGGCTGTTGGGCGATGAAGCGTTCGGGGAGATTGTAATCGAAGGCAGATGTGAGCATAAGATTTGTATGGATATTTCGTTTGTGAACAGCGACTCTGAAAAGGCGGACTCTCTAAGCAATTGTGGAGCGATTTACTTCCTTCTCCAACTCTCCTGCCAGTATGATACAATTGCTTGGGCTGAATCGATATTTCTCTGAACCTGATTTGTGAGGTGATTATGCTGGAGATGACCATCAGGGTTTCCGACTCGCCTGGCCGAAGAACTTGGGTCTGCCGAAGATCGGATGCCGGAGATTTTAGCCTATGGATTGGGCAAACTATCACCGCTGCCGGGCGAGGTATACCAATATATCCTTGAGTTTTTGACGAGCGCGCCTTCTCAGGAAGAGGTAGTTAATTTTGAGCCCAATGCAGCCATGCAAGCTCGGGTCACTCTGCTATTGGAAAAGAATCGAACCGATACGCTGAGTGCAGTGGAGACTAAAGAGCTGGACGAATATATGCGCATCAATCATTTGGTGACCATGCTGAAGGCCCGAGCGTTGCCCTATCTTGTACGCGATAGCGAATAATGACTGCTGCCATCCCCGAGTCAATGCGCCGTGGGGTTATCGAGCGAGCGCAGGGATGCTGCGAGTATTGCGGGAAGCCGCAGGTAACCTTCTTTGCCCACGAAATCGATCACGTCATTGCCCGGAAGCACGGCGGTCAGACTGAATTAGAGAACTTGGCGTTTGCCTGCTTTGAGTGCAATCGCTATTCTGCTGCGCCTGAATGATGCAGACCGCATCCGCGAGCGGGTCACATTGGGGATTGGCGCGTAGAGTTCCTGGCCTTCGCTTTACCCTGCCTCACTTATCCTTTTCCACGTTACGTTCTTCCATGCCAGCACCGCTTCCAGCACGGCTCCGCCGATGGCCAGGGCCTTATCGCTGATGGTGAAGCAGTGATCCACGCTGTCCCTCGGATCTACGTCGCCGATCTTCATGCCGGGCGTCACCATGACCGAGGGGTGAATGATGCCCCGCAATACCCCGTCGAAGGGCGCACGCACTTCCTTGCCCGCGACCGCTGCGATCCGCTGGTCTTGCCGTACGCGTTCGCTGATGGCGACGTACGCTTCCACATGACCGGCCGCCGGCGCGCGCAGCACCCGCTCTGCGCCATGACCGCCGACAATACCGGGCGTGCCCGTGTTGGGCTGGGCCGATCCGGCATAGATGAGGCGCCCCAAATTGTGCCCGCGCATGGTCTCCACCACCGCATGGCAATCCTCGCCCGCGGTGAAGCCCGGCCCCAGCGCGATCACCAACGGCGCGTCGTTCATATGCGTGCCTGTGTTGCGCTTGGCCATAACCGCGTCCACCACCACGGCCGGCCGCAGCGCGTCCACCACCGCGGCCCGGGGATCGACCAGTACGGGTACGACAGCAGTTGTCGCCAGCTTTTGCGCCTCTTCCGGCGTGGCTGCGTGTTGGGCGGCAATGCCCTCGATTTCCACGCGGCCGGCATAGACGGACTCGCCGAAGGAGACCGTCCGGCGCACGAAGAGGGGCGCGGCCAGCTCCGTCACAATGAGGGGAAAGCCCGCCCGCTTCAGCCGCCGGATCACCCCTCCGGCCAGATCTCCGCCACCCTTGACGACGATGAGCGTTTCAGAGATGTCCATATCAGCGTATCGATCCTCGCTACATTTCCGCCACCCGTTGCCAGATATCCGGCGCCAGTTCGAGCGCGTTGGCCGCGATGGCCTCTTCGTCCAGGGTGAGGAGCTGACGGTCGGCCATGAGCAGCTGCCCGCCGCAGATGGTGTGGGTGACGTGACTGCCGTCCATGCCGAAGATGAGCTGCCACGGCGCATTGCCCCCGGTGAGGGGCGTATAGGGCGCGTAGTCCAGCAGGATGATGTCGGCAAAGGCGCCGGGGGTGAGGGAGCCCACGGGCCGGGGGAAAAATATCTCGGCGATTTTGGCATTGTTGGCGAAGGCAATTTCCATGAGCCGGTCGCCCGCCATGGCCCGGGGATCGCCCTGCGCGATTTTGTGGAGCAGGTACGCGGTATGGATCTCGCTAAACATGTTGTTGGTGAAGCCGTCATTACCCAGCCCCACGGTAATGCCGCAATCCATGAGGGTCTCTACGGGGGCGACGCCCACGGCGTTGTTCATGTTGGAGCGAGGCTGGTGGGAGACCTTGGTCTCCGTCGCGGCCAGGACTTCCATCTCCGCATCGTTGACGTAGATGGCGTGGGCGACCAGGGTGCGGGGGCCCAGAATGCCGTGTTGGGCCAGGCGGGGCGTAACACGAATGCCGTGCTCGGCCAGGCTTAGCTCTTCGTCCGCCTTGTCCTCGGCTACGTGGATGTGGAAGCCGGTTTTCAGTCCCTGGGCCGCGTCTACGCAAGCCTCCAGGGTATCGTTGCTCACGGTGAACGCCGCGTGGAGTCCGAAGGACGCGCCCAGCTTTGGATCCGGATTCGCCTGCAACCGCTTGAGGAAGCGCACGTTTTCAGCGATTCCCGCCCGCGCGCCGTCGGCCCCGTTGCGATCCGTTACCTCGTAGCAGAGGCCGACGCGCAGGCCCGATTGGGTTGCGGCATCGGCCAGGGCGTCCAGGGAACCGTCAATGTGGGCGGGGCTGGCGTGATGATCGATGAGGGTGGTCGTACCATGACGGATTGCGTCAACCAGCGCCACCAGCGCGCTGTAGCGGGAATCTTCCAGGGTGAGGGCGCGGTCGATCTTCCACCAGAGCTGCTCCAGCACCTGCATAAAATTGGCCGGCGCCGGGCCGGGAATGGCCATCCCCCGGGCAAAGCCGCCGTAAAAGTGGGTGTGAGCGCAGACCATGCCCGGCATGATGATCTTGCCGCCCGCGTCCAGCGTTTCCGCCTGGGGATATTGGGCCGTCAGCTCGGCGCTCTCGCCTACCGCGACAATGGCGTCGCCTTCGTAGTAGACTGCGCCGTCATCGATGACCCGTGCATCGTCGCCGAAGGTCATGACTTTTCCGTGGGTGATAAGCATGCTTGTTCTCCTTGAATCGCCTGTTTATGCCGACGAATCCGTCAGCGCCTGCCAGACTCGTTCCGGCGTGAAGGGAATGCTGCGGATGCGTACGCCGGTGGCGTGGAAAACGGCATTGGCCACGGCCGGGGCCACGCCGTCTTTGGGAATCTCGGCCACGGCCTTGGCCCCGAAGGGTCCTGTGGGTTCGATGGTCTGGACCAGAATTGTTTCCAGCTCGGGCATTTCGTCGGCCCGGTAGATCTTGTACGGGCCCAGGGCTGCGTTGACCATGCGGCCGGTGGCATCGTAGGCCATTTCTTCGCAATGGGCGTACCCCAATGCCTGGACCATGCCGCCCTCAATCTGGCCGCTGGCGGTCATAGGGTTGATGGCTACGCCGCAATCCACGGCCATCACCAACTTCTTCACCGTTACCTGGCCGGTGCGGATATCCACCTCGACTTCGGCAAACTGACCGGCAAAGGGCGGCGGGGAATCGGTGGCGACAAAAGAAGCCGTGGCCATGATCTGGCGCTGTTGGTCTTCGTGTAGTGAGTGCAAGGCGATGGCTTCCATCGTCACCTCGCGGCCGTCCGGCGCGTAGGCGCGTCGGTTGCCCAGCGTGACGCCGCGCCAATCGTCCAGCCCCAGCATGAGACCCGCCCGCTCCTTGATCTGCTCCCGCACCTGCTCAGCCGCACGCTGCACCGCGGTGCCCGAAATATAGGTGGTGCTGGACGCGTACGCGCCCACGTCAAAAGGCGTCATGTCCGTATCGCTGGAGTAGACCAGGATGTCTTCCAAGGGGACGCCCAGCACTTCAGCCGCAATCTGACCCAGGACCGTATCCGAGCCGGTTCCCAAATCCGTGGCGCCCACCAGCACATTGAATGAGCCGTCATCATTGATCTTGATGCTGGCTCCGCCCATGTCCAGCCCCGGGATGGCCGTGCCGTGCATGCAGACAGCCATGCCCAGCCCCCGACGAATGTAGGGCGGCGCGTCCGCCCCGCTGCGCCAGGCTTCATCCCCGTGGCGTTCCCAGTTGATGGCCTTCATGCCCTGGGCGACGCATTCGCTCAGGCCGCTGCTGCCCAGGACAGGGATCGACGTGATGTTCTCCTTTTCGCCCTCAGCCAGATGAATGGCAATCTCCATGGGGTCGCCCGGCTTGATCCAGTTCTTGCGCCGAAATGCGATGACGTCCATGCCCAGCGCGTGCGCAATTTCATCCATGTGGGATTCCAGCGCAAAGAGGGCCTGGGGACCGCCGTAGCCCCGATAGGCTCCGGGAACGGGCAGATTCGTGTAGGCAACGATGCAGTCGAAGCGCTTGTAGGGGGCATTGTAGGTGCTGAGGCCCCGCAATCCGCTCACTGTCTGCACGGTGAGGCCGTGGGTGCCGTACGCGCCCGTGTTGCCCACGATGCGCAGTTCCTGGGCCACCAGGGTTCCGTCGCGCATGACGCCGCTCTTGTAGACAATACTCTGAGGATGGCGGGTGCGGGACGAGACAAACTCTTCCTCCCGCGTCAATTCCATGCGCACAGGGCGGCCCGTCGCCATGGTGAGGCGCCCCACGATGTCCTCAATGAGCATCTCCTGCTTGGCCCCGAAGCCGCCGCCGATGCGCGGCTTGATCACCCGGATGCGCTTGACGGGAATGCCCAGCAGGGGCGCAACCATGCGTCGGACGTGGAAGGGGACCTGAGTCGATGTCCGGATCACCAGTCGCTCGTCCGAATCCCAGTAGGAAATGGCGATGTGGGGCTCGATGGGGACCTGCTGCACCTGGTGGACATAGTAGGCGTGCTCGAAGACGTGATCCGCCTTGGCGAAGCCCTCGTCCATGTCGCCGATGGTCGCCTCGATGTGGTGGACGATGTTGCGCGCCGCATCGTGAATGTCCGCTGTGTCGTCCTCGTCGTGGATGACCGGCGCGCCGGGGCGAATGGCTTCGTTTTCGTCAAAAACCGCGGGCAGCGCTTCATAGGTGACGCGGATGCGGCGGATGGCCTCGGCCGCGATTTCCGGCGATTCGGCCGCAACCGCGGCCACCCGATCGCCTACGTGGCGCACCTTGTTGTCGAAGCTCACCTGGTCGTAGGGCGGCGGGTTGGGATAGGACTGGCCGCCCGACGCGTACTTGACCCGAGCCACATTTTTGTAGTGGATCACCGCGTGGACGCCGGGCAGCGCGCGGGCTTCGTTGTCGTCGATCTCTATGATGCGGGCGTGGGCGTGGGGGCTGGTCAGCAGCTTAGCATGGAGCAGGCCGCGCAGGTCAATGTCATCCACAAATGCGGGGTTGCCCTTGGCCAGCTTCACGGCATCCACCTTGATTTCGGGCTTGCCCACCACCGTGGTTTCGGGCGCTTCGGGGGCCACCACAAATTTGGGCATGGTGGCGACCGTCGATGAGGGAGTCGGCTGCGCACCGGGGCCGGGCGCGTTCCAGCTTGCGTCGGGCGCGCCGATTTCGCCATTGGGTTCGTCTTCCTGATCCGGCGGGCGGAAGAGGTCGCTGTACTCACTGCCCGGCGGCAGAATGGGCGGCAGCACGTTGAGCGTGACGGGCGTCGGCTCCTCGCCGCGCATAACGGCCGCGGCTTCCAGAACGGCCTGCACCGGCTTAAGGTAGCCCGTCTCCCGACAGAGGACGCCTGAGAGGGCGTCCCGCACATCCGCTTCCGTGGGATTGGGGTTGCGCTCAATCAGGGCCTTGGCGGCCAGAATCATCGCTGGCGCGGAGTAGCCTGACTGAATTGCGCCCGTGCGGATGAAGGCCTGCTGAATGGGGTGCAGATCCAGCCCCTTGGCCATGCCTTCAATGGTCTCCAGCGCGTGCCCGTCGGCCTGGGCGGCCAGCAGCACGTCGCTGTTGACCAGCTTGCCGTCCAGCAGAATTGCGGCCGCGCCCGTCTCGCCTGTATCCGAGCCGAAGCGTACGCTGAAGTAGCCTTCCCGTCGCAGCGCGCGCAGAAGCGTCTCGTCGGGGGCGCAGGCAATCTCCTTCTGTACGCCGTTGATGGTGAGATGAATCTGCATCAGCCTGTCTCCTTCATGGTTTGTTGCAGCGCCTGGGAGCGCCGGATATCAGTCCGGCGGGATCGCAATTGTTATGTTATTGGCGGACAATTAATCAGACAATCGCCAACTCTTCCATGACCCGGGCGGTGAGAATGTTTGCCATGGCGCTGCGATATTCTGATGAACCGCGGAAGTCGCTCGGCGGATCGATTTGCGCATCAATATCTTCGGGACGGACCAGGATTGGCGTTGCGGCCACGCCGCAGAAAGCCAGGCGCGTCCCGCCGTCCTCTGTCCGGCGGGCCACTGCGGCCACGATGGGATCGTCGGCGGGCGTGCGCGCCACCCGGGCCGCGGCGCTGCGGCCGTCTGTGCGCCAGCGCGCGCCGGTAATGAGGCCGGAACCGCGCATGCGGTCGGGATCCGCCAGGAAGTCGGCCAGAGCCGGCGTCCGCTCGCCTTCTGCGTCGGTTATGATCACGTCCGCTTCGTAGACCAGGAGTGCGGCCAGCAGTTCGCTGGTTGCTTCGCCCGCGGCCAGCGTGCCGCCCAAGGTAGCCGCGTGGCGCAGGGTATTGGGGCCGGCGCGGCGGGCCGCGTCCCGGATCGTTCCGGGCAGGGCTTCGCACTCGGCCAGGGCATGGAGCGTGACGAGCGCGCCTGCCCGGGCTTCTCCGTCGCCCGCCGTCAGGTCCGTCAGCGGCAGCGCCTGGAGATCGATGATCTCGTCCGGCTGGTCCGCCGTGGGCAGGCTGCGCAGGTGAGGTACGGCCTGGGTCCCGCCCGCCACGAGTGCGGACGTCACGCCCGTTCGGGCCAGCAGCGCCAGGGCTTCATCTACGCTTGCGGGCCGATGATAGGCGACAATCTTCGCTTGCATGATGACTCCTCGATAACGTGATTGTAAATCTCTCAACCTCATTGCCCGGAGATGGGGGCGATTAGGAGATTGAGAGATTGCTCTTCGCTCAGTTCATGGTCAGCGCCATGACCGCCTTTTGCACGTGCATGCGGTTTTCGGCTTCATCGTAGACGACCGATTGCTCGCCGTCGATGACGCCGTCGGTGACTTCGATGTTGCGGTCAGCGGGCAGACAGTGCATGTAGAACGCGTTAGGTTTGGCCAGGGCCATGCGCCGTTCATCCGCGATCCAGTCGGTGTACTGCTTGCCGATCTTGGCGCTCTCTTCGTCATCGTCGGTGGTGAGGAGCGCGCCCCAGCTCTTGGGGTAGACGATGTCGGCGTCCTTGAAGCCGGCGTCAAAGTCGTCCAGCGTCTCGAAGCTGCCGCCGAATTTTTTCGCGTTGTCCTTGGCCTGCTGGACGATGTCGGGCATGAGCTTGTATTCCGGCGGCCGCGTCAGGCGCACGTTCATGCCGAAGCGGGTCATCTGGAGAATGAGGCTCTGAGGCACGGAGATGGGCTTCTGGTAGCTGCTGGCGTAGGCCCAGCTTACGTTGATGGTCTTGCCCCGGGGATCGCCCACCTTCTCGATAATGGTCATGAGATCGGCCAGGATCTGGAAGGGGTGATAGACGTCGCACTGCATGTTGAGCACGGGCACGCGGCTGGCCTGCGCAACCTCGTTGATGTACTGGTTGCCGAAGTTCCAGTCGCACTGGCGGATAGCGATGCCGTCGTAGTAGCGGCCGTAGATTTCGCCGATCTCCTTGGCCGTGTCGCCGTGGCTGATCTGGGTCGTGGTGCTGTCGATGAAGGCCGCGTGACCGCCGAGCTGGGCCATGCCCGCCTCAAAGCTGGAGCGGGTGCGGGTGCTGGTGAAGAAGAAGAGCATGGCCAGCACCTTGTCCCGCAGGATAGGGTGGCCGACGCCCAGCGCCCGATCGCGCTTGAGCTTGAGCGCCACGTCGATGACGGTCTCGATCTCTTCCTTGCTGAAGTCCATGTCGCTGATAAAGTCGCGACCGCGCAAGCTTGTTTGCATTTGTGTCTCCTGATGGTTCCTGATATTTAAGAATGTTGATCCTGCCTGAAAAACAGCCACAACGCTACGACCGCAAAGCCCGCCGACCCAATCAGCCCGATGGGCAGCGGCCCCAGCAGCGGATTCGGTTCACCCTGTACGAAGAGCGCGGGCAGTGCGGCGATGCCGTTGATCGCGGCATGACCGATCACCGCGGGCCAGACGCTTTTGCCCTTGAGGGCCAGCCAGCCAAGGAAGGTTCCCACGACGAACGTGAACCAGAGAAAGACCAGCGGCCCCAGCCACGGCGCGCCGGGATAGTCGAAACCGTACTCGTAGCCCATGAAGATAAGGGGCCAGTGCCAGACGCCCCAGATCACGCCCATGAGCAGCATGGTCCGCCGCCAGCCCAATCCCGTCATAAGTTTGGGCTGGAGATAGCCCCGCCAGCCCCACTCCTCGCCGAAGGTGAAGAGGCTGTTGAGGAGGGGCGCAATGAGCATGGCCTGGGCGGTCTGCGCCACAACCAGCATCGGCAGGGAGATAGGCAGGGCGACCTCCTGGCCCAGTTGCGCGGTCTGGGCGTCCAGTATCTCCTGTAGCGCGCCCAGTTGCGGATCGAAGAAGCGGGGGAAAATGGCGAAAAAGAGCGCCCCGCCCAGGATGGTGAGAATGCCGGGGCCGATCCACCCCGCCAGCCAGTAGGGCCAGCCCATGCGCAGGCGCGGCCGCAGCCAGGCATTGCCCCAGCCTTCCCGCGTTACCAGCCGGGTGAGGACCACCGCCAGCGCGGGCGCGAACATGTACGTCGTGGCCATGAGGGCGGTGGCCAGGCTCAGCGGGAAGGGCGCCGTCAGCAGCAGGGGGCTATCGGTCAAACCGCCGGTGCGCCAGATGACCAGCGCCGTGGCCCAGGCAATGCCGAAGGCGAAGAGCAGGTAGATGGCGATACGACGGACGTCGAGCGATTTGTTCATGTTGACAGGGTTCCGTGGCGAGGATGAGAGATTGGAGATTGGGAGATTAGAGATTGATCGAAGCGTCGGATCGGCCGGACCAATCTTCAATCTTCAATCTTCAATCTTCAATCATCCCCGGCAGCAGGGCATAAAACTCCGTCGCCTTGACCACGTCATCCAGGGCAACGCTGTCTTCGGTGGTGTGGGCGGTCAACTCGTCGCCCGGGCCGAAGCCGATGGACGGAATGTCGGCTTTGCCCGCCCAGTAGATGCCGTTGGTGCTGAAGCCCCACTTGCCGCTGGGCGCATCGGGCAGGCCGATGGCCGTGCGGGTCGCCTGACCGGCCTGCACCAGGGGATGGTCTTCTGCATAGGCCCAGGCGGGAAAATATTTTTCCACGGGGAAGACGAAACCGGTGTAGCTGGGCTCATCGTAAAACAGTTCCTCAATGGTGAAGTCGCTGCGCTTGTCCGCCGGGATGACGGCTTCCAGCTGGCGGCGCACGTCTGCCCGGGTTTCGCCGAAGGTCATGCGCCGGTCGATATAGATGGTACATTCGTCCGGCACTGCGTTGATGGAGGGTGTGCTCACTTCCATGTCGCTCACGGTGATCTTGCCGTGGCCCAGGAAGGGATCGTCGCCCAACTCCGGTTCCATCCGGCTGATGGCCTCAATGACGGGCAGCATCTTGTAGATCGCGTTGTCGCCCAGCTGATTGGCCGCGGCGTGGGCGCTCTTGCCCTTGGCCGTAATCTTCAGCTCCAGCCGGCCCTTATGGCCCCGATAGACCTGCATCTTGGTCGGTTCGCCGATGACTACGAAATCGGGCCGCACCTGGGGATCGGCCTCCACGAAGCTGTTGGGCGCAATGCCGTCGCACCACTCTTCCATGTTGCCGAAGTAGTACATGGTGAACCGGTCGGGGTCGATGAGGCCCAGATCACGGCCCAGGGCGATGCCGTAGATCATGCCCGGCGTGGAGCCCTTCTCATCGCACGCGCCGCGTGCGAAAAGCACGCCGTCCTCCACTTTCCCCTGGAATGGATCCCACGCCCATGCGCTGGGGTCGCCTACGCCCACGGTATCGATGTGGCTGTCGTAGACAATGACGGTGGGCCCGTGGCCCATACGCCCGAAGATGTTGCCCATCTTGTCGAAGCGCACCTCGTCAAAGCCCAGGCGGTTCATCTCCTCGGCCACGCGTTCGCCTACCGCGCCTAACTGGCTCTCCATGCTGGGGATGGCGACGATCTCGCGCAGAAAACGGATGATTGCCTCGCGGTGAGCCTCTACGGCCTGATGAACGGTCTGGACGGCGGATGAGTCCGGCATACTATAATCCTTCCTGGTGATGAAATGGGGCGGGTAGAGTTTCCCCATATCGTACAACAGGGAGAAGCATCCAGCCAAGCGTGGGACAGAGTGAAGGGGATGGGGATTCTGCGGAGAAATGCGCATTCACGGCTTCCGGCACGCCGCGTCACCTCCGATCAATTCCCGGCCGCTCTACCTCCGGGACGCAGCCGCGCTTGTAAACCATGATGGTGCGCACAAACTCGATGACCACCGTGCCGTTCTGGTTGAAGCCGGAAGTGCGCACGCGCACAATTCCCTGGCGGGGGCGGGATTGGGAGGCGCGTACTTCCAACACCTCGCTCTGGGCGTAGAGGGTATCGCCGGCAAAGACGGGCGCGGGCAGGCGTACGTCATCCCAGCCCAGGTTGATTGCATTCTGGGAGATATCGGCCACCGACAGCCCGGTGATCAGCGCCAGGGTGAAGGTGGAGTCCACCAGGGGCTTGCCGAACTCAGTCTGAGCCGCGTAGTGCGCGTCAAAATGGATGGGATTGGGATTCACCGTGAGAAGGGTGAACCAGGTGTTGTCCACCTCGCTGATGGTGCGCCCCAGGCGGTGAGGATAGACGTCGCCGACCGCAAAGTCTTCAAAGACGCGGCCGGGCCAGCCAGGCTTGACGGTCATGGAGTGGGCTCCTTATCGAATGTTATTCAAATAAACTCTGGTGAATTTTGAAGAAGCAACCTGACGGAGCCAAAACCGTTTGGGCGCCGGTATTTTTGTCTGTTGCGACAATCACCAAATGATAAATACCTTCTTTTTGTAAATCGCCTAGATAGATACTAGGCGTTGATATCTCGTATGCCGTATCGCGCATGAGTCGATTATCCTGCTCATCATTTATCAAATCTTTCCAAACCGGAGCCGGGTCTCCAACCCTGAAATTTACATCCTGGTCGATTGCGCCCAGATCGAATTCGTATGACTCCAGATACTTCTCGATATCGACCCTTCTGCTGTAGGTGATTTGGGCAATTTCCCTTTTTTCCCATACAACGACAGGCTGGCCTGTATCTTGATGTAATGAACCGCAGACGCGCTTATTGTTCCTGTCATCGAAATCGATACTAAAGTCAAGAGGAGGGCTTGGAGGCGTAGGCGTGTTGGTAGGTGCAGCAGTAGGGATGGGCGTCGATGTATTCGTGTTGGTCGGTGCAGCAGTGGGGGGGGATGTCGATGTATTGACCGATGTAGGCGTATTGGTCGGTATAGGCGTAGCGATAGTAAGAGTAGAAATAAGCGGCTCTTGACTCACAATTGACGATACCATTAATGGATCGCTTGCAGGGTCAAAGCTGCCGCGCGTACCGCGGTCGGCGAAGACGGCAGCTGTCAATACATTTGTGGTCGGTTGACGAATAAGCCGTACTTCATACCGATCATAAATGCCTGCCGGGGCGAGGCTGAGGCCAATTGGCTGAGCAGTAATATCTTCGCCATCGAAGATAGCAATCCAACCATCTTCATTGATCGCCAAGTCGTTGATTGAGATATAGGGGTCTGGTGCTGCCTGTTCAGGTAGTGTGAGGCTCTGCTCTGAAATATATGGCTGTTGGGTAGGTAGCGCGGCAATGACGCCGTTTACGATATTTGCAATAAGCGTCGCTTCAGCTTCTTTTGTCGCATATGTATTGGGTGTGGGGGGTGGCTGCAATGTTTCTGTAGGCAAGTTAAGCTGGGTAAGCTGATCTTCTATTGTGTTGAGTTGCCCTTGTAATTCTTCCATTTGCGCTTTTTGAGCTTCATTTTGCATTTCTTGTAACTCTGTCATAACTGTAGCAACAGCTTCAGCATCAGAAGCGTTGGCTGCTATTACTGTCGCTACGATGTCCGGCCCTTCTGTCGGCGTTGGAGTGACAGTCGGTCGTTCAGTGGGGGTAGCTGTTGGTAAAGACGTGGATGAAGGTAGCGGTGATGGCGTCGGTAGAAATGTGGGGGTCGGAGTCGGCAAATATTCAAATTGTATATAGGTGCCTGCTTGACTGTCAGAATCAATCAAGCTTAGTCGTCCTGCAAATAGCGATGTATTTTTGTCGCAAGCATCAGTTACAAATGCATGATTTTCGGTTGGAACGCGTGGGTACTCTTCAGTTTCGCTTGTGTCCGGTTTGTACGTATAGATGATCCATGATGTCGAACCGCGGTCTACCCTTTCGTCCCCGCAGATGTTCCTTCCCGGTTGAGGAAGAGGAAAATCGATTTCTTGTATTCCCGCGGACTGGAGTTCGGCTCTATCGATAAAACGCCAGGAAATCGTATGCTTAATTGATGTACCGACTTCAAAAAACGGACTTCCCCCTTCCTGTCCGGAAGCTAAATATATGACCGCCCACGACTGTTCCGGAAAATGTTCCAAAGGAAGATTCAGCGTAAGCGAGTCAGAGGATTGCAGGAATTCAGTGCCTAGATCGTTTGGCGGAGACGGGATTGTGCCCGCGCTGGAATCTACTACATCGTTATCTTGAGCATAGAACTTATCTGTATCAAACGCTAACCAAATTCCTCCCAGGATGCTGGTTGTGAGGAAGAAGATAATTATAGGACGAGATAGACGGAACAGGCGGAGGTGAAGCATCATAGTTGGCTCCGTGATAGTGGTCTGTTAGACCAAGACCGATTTCTAATTCAATCTTATTGGGAAGCGTCTACGTCAGGTATAGCCTGCTGAATATGGAGTGGCAGCCGGCGTTTTTTATTATTATCTCGCTCATCCCAGAACTCGATTATCAATTCGATGGGGTCATGGGTCAATGAGGTCAATAACATAACCTCTGTAGGCCCAAAAGTTATGTTATTTAACCCTTCGCCATAGCAGGTGTTAGTATCAGACGATATTTGCGTACTGCTCTTTAACGGCTTTTTGACGTTTGTATCCGGATCAAAGTAAAAAACTTTGATATTGAGGAAATCATCGGAATTATCGAACGGTGTTTTGCATGAGCGCACAACGGGAATTGCCCTGAATGAGTGAATAAGATTGATCATATCTTTATCGCTTTGAATATTAATACAAGGTAATTCACTTGGATTCAAACTTCGCTCAAGCAAGCAAGGATTGATCGATATTGTAGCCGCAACAGCAGGAGCTTCGGCCTGACTTTCTTCTTCTGAGGCAACTTGAGCAGTAACTGTTAACTTGCCGGTTACGGTTATCGCAAATGGCGAATCAATGCGCCATTCTCCATAAGAATCAGCTGTAGCAGTTTGCGTAAGCGGCGGGGTAAAGCTCCATTCATCGGTCAGTATGACAAGAATTTCTTGATTAGCCGGTCCTCTACCCGTAACAGAGAGGGGACCGGGATAAAGTATTTCTTGCTCCAATCTTTGAATTAAAAGCGGCAAAACCGGAGTAGGTATTACTGTTGGGGTAGGTGTAAATGTAGGTGTAGAAGTTGGCGTTGACACTATTGTTGGTGTTGGTGAAAGTGTTGTTAGCGGAATCAGCGGGGCTTCCTCTACGCCTCCTTCCGTTGTTCCAGGTGGGGTTGCAGGAGGTAGAGTGTCAATCGGTGGCATAGTGGGGGCTATACTCGGTTTGAGTGTTGCGTTTGGTGAGTCTACCGAATTACTGGTTGGAATCAGAAGTTCAGCAGTTATTGGGGGGGCAGTCGTTATATTCCTGTTGTTATCATCAGGGCGGGACACCCATCTCAGAATTAATAAGGCGCCGATCAAAACGATGCCGACGGAGACAGTAATGAGGGCTGTCTTAGTCCATCTTCTGCGAGAAAGGGGAGCTCCCGCTCTCCCTTTATGATTACCCTTGGATTCAACATCGCTATTTCTGATGTCAATGCCCGTTTGTTGGAGCGTGGCGAGCAAGTCGCTCAGTGCGGCATCATGCGGACGCTGCTTCGATGCACATTGGATGAGTTCTACTATGCGTCCGCGTCGTCTTGACCACTCAACTAAATTAAAAGCAATTTCGCTTCGGGTGTTTCCCCCTACAATTTTTTCTATATCTTCATCTAAGCATAGCCCAACCATTTCTTTTAGTTCAAACGAATCAAACAGGTCAGCTAGTCTATTACTTAAAAGAGAACGTTGTTGAGGCGTGAGTGACATATCGCGGTTGCTTGTGTCCAGTATTTTTTGTCCCGATCGGCCGACTCCAGCAAGGCGTTGGCCTTTTTTAAAGGGGCAACACGTTACATAAACGCATTGCCAGCTTGAATATAAATTGTCGTGCAAGCTATGTCAACCCTGAATTCAGGGAGCTGTTAGGCGGTATTAAGGGAAACGATATAAGGAAATGCATGAATTCTCTCTCCGGCACGAACCCTTCAAATTTGCTGCTTTGCATTATCAGCGGCTTCCTCCGCGTTGATTGACGCCTGAGATGCAGCCATATTTGGCTTGTGCCTAGGTGATGCAGCCCTGTTATGAGTTGGCCTCCTTTGGTATGACATGAAAGGTAGAGTAAACTCGGAGGAAGCAAGTGCTTGGTCGTAATATAGAGTTGTAGTTCACTGTGAACGAAAGAATTTCTTTATGCGTCAAAGACCGCGTAGATTTTTCGCTATCGTTGCGTTGGTTGTGACGATGGCGATTGGCATCGCTCTCTGGTACTGGCTGCGACCAAGCCAATTCTTTTGGTTTTGGCTTCTGCTCAGCGGCATCGTTACCTTCCTGTTTTATAGTTTTGACAAGGCTCAATCCAAACGCGGCGGCTGGCGCGTGCCGGAAATTGTCCTGCACGGCATGAGCCTGCTGGGCGGCTTTATCGGCGCGGCATTGGGCATGGCCTTATGGCGCCACAAAACACGTAAGCCCCTCTTCCTGATTGTGATCATCCTGAGCGGATTGCTCTGGTTTGGCGGGTATTTTTTACTGTAGACGCTATTTTTCTTCGGACGCGGCTTATTTTTCCTGGAGGCAACCGCATGGACTACACCAATCTATTCGACCTGACCGGCCGCACCGCTCTGGTCATCGGCGGGGGCAGCGGTATTGGCCGGGCCGCAGCCCAGGGGCTGGCCGCGCAGGGCGCGACGGTCATCTGCGCCGACCTGCGCGAGGAGCAGGCGGCGGAGACGGCAGCGCTTATTATCCGGGCCGGCGGCCAGGCTGAGACCCGGGCCTTCGACATGACCGACCCTTTCCAAATCACCGCGCTCTTTAAGAGTATGGACGCGCCCCACATTCTGGTCACGACGCCCAGCGTCAACGTCCGCAAGCCCATGCTGGACATCACGCCCGAGGAGTTTGACCGGGTGATCAACCTCAACCTGAAGGGCACATTTTTCGTCATGCAGGAGGCCGGGCGGGCCATGGCCCAGGCCGGGCGGGGCAGCATCATCGCCTTCTCCAGCATTCGTTCCCAGGTGGTGGAGCCGGGCCAGAGCGTCTACGCGGCAACCAAATCGGGCACGGTGCAGCTGGTGCGCACCCTGGCCGCGGAGCTGGGGCCGCAGGGCGTACGGGTCAACGCCATCGCCCCCGGCGTGGTGGAAACGCCTCTGACCGCCCAGATCAAAAATCAGCCCGACTGGTATAATGCCTACGCCCGGCGCAATATCCTGCAACGCTGGGCCCAGCCCGAGGAGATGGCGGGGGCCGTGGTCTTTCTGGCTTCCGATGCCGCATCTTACGTTACCGGTTCTTTGCTCTTTGTAGACGGCGGCTGGATGGCGGTGGACGGTCGCTTCACGCCGCCACTGTAAAAGGAGGGGGATTTAATGGATAATCTACAGTTAACCGGCATTCATCACCTCACGGCGGTGTCTGCCAAAATCAGCGAGAACAAGCACTTTTATACCGAAGACCTGGGCCTGCGGTTGGTCAAGCGCTCGGTAAACCAGGATGACACCCGGGCCTACCATCTTTTTTACGCGGATAAGGTCGGCACGCCCGGTACGGATATGACCTTCTTTGACTGGAACGCCTTTCCGGAAAAGCGCGGCAATCACACCGTTACGCGTACGGGATTTCGGGTGGCGGATGAAGCGAGCCTGGCCTTCTGGCTGGAGCGCTTTGCCGCGCGCAATGTGCCCCACGCCGCGGTTGTAGAACAGGACGGACGTCACGTGCTGGCGTTTGAAGATCACGAAGGGCAGCGGTTGGCTCTGGTGACCGACGGCGGGACGGGGGACGCGCCCACGCCCTGGGAGGGCAGTGATGTGCCTACCGAGCATCAACTGCGCGGGTTGGGACCCATTACCATGACCGTGCCCAAGCTGGGCCCTACCGACACCATCCTTCAGCGGGTGATGAACATGCGCCCCGTGCGCACCTACCCTGATCCCGCCGGACCGGAATACACCGTTCACGTCTACGCCATGGGCGCGGGCGACGGTCCCCATGCGGAACTGCACGTGGCCGAACGGCCGGACCTGGCTCCGGCCCGGCCGGGCGCGGGCGGCGTCCATCATGTCGCGTTTCGCGTCCCCACGGTCGATGAGTATGATGCATGGGCCGATCGTCTGATTCACTTCGGATTGCCCAACAGCGGCAAGGTGGATCGCTACTATTTCCGCAGCCTCTATTTTCGGGAACCCAACGGCGTCCTCTTTGAGCTGGCGACCGACGGACCGGGCTTCGCCGTGGATGAGGACCTCGCCACCCTGGGTGAAGAAGTCGTCCTGCCGCCCTTCCTGGAGCCCCGGCGTGGAGAGATTCTCGCCGGCTTGAAGCCGCTGGAATAACCCGCCGCTCCCTGTCATCAGGCACCCAATCAACCAATCAACGATTCAACCCCAGAAGCTATGACAAACCCAACCATCGACCTGATCGCCCGCCACGGCTCCGTACGCCGTTATCGGCCCGAGCCTGTTGCCCGGGAGATGATCGAGACGATTGTGGCCGCGGGACAGCGCGCATCCACGTCGTCCAATCTCCAGGCTTATAGCGTGATCGCCGTTACCGACCCCGAGCGCAAGGCGCGCATCTCCGAATTGAGCGGCGATCAGACCCAGATTTATCAGGCGCCCGCCCTCTTAGTCTGGTGTCTGGATCGCGCCCGCCTGGCCCGCGCCTGCGCATTGCGCGGCTACGAGCAGAACACGCACTACATGGAGAGTTTTCTGGTCGCGGCAGTTGATGTAGCCCTGGCCGCGCAAAACGGGGCCCTGGCGGCCGAGTCCCTGGGGCTGGGCATCTGCTACATCGGCTCCATTCGTAACCACACGCAGGCGATTATCGACATCCTGGAATTGCCGCCCTTCACCTTCCCCATCACCGGCATGACCATCGGTCGGCCTGCGGAAACGCCCATGATTCGTCCGCGCCTGCCCCTGGAGGCCGTGCTCCACTGGGAACGCTACAACCCGGATCAGGATGAGGCCCTGGCTGCCTATGATCGGGCCATGGCCGCCACGGGCATCTACGGCGGACGGCAGGTGGCCGTCCCCGGCAAGGAGGGGGAGATGGAGGAGTACGGTTGGACCGAGCATACGGCCCGACGCATCAGCCAACCCAAGCGTACCGAGATGCGCAGCGTAATCGAACGGCAGGGGTTTAGATTGGCGTAGGACGCGCTGTAGATTCTCTCATAAAAGTCAAGAGGGAGTTTACGCAGGCGTCCCGAATAGGGAAAGGATACCTCTTATGCATCATTCCGCGTCACAGCCGCTTCAGGCGGGCCTCGATACTGTAGTGACTTTGGCGTTGCTGAACGAGACGGGCGAGACGGAGGAGGTGCGCTATCAGCTCGCGCCCGCCGCGGCCGGCAACCTGGATGAGGGATTTCTGGGCGAGCAAACGCCTTTGGCCAAGGCCATCCGCGCCAAGCGCGCCGGGGATGTCATCGCCTATTCGCTGGGCGACATCGTGGAGGTCCGCATCATCTCGGTTGAGCCCGCGGACCGGCGCGCCGACCCTGACGCCGCGGCCCGCCGCCAGGCGGTGCTGGACGAAGCCCGGCGCAAAGCCGAGCAAACCAATGCCGAAATGTTCGCCGCATCCTACGGGAGCAAGTGGGGCGGTTATGAGGCGGATTCTGACACGTGAGGCGCGTTACTGATATTCCGTCAATAGCCCCCGAGCCAGCGCGTACTTGACCAGATCGGCGCGGCCGTGAAGGTTGAGCTTCTGCATGATACGCGTGCGATAGGTTTCCACCGTTTTGGGGCTGAGAGCAAGCTGGTCCGCGGTTTCGGCCGCGGTGTGACCCAGGGCAAGGAGCTTGAGCACCTCCCGCTCCCGCTCGCTCAGGCTGTCGTACGCGTCCTGGACCGGGCCGCTCTGCATTTGCCCCAGATAATCCTCCAGGAGCAGGCGCGTCGCCGACGGATAGAGAAATGCGCCGCCCCCGGCGACCGTGCGGATGGCGTCCAGCAGCTCCGTGTCCACCGTGGATTTGAGTACATAGCCCGCGCCGCCCGCCTTGAGAACGGGAAAGAGGTACTTTTCCTGTGCGTGGACCGTGAGGATGAGAATGTGGCATTCGGGCAGTTCGTTGCGAATGCGTCGGGTAGCTTCCAGGCCGTCCAGCTCGGGCATGGAGATATCCATGACGATGACGTCGGGACAGAGGGCGTGGGCCTGATCGATGGCCTCGTAGCCGTTGCCCGCTTCGCCGACCACGTGCATATCCGGCTCGCCGTCGATGAGCGCGCGCAGGCCGATGCGCACCACCATGTGGTCGTCCGCCAGCAAGACCCGAATCGAATCAGTCATTTTGTGCATCCTCCTTCTGTTCATCTTCCTGGGGGATGGTCGCCTGCGCTGTAATGATCGTCCCTTTGCCCGGTGCGGTCCGCACGGAAAGATCGCCGCCGATCATGGCCATGCGCTCTTCCATGCCCATGAGGCCCAGCCCCCGCAGCTCATTGGCATGGCGACAAGCCGGATCAAACCCCTGACCGTCATCTTCAACCGTAAGCGTAATCTGTCCGTCCGCCTGAATCAAGCGCACCGTAACCTGCTGGGCCCGGGCATGGCGCACCACGTTGTTGAGGGCCTCTTGCCCCACGCGATAGAAGACCAGCTCCATTTCCCGGGGCAGCCGTCGCTCCAGCCCGTGAATTTCCACGCCGGCGGCCAGGCCGTCGCCCTGGGTAAACTCCTCAATCCGCCACTCCAGCGCGGGGCCAAGGCCCAGATCATCCAGAATGGTGGGGCGCAGGTCCAGGGCAACCCGGCGCACGTCTTCCAGTGCATGGGCCGTGAGCACGCGCAGCTCCTGCACCCGTTTCTGGGCCTCTTCGGGCGTGTGGGCCCGCTCCAGCAGGCGCAGATGGACCAGCAGCGACGTCAATGCCTGGGCGGCCTCATCGTGGAGATCCCGGGCCAGCCTGTGGCGCTCCTCTTCCTGAGTCTGGAGCAGGCGGCGTGAGAGACTTTGCAGATTAGCGGCGTTTTCCTCCAGCCGCGTCAACATCTGATTGAAGGTTGCAGCCAGGCGGTCGAAACGCTCGTCGCTGTTGTCGCCTAGTTGAACGCGTATGCGCAGATTGTCGGACCTCACCTCATCCACGGCGCGTTGCAGTCGGTCCAGCGGCTCCAGCGCGCGCTTGACCACCCAGTTGTTAACAATAAAGCTGAGAATAATGCCCGCCGCGCCGAAGAGGAAGATCAATTCGTAGTGAATATCGTTGGGGAAGCGGCGCGTGTGCCAAACGGTAATGATCGTCCCGGCAACGGCGCCGGCCGCGACGATAAGCGAATTGGCAATGAGGATTTTATACTCGAGCGGAATGCCGAGCAGCCGTTGGCGCAGCGTCTTCTTTGGCGATGACCGTTTTGGCATAGAATTGACGATTGCTAAAGATGATCATGTCTGATCAGCAATCTTACCACACCGCGCTTTGCTGGTCATCCGTAGCAGCCTGGGCGGGAGCGTAGTGGACCGGCACGGAGGCCGATCCCTACGCATACCCCGCTATGCAGTCATCAACCCGCCGCCTGCCGGGGCAGCCGATACAGGTACCAATACTGATCCGCCGGGAAAATCGGCTCCAGCCGCGTGTCCCAAATAAAGGGATGGGCTGCACTGCTTTGCTCCAGGCGGCGGTCAGTGTCGCGCAGGCGGCTTTTTACATCGTCGGGCAGATCGCCGCCGATGCGCTTGAGGATTTCCTCGATGCGCTGGCGATTGCGGATTTCGTAAGGGTAGTTGGCCCGACAGCGCTGACTGTCTTCGCTGCACTCATCCAAAAACCAGCGCAGGCTATCCAGGCGCGCGCCCAGTTCCCGCAACAGCCGCTCGTTGAAGCGGCTCTTCAGGCTGTAGATCACCGCGTCGGCCTGACTTTGGACCGCATCCAGTTCTTGCTGCTGCCCAGGGGTAAGTCGTTCGCGCTCACCCTGCAGACGGTAGAGCCGGGTAAGGAGATCGCCGCCGGTCATGGCGAGTTTTTCATCCCCCCGGGGCGTGGGGGAAAAGACTGTGCGATAGAGATCGTCCTGGATGATATACTCTTCCAACTCATCCGTCATAGCCCGGGCAATCGCCAGGTCTACGGCCGGATCTTCGGCAAGTACGTGACTCATTTGTGACACTTCTGCCTCCTTTATGCTCGATCTTTTATTTAGCTACGCCCACGTGCTCAACCCCATCTCATACGCATTGATCAGGTCCGGGTGATCGGGCCGCGCGCGCACGCCGATGGCATACTGGCCGCTATTGGTCGGCTCCAGCTTGCCGGCATAGCGGATATCGTTGCCCTGATCGCCGGTCTTTGCCATGGGCGTTACGGCCAAATCGGTCAAGTTCCCGGCGCTGTCGGGCGTGCCGGAGATAATCTCTGCGGCCACGCTGGCTTGATTGACGCCGTTGAGCCAGACCTGGGCCTGCAGGTCAATCGATTCGCCGACTTCAACCTGCCCTGCGGGCTGATTGGCGACTTCGATGGCCAGTGCATGCCAGCGTTGGCGGACAAGCGCCTTCCACGCGGCCACTTCCTTGGCGACGCTGTAGCCGTTGCCCTGATAGCGCTCTCCGCTCACTGCGGCGGGCAGATAGTACAGATTGACATAATCCTTAACCATGCGCCGCATGCTGAAGCGGGGCGCGCATGTGCGGATAGAATTTTTCATCATCTGCACCCAGCCGTGGGCGACGCCTTCCTCATCCTGTTCGTAATAGAGGGGGACGATGTCGTCTTCCAGCAGCTGGTAGAGGCTGAGGGCATCGGCCTCGTCCTGGGTATTCTGGTCCTTGTATTCCCGCTCCTCGCCGATGGCCCAGCCGTTGCTGCCGTCGTAGCCTTCGACCCACCAGCCGTCCAGAATGGAGAGGTTCGGGGCGCCGCTGGCCGCAGCCTTTTCGCCGCTGGTCCCCGATGCTTCGTGGGGGCGACGAGGGTTGTTGAGCCAGACGTCTACGCCCGAAATCATGTGGCGGGCAATGTTGATGTCGTAATTTTCAATGAAGAGGATCTTGCCTTCAAAGTCCGGCTGCTGGCTCAATTCGTAAATCTCGCGGATCAGCGCCTTGCCCGGCTCGTCGGCCGGATGCGCCTTGCCGCTGAAGACAATCTGTACCGGTCGTTCGGGATGGTTGAGAATAGCCTTCAGGCGTTCCTGATCCCGGAAGAGGAGGGTGGCGCGCTTGTAGGTGGCGAAGCGACGGGCAAAGCCGATGGTCAGCGCATTGGGGTTCAGCAGGCGTCCGGCTTTCTCGATCCGCCGGGGGCCTTCGCCGTGGCGCAGGTACTGGCGCTTGACGCGCTCGCGGGCAAAATCGATCAGCTTGCTCTTGCGCGCCTGATGCACGGACCAGAGTTCCGCGTCGGGAATGTCGTCCACCTCATCCCAGGTTGCCGGCGCATCGACTTCCTCCTGCCAATCGCCCGGCAGATAGCGGCCATAGAGGTCCTTTAATTCCTGGACCAGCCACGTCTTGGTGTGGATGCCATTGGTCACATGGCCGATGGGCGTCTGCTCCACGGGCAGGTCGGGCCAGAGGAAATTCCACATTGCCCGGCTCACGTGGCCGTGAAGTTCGCTGACACCGTTGTGATAGGCGCTCAGCTTGAGGGCCAGCACGGTCATGCTGTAAATTCTGCCCCAGTCCTGATCCTGGCCGGCAAAATCGATGAACTTGTTGCGGTCGATGCCCAATTGTCCCCAATATTGCCAGAAGAATTTTTCTACCAGCTCAAAGGCAAAGGTATCGTTGCCTGCCGGCACGGGCGTATGGGTGGTAAAGAGGGTGTTGGCGCGAACCGCTTCGACGGCCTGATCAAAGGACAGGCCGTTCTGCTGCACCTTCTCCCGCACCCGCTCGAGACCGAGGAAGGCGCTGTGGCCTTCGTTCATGTGCCAGGCCGCGGGCGAAATGCCCAGCGCGCGCACGGCGCGTACGCCGCCGATACCCAGCACGACCTCCTGGCTGATGCGCATCTCGCGGTCGCCGCCGTAGAGGCGTGCGCTCAATTCACGGTCCTGGGGCGCGTTGCGCTCCACGTCCGTGTCCATGAGGAAGATGGGAATGCGCCCCACCTGGATTCGCCAAACCTTGGCGTAGACGGTGCGGCCGGGCAGGTCCACCTGGATGAGCGCCTCATTGCCGTCGCTGTCCAGCGCGGGCGTGGCCGGCACCTCGGCCAGTTCGACCTTCTCGTACTGGGCCTGCTGGACGCCCTGGGAATCGATAATCTGGGTGAAGTAGCCTTGGGGATAGAGAAAGCCTACGCCCACAAAGGGCAGGTCCAGATCGCTGGCCGCTTTGCAGTGGTCGCCGCTGAGGATGCCCAGGCCTCCGCTATAGATGGGCAAGGCTTCGTGAAGGCCGAACTCCGCGCTGAAGTAGGCAATGACCTGGTCCCGCTTGTCAGGGTGATGGGTCTTAAACCAGGTCGTCGCGTCGGGCGACATGTAGGCGTCAAACGCGGCCATGATTTCGTTGTATGCGGCCAGGTATGCGCTATCTTCCGCCGCGGCCGTCAGTTTGGCCTGGTCCACAAGGCGTAAAAATTTGACGGGATTATGATTGATTTCCTCCCAAAGTTCGGGGTCAATGCGCGCGTAGAGCGCACGGGCGTTCGCCTCCCAACTCCACCAGAGGTTGTACGCCAGCTCTTGCAGGCGCTCAATGGCGGGGGGGAGTTTGGGGAAGACCGAGACTTTGCCGACAAGTTTCATGCTTTCTCCTTCAGCATCATGAATTGTTTGCTTGAATGAATAGTAATTGCCCCATTTTACTGCAAAGCGCTTTGAATGGCGGCAAACGCGGCCTCGTCAACCAGCCATGTGAGGGAGCCGTTCACGGGATAAATGAGTTGACTCGGGTATTTTTCCGGTTGTGCCGGGCCGCTGATCACGGCTTCCAGGGCCTCCGCCTTGCTGCCGCCCCGCACCAGAAAAAGGATGCGCCGCGCCGCATTGATGAGCGGCGCGCTGAAGCTCAGGCGCACCGTCGCGTGTTGGGGCACCGGATTGGCCATAACAAGCTGATTTTTTTCGTGTAGTCCAGAAGTATGGGGGAACAGGCTGGCCGTATGGCCGTCATCGCCCATGCCCAGGAGGATGAGATCGAAGCGGGGCATTTCGCCCGTCCCGGCTTCGGGATTGGCCGGAACCAGCTCGCGGATGGAGTCGGCATAGCCCGCCGCGGCCGCGGCGGGTTCGGCTTCCCCCGCCATGCGCATAACCAGTCCTGGCTTGGTGGGGAGGCGATCCAGCAGGGCGGTGCGGACCATACGGTAATTGCTCTCTTCGCTGTCGGGCGGAACAGTGCGTTCGTCGCTCCAGAATATCTGCCAGCGCCGCCAGTCGATATCGGGGTCCTGGGCCAGCGCTTCATAGATGGGGCGGGGCGTTGAGCCGCCCGCCAGGGCAATGCGGAAGAAGCCCCGCCGCCCAATCGAGATGGTCGCGGCCGCGCTGATCAACTCGGCGGCCGTGCGGATATAGTCTGCTTCGTTCTCGATGACTTCGACAGTATGTTCTTTAGGAGCCATGAACGCCTTTCCGGAATCAGATTTTATGCTTTTTTATTGGTGCTTTACCAGGTGGTACGGATTGCGCCAGTAGCGCCCTTCAGCTTCCAGTAGGTTATCGGCCGCGTCAGGACCCCAACTGCCTGCGCGATACGCGGGCAGGTTCAGATTCGGGTTGGCCTTGGCTTCGGCCTCCCAGCCGTCCAGCACCGAGTTGACCCGATCCCACGCGACTTCCACCTCGTCGCCGCGGATAAAGAGGGTGCCGTCGCCCAGCAGCGCATCCAGCAGCAGGCGTTCGTACGCTTCGGCCGACTTTTTGCCGAACGTTTCAGCGTAAGAAAAGCTCATCATGACCGGGTTCACGTCAATGATGGGACCCGGCCGCTTGGCATCAAAACCGAGGTGGATGCTTTCATCGGGCTGGATGCGCAGGGTAATCACATTGTGGGGAATATGGTAGTCGTTGTCGAAGTCCTTGAAAAACATGAGCGGCGGCTGGCGGAAGACGACGTTAATCTCCGTGAGCTTGGCGGCCATGGCCTTCCCCGTGCGCACGTAGAAGGGCACATCTTTCCAGCGCCAGTTGTCGATTTGCAGGCGCCATGCCACGTAGGTTTCGGTCAGGGAATGGGGATCGACGCCCTCCGTCTCCCGATAACCAGGGATGCTCTTCCCGCCCGTCTGTCCGGCGCTGTACTGGGCGCGCACGACCCGATCGCTGATCTCATCCGGCTCCAGCGGACGGATGGAGCGCATGACGTTGACCTTCTGGTCGCGTACGGCCTTGGCGTCATAGGCCACCGGCGGTTCCATGGCCGTGAGCGCGACCAACTGCATGACGTGATTCTGGATCATGTCCCGGATGGCGCCGGCCCGTTCGTAATAGCCGCCCCGATCGCCCACGCCCAAACTTTCGGCCACGGTGATCTGCACGTGGTCCACATAATTGCGATTCCAAATCGGCTCGAAGATGCCGTTGCCGAAGCGGAAGACCAGGATATTCTGAACGGTCTCTTTGCCCAAATAGTGGTCGATGCGATAGATCTGATCTTCCTTAAAGTTCCGGCGCAGATGCTGATTCAGGTCGACGGCGCTGGCGAGATCGCGGCCAAACGGCTTTTCCACAATGAGCCGGGTCCACCCGTTGCCGTTTTCCTGGCCCAGCCCCACTTCATGCAGCAGGGTGGTTATCGGCTTGAAGACCGACGGCGGCGTGGAGAGGTAGAAGAGATGATTGCTTTCTGTATGATGCGCCGCGTCCACTTCCTTGATGCGCTCGGCCAGGCGCTCGAAGTCGGCGCGCGCGTCATAATTTCCCTGCTGATAGTGAAAGTGGCGGGCAAACTCACGCCATTCAGCTTCCCCGGGCGCAACGTTGCTGAACTCTTCCAGGGCTTCGCGCAGCTCGGCGCGGAACTGGTCGTCTGAGGAGTCCGTGCGCGCGTAGCCCAGGACGCCGTAGTGATCGGGCAGGAGGCCCTGGCGATAGAGGCTGAAGAGCGCCGGCACCAGCTTGCGTTTGGTCAGGTCGCCCGAGGCCCCGAACACGACAATGAGAACGGGCGGAATTGTGCGGTTGCTCACCCTAGCTCCTCCGCTTCCAGCGCCCGGATTTTGCCGACCCGGCGCAGATAGCGCGCTTCCGGCTGAAATTCAGCCGCGGCGAACGTGGCCACAATCTCCCGGGCCGGCGCCTCGCCGATGATGCGGGCGCCCAGGCAGAGAACGTTGAGGCCGTCATGCTCCACGCCCTGATGCGCGCTGTAAGTGTCGTGAACGACGCTGGCCAGCAGTCCCCGGACTTTGTTGGCGGCAATGGCCACGCCGATGCCGCTGCCGCAGAGCAGGACGCCCCGGTCGGCTTCCCCGCCGTTGATCACTTCGCCCGCCTTCTTCGCGTAGTCAGGAAAATCAACCGACTCCAGTGAATCCGTCCCAATGTCAATCACCTCGTGGCCGTTCTTGATTAGTTCATCTATGACGGCCGCCTTTAGCGGGAAGCCGCCGTGGTCGGTTCCGACAACAATACGCATAGAATTTCGTCCTCCGTTGCTCGAAGATTGAGATAAAACGTCAGGTGGTTAACCAGGGCGTGATGCGTGTTAGGGTCCGTCGCAGGTCGCAGGTCGCAGGCCGCAGGTCGCAGGTCAACCGTCTTGTTTACGCTTGAGGCCATATTCATGCAGGGTGGCGGGCCAAAAGAGCCAGATTAAGCCCAGAATGGGTTGGAAAAAGGGGAAGTAACCGTAATCCGCACCAAAGTGACGCCAGACCGTGCTGCCCACTGCCGCAGGGTCTACAAAGCTCCAGATGCCCACGATGAGGGTCATCGCGGTTTCAAAGGCCAGAACGCTGACCGAGAGCCGCCATGTCCAGCGGCGACGGTAGGCGAAGCCCAGCGCCGCGACGAGGTAACAGAGGGCGGCCACGCCGCTGAGGATGGAGGGCAGGTAGTCGGTGACGCCCTGCTTAAAAAAGAGCTGATAGACCGCGCGTGTACCGGTGGAAAGTGCCAATACCGGATAGGAAACGGCCAGAATGTAGCCGATGGCGCTGACCAGGCTGCTCATCGAGTCCGATGCATTTGCTGCGGTTGCACCGTTTGGTTGCGTTTGGGAGGTCTGCTGGGACATGCGCGTCCTCATTTCGTCAAAATGTTGTTACTCAATTCCAAATTCCAGGGCGACAACTTCCACCCAACGGGCCAGGCGGGGAGCGGTCAGCTCGGGCTGATTGATCTCGTCCAGCGCCAGGCCGATGAAATCTCCATCCTTTACGGCCCACGACCGTTCGAAATTATAGCCCGTGATGGGCCAACGTCCTACCAGGCGCGCGCCTTGCGCCTCTACTCTGTCGGCCAAAAAGGCCAGGGCGTCCACAAACGTGAGGGGATATCCGGCCTGATCGCCCAGCCCGAAGAGGGCAATCCGGGCATGGCGCAGGTCCAGTTCGTCCAGGTCGTCGATGACTTCTTCCCAATCGGCCTGGAGCTGCCCTATGTCCCAGGTGGGTATGCCCAGGATGACGTACTCAAATTCCTCCATGGCGTCCGGATAGAATTCGGCTACATCAAAGAGTTCCACCGTATGCCCCCGCTGCGTAAAAAGCTCGGCGACCTGCTGCGCGATGTGCGCGGTTGCGCCATCGGTGCTGCCGTAAAAAAGTCCGATGACGGCCAAGGGTCAGGCCTCCGCCAGGAAATCGGTCATGGCTTCCTGCAATTCTGCATAGGTCTGGGCCACGCCCACATGCGGAAAATCCGTCATCACGCTCTCCGGCGGCCGGAAGAAGAGGCCCGTATCGGCCGCACCGATCATGCTGATGTCGTTATAGGAGTCGCCGAAGGCCATGGTGCGGAAGCCCAGGGTATGAAACGTCTCCATGGCTACCCGCTTAGAATCCTGAACGCGCAGGGTGTAGCCCGTGAGCATATCCTGCCCATCCGTGACCAGTTGATGAGCGAAGATTGTGGGGTAGCCGAGCTTGGGCAGGAAGGGGGTCAGGAACGGATAAAAGCTGTCCGTGAGGATGATGAGGCGCGTGCGTTCCCGGATCCAGTCTATGAATGCACGCGCGCCGGGCAGCGGCTCCAGGCCGGCGATGATGGCCTGGATATCGCGCAGGGATATCTGCTGTGTGCGCAGAATGCTTATGCGCAAAGCCATCAATTCGGCATAATTTGCAATATTTCGCGTAGTCAAAGATAGCTCTTTTATCCCCGTCGCCTCTGATACAGCAATCCAAATCTCGGGTAAAAAGACGCCTTCTAAATCCGCGGCAACCAGCGTCGCCCGCTTATCTTCCATGAATTTCTATCCCCAGCTTTTTATATGGATGTGTTCAGGCCGATTGGGTGCAGTACGGTCAAACCTGCACCGGGCAAGTCTACCAGAGACGATCCGTTTCGGGGAAACAGCGCATGACCTGTTTGATGGGGCGGACGACGGCAAGGAGCGCTTGTTAAGCGGGCTTCACTCGCTAATTAAATTTGGTGATCCCAGAACGATAGGTTACTATTTTTCACAATTGCTTAGATTTACATAGATTTCATCATTTTTGGCTAGGAAATATGCGCCAAAATCGCTTACTTTGTCTCGGTCTGGACCACCACAGCTCATCTGTGGCTTTACGTGAACAGCCGCTTTGCACCCTCGATTCTCTGGGGCGGGTCTTCGCTCCGCCCCAACCGTCCGACCCCATTCGCGAGTACGCCCTCCTTTCCACCTGCAACCGTTTTGAACTATATGCCGCCGTCGACGGGCGCGCGTCGGTCCGGGATGGGGAACGCGCCCTCTACGACCTGCTGGCCGCAACCAGCGAGCGGCCGGCGGATGAACTGGCCGTCATGCCCTTTACCCGACGCACGGACATCGACGTGATGCGTCATCTGGCCGCGGTGGCTGCGGGACTTCATTCCCAGGTTTTGGGGGAAGCCCAGATTCTGGGGCAGGTGGCCACCGCCTATCAGGATGCCGTGGCCGCGGGCTCCGTGGGTCCACTCCTCGACGCAACGATGCTGGCTGCTCTGCATACCGGGAAGCGCGTCCGACGCGAGACGACCATCGGCAATCGACCGGCCAGCATCAGCTCCGTGGCCGTGGCGCTTGCCCAGCGCAGCCCCGGCGGGTTGAGCGGAAAGCGCGTGGCGGTCATCGGTTTGGGCGAGATGGGGCGACTGCTCCTCAAGGCGTTGGCCGGTCGGCACGTCGCGGCCATCAACCTGGTGAACCGCACGCCGGAAAAGGCGGCAACCCTGGCCCCGGCGGATTGCGTTGTTTATAGTCTGTCTCAACTGGAGGATGCCCTGACTGCCGTTGACGTGGCTTTCTGTGCGACAGGGTCAGACGGCTTCATTCTCACCGCTCCCCAGGTTGAACGCCTCCAGGTCCGACGCAATCAGCGCCCGCTTACGCTGATCGACATTGCCTTGCCCCGGGACGTTGATCCTGCCGCGGGGCGGACGCCCGGCATAAGGCTCTACACCCTGGATGAGCTGCACGCCGAGCTGGATGATGCAGTGGCGGCCCGACGTCGGGAAGTTCCCCGGGCCCTGGCCATTATCGATGAAGAGGTCGCCGCGTTTGAGGACAGGCTGCTCGAGTTGGCTATGCGCCCCGTGGTGGCGGACTTCCGGCGCCAGGCCGAACGCATCCGCCGGGAGCAACTCGCCCGCACCATGCATTTTCTGGGCGATGAGGTAGACGAGGAGGTGGCGGCCCAGTTTGAGCACCTTTCCCGCTCTCTGGTAAACCGCCTGCTGCATGCGCCCACAAACCGTTTGCGCGCGGCCGCGGGCGAGGCTGAAGCCGAAGCGTACGCCGCAACCATCAGGGAATTGTTTGAGATTTGATTGATTTGAGGCCTGATTGATGATGAACGCAACCAATACGTTACGCCTGGGAACCCGTACCTCGAATCTGGCCCGCTGGCAGACCGATCACATTGTCCGCCTGTTGCAGGCCGCGCACCCGGCTTTCCGTTTCGAGATCGTCCCCTTTGTTACCAGGGGCGATCGCGTCATCGACAAGCCCTTACCTGAGATCGGCGGCAAGGGCCTCTTCACGTCGGAGTTGGAAGCCGCGTTACGCGGCGGTGAAATCGATCTGGCCGTCCATTCCCTCAAGGATTTGCCGGTTGACGATGCGCCGGGTCTCACCATCGGCGCGATTCCCCCGCGCGGGGAGGTGGAGGACGTCCTGATCGCGGCCGGGTTTGACCGGCCGGCCGATCTGCCGCCTCACGCCATCGTGGGCACCAGCAGCACGCGCCGGCGTGCCCAGCTTCTCGCATTGCGTCCGGACCTGAATGTGCTTCCCATTCGCGGCAACGTGGAGACGCGTATCGCCAAGGTCATCGTGCGCCGGGAGTACGACGCCACGGTGCTGGCTGCGGCCGGCGTGCGGCGTCTTGATCTGGATGAGTACATTACGCTGCACCTGCCCCTGGATATGATGCTGCCCGCCCCGGGCCAGGGCGCGCTGGCCGTCCAGTGTCGGCAGGATGATGCGGCGACGCTGGCTCTGCTGGGCCCGGTTGAGCATGGGCCCACGCGCTCGGCCGTTACGGCCGAGCGCGCTTTTCTGCAAGCCTTGGGCGGCGGCTGTTCGGCGCCCATTGCTGCCCTGGCCCAGGTTATGCCGGCGGGCTATCTCCAGTTGCAGGGACTGATTGGGGCGGAAGACGGCAGCCGGATCATCCGCGTGGAGCTGACCGACCGCGATCCCCAGGCATTGGGCGAGGCCGCGGCCCGGCATGCCCGGGAGCAGGGTGCAGGGGAACTGCTGGCATGAGTCGCTCCGCTCCCCTGCGCGGCCTGCGCATCGTGGTCACGCGTCATGGCGAGCAGGCGGACGACTTTTGCCGTGCTTTGCGGGCGCAGGGCGCAGAGCCGCTGCGCTTCCCCGCGATCGATTTTGCGCCATTGACAACATCCCTGCCGCCGGACGCCGGCTGCAATCCGGATCGCTATCGCTGGGTTATCTTTACCAGCCCCAACGCCGTGCGCTTTTTTCCGGCGGATATGGCCGAGGCGATTCGGAATTCCGCGTGCAGGATTGCGGCCGTGGGGGTCGTTACCGCAGCGGCCGCAGAGGCCAGGGGTTGGCATGTCGATTTTGTACCGGCCGATTTTTCGGGCCGGGCCCTGGCCGCCATGCTGCCGGATGCAGCCGGCGCGCGCATATTGATTCCCCGCTCCGAGCAGGGGCGGCCGGAATTGACGGCAGGCTTGACGGCGCGCGGCGCGTCCGTTGATGATGTAGCAACCTATCGCACGGTAATCGGCCGCCCCACTGCGGAACAGTTTGCCGCCCTCGCACAGGGCGTTGATTTCCTGACCTTTACCAGTCCGCTGACGGTCATGAATTTTGCAAAACTGGCGGAGACAAAACCGGACGCTGCCGTGGCCTGTATCGGCCCGACCACAGCGGATGAAGCAGCGCGTCAAGGCTATCCGCCGGACATTGTGGCCAATCCCTATACCATTGAAGGCTTGATCCAAGGAATGATCGATTATGTTGCAAGTTGAACGATTGCGAAGTTTAGTCCGGTCCGGTCCGGACCAGGATGAACCCGGATCTGCGGGCAGCGGATTGCCCGTCCGCCCCCGACGCCTGCGCCATACGCCCGGCCTGCGGGCCATGGTGCGGGAGACGGAACTGACGCCCCGGGACTTTATCTATCCTCTTTTTGTTACCCATGGTCAGGGCGTGCGCACGCCCATAACGTCTATGCCCGGCATTGCCCAGCTTTCCGTGGATGAGGCCGTGGCCGAGGCCCAGCGCGCGGCAGAGGCGGGCGTGCCCGCGGTCATCCTCTTCGGCATTCCCGCGGCCAAGGACCCGGTGGGCGAAGAGAATTTTGCGGCTGACGGCATCGTCCAGCAGGCCGTGCGCGCGCTCAAGCAGGCGCTGCCCGACCTGGTGGTCATTACAGATGTTTGCCTCTGCGAGTACACGGACCACGGTCACTGCGGCCTGCTGCATCACGCCCACGGCAACAGTCCCTCTTCCCTGCCCGAAGGCTACGTGCTCAATGATGCGACCTTGCCCCTGCTGGCCAGGGTCGCCCTCTCCCATGCCCGGGCCGGCGCGGATATCGTCGCGCCCAGCGGCATGCTGGACGGCATGGTTGCGGCCATCCGCCAGGGGCTGGATGACGGCGGCTACGAGCATCTGTCCATCATGTCCTACGCGGTGAAGTACGCGTCTGCTTTCTACGGCCCTTTCCGGGATGCTGCCGACGGCGCGCCCAAATTCGGCGATCGCAAGACCCACCAGATGGATCCCGCTAACGTGCGGGAAGCCCTGCGCGAGGCGAGCCTGGATGTGGCTGAAGGCGCAGACTTTCTCATGGTTAAGCCGGCATTGGCCTATCTGGACGTCATTCGGCGGGTGCGGGATCATTGCCCTGAGCTGCCGCTGGTGGCGTATAACGTGAGTGGAGAGTACGCTATGCTCAAGGCCGCCGTCGCCAATGGCTGGCTGGACGAATCCGCTATCCTGGAGACCCTGCTGGGCATCAAGCGCGCCGGCGCGGATTTGGTGATTACGTATCACGCGGTTGAAGCGGCGCGGATAATCAGAAATAATCAGAAATGAGGAACGAGAAATTGGCTACTGAAAAAGCAGAGCAAAATCGTCATGCGGAAAGCCAGGATGGTAATGATGATGCTGAACTGGTAAACGTATACGAGTTGGGCCGTTCGCCGGACGGCGAGGTGATTCGTTCAACCCGACGACTTTTTATGCGGTTTCAGGCCTTTGGCGACTGCATGAGTGCGCAACGGCTGATCCAGGCGCTGGAGGAGGCGCAGTTGGAAGAGACGCCGCTGCCGGCCACGCTCTACCTGGACGTCAACGATCCACGCGGCGTGGGGCTGATCGCCTTCAGCG
Organism: Caldilineaceae bacterium; assembly: GCA_020433455.1. Lineage (GTDB taxonomy): Bacteria > Chloroflexota > Anaerolineae > Caldilineales > Caldilineaceae > JAGRCP01. The sequence goes on along the minus strand of JAGRCP010000035.1, from coordinate 8,269 downwards.
AAGATGCGGACTTTTTTGTCACGACGCTGCGCGACTTTCTCCTGCGTCCGCCCTTCAGCGAGCTGACGCCCAAGCCTGAGTACACCATGTTCGGCCGCACCTACTCCATCGGCTATGAACCTGATTTGGATGAGACCCTCATCCACCGCCCCATTCGCAACACGCGTAATCCGGACATGCCGTGGGCGGTCTGGTATCCGCTGCGCCGGGCCGGCAGCTTCGAGCAGCTTTCCGCCCAGGAACAGCGCACCATTCTGGCTGAACACGGCGGCATTGGCCGGGCTTACGGTCGGGCGGGATTGGGTACGGATATTCGCCTGGCCAGCTTCGGACTGGACAAGAATGACAACGATTTCGTGGTTGCGCTGGTCGGACCGGAACTTTTCCCCCTCTCGGCCATCGTCCAGCGTATGCGCAAAACCAAGCAGACGTCCCTCTACATGGAAAAGATGGGGCCGTTTTTCGTCGGCAAGGCGATTTGGCAGAGCAAGAATGAAAGTAGAAAGGAGAAATGAGAAAAGAGGAACGGCTGCGATGTGGCGGAGTGGCGGAGTGGTTGCATTTGACCACGCAACGCCGCCGTCCCAAGACAATTCCTCTTTTCTTATTCCTTATTTCTGACTTCTCATTTTTTTCACGAGGACTTCATGACAGATTCACACAACACCGAACCGACCGCGCGCTTCCTGCGTGCCTGTCGGGGCCTGCCGGTGGACCGAACGCCCATCTGGTTTATGCGGCAGGCGGGACGCTACATGGCTGAGTATCGAGCCATTCGCGCCCGATACGCCATGCTCGACGTCATCCGCACGCCCGAACTCGCGGCAGAAGTGACGCTTCAGCCCATCAATGCTTTTGACTTTGACGCGGCTATCATCTTTGCCGATATCCTGCCGCCATTGATCGGGATGGGCCTGGAGCTGGAGTTCGTCAAGGGCGAGGGGCCGGTAATCCACAATCCTCTGCGCACCAACTACGCCATCGACATGCTGGCCGCGCCCCCGGCTCAGGAGACGCTGGCGCCCACCTTGCAGGCCATTGAGCTGGCTGCCGCGGAGCTGGCGCCCCGGGATATTCCCCTCATCGGCTTTGCCGGCGCGCCCTTTACGCTGGCGGCTTACGCGGTCGAGGGCGGCGGGAGCAAGAACTATACCCACGTCAAGTCACTCATGTACAGCGAGCCGGCCGCGTGGCAGCGGCTTATGAGCAAGCTGGTCACCGTTCAGGCCGACTATCTGCTGGCCCAGGCCAAAGCCGGCGCGGCCGCGCTTCAGGTCTTCGACTCATGGGCCGGCATGGCCCTGGGCTATAGCGACTACATGCGCTTTGTTGCCCCCTACAACCGCGCGCTTTTCCACGCGCTGCGCCGGGCCGATGTTCCCGTCATTAACTTCAGCACCGGAACGGCCGCCTTCATTGACCAGGTAGCTGCCTGCGGCGGCGACGTGATCGGCGTGGATTGGCGCATGCCCCTGGATTGGTATCGCAGCCGGATTCCCGCGGACAGGGCAATCCAGGGCAACCTGGATCCTGTCGCGCTGCTGGCGCCCTGGCGCGAACTCAAGTATCAGGCGGACGATCTGCTGACCCGGGCAGCGGGACAGCCCGGCCACATCTTTAACCTGGGCCATGGAATCTTCCCCAACACGCCCGTAGAGACCGTGCAGCGCGTGGTTGATTACGTGAAAGAGCAAACAGCGAAATGAGCGAACAAACCAACCCCATCGGCGTACTCATCATGGCCTACGGCGGGCCCAATTCGCTGGATGAGCTGCCGGGCTATCTGGCCGACATTCGCCATGGCCGGCCGACGACGCCCGCTGTGCTGGAAGAGATTACCCGCAACTACACCCAAATCGGCGGCAAATCGCCCCTGCTGGAGATTACCACGCAGCAGGTCCAGGCCGTACGCGGACGGCTGGACCCGCAACGCTTCAAGGTCTATCTGGGCATGCGCCATTGGGCGCCGTGGATCGAGGAGGTGGTGGGGCGGATGGTGGAAGACGGCATTACCCAGGGCGTGGCCCTGGTGCTGGCGCCCCACTACAGCAAGCTGAGCGTGGCCAAGTACCATGCAAAAGTCGATGCCAGCCTGGAAATGTATCACGGCGACATTGACTTTGTCTACGTGGATTCCTATCATGCCGCCCCCGGCCTGATCGAGGCCCTGTCCAATCGCGTAAAGGAAGCTGTCAGCCGCTGGCCCGAGGCCGAACAAAAGGATGTTCACGTTATCTTCAGCGCGCATAGCCTGCCCGTGCGCATTATGGAGATGGGCGATCCATATGATGCGCAACTGCGGGAAACCGCGCAACTCGTGGCCGAACGCGCGGGCCTGCCCGCTGATCGCTGGTCATGGAGCTATCAGTCAGCGGGCCGCAGTCCCGAGCCGTGGCTGGGCCCCCAACTGGAGGAGTACATTCCCGAACTGGCCGCCCGGGGCATCGACAAGCTGGTCAGCGTCCCGGTCGGCTTTGTTTCGGATCACGTGGAAATCCTGTATGACATTGACATCGAGGCCCAGGCCGCGGCCCGAAAGCTCGGCGTGCGCCTGGAGCGTCCGCCCGCGCTCAACCTGGATCCTCTCTACATCAATACGCTGGTTGACCTGATTGAGGCAGCCGCAAAGTAGACTGTAAACGCCGCGGGCAATGTCGGCTCACCTGCGGCTGCATGGAAGGGAATTACTATGCATTCTTTAACACGATCAAAGGCGCTCTTTGCAGAGGCGCAGACGCTGCTGCCAGGCGGCGTTGATTCGCCCGTGCGGGCCTTCAAGGCGGTGGGGGGGCAGCCTCTCTTCATCGCCGCGGGCGACGGCGCGCACCTGACCGACGCGGACGGCAACCGCTACGTGGATTACGTCCTCTCCTGGGGGCCGCTGATTCTGGGCCACGCCAACCCGCGCATCGTCGCCGCGCTCCAGGCCGCGGTGGAACTGGGGACCAGCTACGGCGCGCCCTGCGAGCAGGAGATCGAGCTGGCCCGGCTGGTGACGCGCATGATGCCCAGCATCGAGATGGTGCGCTTCGTCAACTCGGGCACCGAGGCGACCATGAGCGCGCTGCGCCTGGCCCGGGCCTTCACCGGCCGCAACAAGATCGTCAAGTTCCAGGGCAATTACCACGGCCACGCGGATATGCTGCTGGTCCAGGCCGGCTCGGGCGTGGCCACGCTGGGGCTGCCCGATTCGCCCGGCGTCACCCCGGCCACGGTGGCCGATACGCTGACCGCGCGTTATAACGACGCGGATTCGGCTGCTGCGCTCTTCGACCAGTTCAAGGGCGAGATCGCGGCCGTCATCGTGGAGCCGGTGGCCGGCAACATGGGCGTGATCCCGCCGCAGCCCGGCTTTCTTGCGGGGTTGCGGGAACTGACCGCGGCCCACGGCAGCCTGCTCATCTTTGACGAAGTCATGACCGGCTTCCGGGTTCACCCCGGCGGCGCGCAGACGTTGTTTGACATAAAACCGGATATTACTGCATTGGGCAAGGTCATCGGCGGGGGGCTACCGGTGGGCGCGTACGGCGGGCGGCGGGAGATCATGGAGATGGTCGCGCCGGTGGGGCCCATGTACCAGGCGGGCACGCTCTCGGGCAATCCCCTGGCCATGACGGCCGGAATCGAGACCCTGCGCGCCATTCAGGAACCGGGCGTCTGGGAAAGCATGGAGGTCCAGGGCGCAACGCTCATGCAGGGGCTCAGCGACGCGGCCGACAGGGCGGGGATAGAAATTTCGCATAGTCTAATCGGCACCATGTTCGGCCTTTTCTTCCATTCCGGTCCCGTCACCGACTGGGATTCGGCCGCCCAATCGGACACCGAACGCTTTGGGCGCTACTTCCAGGGCATGCTGGAACGCGGGGTCTATCTCGCGCCGTCCCAGTTTGAAGCAGGCTTTCTGTCCACCGCGCACGGCGACGCCGAGATCCAAAAGACAGTCGACGCCGCGGCGCAGGTTATGCGGGAATTATAGATGCCGAAAGGCGTTACGCTGCCTACAGGGCTGTACGGGACAAAACCGTAGAGGCAAGAAATGCCTCTACGGTTTTGTCCCGTGGTTTGTCAGGGCATTAACCCCTTTTTTAATCCCTAAAATAGCTTAATTAAATGTATGTTATAATTCTCTCTAAAAAATATTAGATAATTAACTTATTGATGATATACTGGAATGAAGCTGCAAGGAGGAAACAGACAAGCAACGCGCCGCTTACACGCGCCAACGGGAGCCCAGCATGAACCTCGATGAATTTATCCGCCTACATCCGGAACTCGCCTTTGACTTCAGCGCGCCCATCAGCGCGCAGCCGCGGCTCTATGCAATGGAGCAACTGGGCGCGCTCCCAACGGAACTTACTCCGGTCTATGCATATCGCAGCGGCAGCCGGGGCCGGCCCAACCTCAACCAGACCCGCAGCCACGCCCAGTGCGCCACATGCAAACGTGTGCTGCGTAACGATTTTTTCTATGCTCCGCCTTCGCTCAAGCGGCGCAACGTGCTCTTTCCTCATTGCCTGGAATGCACCCAGATCCGCAACGCTGAAAATCACAGCACAAGAACGAATACTATGCGAAGAAAAAGCGCCGCAATCCGCCTCTATCTTGGCGCAAGCTGCGCCCATTGCGGCTTTGATACCCACATCAGCGCGCTGGATTTCCACCACGAACAGGAAAAGAATGAGCGCCGCGTCGCCGTGCTCATTGACGAGCTGGCCCAGGCCCCGGTCTCATCCGCAACGGCCCGGGCCGAGGAGCTGTTGAGGATGGCACAGGCGTGCGTTCCCCTCTGCGCCAACTGCCACCGAATGCTCCACGCCGGCGTCTTTCCGCTCGATGCCGGCGCCCCCCGCCCCGGGTATGACCTGGCCCGGCTTCTGGCCATCCTCAAATAGGTCGTATTTTCGGGATTTTTATCCGCAGGGCGTCCCCCCGGGAGTGCCGGACTGGAGTCCGGCACTCCTTGCCAAATGAAACGCAAATTTCCTCTTTTGCGATTTGGTTGGATTATGCTATGCTTAAAATAGATTAATTAAAATTATGACCATCGCAGGCACGACTCGGCGGCGTTCAGCCCGGCCCGGCCATAAAGGATCCGACATGCGCGACAAAATCGTCACAACCCAGCCCTTCCGCCCCCCTGCCCCGGCCGGAGCGAGCAAGCTCCAGCCCTTTGACGCGTCGATCCTGGCGGGGCAGCTGGCGCCCTCCAGCATGGCCATGTACGAGCGGGATTTCCGCGCCTACCTGGCCTACGCCGGGCCGCTGGAGCAGGCGCTCCAGGCCGCGACCCTGGCCCGCTGGCGCGCGCACCTGGCCCAGGAGACGGCCAAAAGCCCCAACACCATCAACCGCATGCTGAGCGCGGTCAAGCGCCTGGTGCGGGAAGCCGCGGTGCAGGGCTATATCCCCGCGGAGCTGGCCGCAGAGTTTGAGCAGATCTCCGGCGTGAAGGCCGCTGCCCTCAAAGATCGGACCAAATCCAACGCGCGGGTGCGGATTGAGCCGGCCCAGATGCGACAACTATGCGAAACCCCTCCACGGGATACGCTCATCGGGCTGCGCAACGTGGCGCTGCTGGCCACCCTGGCCTCCAGCGGGCTGCGGGTCTCCGAATTGACGACGCTGACCCGGCAGCAGGTGCAGCGCAAGGAAGGCGGCTATATCCTGCGGGTGCGGGGCAAGAATGACGTGGCGTACCGGGAAGCGCCGGTCAGCCGGGAGGCAGTGGCCCACATGGAGGTCTGGCTGGGCGTGCGGCCGGTGGAGAGCGACTACATCTTTACCGCGTTTGACGGCCGCGGTCCCCGCATGACCGATCGCCCCCTCTCGCCCGTGGCCGTCTGGAAGATCGTGCGCACCTACAGCCTGGAGCAGGAGCTGGAGAACATCAAGCCCCACGACTTTCGCCGCTTCGTGGGCACCCAACTGGCGCGGGACGATATCCGCCAGGCGCAGAAGGCCCTGGGCCACACCCGCATCGAGACGACGGCCAAGCATTATGTTCTGGACGAGCTGGAGGTCGGGCTCACCGACGATCTGTATTGAGTAGTTTGTCGGGTCGGAGACCCGCCCTACAGTGTACATCGTTCCGGCAAGAGAGCGCGCGCGGGATTCTTCACTGGCCTGTCGCCTAGCGTACGTTGTTGTGCAGACCCGTTCAGAATGACAGGGCATCCTTCTCTGTCATTCTGAACGGGTCTGCACGGCGAGGACAGGCGTTATGATAGACCAGTGAAGAATCCCGCGTTGCCTGACGCGGGCTCACCAGGCAACAGCCGCTCCGCCCCATTGACAACATCCCCCCGCATGCTACAATACCCCCATACTGACAACAGCCACCCACAACATGCGGAGACCCCCATGCGACCGACGGGCGCACAACTGCAACAACTGGAAGAGGCCCTCCTCGCGGTCTTTGACCAGACATCCCTGGCGCGGATGACCAGCCATGAGCTGGACGCGGACCTGGAAAAGCTGGTCCCCGTGCCCCACAGCAACTTGACCGTGATTGTTCACGCGCTGGTGCGCGACTGCTACGCCACCCGGCGCAACGGCCTCCACGAGCTGCTGAACGGAGCTCTTGCCGCCAATCCGAGCGACCCCGGGCTGATTGCCGTGAAGCGGGCCTTCACCGGGCTCGACTTTGATCCGCTGCCCCAGGCAAAACCAAACCCGCCGGGCCCTACGCAAAGCGCTGACAACAGCCGCAATGTGGCACAAGCGACCAACGGTGGTACGGCAACTGTCTACGATTATTCAACCGTCATCCACCAATACCTCCAACAGCGGCCCGACTACCGCCCGCCGGTGGACCTGCCGCCGTCTGTCGCCTACTTTACCGGGCGAACGGATCGGTTGGCCGATCTGATGAATGGGTTGCAGCCGGGGCGGGCGATCACCCTTTGCGGGGCGGGCGGCATGGGCAAGAGCGCGCTGGCCAGCCGGGCGGTTCGCCAATTGGCCGAGGCGAATGAACTGGTGCGCCGCTTTCCCGACGGCCTGCTCTTTCACAGCTTCTATCTGGAACCCCGCGCGGAGCAGGCCTTTCAGTACATTGCGACCACCTACGGGGAAGAGGAGCAGGGCGGGGCCCGCGCTGCCGCGCGCCGGGCTCTTTCCGGGCGCACCGCGCTGCTCATTCTGGACGGGACGGAGGATGCCGATGATCTGCGGGCAGTGCTGGAGATCGCCGGCGGCTGCGGCGTTTTGATCACCACCCGGGATCGGGGGGACGCGCCGGGCGCGTTGATTGATCTGGATCCCCTGCCCCCGGCTGAAGCGGTGACGCTGCTGGAAGAGTGGGCGAGGGAACCCATCGCCGACCCGGCCCACGCGCAGCGGATCTGCAAGCTGGTGGGTTATTTGCCCCTGGCCGTGCGTCTGGCGGGCAGCGCTCTGCGCGTGGACGGCTACCGGGCCCATGAGTTTCTGGAGGAGCTGCTGGAGAGCACCCCCCTGGCCGCGCTGGACAGGGGCGAACGCCGACAAGAGAGCGTGCCCCTGCTCTTGCAGCGGACCGTGGCCCGGCTGGACCCCCAGGCCCGCGATGCCCTGGCCGGCGTGGGCGGGTTGGCCTTCGCCCCCTTTTCGGCGGATCTCATGGCCGCCGCGCTGGGCGCGCCTGCGGCCCAGGCTCGGCAAACCCTGGCCCTTCTCGTCCGCTACAGCCTGCTGACCCGGGATGATGACTCAGCCTACAGCCCTACCCACCGCCTGATCCACATCTATGCCCGGCAAACGCTGCCCCTGGAACGGGCAGCGCAACAGCGTCTCATGGACTATCTGACCGACAGGGCCAAAATCAACGCCAATGACTTTCCTGCCCTGGAACGCCTGCGCCCCCACATCCGCAGACAGATGGAGACCGCCGCCGGCTCCCAACTCTGGGGCGAAATCGACCGCCTGGCCCGGGCCATTGATGACTATCTGGATCTGCAAGGCTACGCGGTCGATCGCCTGACCGTGATCCGGGAAGCGCTGGCCGCGGCGCAAGCGTCAAGCAATCGCCGGAATGAGGGGACGTGGCTGGGCTCTCTGGGGTTGGTGTATTTTTCTCTAGGGCGAGTGGAGGAGGCCATCGGCTACTATAAGCAGGCGTTGGACATCAGCCGGGAGATCGGCGACCACCGGGCCGAAGGCAATCACCTGGGCAATCTGGGGATTGCGTATGCTGCTCAGGGGCGAGTGGAGGAGGCCATCGGCTACTATGAGCAGGCGTTGGACATCGGCCGGGAGATCGGCGACCGCCGGGCCGAAGGCAATCACCTGG
>JAGRCP010000163.1 GCA_020433455.1 Caldilineaceae bacterium | reverse complement strand
GCCTCGTCGGTCTCGCCCCGCTGCTGGAGGATGTCGGCAATCTTCCCCATGGTCACGGCCCGTTCGCGCACGTCGTTGAGGCGTTCAAATGCCGGTAGTAACTCATCCTGCAATAGGCGGAGTGCCTCGTCGGTCTCGCCCCGCTGCTGGAGGATGTCGGCAATCTTCCCCATGGTCACGGCCCGTTCGCGCACGTCGTTGAGGGACTCAAAGGTTTCCACCGCCGCGCGGAGGGAGGCCAGCGCGGCGGCCCCGTCCCGCTGTTGGGTTGCCTCGGCGTGTGCGGCCAATATCTGGGCCATGGCGCGTGCATCCGCATTCTTCAGGGTCAATCCCTGCTCCAGCAATTCAATCTGGCGTGCGGTTTCGCCGATGCGTTTTGCACACTCTGCTGTTAGATACAGCAGGCCGGGCGCAGGCTCTGCCGCCGTTTCCTGCAACAGGTTCAGCGTCGCTTCCAGCAGTTGCCAGGCCCCGGTTGCACCGTGGGGCCGGTCAAAGAGATAGCGGCCCGCGGCATAGGCGGCTGTCTGGCTCAAAGCGGCGTCGGCCCGCGCGATCAGGGCGAGGCGCGCCAGCTCCACGCTTCTTTCATCCTGGGGGAAGTCGCCGTCCTTCTCTTGCCAGGCCTCTGCCAGGGGCCCCAACGCGGCCTTTGCCAAAGCGCTCCTCTCCTCTTCGTCCAGTTGCTCCCCGGCCAGCGGGCGCGCCAGGGGATTGAGCGCGGCATGGTTCGGCCCTGCTTCAGCCGCCCAGTCATCCACCAGCCCCAGCGCCATCAGCCGGGCCAGAACCGCGGCGTCGCCGGTTGCATCCTTGCCGGTTGCGCTCTCGCCGGGCGGGCTTGGGGCCCCGATCACAGCCAGGAGCGCTTGGCTGGGGATGGGCAAATCCACGCCAAAGAGGGTGAGCGCGCGCAGGGCCTTCGCCTGGCCAGGCGTCAGCGCGTCCCGATAGACGCCAAAGGCCACCCGCTGAAAGAATTCCATGGCCGCGTTTTGTGCGCCCTCGCCGACCGCGCCTTCGCCGACCGCGCCTTCGCCCTCTGTCGGAGTCGGGATTTCGCCCGTCGTCTGAAAGTGGCGGACCATCTCAATGGCCTTGCGCGCGACTGCTTCCTCGCCCCGCAGCAGCGGCCGACAGAGGATCTCCTGCAAGCCGGGGTTGCCGCCTGCCACGGCAACGGCTTCCCCGATCAGCCTTCTGTCGACCCCGTGGGCTTCGGCCTCTTCATCCTCGCGCACCGCCGCGCGCCAGAGCTTGGCCCGCGTGCCCGCGTCCATGGCGGGCAACTGCACCCGCACCAGCTTTGCCGCCGGATCGGGCGTTCCGGGCAGCGTAAAGTCATAGCGGCTGGTCAGCAGCAGCCGGGAATCGGTGGTCGCCGCGTCAAAAGCGTCCAGGACCGCGGCCAAACTCTCCCGCCAAAGGTTCGCTTGCCCCGGCGCGTCCGCCACCGGGGTCAACGCCTGGCCGGGCCGGGGCGTGGCCAAAACCTGCTCCAGATCATCGATGATGAGCAGAATCGGCTCTTGATTCAGCGGCCCGCCCAGCAGCTCCTCCAGACAATCCCCCAGGCTGCGCCCATCCTCCCGAATGCTCTGCGCCCACACATCCCGGATCCCGCGCCGGGTGCGGGGCGGCAGCGCATTGGTCACCGCGTCAAAGATCGCGCTTGCGTCATAGCGGCCGTAAATGACCACGGTCTTGAGGCGGGGCAGGCGGTTGGCAATGCGCGCCGCCAGGCTGGATTTGCCCAGATTGCCCATGCCGTGGATCAGCACGCCGGGCCCCTGGCCGGAACGGAACGCGGCCAGAACATCCTGTGCCTGGCGTCGCCGCCCCACAAAGCGCCGGGCCGTGGCCACGGATACCCGCTTGTTACTCGTGTCCAGAAACTCCTTGTAGCCCGCGTCTCTGCGCAGGGCGCGCTTGGTCGCCCCCCGCCCGCAGACGGGACCGCCCCCCGCCGGCCCGGCATAGAAGCGGGCCAGATGCCAATGCTCGCCTGTGCTCCGGCTGGCCTCCTGCAAGCGGAGCAGCTCGCGCCGGGCAGCCGCGGCGGCATACGGGCCGTCGGCATAGGCCGCCAGTTCATGGTAAAAGCGATGGGCAAAGGCGATCGCGTCCGTGTCATAGACCGAGCCGTCCCAGCCCAGCACATTGGGCACGCCTCCGCGGATCAGCCCGCGCACAAAAGATTCGCCTATGTTGGCCGTTTTGTCCGCGCCCGCTTCCGCCGTGTGACAGGCGGACAGGAAGACCAGGGGCGGCCTTTCCGCGCCCAAGGTGCTGATCATCGTTCCCGGCGGGACCAGCTCCAGTTGGCCGGTGGGCGTCTCTAGCCCCAGCTCAGGCTCGCCCGATTTGCTGATGTGGCCGTGGCAAGAGAGATGCAGCGCTTCAAAGGGTCCGTCCGCGGCCATGCGCTCCTTGAGAAAGTCGACGCAACCGCTCTCTTCCACAAAGAGCTGAACAGGTTGGCGCTCGGTCGCCTCCAGAATGGCGCTCTCCTCGCCCTCATAATCGAGAACCACCTGGCCCCGGGGCGACGCCGCCATGAACATCAGCGCCAGATCCCGGTGGCGGGGCGGCAGGGGCGTTGCTTCCCGTTTGCGGCCAATGCTGCGATAGACGACAAAGAGTTGGTTAGGGTCGCCGGCCAGGAAGTCATTGGCATAGAAGAGCGTCTCCCACGGCAGGTCCAGCAGCGCGGCGGCCGTGGCGTCCAGCAGATCGTCCACCGCGATCTCCAGCACCCGGTCACCCACGCCCCGGGCCCAGGCCGATGCCCAGCCGTCTTCATCCAGCCAGGCAAAGAGCTCGCTTCCCACATCGACCAGCGAGGCGGGATCATGTCGGACAGTGGCCGCGCGGTAGTCTGTTGTCCAGGCGGTCAGTTGCTCTCGCGCCGCGGCGTCCAGCGCCCGGCGCGTCGATTGATCATTGCTTTCGCACAGAACGTCATTGCCGATGAGGGAAATGCGGGCGTCCATGGCTTGCTCCCAAAGTAGGACGGTCGATTGTTGGTGTTGGGGAATTTTATCACGACGCAAGCGGATTTGCGAGTGGGGAGCAGAAGGCAGGTGCGGGGGTGCGGGGTGGTAGGGGAGGGCCTCCGTGCCCTCCCGCCGCGTATCGACGCGACATCGGCAGGATACCCAGCCCGGTTCAGCGGGCGTTGTTTAATAGCCCGGTCGTTTGACG
>JAGRCP010000034.1 GCA_020433455.1 Caldilineaceae bacterium | reverse complement strand
GCTACTACGCCGACGCCGGCCAGGTCCATACCGCCGACGATGCGGAATTTGCGGCGCCGGAGCAGGCCGCCCTCTGAACGCTGGCCCATCGCCAATAGAAAACGGCCCGGGAAACCTGAGTCCCCGGGCCGTTTTTTACAGGATGTAGCGCAGGCGCACAGCCGGTGCCATGACCTGACCTAGAGTTCGGCCATGATGCCTTGCAACGCCTCGCGGCCGGGGCGCGTCTGCGCCTGGGACAGGCGGGCGAGCGGCGTGGAAGTCATGTGCAGCGTCTCTACGAAGTTGGGCGTCTCCGGCTCGATGTAGAAGATGCCGGTCAGCAGCTTCTGCTGGTTGCGGGCGTCTTCCAGCGTGCGGTAGGCCAGGATCTTGTCGGTGGGATCATACTCCTCGCCGAGCTTCTTCAGCACCAGCCACGAGCCGTCGTGCAACTGCACCTCGGTCTCGTCATCGTACTCGTCGATTTCAATTTGCTCGAAGGAGGGCACGAAGTTGAGTTCGTGCAACTGAACCTCGTGCTCCTTGCCGTAGGCGTAGCTCTTGGTCGACGCGTCATGGTTGTTGAAGGTGACGCACGGGCTGATTACGTCCAGCACGGCCAGCCCCTTGTGAGCAATGGCGGCCTTGAGCAGCGCTTCCAATTGCTTGGCGTCGCCGGCAAAACTGCGTGCCACGAAGGTGGCATTGGCGGCCAGCGCCTCGATGCAGACATCCAGCGGCATATACGGGTTCGTGCCCGCATACTTGAGCACCTGCCCCTTGTCGGCGGTGGCGCTGAACTGGCCCTTGGTCAGGCCGTAGACGCCGTTGTTTTCCACGATGTAGACCATGGGCAGATTGCGGCGCATGGCGTGCTTGAACTGACCGACGCCAATAGAGGCCGTGTCGCCGTCGCCGCTGACGCCCACAGCGTGCAGGGTGCGGTTCACGGCCATGGCGCCCGTGGTCACCGACGGCATGCGTCCGTGCACCGAGTTGAAGCCGTGGCTGTGGCCCAGGAAGTAGGCCGGCGTCTTGCTGCTGCAGCCGATGCCGCTCATCTTGATGACCTGGGTCTGGTCCAGGCCCAATTCCCACACCGCGCTGATGATGCGCTGGCTGATGCTGTCGTGACCGCAGCCCTTGCAGAGAGTGGACGGTCGGCCTTTATAATCGTTTTTCTCCAGCCCCAGCGCATTGGTCTTGGGCGTGCGGGCCGGTCTCTTGGAAGCGGATGCTGTACTCATGTTGCTGATTTCCCTTTCGTATTCTCTTGGCCCAGTTAGCCCACAATGTCCAGAACGGTTTCCGTGATCCAGCGTGCCGAAATGGGCAGCCCGTCGCACTTGGCGGCCGAGTGAAGCTTCTTGGCCGCGAGGGGCTCTTCGCCCTGCAGGATGTAGTGCAGCTGCCCGTCATTGTTGGATTCAATGACGACAACGGTCTCGTACCGGTTGATAAAGTCCCGCACTTCCTGGCCGATGGGCAGGGCGCGCAGGCGCAGGTAGGCCGTGTTGACGCCTTCAGCCGCCAGGCGATCCCGGGCTTCCATGACGGCCGGATCGTTGCTGCCCAGGCTGATGAGGCCCACGGTTGCAGCTTTGGCCGTCGCGTCATCGTCCACCACCACGGCCTGGGGCACGATGGTGCGGGCGGTTTCGAACTTTCGTGTCAGACGGTTCAGATTGGCTTCCCAATCCTCGGCCCGCTCACTGTAGACCGCGTATTCGTTGTGGCCCGTGCCCCGGGTAAAGTAAGCCGCCCGCATGCTGGAGTTGCCGGGAATGGTGCGATAGGGAATGCCGTCGCCGTCGTCATCCTTGTAGCGACCCCAATCCGCGCCCACTTCCTTGAAGGCGTCATCCAGCAGCACCTTGCCCCGGTCCAGCGGCTTGGCCGGATATGCAAAGGGATCGGAGATGGAGATGTTCATGCCCAGGTCCAGATCGCTCATGACGAAGACGGGCGTTTGCAGGCGCTCGGCCAGATCGAAGGCCGCCCCTGCCATCTCGAAGCATTCAGCCGGCGTGGCGGGAAAAAGGAGTACGTGGCGGGTATCGCCGTGGCTCAGGAAGTAGGTGCTCAGGATGTCGCCCTGGCTGGTGCGGGTGGGCAGGCCCGTGCTGGGGCCCATGCGCTGGATGTCCCACAGGACCGACGGAATTTCGGCAAAGTAGGCCAGACCCACAAACTCGGCCATGAGGCTGATGCCGGGGCCGCTGGTCGCGGTCATGGCCCGGGCTCCGGCCCACCCCGCGCCCACGACCATGCCGATGGCGGCCAGTTCATCTTCGGCCTGGATTACGGCAAAGGTCGCCTTGCCCGTCTCGGGGTCTACCCGAAGTTCGGGCGCATAGTGGTTGACGGCTTCGGCCAGGCTGGAGGAAGGCGTAATCGGATACCACGCAACAAACTGGACGCCGTTGAAGATCGCGCCCAGGGCCGCGGCCGTGTTGCCGTCGGTCATGATTTTGCCCTCATTGAAGCCGGTCATGCGCGCTACGCCGTAGCCGCATTCCTGGTCTACATTTTCCTTGGCCCAGTTATAGGCTGCTTGGGCCATGTTGAGGTTCATCTCAATCGGCTTCTTCTTGCCGTTGAAGTTCCAATCCAGTGCGGCCTCGATCTCGTCGGTATCGATGTCCAGCAGGTAAGCCAGCACGCCCACGTAGACAAAGTTGGCCACATAGTCGCGCAGGGCGAAGGGCAGGTCCGCGGCCTTGACCAGCTCCTTCACCGGCATGGCGACGTAGGTCACGTCCTTGCGGTGATTGGCAACCGGAATCGCCTCGTCATACAGGATGAGGCCGCCGGGCAGCGTCTCTTCCATGTCTTCAATCGCGGTGGCAGGATTCATGCAGACCATGATTTCGATGCCGTCGCGCCGGGCAAGATAGCCGTCCTTGCTCAGACGGACGTGATACCAGGTGGGCAGGCCCTGAATGTTGCTGGGAAAGAGATTCTTCCCCGTCACCGGAATGCCCATCTTGAAGAGCGACCGGATCAAGACGTTGTTGCTGGTCTGGGAACCGGAACCGTTGACGGTAGCCACATTGATATTGAAATCATTGACGACCGCCGTGCGGCTTTCTTTTGATTTTGCTTCTTCTACAGCTACGCTCATGTTTTCCTCCACTCTTTGTTCTTCACAAATCGTTATTCACAACTCGTCTTGAATGCACTTAATTTATGTACGTTCCACTTATTTATCGCGTTCAATTCATGTTGTCGGTATGCTGTCTTGCTGTGATGCGCCGCGCTGGTTCAGCAGCTGCATATGCTCGCCCAACAGGCGTTTGCTCAACTCCACATTGCCGTCGTCAATCGCGGCTGCGATGCGCGCATGATAGTCCCAAACTTCCTGCAGATAGGGGTAATCGGCATACGTGTTCAATTCGACTGCTTCATAACCGTCCCAATAGGCCTCCAGCAGGCCCATGACGAACGGATTGTCCAGCCGTCTGAAAATGGCCATGTGAAAGGCCCGATGCTCACGGAAGGGGATTTGGATGCGCGGGCGGCGCAGCATCGCCTGGGCGCTTTCTACCAACTCATTCAGCTCATGCTTATCTTCTTCCGTCAGGCGGGTGACGGCCTCATCCCAATACGCATATTCCAGATGCTGACGCAGATTGCCGAAACTGTCGAAGTAAGCGGGGTCCAAAACCAGGGCGATGAGGAGGCTCAGGCTTACAGCCGGGCGAAATTCGTACTCCAGCCGCGTAATGCCCCGACGCGGGCTGGCTTCGATGAGGCCCAGCGCACGCGCCACTTCCAACTGTTCCCGCAGCTTGCCCACGCTCACGCCGATTTCCACACTCAGCTGATTGAGGGGCGGCAGGCGATCTCCCGGCTGGTATCCGTTGGTGAGCAGATGTTGGAGAAAGTCGGAATCGATGCGCGCGTGCGCCATAGCGTATGCTCCACCCTTATCTCGACGGTAATTGTGATGATAATTTCGGCGGTAATGATTGGATAAATAGGAATAATTCGACTGTATCGCCTATTAGACCACTATGGTCGCTTTCTGTCAATTTTTCGGGGCGGAAAACGGGGATAAAATCGACGCCGCGCGTTGGGCGCAAATTCCGGCGCGCGGCGTCCGATAACGCACGGGTCAACCTGCCGCGCGCGCCAGGTATTCGTAGGCGCTGCCGGCCAGCAGCGCAACGCCCGTGGCAAGCATGCTTTCATCAAAATCAAAGCTGGGGTTGTGATGGGGCGCGGGCAGGGGCGCGTCGGGCGGGGCCGCGCCCACCAGGGCAAAGCAGCCGCCCACCTGATCCAAAAATTCCGACATGTCTTCCCCCACCATCATGGGGTCGATGCGGACGACCTGATCGGCGTCTACAAGCCGGCGCGCCACGTCGCGCATGACGGCCGCGCCGGCCTCGTCGTTGACCGTGGCATTGATGCCCCGTCGGCTGGTGAATTCCACGGAACCGCCGTAAGCCGCCGCGATCTGCTGGGCCATCTCCTGCATGCGCGTCAGGATGAGCGTCTCCACGTCATCCTTGAACGCGCGGTAGGTGCCGTAGAGCGTGGCCTGCTCGGAAACGACGTTGGCCGCGCTGCCGCTGTGGAAAGAGCCCACGGTGATGACCGCACTGTCCGTCGGGCGCACGTTGCGCGCGATGATGCTCTGCCAACTGACCAATATCTGCGCGGCGATGAGGGTCGCGTCTATTGTCGCGTGGGGCTCAGCGCCGTGGCCGCCCTTCCCGTGGACGGTTACGTTGAAGATGCCGGCAATGGCCCAGAGCGGCCCTTCCTGCACGACGATCTGATTGAGCGGCAGTTGGTTCCACAGGTGGATGCCAAAGGCCGCTCCCGGCCGGGGATTCTCCAGTACGCCGTCCGCCACCATGGCCCTGGCTCCGCCCAATCCCTCTTCGGCAGGCTGGAAGACCAACTTCACCCGGCCGTTCAGCTCATCGCGGTGGCGGACCAGCAGCGCGGCCGCGCCCATGCCCATGGCCGTATGGCCGTCATGGCCGCAGGCATGCATGACGCCCTCTTGGGTAGAGCGATACGCGACGTCGGGGATTTCCTGAATGGACAGCGCGTCCATATCGAAGCGGAGCATCACCGTGGGCGCATCAGCCGGGAGATCGTCCGGCTCCACAATGGCCGTCACGCCCGTTTTGCCTACGCCCGTGGTGACTTCCAGCCCCAGACCTTGCAGGTACTCGGCCACGATACCGCCGGTGCGCACTTCCTCAAAGCCGATCTCCGGGTGGGCGTGGAAGTCCCGCCGCCAGGCAACCAGCTGATCCTGCATGGCCTGGGCTTCCTGCTTGAATGTTTCGTGCATCATTTCTCCTCGCTGATTACTGTTCAGCCTCTGGGAGGTTTCTCTCCCCGATCGGTACGTTTTTTGCCGATTCTCCCGGAAGAATTTTTATAATTGACCTCGCGGTCGGCATTCATCCAGCCGCTTCTTCCAACATATCGTCCAGCGCCATGTTGCGTTCTCGTACCGTTTCATAACGTTCGCGCGCTTCAAGCAGCACGTCGCCGATGGCCTCAATGCGCTCTTGCAGATCCCGCTCGCTTCGGGCGCTCTCCCACGCATTGCGCAGAAGGTCCTCGAAGGATTTTGCGCCCTGCACGTTGCCCAGGATCAGGTCCAGCTCGCCGATGACCAGCTCAAACATACGAATCTTGCGCGCCAGCAGCTCGATAACGTGGGCCTCGATGGTCTCATTGCAGCTCAGGTTAAAAATGGTGACGTCCTCTTCCTGGCCCAGGCGATGGAGGCGACCGATGCGCTGCTCAATGCGCATGGGATTCCAGGGCAGATCGTAATTGATGAGCTGATGGCAAAATTGCAGGTTGCGCCCTTCCGCACCGCTTTCCGTGCTGATGAGGACGCGGGTATCCGTTTCCCGGAAGGCTGTAATCGCTTCTTCCTTCTGGTTGATGCTCAGCCCGCCGTGGAATAGCACGCTGCTGACGCCCCACTCTGCCAACTGCCGGGCGATGGTCTCCTGGGTGCGGCGGAATTCGGTGAAGATGAGGAACTTGCCGGGAAACTTCGCTAGAATTTCCTGTACCGCCAGGAGCTTACGCCCCACTTTGATGGACTGGGCCAGTTCCAGAAACGTGCGCAATTCAGCCCGGGTCTCTTCCGTATAGCCCCGATCCGCCACCATTTTGCTCAACGTGCCGGCCACGGCCTGGGGACTGCTGGTAAGCTCCCGCTGGAGGATCATAAGGGTGAGGCGCAGAGCCTTGTCGTTTGCCGCCTCCTTGTAGCGCCGGCGAATGTAGTCGCTGAAGTCGGCGTAGAGGCGCCACTCGGCTTCGCTCAGCGTCAGGTGGTAGATGGCCGCGCGCCGCCGGGGAAACTGAACGTCCACCTTGCTGCGTCGGTTGCGGATCATGACGTCGTTGAGCAGCCTCCGCAGCGCGCGTTCGTTCTTGGGCGTGCGCGTGTCGCCCGCGGCAAGAAAATGGCGACGGAACGCGCGCACGGTGCCCAATTGGCCCGGCGACAGGATGGTGATGAGGCTGTAAAGCTCCATGAGATCGTTCTGGATGGGCGTGGCCGTAAGCATGAGCACGTAGCGCTTGCGCAGCTGATTGACGAACTTCCAGGCTTGCGTGCTGCGGTTTTTGAGCTTGTGGGCCTCATCAATGATGACCAGATCGTAGCTGCGGGCCAGGATGGCTTCGCTGTGATGCTTGAGCTTGGCCCGGTCCAGGCTGGCGATCCAGCGACCGTGGTCATCATCGGCTACCGCGCGCCAATCGCCGGGCTTTTCCATGATGCGGAACTCTTCGTGAAATTTGGTTTCCAGCTCTTCCCGCCACTGTTCAGTGAGGGACGCGGGCGTGAGCGTCAGCACGTTCTGCACCAGGCCGCGCTGGATTAGCTCCTTCATGATGATGCCCGCTTCGATGGTCTTGCCCAGCCCCACTTCATCGGCCAGAAGCGCGCGGCCGCGTAAGTCCCGCAGCGCGCGCAGGGCGGCGTCAAGCTGATGCTCGTAGTGGTCCAGATCCAGGTCGTCGATGCAGATGAGCTGATCAAAGCCCCGGCTTAAGCGCAGTTGCTGGGCCTGGAGGCGCAGGCGATAGACGGCGGGCGATTCTGGCGCGCGGGTGCGGCCGTGGGTGCGGATAAAGTTTTCCAGACTTTGGCTCTGCTCAAAGACCCGTTCCGGCAATACGACGCCCAATGCCTGAATCCGCTCGGTCATGGTCCGATCGGCGTGATAGCGATAGCCGCAGCGGAAGCAGGCGGTGGCCGTTTCTTCATCCAGCCAGCCGCATTGGGGGCAGCGCTTGCCCAGCAGCGCGTGGGTTTCATCCTGCCGTTGCTTGCGCTTCTTTTGCCCCGCTTCCTCGGGAATTTCAAGCCATTCAAAACGTTCGTAGGTCATAGTTGGCATAGTCGATGATGCAAAGAGGTCGATGGCTGAAGATTGAAGATTAAAGATTGGGCTACGTTCCCCTCGGGATGATAAGGAGGGAATATCTTGACCGAAGCCGCCAATCTTCAATCTTCAATCTTTACTCACTCCCCCCGTCGCCTTACGCGCCCGCTGCTCCGCCCAGGCGCGCAGTTCGTCGATCTCCTCACTCATGGTGGTGGAGAGGGGAATGGTCTCCTGCAACACGGCGTAGAGATCGTCCATGTTCAAGGGGCGACCCGCGTCAAACGCCTCATAGAGGCTGGCGATGAGCGCCTGCTCGATCTCCGCGCCGGAGAGGCGATCCGACGCCATGGCCAGGCCGTGGAGATCGAAGTCGGCCGGATCCCGGTTGCGCTTGAGCAGGTGGATGCGCCAAATGTCCGTCCGTTCGGCCAGGGTCGGCAGATCGACGAAGAATATCTCATCAAAGCGCCCCTTGCGCACCAGTTCCGGCGGCAGGGCGCGGACGTCGTTGGCCGTGGCGATGACGAAGACGGGCGCTTCTTTTTCCTGGAGCCAGGTGATGAAGCTGCCGAAGACCCGGGCCGCGGTTCCGGCATCGCCCGCCGCGCGCGCGCCCACGCCGGCAAAGCCCTTTTCGATCTCATCCACCCAAAGCACCACCGGCGCGATGCTCTCGGCCAGGCGGATGGCGCTGCGCAGGTTCTGCTCCGACGAACCCACCAGCGAGGAGAAGAGCGCGCCCACATCCAGCCGCAGCAGGGGCAATCGCCAGGAATTGGCCACCGACTTGGCAACCAGGGATTTGCCGCAGCCCTGGACGCCCACCAGAAGAATACCCCGGGGTTCGGGCAGACCGAAGGCCCGGGCCTCTTCGCCGAAAGCCCGCACCCGCTTACGCAGCCACTCTTTGAGGGTCTCCAGGCCGCCCACGGTGCTCAGCGCTTCATCGCCGGCATAAAATTCCAGCAGTCCGCTCTTGCGGATAATCTGCTCTTTTTCCGCCGCAACGATCTCGACCGCGGTCTGGTCCAGGCGTCCTCTGGTCTGAATAGCCGCTTTGGCCAGGGCCAGCTCAGCCTCGCGCAGGGTAAGTCCCAGACAGGCCTGAACCAGGTGACTGCGCCCCCGGCGGTCCAGCTCGATTCGGGTGTTGCCGCTGCGCTCAATGGCTTCCAGCATGGCGTCCAGCTCCCGGCCCATCTCCCCGGCGCCGGGCAGATCGAAATCTACGACGGTGATCTCCTTTTCCAACTCGGGCGGGATGGTCAGCACATTGCTGAGGAGGATGATGGTCTTACGCGACGCGGCCAGGGCCAGCGCGGTCTCCCGCAGCTCGCGCACCACCCGCGCGTCCTTGAGGAAGGGATGGAAGTCGCGCAGCACCCAAATGCCCGCTTCGTCGGCCTCACGGATGGCGCGCAGAACGGCTGTCGGCTCCCGCAGGCCGGCTTCCTGTTCATGGGGCAGGGCCGGATTGGTTACGCCCGCGGCGTAGCTCCAGAAGAGGCACCGCTTGCGTTGCTGCTCCGCCACGTCGGTAATCAGGCGGCTCGCCCGGGCTTCCTCGGGCGTAACCAGCCAGAGCAGGGGGTAGCGGGCGCGGATATAAGTGTCCAGGTCGGCGGTCATAGGGTGATGAGTAATGAGTAATCGGTTATTCCAGGTGTTGGGAGTAGCGCCAGACGTGGCGTTTTTCTACTTCCTGGCCGCGTACGTAGACGCGGACGCCGCGCCAGTTTTCTACAATATTCCACAATCGCCAGAAATTGCGCAACTTATCTTTGCGGAACATCACCCGATAGACCACATTGCGCTTCTCGTCCAGGAGTTGGGCGAAGCTCTGTTCCCGCTGGGCAAAGGCCAGGGCGGTTTGAAAGTAGTCTGAGCGGCTCTGGCGAAATTCCAGAATCAGATGCCACTGCTCTTCCTGCATGCGCGGGGCGTTCTGCTCTTCCCGCTCTTCTTTCGGAGCGGGCGGAGCCGGCGGCGCTTGCAAGCCCGCGGACAATGGCGCTTGCGCCTGCCCTTGCAGGATGCGCGTCAGGCTCAGACGCAGGCTCGGCTGGGGCAGGGCCAGGCGCACAGCCGGGTGAACCCCTCGCCAGGGCTTGGGCATGACCGCGTCCTCGTCTGCGTCGCTGAGCGCGGCCGCCAGGGGATCGCTCCCCGTCATCTCCCGGATCAGGGTCAGGCGCGGCAGTGCGTTGAGCGACCAGGCCGCGCGCAAGGGCTCCATCTGCTCTGCCTGAAGCGGCTGCCCCAGCAGCGCTTGCCAGCCCAGGAGCGTCTCCCAGACGTCGGCCTTTGCCTGTCGAGCCTGGATCGACCACCCTGTTAGCGCTTGGCCGTCCTGTTGCAGCCACAGGTGCAGGAGCATGACCCGATGGAGCAGGACTTGATCCGTCCACGCGTTGTTTGCGCTGAGCCAGGCGAGATCGGCCGCAGCTTCATCGGCCTGGTCGGGCTGGAAGAGCTGAATTTCCAGATTTGCCAGCAGCAACTGGGTAAAGGCCCGGGGCGCGGGTGCAGTCGCCCCGGCGCACCACTGATGAAAGGCCGTGCGCTGACCCGGCGAAAAAGCCGCATAGCCGGCATGGGGCGGCGGCGGAACCGCATCGGGCTCATGCGCCCGATCCAGCAGGAGATCGACCAGCAGCGTCTCTTCTCCCGACGCGACGTCCGGCGTTCCGTCCGGCCAGGCGACGGGGATATTGCGCTCCCGGGCGGCGCGCAGGATTGCCTGGGCCGGCAGGTGATGATCGGCGCTGCGCAGCCTGCGGGTCAGATCTCGGATTGGGGGCGGAGCGCTTTGTGAGGTCATGACGATACGGCAGGCGCAAGCCGCGGCTTGCGCCTGCCGTTATGGTTTACGATATCTGCACCGGCTGTGCAGTAACAGTTTACGACTCTAGCGCAGGATGATGGGCAGGTGACTTTGCCCCGCCGCGCAGAGATACTGGATGGGAACCAGATGCACGTTATCCGGCGGAGAGCCGCCCCGGCGATCCGCGACCAATACCAGCATGGCCTGGTCCAGATTACCGTCGGCTTCAGCCGGATCGATGTTGAGCGTGAGCAGGTCCGGGATAACGCCATCGACCGAGGATGCCGTGACCCACGGTGCAGTGGACGGCCAGTCAACCAGCACTTCCTCCATGCCCATCATCTGCCCGGGCGTCAGGTCCGCTTCGTCAAAGCCCAGGAGCCAATCCTTGGCCTGTACGTGCAGGCGGCTTTCGTTGCCCGCAGCGTCCATGAGCACGAGGTCGCCGTTTTTGTCCTGTCGGGCGTCAACGACTTCCCCGTCGAGCTGGGCCAGGGCGGCATCAACCGACGGCGCATCCACCACCGCCGCATTGTAGTTCAGGCCTTCCAGCCCGCCCAGGCGGATGACCTGCTCATCCACGGCCAGCCCGTCGGTGCAGGGCGCGTAGATGAACGATGCCGCAGCCGGCAGCGGGACCAAGGCCGCGGGTTCGACCGTCAGCCTGATGGGAATAGTGGCGGGATTGTTGCTTACCTCGCTCAGGGGGTTGGTGTCGCGAATGATAATGTTCGCGCTGTACTCTCCCGGCAGCATATCCCTGGCGTCTACGCTGAGATAGAGGGCGGCCAGAATGGTTCCCGCATCGTTTTCACCGCTGACGTTGATGTCAATGCTGTAGTCCAGCCAATCGGGCTGACTCGGAGCGCTTACCTGCATGGTAATGGTGGCGTCCCGCCCCGTATTCAGGATGTAGTAGCCGACGGCATTCTGCTGTTGCTCGCCCGCGGCCAGGGCGACGTCGAACTGGGTGACCAGCTCGCTGTTGCCGCCGATGCGGGTCAGGCCGAAGGTGGGAACGCCGCGTGCGCCCTGGGAATCCAGGTCGCCGGCAATCAAGTTGCGGCGGTCGGTGGTGAAGCCGTATTCGATGGGCGTGCGGTTGCCCGTCTCTATTTCCGTGTAGACGAGAATGCGCTCATCGCTGGCAATCGCGATCTCTTCGCGGCCGTCGGCGTCAAAATCACCGCCCACGCCGACCCGAAACGCATCATCATTCAGGTTTGCCGCCAGGAAGGGCGACGCCTGGGAGAGATTGAGCCCCACCAGCCGCGGATCCTGATCCCGACGCAGGAAGAAGAGTTCGTCTTCATTGTCGCCATTGTAGTCGGCGGGCCAAACGAAGCGGGGATAGGGCGAGAAGCGCCAGAAGTTGGGCTCAAGGAGATCGTCATTCTCCGCGTCGTATTGATAGACGAAGAGGTTGCCGGGCACATCCGTGTTACGCGTGACGGCCATCTCGGTGTAGCCGCCCTGGTAAAAATCGCCGAAGGCTACGGCGCGATAGGGATCGTTGCTGCTGGAATCGCTCCAGATGCTTTGCCAACCGCCGTCGATGCGATAGAGCGTCACCTCTCCGCCTTCTTCGTCCAGCAGCGCAATCTCATCCGGGCCGGTGTTGTCGATGTTGCCCACCGTGATGTAATTCCACTCGTTGCCGTCGTCCTTGCGCTCGACGTGGAAGGTCCAGGAGCGACCGTCAGGAATAGGCGTCGTGCCCTTGATGATGGAGAGGCGCATATGCTCATCCTTGCCGGGAGCCTGGGCCTCGTCCTGCAGAAGGTAGCCGAAGACGATCTCGTCGCCCTCTACATTGACGTCAAAGTCGCCGGCCTCCACCAGGAATGCACGGCCGTCAATGCTGCGGCGGTAGAGTTCGACCGGGCCGCCGCCGTCCAGCGGGACAGGGTCCCAGATGACGAGCTTGCCGTCTACGGCGTTGTCATCTGCATCGCCGCCGCCTACGGCTACGATTTCCATGTCGCCGTCTGCGTTAAAATCGCCCAGCGCGACGCTTTCCCAGTCTCTGTCCGGGCTGACAAAATTGATGGGGGAATCGCCCTCATCCTGATGCAGGTCCAGCACGCGTACATAGCCGTCGCCGTCGATAAAGACGATTTCATCGTCATAGCTGCTCGCGGATTGCGCCATGGCCGGGCCGGGCCGGGCCGCGGGGACGGCGGTCAGAATCAATGCTGCAAGCAGGATAAAGGCCGGCCGAATTGTTAACTGACGAATAGTCATGGGCAGTTGTTTCTCCTTTTGTTTCTGTTTGTTTCTGTGGTTGTTTCTGTGTTGACTTCGTCGATAGATAAAAAAACCGATTCGCGATAACCGCCTTCAAACCTTGGAAAAACGGTTCGTTGGCGGTATGCTTGTACTGTATGTGAACGCCTCGGTTGGCGCTGTCGAGTATCCCCTATTGTACATCAGCGGTCAAAAGGCGGACGAAACAGCACAACCATTAACGCAGCAGCTTCATTTAAGGTTGCACCTTCGGAATATTTCGTCTTCATATATCACCCTTTTACCTCAAAGGAGGTTTCTTATGTCCCAACCTATCCGTGTAGCCGTCACAGGCGCAGCCGGCAACATTGGGTATGCGCTCCTCTTCCGCATTGCCAATGGCGACCTTTTTGGGCCGGACCAACCGGTGGCCCTGAACCTGCTGGAGATCACGCCGGCCATGGGCGCGCTGGAAGGCGTGGCCATGGAATTGGATGATTGCGCCTTCCCGCTCCTGCAGGACCTGGTGCTGACCGATCAGGCGGACGTGGCGTTTGACGGCGTCAACTGGGCCATGCTGGTGGGCGCACGCCCCCGGGGCAAGGGCATGGAGCGCAAGGACCTGCTGGGCGCCAATGGGCAGATATTCAAGCCCCAGGGCGAATCCCTCAATCGAGTGGCCGCGGACGATATCCGCGTAGTCGTGGTGGGCAATCCGGCCAACACCAATGCCCTGATTGCCATGCACAATGCGCCTGACATTCCCAATGACCGCTTTACGGCTATGACTCGCCTGGATCACAACCGGGCCATCACCCAACTGGCGTCCAAGGCCCAGGTCCACAGCACGGACGTGA
Organism: Caldilineaceae bacterium; assembly: GCA_020433455.1. Classification (GTDB taxonomy): domain Bacteria; phylum Chloroflexota; class Anaerolineae; order Caldilineales; family Caldilineaceae; genus JAGRCP01. The sequence goes on along the minus strand of JAGRCP010000034.1, from coordinate 29,991 downwards.
CCCACGTGACCATTTGGGGGAATCACAGCGCGACGCAATATCCTGACGCTTATCATGCGCGCATCAACGGCGCGCCGGCCACGGCCGTCATTGATGATGATGCGTGGATCAAGGAATCCTTTATTCCTACCGTGCAGAAGCGGGGCGCGGCCGTCATTGAGGCCCGCGGCCAGTCCAGCGCGGCCAGCGCGGCCAATGCCGCCATCAATCATGTCCAGTCATGGTATTTTGGCACGCCCGAGAAGCACGGCTGGGTGAGCATGGCCATTCCCAGCCAGGGGGAATACGGCGCGCCCGAAGGCGTCATTTTCAGCTATCCGGTCACCATCAATGAGGGCGTCTGCTCCATTGTTGAAGGTCTGGAACTGAGCCAGTTCGACAAGGAAATGATTGCCCGCACCGGAGCCGAGCTGATGGAGGAGCGGGAAGCCGTGAGTGATATTCTCGGCTAGCAGGCTTAATGAGGAAGAAGAAATGAGTACGCATTACTCATTTCTTCTTCCTCGTTTCTCATTCCTTTTTTCTCATCCTCGCCAGTCCGTCCGCTGCACCAGCGCCTCATGCAGGAGAAAAAGGATGATCGTGGCGACGACCAGATAGGGCCCGATAATCTCCAGACCCAGCCGCTCGGCCAGAATGCCGGCCACGCTGGGGATGACGGCGACGCCCAGGCTGGCCGCGCCCACCTGATAGCCGATGGCGTTGAGGGCGAAGCGCCGGGGCAGTCGTTTCTCCGTGGCCGAGGTGAGCAGCGGGAAGACCGGCGCCATGGTGAAGCCGAAGATCGTCAACCCGATAAACCCGATCCACGGTTGCGGATTCCACCAAAACAGGAGCGCGCTGAGAATCCCGCTGCCGATGATGACGCGTAACATGGCGGTGGTGGGCCAGCGTTGCGCAATAAAGCCGAAGACCAGTCGCCCTATGGTGAAAGAGCCCCAGTAAATGGCAACCCAGCGCCCCGCCGTCACGGCATCGATGCCCCGGGCTTCGGTAAAAATGCTGTAACTCCACAAGCCTGCGGATACCTCCGTCCCCGCATAAATGAAGAAGGTGAGGATTCCCAGCCATACGCTCACCTGGCGCAGCGTCTCGCCCGTGGGCGCCGCCCGCACCGGCCGGCCGTCCGCTTCGACTGCGACCTCGTTGGGCTCTATCCGCCAGCCTTTGCGCGTCAATACGATGCCCAGCGCCAGCCCCATCTGTACCAGCGCCACAATGCCGTAACCTATGCGCCAACTCGCATCCAGATTGAGGACCGTGGTCATGAGCAGGGGGCCGATGGTCGCGCCCAGGCCAAAGCTGGCGTGGAGCCAATTCATGAGCCGCTCGTTGTAGTTGACGGCAAAATGGGTGTTCAGCCCCGCATCGATCAGCCCGCTGCCCATGCCGAAAAATACAACCATGACGATGAGTTCTCCCCATTTCGGAGCCAAGGCGTAGCCCAGCAGCCCCACGCCTCGGATCAGGCAGCCGGCGATCAGCAGCTTGGCAATACCGAAACGGGAAATCAGCTGCCCGACGGTCAGGCTAACCAGGATAAAAGCGGCCGATGACGGCAGGAGCAAACTGCCCATTTCGCCTTTGGTCACGCCGAAGACCGCCTGCATATCGGGCCAGGCAATCCCCAGCATGCTGTCAGGCATCCCCAATAGGACAAAAATAAGGTAGGCCAGCGCCACGACGATGAGGTCAATCCGGCGCAGGCGCAGAGAGTTGTTCATTGCATCCTTTGTTTCTGTGGACCGGTCCGGCCGGCTATTCAATCCTCGACTATGCTGCGTATCTCAAACTATATTGCTTATATTTCGTGTCCCAGCTTGCCCCGAACCTCGTTGATGGGGAAGCGGGTTTCGTTCCGCGCCAGCTTGGCCCGGATTGCCGCGCTGACGTCTATGTCCGCGCCGTTGGCAAAGCTCAGGCAGTAGATGAGCACGTCGGCCAGCTCGTCAGCAACCTGGGCCTTCTCGTCTGTATCGTTCAGGCGAGCGATGCTCTCCTCCGCGGTGTACCATTGAAAGTGCTCCATGATCTCGGCCGCTTCAATCGCGATGCTCATGGCCAGGTGCTTGGGCGTGTGATATTGGGTCCAGTCCCGGGCATCTACGAAGCGATCGACGGCCGCCCGCAATTCGCCCACGGTGGTTTGGCTGTCCTCTTCTGCATAAAAGCGGGTTCGTTTCTCCTGCATCATTTCCCCTTCTCCGGTATCTTCTCAATATCCTGCGGTTGCTGCCCCTGCGTATCGGGGAGCGACCTGCCCAGCACGTCAATCTGGTGGGCGAGATAGACCAACTCGCCCCGTTCAATCTGTTGATGACGGGCGGCAATCCAGGCGTCAAATGCAGGCGCATCCAACTCAGGATGCCCCGCCAGCGCGCTGTGTACGGTGTTAACAATAAAGTGCAAAAAATAGGTTTCGTCGTTCGGGTATGCGCCGTTTTGGGCAAAGACCAGCCAGTCCGATGGGCCGGCTGCCTCCACGTTGAACCCTGCATACTGAAGCTGGTGAATCAGCCGTCGCCCGGTGCGGCTGTCGCCCGACCGACTGCCGTCAACCATGCGCGCATCCATGGTGGCATGGTATAGCTCCTCGATGCGGCGATCCAGTTCCGCGTCAAGGATCGGCTCAAACGCGGTGACGCCGTCAAAGTTGATGGTGGCGTAGAGCAGGCCGCGGGGACGCAGCGCGCGACGGATGTGCGGCAGGATGCGCGCCAGGTCCACCAGGTCTAAAAACGCATGGGCGATGACCAGATCGTAGCCTCCCGCGACGTCGGGACGATCGAGAAAGCGAAACGCATCTTCCGGAATGAGGCGAACGGTCAGGGCGTCGGCATCGTCCCCCTCAATGAACACCCGATTCCCCTCGCGGCTGACGGTCCAGGGCCGGGTTGCGCTCCAGTTTTCCAGGCTCGCGGGGGTTGCGTCTAGGTTCTCGCTCCCGTTATCTACAGCGTCATAGCTTCCTCCACGCAGCATTCCTCCATCGAGCAGCCGCTCGATCATGCTTCCGCTGCCCGCGCCCAGTTCCAGCACGCGCGGCGGGGCTACATCTGAACGCCCGGCCAATTCGTCGGCCAGCGCGCGCCACACGCGATAATTGAGCGCACGGTCATCCACGCTCTTCTTGGCCGCGAGATAGCGGGGAAAGGCGTATTCCGGATGTTGGTACGATATTGGGGGCTGCATCATGTTCTGATTCCCGGCCACTGCGCGCTCCTTACCCAAAGGCCCGCAGCCAGGCGCCGATGCGCGCCATGGATTCGGCCCAAGTCTGCATTTCATCGTATCGCGCGCGGGCCGCGAACGCGAATTCGCGCCGGTCCGCGCGTCGCGTCATGAACTCGGCCAGCCGCGCGGCCAGAGCCCGGTCATCCTGCGCGTCAACGAGCAGGCCGGACTCCCCGTCAACGATCAATTCCCCGGCTGCGCCCTGGCGTGCGGCCAAAGGAACCGTGCCAAAGGCCATGGCTTCCAGATAGGCGATGCCGAATCCTTCATGGGTGGAGGGCAGGGCCATCACGTGGTGTGCGGCGTAGAGCTGACGCAGCGTCTGCGTGCTCACAGGCCCCAGAAAGCGTACGCTGTCGGTCAGCTGCTGTTGTGCGACGACTCGATGCAGCTGGTTGACATAATCTATATCGCTACTGAGACTGCCGACAATGGTCAGGCGCCATCCGCTGCGGGGCAGCCGGCTGAGGGCGCGCAGCAGGGTATGCAGATTCTTGCGCGGAATGATGTTGCCCACGCTCAGCAGGCGCAGGGGAGCGGGGACCCGGACGCGCTGATCGATTAGTGCGTGGATGACGGGTGCGGGCGGCGGCGCGATGTGATCGCCGCCTGGGTGCGCGACAATACCGGGACGGGGGGCGGGGAGCAGCGCTTCCACCGCGGCCCGGGTGTTGGCGCTGTTGTAGATGCAGCCGTTGATCGTGCCCAGATACGCCCGCTCCACCGTGCGGTAAAAGCGCAGCGCGGCAGGCGGATGCGCTTCGCTGCTGCGTAGATGGTGAACGATGCTGATCAGGGGAATGCCCAGCGTGCGGCTGAGCCACAGATTTTGAACGGCCAGGGACGGGTGATTTAGCTCGTCCTGCAGGAGCAGGTCAAGCCGCGCGGCTTTGGCTGATGCCAGGAGGTTGCGGTCCAGATTATCCAGCAGGCGACGGGCATAGCTGCGCCAGGGCTGACTGAGCACAATGACCTCATCTCCCTGTGCCGTGAGCGCCTCGACCAACTTGCGGTCATAGAGATAGCCGCCGGAGCGGGTTTCCAGCGAACCGTAAATGACCAGGCCGATCCGCACTATGCGCCGTCCATGCGCGTTTCGTAGGCGGCCCAGGCAATCTCATTCTCCCAGACGACCACGCGCAGGTACGTCAGGTTTTTGGCCTGGATGCGCGCGGTCAGCGCCCGGCAGAGAACGGCGGCAAAGCGTTCGATGCTGGGGTTGCAGTCTGCGAACTCGGGGAAATCATTGAGGGTCTTGTCCCGGAAGCGGGCGACCAGTTCATCCAGGCGGCGCTCCACATCCACGATGTCCACAAGATAGCCGTGCTCATCCAGCGTCTCGCCGCTGAGTTGAAGTTCCAGTGCGTAGTGGTGGGAATGCCATTCGTTTTCCGCGCCCCAGTCGCCGCCGATGAGATAGTGTTGGGCCACAAAATCTCGTTTCACTGCCAGGGTATACATGGTTTCTCTTCCTCAATATGTGGGTATTTGATGCGTGAAAAGTGAGGAGTGATGCGTGATAAGCTTCGTCACGAATTACGGGTTACCGCCTGGTACGTCAACAAAATCTGGATCACATCCGGCGCGCCTGCGTCCAGCAGGCCATAGGCCGCGGGGGCGTCTTCCACGGGCAGGCGATGGGTGATGAGGCCGTCCAGGGGCAGTTCCGCCAGCATTTGCCAGGCCAGGTCAAAGCGGCGCGCCTTGTCCCAGCGCCCGAGATGGCGGGAATCGATGGTGCTCACCTGGCTGCTCAGCAGGCGAATGCGCTTGCGATGAAACGCGCCGCCCAGGTGCAGCGGCGCGTGCTTGTTGCCGTACCACGAGCCGATGACCACCCGACCGCTGAAGCCCGCGGTCTGAATCGCATCATCCAGCACCGCGGGCCGGCCGGACAATTCATAGACCAGGTCGAAGTCGTTGTCGAGCCCGTCTTCCGGCGTCGCGACCCGGGTCGCGCCCAGAGCCAGCGACTGCTCGCGCCGGGCCGCTGCGGGATCGATGCAGGTCAATTCCGTCAGGGGAAAACGGGCGAGGAGCGCGGTTGTGAGTAAGCCCACTACGCCCAGTCCGAAAACCGCGACTCGCTCGCCTATGCCCGGTGCGCCGTCCATGACGAAGTTGACCGCGGTCTCCATGTTGGGCAGGAGCGCGGCCCGCGCCAGGGGCACGTGATCGGGAATGGGCAGGAGATCATCGGGCGTTGCCGTTATGTGGCTGGTGTGGGGATGAAAGACGAAGACCCGTTCTCCCAAGCGCGGCTTGTCCGCCTGGGCGCCGACTGCGTCTATCCGGCCCGCGCAGGCATAGCCGTAGCGCACAGGGTAGCCGTGGGATTGTTCCGCCAGCGCGCCGATGCTGCTGTCGATGGCCGACTCCCGGGGCGCGTCGCCCCGGTAAAAGAGGAGTTCGCTCCCCGCGCTGATAGCGGAATAGGCAACGGCGACCCGGACTTCGCCCGCTTCCAGAGCGGGCAGGGGCGCGTGATGAACGCTCGCCCGGCGTGGTCCGTCGAACTGCACCCAGCGCTGGATGTTCGTCACGCTTGTTGGTTGCCGCGGGGAAGCGCGCCCCAGACCATGAGGTCGCGATCTGCCTGGGTGTAGACTACGTCGGAGAGTTCGGGCAGACAGACTGCGGTCGGGCAGGCCGTCACGGCAGGCAGGCCGCCCAGAAAACGGGGCGCAACGGTAATGGCCGCAAAGCAGGCTAAATCCCGGATGAGAAAGGCGTGAATGACTTCCGCCCCGCCTTCCACCATAATGCTCTTGACGCCTTCTGCACCCAAACGGGCCAGGGCGATTGAGAGGTCGGGCCGGCCGTCTTCGCCCACAGGCGTGACGAGCAGGCGCGCGCCCCGCTCGCTCAGGGCCTGGGCATTGGCGGAATCAGCCCCGGCCGTAACGATCCACACCTGCTGGTGGCGCTCAAACAGGCGTGCGTCCGGAGGCGTGCGCAGATGGGTGTCCAGCACGATCGCGGCCGGATTGGGTCCGTCCGCCAGGCGGACGTCCAGCCGGGGATCGTCGGCCAGGACGGTCCCCACGCCCACGAGTACGGCGTCATGCGCGGCGCGGAGTCGATGGGTCAGCCGCAGGGATGCCGCGCCGCTGATGACGGTGGGCGCGCCTGCGGTCCGGGCGATGCTGCCGTCCAGGCTTTGGGCGTAGCTAAGGGTGATGAACGGCCGGCTTTCCTGTTGGAAATAGGCCGCAGCTAAGCGAGAAATCCGAGCAATTTGCTCCGCATGGCCGGCGGTCGGAACCTGGATGGACGAATGGCGGGCAGGCGCATGATTGGCGAGATCGCCGTTTCGGGTCGGCGGCAAGTCCAGCATGTGGCGCATGCGCTTGATTTTGGTATCCAGGTAGAATGCATTTTCGGCATTGATGCTGGGCAACAGGGGCACTCGGTCGGTCACCGTTATGCCCAGCGCCTCCAGATGCTCGATCTTGGCCGGATTGTTGGTCATGAGGCGGATCGACGGAATGTCCAGATCGGCCAGAATGCCGGCCGCGGCCCAATACTCGCGTTCGTCGGCCTGATGACCCAAAAGCAGATTAGCTTCTACCGTATCGTACCCTTCATCCTGGAGGTTATAGGCCTGGAGCTTGGCCTCCAGCCCGATGCCGCGACCTTCCTGGCGCAGGTAGATCAGGACGCCGCTTCCTTCCGCCGCGATTAACTGCATGGACTGGGTCAACTGTTCGCCGCAGTCGCAGCGCAGGGAGCCCAGAACGTCGCCGGTAAAGCATTCGGAGTGGACCCGGACGAGCGTTTTGGCTTTGCCGGCTACATCGCCCATGACCACGGCCAAATGCTCTTTCCGGTCTGATGTGTTCGTGTAGTGGAAGAGGTGAAATTCCCCGGACTCAGTGGGAATGCGGGCGCGGATTGTGCGGCTGATGGCTGGCATGGTAGGACGTTCCGACATAGCGTTCTGGCGTTTGCGTATAGTAAAAAATTAGCGTGCGTACTGTTTGGGGCAGAAAGCCGGCGATCCGGCGGATCGAGCAGCGGAAGCTTTTCTGCCGAATCGATCTGGACGCAGGTGAAGCGGGTTGAGCCGCCAGGCGCGTGCCTTTGCGGCCGCTCCCATTTTTTTGCCAATCCAATTCGGATGCACCCAATTGATTCTGCGAGGGCATAAGTATATCATGCGCGTGGATAATTAATTCAGTAAGCTCACGTCCCCTATATTCGAGCCGGATTCAGGGCTCGGCAGCCGATCTTTATCCGGGTAGGGGTAGATGTCAACCAATTCGCCGGCCCTGATGCGTTGCTGCATCTCCTGCCAGAATTCTACCGTGAAGAGGTGGCCGTGACGCCGGCGCATAACCGTGCGCAGCGGCTCGGGGAACCAGAGGAACTGCTCAAATTCTTCGGGGAAGATGTCGTTTTCCGCGACGGAAAACCAGGGCTGCGCTGACAACTCATCTTCATAGGAAGCGGACTGAGGCATCGTGCGGAAGTTGCAGTCGGTCAGCAGGCAGAGTTCATCATAATCATAAAAGACGACCCGGCCATGACGGGTGACGCCGAAGTTTTTGATGAAGAGATCGCCGGGGAAGATGTTGGCTGCGGCCAGGTCGGCGATGGCGTTGCCGTAGTCGATGACCGCGGCAGAGGCCTTTTCCAGCCCCATCTCCTTGATATACAGGTCCAGCGGATAGAGGCGACGCTCGGTGTAGACGTGCTTGAGGATGACTTCTTTTTCGGTTACCTGCACGGTATTCGAGGCAACCTTCAGCAATTCCTCGATCAGCTCTTCTGAAAAGCGATCCCGATGAAAGCTCAGGTTTTCAAACTCCTGGGCATCTACCATGCGTCCCACCCGATCATGCTGAAAGACCAGGCGGTAGCTGTTGATGACCTGCCGGCGCGTTGAGGTCTTAGGATAGGCGAAACGATCCTTGATGACCTTGAAGACCACATCATACGAGGGCAGGGTAAAGACGGTCATGACCATGCCCTTGGCCCCGGGCGCAATTTGGAAGCGGTCGGTCGAATTGCCCATGTGGCGATAGAGAGACCGAAAGAGCGTCGTTTTGCCGTGCTTGTTGTAGCCGATGGCTGTATAGAGTTCGGCGATGGGCTTGAGGGGCATAATCGATTTTAAGAAGCCGACCAATTCGCCCGGGTTTTGGGCTTCTACGTGGAAATATGAGCGGGTGAAGCTAAAGACCATGCTGGCCGCGCTTTCCGTCGTCAGCACGGCGTCCACTACGACGCCCCTTTCCGTATTGAGCAGAGGCAGCACCAGAGGCGCAATGCGGTTGCGACAGCGGATGCGACCGATGAGGTATGCACCCTTGTTGCGGTAGAAAACCGACTTGAGCATTTCAACCCGGTCGTAATCGGGCGAATCCCAAGCCTGGCTGAGATACGCCTCCAGGTGTTGGGCCACGCGTTCAGCGTCACCATCGAGATCCGCCCAACCGACGCTGAAATCATACCCCTGGAGAATCACGCGCATCATGCTGGCCGTCGTGTTCAGGCGGGTGAAGACGTCGAAGATTGTCAGCGTTTCGCCGCTGGGCACCCAGGTCGCGCCAAACCAGACGAATTCCAGATGCTCATCGACGCCGATGGTGGTAAAGATGCGTCGGGTAACCGAGTTAAAGAAGGTTTCCGCTAATTCCAGGTCGTTGCGCCGGGTGATGAGCCGGGCGTAAATCGCACGGGCGTCTTCCCAAATGCGTTTGCCCGTCACGCTGTCGCCCAGCATGGCTTCCAGGCCGCCTACGATTTCGTTGATGGTTTGCGAGTAGAGTTCCAGCCGTTCCCGTGAATCGCTCTGATTCTCGTGCCATTCGCTACGCTCAAAGCGCGAGCGGGCGCGCTTTGTGATACTTTTGAAGCGGCGGTGATAGGTATCAAATGCTTCGTGAATAGCGGTTGCGGTTGCCTTGGCGAGTTGGCGATCGCGTTGGCCGGCCGCTTCGTTCAGTTGCGCATCCGCTTGCCCTTGAGTCATGGTGGCGGTTCGCCTCCTCCGGTGGGAGTCGTGGCGCCGACAGGCGCTCTGTTCTGTCCGCTACGGACGGATATTACCTTCAGTATACCCCCAAACTCGGGAATATAAACAAAAATAACGGAACTTTTTTCACCGCGAAGGATTTGTAATGAGCGCCCGATTAAGAGAGTAGCAGGGAAGCGTTTGAAGTAAGATCTGTGCACAAAATCGAACCTTCGTTTTCCGTTCGTTTGCCTGAATTTAGGTGGGCTGTGTATACTCGGAATTTCTGAATATTGTTGTATCTAGTCTGTTTCTGCGTGGATAATGAACACAGATACTTTCATCGCCGAACAACACACATTGACTTCCCGGTTGCTCAACCCGCAGCGAAACGCCGGACAGGCAAGCGATCAGCGCCTGATTAGCCGACTTAAGCAAGGCGATCAGCGGGCGTGGACCGCGTTGCTGCAGGAGTGGCAGGGGCCGCTCTTTCAGTACTTTTCTTATGCGCTGCCGGATTCGTCTTTGGCGGGAGAGGCGCTCACTGCTACGCTTGAGGCGGCCATCCGGGCGATTTCGCATTTTGATGACGGCCAATCGTTGACGACCTTTTTCTATTCATTGGCGGCGCAGCGCGTGAACTTATTGAGCAGGAAGCGGAAGACGAACAAGCGTCGCCGTATCGCAGGAGCAAGTCAAACGGGTAAAATCGACGCCTTTCATGCTGTGTTGGCAACGGTGCCTCAGAATCAGCGTCAGGCGCTTTTATTACGATATCATCTCGGTCTAAGCGTCGCCGAGATATCCGATATCTTAGGGCGAACAGCGGCGGAAGTTGAAAGAATGCTTGAACATGGCTCCCGCCAATTACAGGACGCACTGGGAAGTGTAGGTTATCAATAATGGCACGAGAATTTTCTGATCAGGATCTTCAGAATCTATTCCAGGAGCATCTGCCTCCGGTCGATCTCCCGCCCCATCTGGCCGAGAAAATTCGGCAGCGGGTGCTGGACGAGGTCGTCCTCACCTATCATCAGGAAGAGGCTGAGGATGCGCTCTTTGCCGCGCCTTTTGCAGCAAAGCAGCAAGCGCGTTCCGCGCCCGCGGCGCGCCGGACATCTTTCCTGGACAGCCTGAGCGAGCGCTTTTCCTGGTGGCGTTTTGCAACCGGCCTCACCTTGACCGGGGCCACAGTCGCCGTCATGCTGCTCTTCGTGCTGGCCTTGCCCCAACTGCTGGCGCCCGACGCCCCGGCTGAGACGACAACCGGCTCCGCGGCTGTTCTGCCTTCCATTGATGCGGCCGGCGGGCAACCGCAGCTGGGCGACGTCTCCGTTGCTGATGGGCGCGCGACCATCTTCCGCAATCAGGAAGCTTTGCTGGAGAATCTGGCTGCGAACGCCGTGGCGACCTTTACGCAGCGGGATGAGTTGATGACTTTGAACGGTACGGCCGATGTGACGCTCTTCCCCAATCAGCGCCTGCATGTTGAGCCGGCGTCCCGCCTTTCATTTGACACGCTGTCAGAAAAAGACGGCGCTACGTCTACCGTTATTACGGTCCAATACGGAGAAGTGCGCTTTGAGGTGGATGGCCCGCTGAATGAGGCGGACATATTCGAGGTTGTTACCGGTCAGGCCCGTATCCAATCCCGAAACGGCGTCTTTGTGGTGCAGCCGACCCTGGGCAGCAATGAGACCTATATCGAAACGCTGGAAGGCTCTGTAACCGTCGGCGCCCTCAATCAGGTTGTGGAAGTCGCCGCCGGCGAAAGCCTGGCTCTGACGCCCGCGACGGAAGAACTGGCGGTTGTACCGGCCGGCCAGGAGTTGGCCGGAGCGGAGCAGGCGCCCGGACAGGTGGGCGCAGATGACCCGACGCCGACGCCTGTGCCTACCTACACGCCTGCCGAAGTCGAAAAGGAGCCGGAAGCTGTAGCCGTTGCCCCGGCAACCAATACGGCAGAGCCGACCGCGACGGCGCTTCCTACGGAAACTGCCTCGCCAACCAGCGAACCGACGGCTACGAATACCGCCGTTCCGACCGAAACGCCGACTGAGGTTCCTACGGAGACGCCGACCGAAGTTCCGACAGAGACGCCGACGCAGCGTCCGCCTACGGCTACGCCGACCGAAACGCCGACGCCAACGCCGCTGCCGCGCACTGTTCAGCTAATCGTGCCGAACCCCGGCGTGAGCGGCGCGGACCGCGTCCTCTTTGACTGGAGCGCAGCCGAAACGCTGGCCCCTGACGAGGCCTACGAGCTGATCTTCTGGAAGCCCGGTCAGGATCCTTTGACCCAGGGCTTTGGCCTGGCCTTGCCTACGCGTGATACGCAGGTCCAGGTGGACCTGACCGATTTGGACAACCGTTTGGGCGGTCTCCTCGATCCCGGCGATTATTACTGGGGCGTGCGCATTGTCACCACCGATCCTGAATACCAGGTGGTGGAATTTACCGACGATTATCGCCTCTTCCGTTACCGGGGTCCGGGCGATTCCGCCGGCGGCGCGCCGCCCGTCACGGGTGAGTAAGCTTTCAATGCAGGGATAACAAAGGGGACTGGTTCCGCGGAACCAGTCCCCTTTGTTATCCCTCGCTCCTTTATTTTGTCACATCGCATGCGCCGGTTCTGGATGGCGTTTTTATCGTTTTGCTTGATTGCTTCAACCTAGGTATGATGAAGTTATGAACGCTCTTCACTTTATCCCCCGCGACCGAAATCAATCGTTAGGCGAGGAGATTGCCAATGCCGTTACCCACGGTATCGGCGCGGCCCTCAGCGTTGCTGGGCTGACTTTGCTGATCGTTATGGCCGTGCTGCGCGGCGACGGCTGGCGGTTGGCCGGCAGCATCGTTTTCGGCGTGACGCTGGTCTTTCTCTACCTTGCTTCAACCCTCTATCACGCCATCCAGACTGAACGGGCCAAGCGCTTCTTTCATCGCCTGGACCATGTGGGCATCGCCTTCCTGATTGCCGGAACCTATACGCCCATTTTGCTGGTCAAGATGCGCACCACGGCCGGACTGACCGTCTTTGGCATTATCTGGGCGCTGGCTGTGGCGGCTGCGGTGGGGAAGATATTCTTCATGGCCCGCTTCCGCATTCTCTCCACGCTTGTCTATGTGGGCATGGGGTGGATCGCCGTCTTTATCATCGTGCCTCTGGCGCATGCCATGGGATGGGGCGGCATGATGTGGCTGATCGCCGGCGGCATTGCTTACTGCCTGGGCATTATTCCCTTTCTTTGGACCACCATCCCCTACCACCACACAATCTGGCACCTCTTTGTTATGGCGGGCAGCATCCTGCATTATCTGGGCATCTATTTCCACGTCCTGCCGGTCATCCACTGACTGTTCGTAAACGGTTGGAATTTATGCTTGCATCCGGCGGATAGAACGGTCTGCTCCCGCGTTCTATCCGCAAGGATTTACGCCCGTCAAATGTCCTGATTTTGGGGCAGGATGACCAGGTCGCGGATGGTAACGTGAGCCGGCTGGGCAAGCATGAAAAGGATGGCTTGGGCCACGTCGTCTGACCGAATGGCTTCATGCCGCGCCACGTACCCCGCAATTTCATCTTCATCGGTGATGCCCCACAGTTCGTTCGCCACCATGCCGGGAGCCACCGCGCCCACCCTGATGCCGTCGCCCGCGACCTGGCGGCGCAGGGTATGCACAAAGCCCTGAATCGCATGTTTGGATGCGCTGTAGACCGGCTCCCAGTGGATGTCTACAAAACCGGAGATGGAGCTGGAGACGATAATGTCGCCGCTCCGCTGCGCCTGCATGGCGGGCAGGACCGCGTGAACGCAGCGCAACACGCCGTTGATGTTCACGTCCATCAGCCCGGCGAAGGCTTCGGGATCGCCCTCGGTGAATTGACCGGGAATATAAACGCCTGCATTAGCCAGCAGCGCGTCAATGCGTCCAAAGCGCGCCAGGGTTTCGCTCACAATGCGGGCGACGTCAGCCCCGTCGGTTACGTCACCGGGGATGCTCACGGCGGCATCGCCCAATTCACCGGCTAATGCTGCCAGCTTGTCCGCTGACCGGGCCGTGAGTGCGACTTTGGCTCCTGCCGCAGCCAACTGGCGGCCCGTGGCCGCGCCGATTCCTGAACTGGCGCCGGTGATGAGGACGACTTTGTCAGTCAAGTTTTGTAGCATGACGAGGCTCCTTTATGTGTGGCGTGAGATTCGCGAATCCCGGCGGGAATTCCCCTGCGGATTTTGCCGGAAGCAAAGCCGCTGAATTTTCGGCGTGGCATTCACGTTGAGCGATAACAGACCGCGGATAGAACGGCTGTGGGGGATGATAGCGGATTTTGGGGCAAAGATTCAAGTCCGCATTTTGTACGCCAATAAATAAAAGCGGCCCGGTCATGTTATCGACCGGGCCGCTTTTATTAGTTACGCCTCACACATCGCATCTGCTCGTCTTACAAACTACCGCACCACCGGAATGAAGATTTGCATTACCTCACCCGGCCCGCCGGGCGCGCCCGGCTCCTCGATTGCCGTGGGGCGGGGCGGGCAGTAGCTGGACGGATCCTCATCCGACATATTGGGAATGGTGACCGTGCCTACGTTGGTGTAGGCGGTCAAGGCCGGCGTGCTTGCGCCGCCTTGGGTGCAGACGTCATTTACCAATACCAGGTCCGGATCGGAGGGCGGCGAAATCAGATTGACGGCCGTCCCTATAAGCTGATACAGCCAGACTTCACCCACGGCAAGCACGCCATCGCCATCACCCTTGTCGATGATATCGGTAACGGTTCCCTCCACGTTATCCGTGACGGTAATATCGGCTTCGGGAATGTCCACCGTGCCGATGTTGGTGACTTCATACGTCCAGGTGACAGTGTCGCCCGCAGCGATGATGGGTACGCCGGAGCCATCGGGATCGTTGGCGTCCGCACCATTGGTATACTTGATGATTTGGATTTCCGGCTCAGTTACATCCTCGTCCGGCGGGTTGCAGTAACTGGACGGGTCATCGGCGCTCATGGTGGGGATGGTGACCGTGCCCACGTTGGTGTAGGCGGTGTCCGCCGGCCCCTGGGTTCCGTCCAGGGTGCAGACGTTATCCACCAGCACCAGGCCCGTATCAGCGGGCGGCGCATCCAGGTTGATGGCGGTTCCCACCAGTTGATACCACCAGACTTCGCCTACAGCGAGCACATCATCGCCGTCGCCTTTATCGATGATATCCGTGACGGTTCCTTCCACATTATCGGTGACGGTAATGTCGGCTTCGGGGATGTCCACCGTGCCGATATTGGTGACTTCGTAGGTCCAGGTGACGGTGTCGCCGGCAATGATAATCGGTACGTCCGCTCCATCGGGATCATTAGCGTCAAAACCGTTGGTGTACTTGACGATGTCGATGAGCGGGTCCGCCTGGGGATTACAGTAGCTGGACGGGTCCTCATCGCTCATGCTGGGGATAGTAACCGTACCTATGTTGGTATAGGCTGTGCCGGGATCGTTGCCGGCATTGGCTTGGGTGCAGACGTCGCTCACCAGCACCAGGCCTGCATCATCCGGCGGCTCGATCAGGTTGACGGCCGTCCCCACGAGCTGATACCACCAGACTTCGCCCACTGCGAGCACGGCATCGCCGTCGCCTTTGTCGATGATGTCGGTGACGGTTCCTTCCACGTTATCGGTGACGGTGATATCGGCTTCGGGAATGTCCACCGTGCCGATGTTGGTGACTTCATACGTCCAGGTAACGGTGTCGCCCGCCGCGATGACGGGCACGCCCGCTCCGTTGGGATCATTGGCATCCGCGCCGTTGGTGTACTTAACGATTTGGATTTCCGGCGCGTCGGTTGCTTCAACAAATGCGGTAAAGCCCATGAAGCCGATGCTGGCGGGAACCCAGTCATTCCCCTCCCCAGTTGGATCAGGCAGTGTCGGCCGATTTTCCTGGGTAGCGGACTCTACTTGTAAGCAGGTCCAGTTATTTCCTGCCGGAATATCTACATTAAAGCGTGCGTATTCATCCCACTCATCACCGGCGCGATCGTAGAAAGGCGAGCCGTCGTCAGCTACATCATCAAAGTAGGCATCGTCGGCAAACGGGCCGTCCAGCTGGATGCCGCCGGTTTCGTCAATGCCCACGATATTGGGAGGAAGATGAATGAGGCCGGCATTTTCCGTCCAGGTGCCATCTTCCGCCGCAGTATCTACGTAACCGTTTGACCCGGACAGCCCCCACAGCGCATTGGGACGGCGTTCGGTTTCTACACCGCCGACAATTGCCCGGAAGGTTGCTGTGCGCGTAACGTCCGATGCTTCATACGCAATACACTGGACGTCGCTGTTGGGGCCGCGGATGCTGTCCCAATTGGCAAAAAGGCCGTCATTGCCGAATTTGACGAAGATATCCCGGGTGCGTGGCAAAGTCGGATCCTCATAGATAACGATGAGGCTATAGCCCCAGTTCTCTTCTTTGGGTTCCCCGGCTTGTTGATGGGTGATTACCATATCTGAAACGGTATAGTTATGGATCCCGGTTGTCACAATTCCCAGGTCCGTAATATCCGCAGCATAGACGCTTAGCTCGCGGCCGCAACAACCCCATGTACTTTCGCCAAAGGTATCGTTGTTCCAGGTCATCTCGCTCGGCGCGGTAACGCGTACCGGCGACTCCGCATCTCGGCTGACGAGAATCCCGTTGTTGTCCCGGCCGAGTCCGGCCCAGAGAACATAAGCGCGGACAATAGAGGTTCCCTGCAGCGAGACATTTTCCAGCGCGCCTTCCGTGCGGCCCAGCATGCCGGTGCCGTCTTGAAACATGCGGTACTTGACACCGGTGGCGGAGTAGATGAGATCAAAGGGCTGGGTTGGCGGATCGGATGCTCGTGCTGTGGAGCTGCTAAGCGCCAGCATCCCCACAAACAGCGTCAAGCAGAGCGCAAGAAGCCCGCGTCCTCTGACGATCCAACGAGTTTGGTTGGACATAAATTGCTCCTTCATAAACTGATGGTAAATAGATGTTTGAAAACTGCTGGTTGAAAGAATAGAAAACGTCTGAGCGGTGATGCATGGGCGGACAGCGCTGGGGGGAAACGCAATACTAACTGTCTTCTTCAATGAATACGCTATCTTTCCTTCATAGGTACGGCTCGATCCAATTTGATGGATACATCCGGGCTTCCCTTCTATTATGGCATAAAGTAATTCGGAATGACATATGGAGAATAATTGCAGCATAACGTCCACTCCGTATCCTGCGGACATCTTGCGGATAACTCGCGGCGGGGACGAGAGAAAAACGCCACAATCCCCCGTCTTGTTCCGGACGAGGGATTGTGGCGTTGAAAGCGTTGTAGATCGTCAGGCAGACCAGTACATAGTTAGAGTGAATTATGGCTCAACCGGATGGAGTCCGGTTGACTGATGCGCGATACGTAAATATTTGATTCGTGCTGCGTGGCGGCACGCTCCGCCACGCAGCACGCCTCCGGCAATCGCATGCGCGCCGGCTGGACCTTGGTCGGCTTATCGATGCAAGATCTGTATAAATATCTGCTCATCAAGGTCTGGTCTGTCCGGCGCCACGCTGTCATCGATGATGGCTGTGGGCGGCGGCGGACAGTAGCTGGACGGATCGTCATCGAACATGTTCGGGATGGTAACCGTCCCGATATTGGTGTAGGCGGTGGCGGCAGGCAAATTTGTACTACCCTGTGTACAGACGTCATCCACCAGAATCAGGCCTGCATCACTAGGCGGAGAGACAAGGTCAACTGCTATCCCCACGGCCTGGTATATCCAGACTTCATCAGGGGCCAGGATGTCGTCGCCGTCGCCCTTGTCGATGATGTCGGTGATGGTTCCTTCTACGTTATCGGTGACGGTGATGTCGATTTCGGCGATACTCACCGTGCCCGTGTTGGTCACGTGGTAGGTCCAGGTGACGGTGTCGCCCGGCTCGATGATGGGCACGCCCGGTCCATTGGGATCGTTGGCGTCCGCGCCGTTGGTGTACTTGATGATGGCAATCTCCGGCTCGGTCACATCTTCGTCCGGCGGATTGCAGTAGCTGGACGGATCGTCATCGCTCATGGAGGGGATGGCGACCGTGCCCACGTTGGTGTAGGCCGTATCCGGCGGCCCCTGGGTTCCGCCTAAGGTGCAGACATCATTCACCAGAATCAGTCCGGGGTCGGCAGGCGGCTGGTCAAGGTTAAGGGCCACGCCTACGGCCTGATAGATCCAGACTTCGTCAGGGGCCAGGATGTCGTCGCCGTCGCCCTTGTCGATGATGTCGGTTACCGTTCCTTCAATATTGTCAGTAACGGTGATGTCAGCTTCAGGGATATTCACCGTGCCCACATTGGTCACGTGATAGGTCCAGGTAACGGTGTCGCCCTCTATAATGATAGGCACATCCGACCCGTCAGGATCGTTGGCGTCAAAGCCATTGGTATACTTGATGATGTCGATGAGCGGATCCGGCTGCGGATTGCAGTAGCTGGAGGGATCCTCATCATTCATGCCTGGGATGGTAACGACGCCGACATTCGTGTAGGCGGTGCTGCCCGGCGCGTCGGCGTTTCCTTGGGTACAGACGTCATTCACCAATACCAGACCCGGATTTGCGGGCGGACTGCCCAAATCGATAGCCGTACCCACGGCCTGATAGAGCCAGACCTCGTGGGGAGCCAGAACCGCGTCGCCGTCGCCCTTATCGATGATGTCGGTGATGGTTCCTTCCACACTGTCGGTCACGACGATGTCGGCTTCGGGAATGTCAACCAATCCCACATTGGTCACTTGATAGGTCCAGGTGACGGCGTCGCCCGGCGCAATGATGGGTACGCCCGGTCCGTTGGGATCATTGGCGTCCTCGCCATTGGTATACTTGACAATCGCAATCGCCGGCTCGGGCGGCGGGAGCAAATCTTCCACCACGATGATAAAGCCCAGGAAGCCGATGCTGGCCGGTCGATTGAGCGTGCCGGGGCCGGGAACAGGAAGCGTCGGACGATTGTCACGGGAGGCCGATTCTGCCTGAACGCAGACCCAACTGTCGCCCATGGCAACCGGTACGTCAAAACGATGATACTCGTCCCACTCGTCGCCGTTACGGTCGGCGAAGGGGGAGCCGTTGTCCGGCTGCGAATAGACGGAATCGTTGGGGAAAGGCCCGTCCAACTGGGTGCCGCCATATACACCTACAGGAAAATCAGAGTAGACGCCGATGATGTTGGGCGGCAGATGGATGAGGCCTGCATCCTGATTCCAGGTTCCGCCTTCCACGTCCCGATCCAGAAAGTCCGCGCTGTCGGCCATGCCCCACAGCGCGCTGCGTCGGCTGGCATTTTCCACGCCGCCCACGATAACGCTGAAGTTGGCGCGTCGCTCGGCTGCAGCCGGGTCAAAAGCTTGACATTGTACATCGCTGTTTGGCCCTAAGAGCCCGTCCCAACCGGCATACAGCGCATCATTGCCTAATTTGACATAAACATCGCGCGTCTGAACCAGGGTCGGGTCTTCATAAATGATAATCAGGCTGTAGCCCCAATTTTCGGTCACGGTCTCGCCGCCCTTTTGATGGCTGATGGCCATGTCCGAAACAGTGTAATTGTGATTGCCTGTCAGGACGATATTGAGGTCAGTGATGTCCGCAGCGTAAGAGGTCAGCTCTTGACTGCAGCACCCCCATGTCGCCTGACCGCCAAAGGTATCTCGATTCCAAACCATCTCCGGGACGATGCGCGTATCCGCCTCGTTGTCCCGACGCAGGAGAACGCCGTCATCGTCGCGTCCCAGGCCCGCCCAAACCAGGTAGGCCTTCACCACCCCAGGACTGTCCAGGTTGGGAACATCCAGCGTGCCTTGCGTTTGATAGAGCATGCCCACGCCGTCCTGGTAAATGCGGTATTTGACGTCGGTGACTGAATAGACGAGATCGAAGGGCTGATTGGGCGGATCGGCTGCTTCTGCAACAGAGCTTGCGTTGAATGCGATTACGCTGCCGATAAGCAGCAGCAACGTTGCGAGAACCGCCAACAGAATTTTCCGTTTCATTTTTGTCTCCTTCGTTGTGGGGGCAATTCCCATGATAGCGGCATTGGATTACGTAAAAGATGACGACGAAGGGAGAGGGAAGGTTACGCACTTTTTATGTGAGGTGAAAAAAAACACGAAAATGTTGCGCGCCGTTTGCCCGGCCGGAACAGAATGGCGGAATGAGATGCTGATGAAAATTATACTGACTGTTTTGTATACAAGGTTACTCGCAGTTAGGGGATGAGCCAAAATTAGCGCGTGCAGCGTGGTACGCTGCGGCTCCTCCCCCAACTGTTCATGCGGGGAAGGATGCCGCGCGTGCCGCGTCCGCCGGATCGTCCCCGGCCCGCAGCGGCTGCAGGCGGATCTGAAAACTCACTGTCTGGGGAATAAGCTGATATTCGGGCAGGACGCCCGGTCCGCAACTGCCGTTGCCCAGCCCGCCTTGGGCATGGTCCACATTCAGGATGACCTCCGGCCGCGGGGTGAGTTCGTGGGTGTGTTGGGCAGCGGTGAGGTCGGCGGCGGTGTAGTGGGAGGCGCTCACGTTGATTGACCCATCGCCCATGACCAACAGACCCGCGCCCGCCTCATCGGTGAGCGCGGCCCAACGCACGTCGCTCTTGTTGCCGCTCTCCTGGGGCATGATATACGGATAGAGCTGGGCGGACACGGGGCCTTGATAGCGACCTACGGCCGCGCTCAGCTTTCGATCGGCGTAACTTTCATGCGGGCCCCGGCCGTACCAGCTCAGCATCGCCTGGGTCGGCGGCAGGGCCAGGCTAACGCCCAGGCGCGGTAGCATCTCCGGCTGGGCGCCGCTGGGCACAATGCGGATGTCCATGGTGATCGTCCCGTCGCCCAGAATGCGATAGGTCGTCTCGGCATCGAAGCGGGCCGTGGCGACGGGCCCCGCTTTTTCATGCAGAAGTTCACGCGCTTCATCGAAGCGGGCAAGCAGCCCCGTTTTCATTTCGGCGTCAAGTCCGGCGGTCAGGGGAGCATTCAGGGAAGTCGCGGCCAGGCTCATCAGGTCCGGGATACTGCCTGCCGCGGCCAGGTTGAGCAGATCGGGCAGGCGACTGACGGCGGCTCGCGGGCCGTCCAGGGCGACAGTTGCCAGGCTGATTAGATCAGGCAGGCGATTCGTGGCTGCCAGGGCATCAACCAGCCCCGCGGCTTTCTCGCGATAGTCATTGCCGGCCAGGTCGGCGTAGTTGAAGCCCAGGGCAGCGGCCAACGTGCGCCCTTCCTTCTCGCTGAGGTGATGGACGAGCATCATCTTGACTTCCTCCACAATGGAGGCTACCTGCCGGGCGCGCAGGCTGTCGCTGTCGGTGCCGGCCATGGTCGCCGTGCGCACGCGGATGACTACTTCCTGGGCTTGAGGCTGGGTAATTTCCACGCCGTCGGTGTGCTCTTCCATCTGGTCGAGCCCGGCCTGGCGCCAGCGAATTGCGGCCCGCTGATCGCCCCACGTATTGGCGTCGTTGTCCGTAGGCGCGCGCCAGAAGTTGAGGGCCGGTCCCTGTTCAATGAGCGCGCGTCCATTGCTTTCCCAGGCGATCATATGTCCGGTTTCCGTGTTAAAGCCCAGGGAAAAGCCTGCTCCCGTTACTGCCAATCGATTGCCGGACTGACTTATGTTCAACGCGGGCATGGCATCCATGGGGCGGGGCGCCGGCGCCGGCTTCCGCCACGGCAGGGAAAACTGAGCCCACGCTACTTCATGGCCGGCATCCGCCCACGGAGCGGCATTCTGCAACGCAAAGTAGACGTTGAGCTGATAATCGCAGCCGGGCAACAACTCCGGGCGCGTATAATGCAGGTGAACGCGCTCGCTTGCGCCGGGCCGCGTGGCGAGTTGCGGTAGGCTATGGGACTGGATGACGACGCCGTCAGCTAGAATTTCCCAGCGTCCGGTCAGATGGCTAAGGTCGGTAAAACGATAGCGATTGGTTACTTCAATGATGCCCGCTTCTGCATCATCCAGCGCCACGGTCAGCGGCTCATGGACCTTTTTTAGCTCCCACATCGCGGGATGAGGATCCCGGTCCGGACTGACCAGGCCGTCGGCTACAAAGTTGCCGTCGTTGGGCGTATCGCCGAAATCGCCGCCATAGGCCATCCACTCTACGCCCGCGTCGCTCATCCGGCGGATGCCGTGATCTGCCCATTCCCAGACAAAGCCGCCCTGCAGGCGCGGATGGGCGCGCACAGCTTCCCAATACTCCTTCATGTTGCCGTTGGAATTGCCCATCGCGTGGGCATACTCGCACATGACAATGGGGCGGCTGTCGCCGTTGGTCGCCATCTCAATAATGCGGGCCACGCTGGGATACATGGGCCCGAGCACGTCTACGGTCAGGTCATCTTCGGCCGGATGATAGTGAATGGGACGGGTGGGATCGTGGGCGCGGATCCAGCGCGCCATGGCTGCATGATTGGGACCGAAGCCCGATTCATTGCCCAGAGACCAGTAGATGACGCTGGGATGATTTTTGTCCCGCTCCACCAGCCGCGCGGCCCGATCCACAAAGGCTTCTTCCCACGCCGGATCCTTGGTCAGGCGGTCCCAGATGCCGTGGGTTTCCAGGTTGGCCTCATCACAAAGGAGGATGCCGTACTCGTCGCACAGCTCGTACCAGCGGGGCGTATCGGGGTAATGGGCGGTGCGTACGGCGTTGAAGTTGAACTGCTTGAGGAGCTTGATGTCCCGCACCATGTCGGCTTCGCTGACTACGTGGCCGCGGTCCGGGTGATGCTCGTGGCGGTTGACGCCCTTGATCTCCAGCGGGGCTCCGTTGAGGCAGAGCGCGCCGTCCATTATTTCCACCTTGCGAAAGCCGACGCGGCAGCTCTGCACTTCGGTGACTTCTTCGCCGTCAGTCAGCGTGATGATGAGCGTGTAGAGGTGAGGGAATTCGTCGGACCACTTGGCAGGGGCGGCAATCGTTTGGCGAAAGGCGTATGTCGCTTCCGCCTGACCCGCCGCATGTACAGTGGTGATTAGGGGCGAAAAGACGGCTTTTCCCTGGGCGTCGATTAGCGCCGCGCTGACCTTGCCCGCGGCCGCTTCCGGGCCGTAGTTGCGCAGCTTGAGCGTCAGATCCAGGGTAGCGTCGCTGTACGCGGCATCCAGATCGGTGCGGACGAAGATGTCGCGCACGTGGAGGGTCGGCGCGGCCCACAGATAGACGTCGCGGTAGATGCCGCTGAGGCGCCAAAAGTCCTGGTCCTCCAGATAGGAACCGTCTGACCAGCGCAGGACCTGTGCGGCCAGCGTATTTTCTCCCGGCTCCAGGCAATCGGTCAGGTTGAAGACCGCGGGGCCGCGGCTATCCTGACTGTAGCCGATCCGGCGTCCGTTGATCCAGAGATAAAAGGCCGAATCCACGCCGTCGAAGGTAATAAATATTTGGCGGCCGGCCCATGCTGCGGGCACGGTAAAGGTTGTGCGATAGAGGCCTACGGGGTTGTCGTCTTCGGGCACGCCGGGCAGGCGGTCGATGGGGAAGGGATAGGTGACATTCGTGTAGTGAGGAGGATCGTAAGCGGGCCGGCCGCCGGCTACATCGCCCAGCATTTGCCAGTTGGACGGCACGGGAATCTCATCCCAGCCTCCATCGTCGTAATCAGGCGCTGCAAAACCCGGCTCCACCGCCGCCGGATTGGGCCGATGGGTGAAGCGCCACGCGCCGTTGAGCAGGCGGCAAAAAGGCGAGGCCAGCCTATGCCCTGCCAACGCTTGCGTGCGGTCGGCATAGGGCATCAGGGTGGCGGCCGGCGGCTCCTTATTGATGCCGAAAACGCGCGGGTTTTCCCAGTCATGGGCGGATGGGGCCATCGTAAAATCTCCTCAAGCTGCAAGGGTTAAAGAGGCTGTAAGATTCAAGCATTATTGGGATGAATTGAAAACCAATGCGTGCGCATGCAATGTAGAATAGCAGTTTTTGTCCATTTGTGTAATTGCAGCGATTCGTATTGTACGTTACACTATGGTTGATTTGTGCCAAACATCACGAATGGATGTCTAACCTTTGTACTGATGCGCACAACTGCTAACCTCTCGCAACCGTCTTGGCGCGGTTTCCGAATCAAGCCTGTTTATCTTTGGGCGCTTGTGGCTGTCTTGCCTGTGTTGGGCATTACGGCGTTTGCTGTTTTTCAGCCCATTCAGGTTCTGCCGCGGATTTCTTTGGGACCGGGTTTTGCCTTTACAGACCAGAACGGCGAGCGACTAACCAACGAAGACCTGCGCGGCAAGTTCGTGCTCTATACCTTTACCTATACCGGTTGCGATGCAGAATGTCCTGATACCGGTCCCGCCATGCGCGAAATACAGGAATTGACTCAGGATCTGGATCTGCAGGATGTCGAGTTGAAATTTGTGACCATTTCCTTCGATCCGGAGCGTGATACGCCCGAAAATTTGCAGCAATATGCCGGCGGATTGGGCGCAGATACTGCTACCTGGCATTTTGTTACCGGCGATCCGGTCCGCCTGAAGAATGTTATCGGCGGCGGCTTCAGCGCCTATTACGAGCCGCAAGACGATGGCGAATTTCGCTTTGATCCGACCTTTGTATTGGTTGACGGATGGGGTATTATTCGAGCGCGCTACAAGACTGCACAACCGGATTTGGCGATCATCGAACGCGATTTGGGGCTCCTTTCCCAGGAGTTGCAGAACAGCGAAGGGGCCACGCGCTTTGCCTATGAAGCGGCTCACCTTTTCCTCTGCTATCCTGATTGATTGCTCTTTTCACTATTTGCGGACCCCATCATTTTTGGACGCAGTGAAACGTTATGGCTTCAACGCATCTGAAACCCGAGAAAACGACTGAAGCTGCCGACAGCAGCGCGCGTTCGTTGCCGCGTTGGCTTCTCTATATTGGTGGGGGCGTTGTTCTGCTGGCGCTGTTGGCTTTTCTTCTCCTGCGTATGCGGCCGCCGGAATTGCACGGTATGGTGCTCCAGTCACCCCAACGGGCTACGGACTTTACGCTCGTTTCATCGTCTACGGGAGAACCCGTCAGCCTGAGCGATCTGCGCGGTAAGTATGTCATGCTCTATTTCGGTTACACGTTCTGTCCCGATGTCTGCCCTACTACCTTAGCCGACCTGCGCATGATGGCCCAGGACTTGAGCGATAAGGAGATGGAAGATGTGCAGGTCGTCATGGTGACTGTCGATCCCGAGCGGGATACGCCTGAACGGCTAGGTGAATATTTGGGCTTCTTCGACCCGCGTTTTCTGGGAATGACCGGCCCGCTGGACGAGATTATCGCTGCATCCACCCAATTCGGCGTCTATTTTGAGTATAACAAGGTTGAGGGCGCATCTGAGTATTTAGTCGATCACACCAGTACTATTACCCTGATCGATCCTGACGGCTATGCCCGCATGATCTTCCCTTACGGCACGCCCGGCGCAGATTTAGCCGAAGACCTGCGCTACTGGATGAAACGCTGATGTAAGATTGTGGGCTGGTCCCGGCCCTTTGCTGTTTTTGGGTAAATTTATTGGTACGGACGGAGAAGGAGGGCGTTAACCTTCTCCCCGAGAAAATCGCCGCACTTTTTTTGAGGAGGACAGTTCTATGAAAGATGTGAAGACCCCAATGGGTACCATTGCGCTGCTGCTCTTTTATGCAGTCTTTATTGCCCTGCTGTGGGGCAATGCCTACTTCACTGTACTTTCGCGTGGGGTGACTCAATGAGCGAACACGAACAAGACGCGATTGTTGAAGACGGCTCGTCGGAAACGGCGGCTGACCAAGCGGGACATGAGGAAGCGCTGCACGTGGAAGCGCCGCAAGAGACAGCGTCGCACCTTCACATTGATCGGTATGAGGCGGCGTGGATCCGCATCTCCGTCGGCGTGCTGGTCGTCTTTATGATTGCCGTCACTATCTCCAGCTTTGCCATCGGTATTCAGTTGCCTGGCGTCTATGATCGTATCAACCCGAATGAGTTGTATGAACCGGGCAGCCCTTTTGCCGAGCCGGGCCTGCGCGAACTGGCTCCAGGCAAGTATGAGGCGTACTTCCGCGGTCAGATTTGGTCGTTTGTTCCCAATGAAATCCACGTTCCCGTCGGTTCTGAGGTGACTTTTTACGTTACGAGTCAGGACGTGCAGCACGGGTTTAAGATCACGGAAACGAACGTCAACGTGATGGTGCTGCCGGGTCAGATCTCGACGCTTAAGCATACATTTGACGAGGCAGGCGAATACCAAATCATCTGCCACGAGTATTGCGGTCAATTGCATCACACCATGTATGCAACCATCTACGTGGAAGAAGACGCACCGGTAGCGGATGCGCAATAGCGCACTCCGGGAACCAATTTCGCCTGAATACTCAGGCAGACGTATAAGGAGAGAGATATGGCAGTAAGTACTGTTCCCAAAACCGGTGTCGCCGCTCGGGTTGAGCCGGTTCCGCTGACACAGGCAGATATTAACGTTGCCGACCGCATTGCCGGCACCAGCATTTTTATTGCGGCTTCGGCCTTGCTGATCGGCGTTACATTGGGTGTGATGCAGGGCCTGGAACATGTGGGTATTAACCTGTACGTATATGTGCAGCCCTGGGTAGCCTCCTACTATCACGGCTTGACCATGCACGGCGTTCTCAACGCATTGGTTTGGACGACATTTTTCATTGTCGGCTTTTTTACATTTGCTATCGTTCGTAGTCTGAATCGCCCGTTGCGCTGGCCGCGGCTCAACGTGCTGGCTCTCATTGTGATGGTCTTCGGGCTGCTGCTTGCGGCTATCCCCATGTTGTCCAATAACGCTACGGTCCTTTATACGTTCTACCCGCCCATGAAGGCAGACTGGACGTTTTACATGGGCCTGACGTTGGTCGTAGTCGGCTCTTGGATGGCGGGATGGGGCTTCTATGCTACCCTCATCGCCTGGCGTAAAGAGCATCCCGGCCAAAATCAACCCTTTATCGCGCTGACCATCAGCATTACCATGGCCCTCTGGCAGCTGTGTACGCTGGGCGTTGCGGCCGAGATTCTCTTCCTGCTTTTGCCCTGGTCTTTGGGCTGGGTCTCAGGTACGGATCCCCTGTTGGGTCGTACGCTCTTCTGGTTCTTTGGCCACCCGTTGGTCTATTTCTGGCTGCTGCCTGCCTACATTTCCTGGTACGCCATGCTGCCCAAGCAGACGGACGGCAAGATGTTCAGTGAGCCTTTGGCCCGTCTGGTTTTCTGGCTCTTCCTGCTGCTTTCCACACCGTTGGGTTTCCACCATCAGTACGCGGACCCCGGCATTCCCCAGGCCTGGAAATATATCCATGCGGTCCTGACATATGGCGTAGCCTTCCCCAGTCTGCTGACGGCCTTCACGGTCATCGCGTCTCTTGAAGTGGGCGCACGCGCCCGGGGCGGCAAGGGCTACTTTGGCTGGATTCGGCGCCTGAATTGGGGAAACCCCTCCTACGCCGCACAGAACCTGGCCATGGTCCTCTTTGCTTTCGGCGGTATCGGCGGCATCACAAATGCCTCGTTCAACCTGAACCTGGCCGTGCATAACACCATGTGGATTCCCGGTCACTTTCATCTGACCGTCGGTTCGGCCACGACGTTGACCTTCATGGGCATTGCCTATTGGCTGGTCCCCAAGCTGACCAAGCGCAACCTCTTTGCCCCCAAATTGGCTCTGGCTCAGGCCTGGACCTGGTTTATCGGCATGCTGCTCATGGGCAACGGGCTTCACCTGTTGGGGCTGCATTTCGGCGCTCCCCGGCGCAGCATGTTGGGTTCCGCTCCCTACGCTTCGGCTGACTGGAACCCCTTCCTGTATGAATCAGTCGTCGGCGTGATCTTCCTGAGCATCAGCGCGACTCTCTTCTATGTAGTCATCGTGGGGACGCTTTTCAATCGACGTTTGACTGTGCCCATCGAGATGCCCATCGCCGAACCGCTGGATCCCACGCCTGCGCCCAAGTGGCTGGACAACTGGACGCCCTGGCTGGCCGGCGCCATCGGCCTGGTGCTGCTCTCCTACGGTCCCATGCTCTATCAGCTCATCCGCGATATGACCATGTGGTCGCAGCCGTGGCGAGTGTGGTAAGGCAAGCCGGGCCAACCGGATTTCCGGCGCAGTATTCACGATGAACTGTACTGGCCATATGACCAGGCAGTTGACCAATCTCCTGACTAGCAAAAAAGCTCTTCCCGTGCCGGGCGCATGGGAAGAGCTTTTTGTTTACACTAAAACGGGTGCGGACAGCACCCGTTTTTTCTATGCCTTGAATTTTTTTCAATAATCCATAAAGGAGTTAACCAGCATGGCAGTAGCCTCAGCACCATCCGAGACGTCAACGGCCAGCGATGGGAGACAGTGGGTCTACCTCTTTAGCGAACTCGACAAGCTGCATGAAACGGTTAAGCCCGAAAGCTGGGATGACGTACGTTCGTTATTGGGCGGGAAGGGAGCCAACCTGGCCAACATGACCAACCTTGGCGTGCCCGTGCCCCCCGGCTTTACCGTGACGACCGAAGCCTGCAACGCATACATGGACCATCAGCGCAATTTCCCGCCCGGTCAATGGGATCAGGAAGTCGCGGCCATGCATCAGCTGGAAGAACAGACGGGCAAGAAGTTCGGCGATCCCGAGAATCCGCTCCTTGTCTCCTGCCGCTCGGGGGCCAAGTTCTCCATGCCCGGCATGATGGATACGGTCCTCAACATCGGCCTGAACGACGAGACCGCCAAGCGCATGGTCGAGCTGACCGAGGACGCCCGCTTTGTTTATGATTCCTATCGTCGCTTGGTGCAGATGTTCGGGTCTGTCGTTCTGGGCGTGCCCGATGAGCCGTTTGAAGAGGTCATCGCCGAAGTCAAGGCCGATCGCGGCGTGAAGAATGACGTAGACCTGACGGCCCAGGAGTGGCAGCGCATTACCGAGCGCTTCAAGGGCCTCATTCGCTCCTTCACCGACACCGAATTCCCCGAAGACCCCTACAAGCAACTGGAACTGGCTACCCGAGCCGTCTTTAACAGCTGGTTTGGCAAGCGCGCCGTGGACTATCGCAACGCAACCAATATCCGCCACGATCTGGGCACCGCGGTTAATATTCAGACCATGGTTTTCGGCAATATGGGCGACAGCAGCGGCACCGGCGTGGCCTTTACCCGCAATCCGGTGAACGGCGAGAAGGAGCTGTACGGCGACTATCTCTTCAACGCTCAGGGCGAGGATGTGGTTGCCGGCATCCGCAACACCCAGCCCATTGCCCAACTCCAGCAGGATATGCCCGAGGTCTACGACGAGTTTATCGGAATCTGCAACAAGCTGGAGAATCATTTCAAAGAGATGCAGGATGTCGAGTTCACGATTGAGCAGCGGCAACTGTGGATGCTCCAGACGCGCGACGGCAAGCGCACGGCCCGGGCCGCGATCAAGATTGCAGTAGACATGGCCGATGAGGGCATGATCGATCGGAAGACGGCCCTCATGCGCGTCAATCCCGAGCAGGTCGATATGCTCCTCCATCCCCAGTTCGGCGGAGCCGTCAAGCGTCAGGCCGCGGCGGACGGCTTTCAAATCGTGCAGAAGGCGGTCAACGCCAGCCCCGGCGCGGCCGTGGGCTATGCTGTCTTTGACGCCGATACGGCCGAAAAATGGGCGGCCGACGGTAAGCCCGTCATCATGGTGCGGCCCGAGACCAAGCCCGACGACGTCCACGGCATGATTGCCGCCAAGGGCATCCTGACCAGTCGGGGCGGAGCCACCAGCCACGCGGCGGTGGTCGCGCGCCAGTTCGGCAGGCCCGCGGTCTGCGGCGCAGAGGATTTGCAGATCGACGTGGAGCATCGTCTCTTTACGGTGCAGGGGGAGGAGAGCAAGCTGGAAGTGCAGGAAGGCGACTGGCTGAGCATTGACGGCGGGACAGGAGAGGTTTTTATAGGTCAACTGGCTACCCAGGACCCTGACTTCGAGCGTGAGATCGAGCTGAATACGCTCCTCTCCTGGGCTGACGACGTTCGGCGGCTGGGCGTCTGGGCCAATGCCGACTATCCTAAGGATGCCCAGCGTGCACGCCTTTACGGCGCTGAGGGCATCGGTCTTTGCCGTACGGAGCACATGTTCTTCGATGAGGAGCGCTTGCCCATCGTCCAGCAAATGATTATGGCCCGCAGCAAGGCCCGCCGCCAAACTGCTTTGGACAAGCTGTTGCCCATGCAGCGCAGCGACTTCGAGGGACTCTTCCGCGCCATGGACGGCAATCCCGTCATCATTCGCCTGCTGGATCCGCCCCTGCATGAGTTCCTGCCTTCTCACCACGATCTGGTGCAGGAATTGGCCGATCTCAAGGTCCGCCTGCAACATTTCCACACCTTAAGCGAGATCGATGCGGCCCTGGCCCAGGTGCGGGAGAAGGAAGATATGCTGGCGCGTGTCGAGGCCCTGAGCGAGGCCAATCCTATGCTCGGCCTACGCGGCGATCGCCTGGGGATCATGATGCCCGAGATCACCGCCATGCAGGCCCGGGCTATCCTGGAAGCGGCCGTCGCGGTTAAGCGCGCGGGCATTGACGTTCATCCCGAGATCATGATTCCCCTCTCCAGTCACGTCAATGAGCTGCGGGTGCTCAAGGATGTGGTGGAAGAGGTGGCGCAGGAGGTCTTTGCCGAAACGGGCATGACGGTGGATTACCTCTACGGCACCATGATCGAACTTCCCCGGGCCGCGCTGACCGCGGGCGAGATGGCCACGGTGGCCGAGTTCTTCAGCTTCGGCACCAA